>JBGAJA010000010.1:0-12726 GCA_044225175.1 Candidatus Omnitrophota bacterium | reverse complement strand
GGTGATTTCGGGAATGACGATATCACGGATGATTTTGGATCCGATATAATTTGAATCCGTAGGGGCAGGTTCTAAACCTGCCTGTCCGGCAGGCAGGCCTGCCCTCATGTGGGTGGGTTTGGAACCCACCCCTACATTATATTTATTCATCGCCAGGTAATCCTCATCCAACATCACCTTCAACGTCGATTTCGTCACATACACAGCACCTTTATTCTCAAATACCTGGGCCTCATCCGGCAATATCCATACTTTGTTAAAGGTGTTAACTGGAACGTTTGCTGTCCCAAACTTCTCTTTTGCCTGTTGGTACACCCGGCTCCAGAACTCCTTACCTAGGTCACGCTCAGGATAGATCAAAGAGGCAGTTAATTGTTTGAGGATATAGTCTTGGGCCAGGAGATCTCGTCCTAGTTCGGTCTCCCCTAAGGCTGTAGGCGTGATTCTGTCTTTCTCATAGGGACTTAAATTCACCCACAGGTCTCCTTCAGGAATCGTTAGGCCGGCTAGGAAGTATTTGATTAATTTGGTGGATTCGGATTGAATATCTGGGGGGGTATGATTTGTACCCGTATCCACAATGAATTGAAATTCTAAAGGCTTTTTGGGGTTAATTACTAGGCCTTTTAAGGACAAAGGTGTAAAAGCTGCTGAGAGGCCTACCATGGTTCCGGGGTCTGGTAATCGTAGAGATGCAAGATCCCCGCCTGCCGGCGAGGCAGGTTGCGTCTCTACCCGCGCATAGGAAACATGGAAATTGGTCGAAATAAAACAAAGGCAGATAATAGAAGAAATGAGACGTTTAAACATTATTTCCTTAAGTTAGAGCAAAAGATATTAAACCCCTATGGGTTCGGAGAAATTCTTTATTTCAAGGATGATGAAAGTATGCCATAACTTCTTAAATATGCAAATTTTTCTTATGATTGGAAAAAAGGCAGCTAAGGGAGGATTTTAAAGCTTTTCTTTGTATTTAGTCCAGGCAACAGAGATTAATTCTTCTAAAACGTCATCTATGGTGATGACTCCCTGCAAAATATCATCGTGATTAAGAACAGGGATGGATGAAAACTTATAGCGTTCCAAAAGAATGGCTACTTGTTCCATGCCATCATCCGTATAAACATAGGCATTTTCTTTGTGACAGGTCTTAATTAAAGGCATTGAGGGATCTTCATTAACAAACCTCCTCACAGAAGTTGTACCCAAATATTTCTGATTTTCATCCACAATATAGATGAAGTAAGCGTTGATTGGAGCATTAGCATTCTCTTTGACTTTAGCCCACGCATCCGCTACGGTTGCATCCTGTTTCAAAGAAAGATATTCCATCGTCATTAATCCGCCAGCAGAATCCGATTCAAATCCCAAAAGTTTTTTTAGCTTCTTACTCGTTTCCGTTTCCATTAAGCGCATCAATTGTTGAGTGTTTTCCCGAGGTAATGATAAAAGAAGATCAGTCGCTTCGTCCGCTGGGATAGCTCCAATAAGCTGAGCTGTTTCCGGGTCTTCAAGGTGCTCCATTAATTCGTGCTTCGAAGTTAAGGACATGTCAGCAAAAACTTTAATTTGCATACTTCCTTCTAAAGACTTAAACATGGAAGCTCTTGCATACATATCTAAATCCTGCATGATATCGGCTAGTGCAGCGGAAGGAATACTGGAAAGTTTATTACGGCTGGCATCTAAGCGAACAACATTCTTGAGTCTTCCAAGCTTAGGCAGTACTTGTGTATTCTTCCAGGGTACTAATTCTTCGTCAGTTAGGTATTTAGCCTTAGGATTAACAGCTTTGACTATCGGATCCACAACAAATGTCCACTCAAGCCGTCGGACTAAAGCACGAAGACCTACATCCACGTGTGCTGCATAGAGCTGATGCTCCACCCGCAAAAGATGAATGTCATTGACTCTTTCTACCTTTTGATTGTCCGTGTCCACAATTTGCTGGTCTAATACATCTCTTTTAAGAGAGAAATCGCAGCGGATCAATTTTTTCTGAAACTCAATATCAGACCCCTCTGGTTTGAGCCGAACATCTTCTTCAATGTAGGCTATGTTCTCCCAATTAACGACAGCATACTCTCGAGTGTTTAAAGAACCTTTCTTGATGATGAGCTGCGTTGCTTTTGGAAAAATATCCCCCTGAGGATTCATGGCAATATCATGCAAAAGCCCAAGCCACTGGCCTTTGCTGTCGAGCACATCTAAACCTAAAATCTCTGAGAAGTTAATGAATAATTTCATAAATAAGCACTTAAATTATCTGCTAATCTCTACCCCATTTCGTTCACAAATTCGATTCACCGGGCATTTAGAACACAAAGGCGAGATCGGTCTGCAAATATTCTGCCCCCATGTCACTAATAAGGCATTATACTCAATCCAATATTCAGAAGGCAGCTTTTTACGCAATTCAAACTCTGTGTCGTGAGGGGTCGATGTTTTGACATACCCCAAACGATTGGATATGCGATGCACATGCGTATCCACACAAACCCCAAGCTTTCCAAAACCTTCCGTCATGACTAAGTTTGCAGTCTTTCTTCCTACACCTTTAAGCGTTAAGAGTTCGTCAATTGTATCTGGAACTTGGCCATTGAAACGATGTAAAAGGTCCTGACAAATGCCATGAAGAGTGCGAGCTTTTGTCTTATAAAATCCCACTGGATAGATTAATTGTTCAATGTCTTTGGTGGATAATCTAAGAATGCCTTCAATAGTGTCAGCCTTAGCAAACAATCGTTCACTGGCAGGAAGAGTAGTTTCATCTTTGGTACGTAGGCTTAAGAGACAGGATACTAAAACAAGAAAAGGACTTTTATACTTCTTTCCAACTAATGTCACCGACGGATCCGGCAAATCCCTCATAGCAACTTTCAACTGCTTGATCACATCTTCTATTTGCTTATTATTGAGCATGATTTAGAAAATATAACCCATTTCTTCGAGGATGTCTTGGTCGACTCGCCAATTGGTTTGTGTTTTGACGAAAAGTTCTAGGAAGACTTTTTGGCCAACCAATTCTTCCAAATCTTTACGCGCCTCAGTTCCAACCTTCTTTAAAATATCTCCGCCTTTTCCAATGACAATCTCTTTTTGAGAGTCCCGTTCAACTAAAATAAGGGCACGAATGTGCAATGTCTTTCCTTTGATAGGAGCTACACGTTCAATGATGACAGCCAGACTATGAGGAACTTCTTCTTTCATAATTAAGAAAAGTTTCTCACGGATCAAATCAGACATCGCTGTACGTTGAGGCAAATCTGTAATGACATCTTCAGGATACAGTAATGGGCCTTGGGGTAATTGTTCAAAGATTAAATCTAGTAGCTTTTTGACATTAGTACCTACCAAAGCAGACATCGGAAATAGAATGATATTTTCAATCTCATGAATGGGTTTAGCATACATTTCTTCAAAAAGTTTAATGTATTCAGGTATATATTTCCCTTTAGACACATCCACCTTATTAAGGCCGATAATCATCTTTTTACCAGCTCTTTTTAATTGAGTAACAATTTGTCTCTCTTCTGTTCCTACGTGATCATTCGCATCAATCAAATGAACAATTAATTCCACATCATTGACCGCACCGCTAACTGCACGGCTCATGTATTTATCTAAAGAATCACCTCCAATATGAAAACCTGGAGTATCAATAAAGATAATTTGCCCACGATCATCGGTATGAATACCTCGGATTTGCTGACGGGTTGTTTGAGGAACATTGGAAACAATAGAAACCTTCTCTCCAAGAATAGCATTTAACAAGGTGGACTTTCCTACATTAGGCCGTCCAATAATGGCGACCGTTCCACATTTGAGAATTGCGTCTTTTTCCTGGGGTTTTCTTTTAATCTCTTGGACTTTTCTTTTGGGAGCCATTATTTTCCTTTTCTGTACTTAAATACTGCAATGACAACGCCTGTAAATAAAACTAAGTTAACAATATTAAAACAACGCCATACAATATCTGTCGATGTAAACCCTGAAGGCGCCATTAAAATGCAGCAGCTCCAAACTCCTAAGACCCAGCTGAGAGAAATGTCTTCTGAAGACTTTCTTTTGATGATTCGAACAATAAGAGGAATATTAAACAACGGCATGACAATTCCAGCAACTAATCCAATTTTCTGAAGTATTTCCATTATAGACCTCGATGATATTTCATCACAATGACTAATACAACACTAAGCATAATGACATTAACTATGTTAAATCCAATCGCTAATTTATTACCTACAGCAAATGCACTGGGGGCCATAAGGACAGAAGCCCCCCATAATCCCCAAATCCATGTTAAAGAAATATCAGAAGAACTTTTACGTTTAATGATTCTTATAATTAATGGCAAATCCCACAGGGGCAATGAAATTCCAGCCCAAAAACCAATTGTTTCCCAGTTCATAAATTCATATTCCTTAAATTAAACAACCGACATGAATTTTACAAGCGACTTCAATCGAGCTTCAACTTCACGCATTGTTAAATGTGCGGTTTTTTCCATTCCGAATCCTTGGACGTTGAAAGAGGCTACCGTTGTAGCATAAAGGAGAGCTTTACGCAAAGTCTTTTCATCGACGCGGCCAGCTTTACTTAAATATCCCATCAAAGCACCTGCAAAGGTATCTCCTGCGCCTGTTGGATCTAAAACCTTCTCTACAGGATAAGCAGGAAATGAAAACATGAATTTATCGCTATAAAAAAGAACACCATGCTCTCCTTTTTTAAGGACTATAAATTTAGGCCCCATCTTGCGCATAGCCTTGGCTGCCATAATCAAATTCTTCTCTCCGGTTAAAGCCCGGGCCTCTGCATCATTAGCTACAAATAAATCTACTTTCTTCATAAGCTTCTTAAGGGAATTGAGCTTGATGTTAATCCATAAATTCATACTGTCTAAACCAATAAGCTGGGGCTTTTTGACATGCTCGAGCAATTTCATTTGTAAGTCAGGGTCAAAGTTGGCTAGAAAGATGTTAGGCAAATGCTTTTGATGGTCAGCTATTTCGGGCAAATAGCTTTGTAAAACACCTAGTTCCGTTGCATGTGTCAAGGCCGTGTTGAGATCTTCTTCTTTGTATTCTCCACTCCAACGAAAAGTCTTTCCTGAATTTACCTTTAAAGAAGTCAGATCTATTCCTTTTTGTTTTAGAAAGTTCAAATGATTCTGAGGAAAATCCTGGCCAACCACAGCCACCATATGCACCTTGGTAAAAAGACGCGCAGACATAGCGAAGTGCGCTGCTGATCCACCAAGCATATCTTTTTTTGTTCCCTCTGGTGTTTTGACATGATCTAAAGCAACAGTACCTAATACGACAAGACTCATTATTTACCCCTTTCCTTTGTGACAATACTTTATTCACCAATAATTTTGATTAATACCCTTTTGTCGCGCTTTCCATCAAATTCTCCATAGAAAATTTGTTCCCAAGGACCAAAATCCAATTTGCCTTTGGTGATAGCCACGGTCACTTCTCGTCCCATAATTTGACGTTTCAAATGGGCATCAGCATTATCTTCTCCTGTGTCATTGTGACGATACTGGCTGACAGGTTCATGAGGAGCTAATTTCTCAAGCCACTTGTCATAATCATGTAAAAGACCACTTTCATCATCATTGATATAAACACTGGCAGAAATATGCATGGCATTCACTAAACATAGACCTTCTTTAATCCCGCTTTGATTGATAGCAGCCTGTACTTGATCAGTAATATTAATGTATTCTCGTCGTGTCTTAGTATGAAACCATAATTCTTCTCGAAAATGCTTCATCACAGCACCTCTCTATTTAAGAAAAGATCGTTCAATTGTATCTTTAATTTGAAGGAATTCTTTAATTTTGCCTTCCATTTTATATACCGCTGCTAAATTACGATACGATTCTTCGTCAAATGGATGTTTTTCAATGATAGTCTTTAATACTCTTTCTGCTTGATCCAATTTTTGGTCCATCACATAAAAAAATACCAGACGTTTCTTTGCTTCTAAACTTATGACATTGCGTTTCAATCCTTGTTCTAAAACTTCTTGCGCTTTATCAAGTCGGTTTAATTTGTAATATTCATCGCCCAAATAAAGATAACCATATTGATTCTTTGGATAATTGTCTATCCAGGATGAAGTAATAGAAATATCTTTCTTAAAAATAAAATTTAATTCAATTGTATAAATAGCAAAGACAAGCAAAAGGGCTGACCAGATAATGATACATGATGATTTGGAAGGCAAAAATCTTTTTAAGATCACTTCCATTACAAAAGCAGAAAACACACACAATCCAATGACAGGCAAATAAATGAAACGGTATGTCATCACATTGTTTAAAGGAAACAATCCTGAAATAGGAATATAAAATATGGCAAACCATCCTAAAAACAAAACCACCCTTTTATCACGGGCTGATTTATCTAACATGAGCCCCAGAAGCATGACAGTCCCAATGCCATACCCTAAGACTCTCATATAATCGATATTCTTAAGTATTTGCACATGCCCGGGCGGCAAAGGATGAACGCTAAAGGGCAAAAAGAAAGATTTTATGTATTCGAGAAGGGACTGAATCATTAGTAATAGTTGTTCGAACAAGCTGGTGGATTCGTTAAGCAGAATTGAATGAGGGAATTTGAAAAAATAAATAAAAAGATATATGCATAAAATAAACCAATAACCACTGACGTATCTCTTTCGAATGGTCTCTTTGCTAAATAACCACTGATACCATAAGATCATTAAGGGAAGTGTGGCTGTTGATTCTTTAGTCAAGAAAGCCAAAAAACAAAATAGAATTGAACAAAAATAATATATTTTATTTTTAAAACTCTTTGAAAATTTTACCCAGCAATAAAAAGCCATCAAAACAAAAAATACAGCTAATAAATCACCTCTGTAACTGATCGTATCCACTGTTTCGCAAACGATCGGATGAACACAAAAAAGCAAAGCCGCCAATAGACTTATCCACGAGGAAAATAATTGACTCAAAAGCAAATAAAGGACGAGGACATTGACCAGGTGGATGGAAACACTCACGGCATGATATCCCATGGGGTTTTTTCCCCATAAACCATATTCAACAAAAAACAATATCTTATCCATCACACGAAAAGAAGGATTGATTGATCCTTTGTCTGGATCTGTAGAATTAAAAAGATTATTTCTACTGGTTACAATACTGTCTGTTTGAAAAAGACGGGGAAGGTTTTTCCAAGAAGAATAGAACGTATTGTTGATAAATAAAAGATTATCATCCCCAACAAAATCATTAAATAACACATTAATATAGGTCAAAAGTCCAACAAAAAGAAGTATTAGAATGTGCTTTTTATTCATTCTGATGCTATCAACGCAGATCTGGGGATTTGTGCCTTAAGACTTCTTGGATGTCTTTCTTCGTTTCTCAACACGAGCCAAGAATTCCTTGACGTGCTCATCTTTGAGCAGATTCTCTAAATCAGGATCTTCCCGTAAATGTTGAAAATCATTGTATCCAAAGTCAATAGCCTTTGAGAGGGCTGACAATGCAAGGCGCGTTTGGTTTAAAAGAGCATACGAACAAGCCAAATTATAAAACACAATGGCATCATTAGGACGTAATTGTGTTAGTTTGAGATCAACCTCTAGACCTTTTTGCCAAAATCCGGCTTTTGTATAGAGATCTCCAACTGCAACGAGAGCTTCGATGAAATTAGGCGTGTTTTTAAGAATGTTTTCAAAGAAATCAATCTCAAATTCGATATCATCTTTTTTCTTCGCAACTTTAGGAGTATGTTCTTTTCTCACGTTTCGCTCCTTCTACTTTCTGTGCAGATATTTTTCAATTCGTTTAATGGCTTCTTGTAAATTTTCAAAACTAGACGCATAAGAAATACGTACATGGTTTTTACAGCAGCGACCAAAAGCAACTCCTGGCACCAACGCTACCTTTTGCTCCTTCAAAAGGTTTTTAGCAAAATCCATGGATGACTCACCTGTTGATTCAATGCTTGGAAAAACATAGAAAGCTCCCTGAGGCATGTGACAAGCTAGACCTATTTTGTTTAGGTTCTCAACCATAAAATCACGTCTTCGGTGATATTCTTTTTTCATAAGCTGAGTGTCTTTACCGCCGCTTTTTAATGCTTCAATCGCAGCCATTTGACCTGTGATAGGAGCACACAAAATGGTGTATTGATGGATCTTTGTCATAGCCCCTACAATATCTCGAGGACCACATACATAACCAATGCGAAATCCAGTCATAGCATAAGCTTTAGAAAAGCCATTTAGATAAACCACTCTGTTTTTCATGTCTGGCAAACGGGCAATAGGCGTATGATCAAAATCGTATGTTAATTCATCATAAATTTCATCGCTGATGACAATTAAATTATGTTTCTTAACAACTTTGGCAATGCCTTCCAGCTCCTTTTTGGTATAAGAAGCGCCTGTTGGATTAGCTGGGTACCCCAGCAATAATCCTTTGGTACCTTTAGTGATGGCTTTCTCTAGCTGAGCAGGAGTCACCTTAAAACCATTTTCAAGTGTCGTTGATATAATAACGGCCTTACCGCCTGCAAGCTCCACAACAGGGGCATAAGCCACATAGGAAGGTTCTGGAATTAAGATCTTTTCACCAGGATTAAGTAAAGCTCTCATGGCCAAATCTAGGCCTTCACTGACCCCGATTGTGATCAATACCTCTTCTTCAGCATCATAAGAAAGCCCATGACGATTCTTTAAAAAATGAGTAATCTCACGACGAAGTTCAATCATTCCCTTATTGGAGGTATATGAGGTAAATCCTGATTCTAATGAATGAATGGCACGCTCACGCACATGCCAAGGGGTAACAAAATCAGGCTCTCCTACCCCCAGGGAAATAACATCTTTCATACCAAGCACTAAATCGAAGAAAGCCCGGATCCCTGAAGGGGCCATTTGTTCAACTTTTTTGGAAATTCTCATTGGTTCTGCCTTCTAATAGGAAATATTTTGTCTTTTTTCGTCTTTGGAATGTTTAAGTACATGACCTTCTTCTTTGTACTTCTTTAAAAGAAAGTGCGTTGCAGTCTGACGAACATTAGGCATTGAGGAAAGCTTGGCCGCCACAAAATCTGCAACGGTCTGGATATTTCCACCTTCCACAACAACTAAAAGATCATAGCCGCCGGAAACTAAATAACAACTTTTTACCTCCGGAAATTCATAAATCCTTCGAGCTATATTATCAAAACCCACATCTTTTTGAGGAGTGATTGATACTTCTATCAAAGCCCTCACAGCAGGGGCAGTTTGAGTAGTTATTTTACGCATAGATGACTCCTATTTTATATTCGGCGCATTCTTTTGATTGTCTGCTCTTCTCTCCAACCTTTTAACTTGTAACTTTAACAATTTTACATTCTCCTGAAATGTTTGAACTTTTTGACGTAACTGAGCATTTTGATTATCCAAAGCAGACATCTGTTTGAGCATTTGTTTATCTGCCCTATCCTCAACTATTTTCTCTTTGGAAACATACCTCAATTGATTAAGAATTGTTTCAAAACCTTTGATTCTCTCTTCAAGCTCCTCTTTATGAGTCATTAGATCTTGATATCGCTTCATATGGGCCTGGGTATTATCATTATTCAAACGTTTTTGTAAATCTTCTTTTTGTTGTTTGAGATTATCCAATTTAATCTGAAGATCATTGATTTGCTCATGACTTACTCCAGCTGGAATATTAGACCTAAAGGCTTGCTCTTCTTTTGAAGATTGCAATTGTTTTTCAAGCGCTTCTTCTTGATCGTTACTTTGTTTTAACTTTTCTTTTAAAGCCTTTAATTCATCATCATCCTTGGCGGCATCTTTCACCTTCAGTGTTTCCTGCATGCTGACTTTCAAATCTTCCTGATTGCGTTGTATTTGAAGATCTGACAATTGTAATTTCTTTAATTGGATTTTCTGATCAATTCCCTGAGCTTGAGCTTTTAAACTGTTCAGAATGTCTTTGGCTTCTTTCAGTGACTCTTTTTTCTGCTTAACTTGAGCTTCTAGTTCATCAATTTTGAATTGCTCATCGCTCCTGCCATGTCTTTGCTTTAAGAATTGCTTGGATTCTTCGTTGTTCTTCTTTAAATTTCGAATGGCTTCTTGTTCATCGTCATAGGCTTTTAATAATGATTCGCGTTCTGCCATCAAAACACTATTCTTCTGCAATAAATCCTGGGCCTTGCTTTTAATGACGTCCAATGTCAATTGCCATGTGGCAACATTGGAATTTGACTGGCTGACAGGGTTATTGAGTAAATAGGATGATGTACGATCAATGGGGGTTGATTGTGTTTGTGCCCAAAGGTTTGTTGCAAAGGGCAAAGTGATAAAAACAAGGGTGAAAACTATTTTTTGCATGATAGTAATTATACTGACAAGTTTTTCCAGGGGCAAGCCCGTTAAGTTTTTTTATGCACGTGTTACACTCGATTGAATTTCCGTAAATATAGGCAAACCTACTGCTGACTTGATTTCCAAAATCTCTGGCGTAAACCCTTGCATATGATTTAATTGTTCCAGGTCTTGCTCTGAGAAGGGAAGGACAATTCCTTTGCCATCACGTTTGATTCTCAAGTCTAACTGGTTCCCATTTAAATCTATACCTCCCACATCCTTGGTTTGCATTGCTGAATCACCTGTTGCATCCACAGAAATCTCACTAGTTTGTTTTTGTTCGGATAATTTTCTCAAATTTTCAAGTATACGATCCTGCCAGTTTAAATCACCTACATGATCTAAGATTTTATTTATCACCTCTCGAGAATCTTCAGAAGATAATTTAAAGAGTCTTTCCCTAAGAAATTGTTCAAGAACCATAAACATGAGTGTTTGAAGAACATCACTCTCACTGACATAATCATCTGAAGCTTTGTTGAGAATATATTTGTGGTCTATCAAATAAGTCTTTGCTGTTTGAGTGGCTATTGCTATCCATGAGTTCAACCTCTTTTTTCCTTTTTGCTGCAAATCTTCATGATCGACAATAGGCATGTTATCTTCGTCCAATAATTCATAGCGCTCTTTATATTGTTTCAATCTCTGAGTGACCCTATCAAACCACTGAAAATCTTCTTCATGATCCACAATATTATCAAGCATATCGTTTACTTTTTCTGAATTTAAATCCGTTGTATTCCAATCAAGGAATCGTTCAATGACAAAAAATATTAATGTTCTCTTTACATGGTCTTCGCTAATCAACTTCTTTTTTAAAGCCTTCTCCAAAATTTCTTTTCCTCGATCCTTCTTTAAAAACTCAACGACTTGATCATGTGCTTTGTCAAGAGTGAAGGGTTCTTCAACTAAAGTCTCATTAACATTGGGTATATACAAGGTAGCAATAATTAAAGGAACCGGACTATTATTAAAAATAATTAAGCGCCCTTGAGGAGTCAGTCTGAGAATTGCATATCTATCCACATTTAATTGTCCCTTACGAGATGTAGCGGTCGATTCTTGACCATTTTTATCTTCGCGTACGATCCTGAAATTCTTGTCATCCATATGGGCAAAGAAAGAATACTTGTTCCCGTTTAAATAAAAAATGTTCTCTTCATTTTTAAGAGAGAGGGTTGCCGATTTGTTGACTCCCACATTCATAGCTCTCATTTCCGGTCTACTCTTTAGAACTTCCTCAGTATTCTTCTTAGCTCGTGCATATTCTATTACATTATTCAAAGATCTCTTAAATAACTCTAGTTCGGGATGTTGTTTTTCTTTGTTTGGATCTAGTTGTAAAGTATCTGAATCTTCCTCCTTATGATTATCCCTTGTTGATTCAGCCTCTTCAAAAAGATTGATTGCTTTTACAGCTGCTTTCCTAAAACGAATATCCGTTTTAAAATGTGGAGCGTTAAAGTCTACCCAATCCATAACAAATTTAGATGGAGTGCTGTTAGATTGGACTTTGAGATAGCTTTCCACAATTTCTGTAATATTCTCTAATGCTCTCATTAGACTAAAACCATCTCTGAGATTGTTCTTTCCTTTATATTTTAACTCAGAATAAATCACGCCGAAATAAGATGACGTGACATCCCTATGAACATACGGTGGTTCATCTAAATGACGAATAGCTGTAATCATAAATTTTTTGATTCCATGAATGGCTACAATCTCTGTGGTATCTTCTTTAACTCCTTGATCATCAACAATTAATGGATCACTAGATTTATTTTCAATGATTAATCGACTCTTTAAAGTATCCGAATAAGTGATTTGTAATGTAGCTGAAAGGGTGGGCCATTCCAAAGGGTACTCTTTATTGGGGCTAAGATTGTCCTTCCATGCGAGCTCTGGACAGGATAAAGCTAATACTCCTCGTTTTTGAATTTTATAAAAGAATTTATATTGTCCTAATTGAAACCATCCTGTTTTTTGACTAAATAAAATAATCCCTTTTTTGCCTTCTCGAATAACTTGTGGGCCAACAGGATCTTGCTCTTTTGGGCCTTCTTCTGTCATAGCTGCATCTGTACTTATCTTTAGATTAACACTTGCTAAATCGACTCCTGAAGCTGCCATGGCAGCATCAAAAGAGATATCGGATTTAGAAGGCCTAT
This sequence comes from Candidatus Omnitrophota bacterium, assembly GCA_044225175.1. Lineage (GTDB taxonomy): Bacteria > Omnitrophota > Gorgyraeia > Zapsychrales > Fredricksoniimonadaceae > JACQCF01. Next base: position 139 of record JBGAJA010000010.1, on the reverse strand, counting down.
GGTCTTTTGAGAACCTTTGAATAGGAGTATTTTCTCCAAACCCACGGCTATAACTTGAGGCTCCACCTGAAAAATACTTTCTAGGAATAGCCTGTTTCGTGTACTTATCCACATCTTCTTTGATGTAGTTAAATACTCC
>JBGAJA010000007.1:0-97420 GCA_044225175.1 Candidatus Omnitrophota bacterium | reverse complement strand
CGCCTTTGGCGGAAAAAGGCAAAAACAATCCCCAGGCACAAAGCCCTTCTTAACTTTACAATCTTAAACATATCGAAAGTTTACTATATATGTAATATGAATGCCACAAGGCAGCCAAAAAGGTGTCTGACACCTTTTTGCATATTTTATTAAAAAATGGGAGTGGACCCTATTTTTTAAGAAAATATGGTTTTAGGGTGGCCGGATTTGGTGATTTGGCCGTTTTCTATGACAAAAATGCGGGCAGAGAGTTTACGGACTTCTGGGAGGTCGTGGCTTACTAGAAGGGTTGTGATGTTGGTTTTTTGATGGATACGGACAATTTCATCTTGGAGCCTTGAGCGCAGTTCGCTGTCTAGTGCAGATAGAGGTTCATCTAAAAGCAACATTTGCGGCTCATTGACCAAAGCTCTAGCTAAGGCTACTCTCTGCTTTTGACCTCCAGATAATTGATGGGCTTTTTGATTTCTTAATCCCTTCAAATCCATCATCTCAAGCCACTCATCTATTCTTTGCTCCTGAGATTTATCACGCAAGGCAAAAAAGAGATTCTCCCCAATTGTCATATGAGGAAATAAACTGTAATCTTGAAAAACAAAACCCACTCTTCTTTTTTGCACAGGAAGATTAATGGCCTTAGAAGAATCAAACCAAACTTCTCCATCAAATTCAACGTAGCCTTCATCAGGATCAGTTAAACCTGCCAAGATTCGTAAGATGGTCGTCTTACCAGCACCAGATCCGCCAAAGAGCGTCACAAACTCTCCTTTGTCGATACTAAAATCAACATTCAACAAACCTGGACCTTGATGAGTATTCATCTTTTTCTTGATGCAAAGTTTAATCATAGTTAGAAAAGCTTAAACTGCTTTCGGTTAAAATAATAAAACACATAAAGAATAGCAAAAGACAACAATAATAAAATGAGCGAATACATCCCAGCGGTATCATAATTCAAACTTTCCACCTCACTAAAGATTGCAATCGACGCTGTCCTGGTCTCATCTGGAATATTGCCCCCCACCATAAGCACTACTCCAAACTCACCAATCGTATGAGCAAACGCCATAACAATACCCGCCCAAATTGCCGGTTGAATATTAGGCAGGATCACTTTAAGCAATGTCTCCCTTCTAGATTTACCTAATACATAAGAAGCTTCAATCAATGAACTTGGAAAACTTTCAAATGCAGCTTTAATAGGGTTCACCATAAAAGGCAGACTAAATAATACTGAACCAATGACTAATCCAGCAAAACTAAAAGCCACCCTGACTCCAAATGTATCTTCTAAGAAATGCCCAAAGGGATATTTGGGACTAAAAGCAAGCAAAATATAAAACCCCAACACCGTCGGAGGCAGAACCAGGGGAAGGGCCACCAATGGCTCAATCACATACCTTAACTTATTCTTAGAATAAGCCATCCAATAAGCCAAAGGCATGCCAACAACAAAAAGAATGATTGTTGTCACAAGGGCTAGCTCTAGTGTTAAAAATAGTGGCGTAATGTCAAAATTCATAGATTAATTTACATTGTAACCATATTTCTTAAAAATCTCCTTCGCTTGCGATGAAAAAAGAAAATCATAAAACTTTTCTGCCGCTGCTAAATCATTCTTCTTGGCTTGATTTAAAACAACGACCCCCTGAGCAATGGGACGATAGCTTTCTGCAGGAACTTCCATCCATACTCCCTTTTCTTTCAAATTAGGGTTAATCACTGTTGATTTGGATGTAAATCCAATGTCCGCCGACTGAGAAACAATAAAATCATTGGTTTGAGAAATGCTTTCTCCAAAAACTAATTTTCTCTTCACATCATTGTAGAATTTATAAAACTTAATGGCATTGATTGCCTCCCGTCCATAAGGCGCTAACTGTGGATTAGCAATTGCAATTTTCTTGACCTGCAGATCATTGATACTTTCAACCCCCTTACTTAAATCCATATTCTTGAGCGTCCACAACACTAAAATACCTTGAGCGTATTCTTTAGGCGCTGCCGTCGTCAGATTTTCTTTATAGAGTGCCTGGGGATATTTCATATCTGCAGACATAAATACATCAAACGGCGCCCCATTCTCAACTTGAGCAACTAACTTTCCTGATGAACCTATGATCGTTTTCACGGTAATCCCGGTTTCTTTTTTAAATACTTCAATCAACTCAGGAATCACAGGTTGAAGATTTGCTGCTGCGGCCACTTTAATATCAGATGCAAAGGCATGAACACGCAAGCAAGACGCAAATAGAATGAATAGAATAAAATTCTGAAATATTTTTATATATACCTCCTTATATTATTGGATTTTAAAAAAAACTTTCACTTTAGGACGGGTAAAATAATAGATTACCGCAAAAGAAAACACGCCATCAATGATCCAACGGATAATGAGCGTTATCCACGTAAAGGTCTCCAGGGAAAACATGGAACCTTGAGCCTCATGGATAGGTTGTGAGAAAAAAAGCATGGCTTTGTAGGTGTGTCTTAAAGGAAGAGTTAAAATACAATAATAGGAGAAGCCTATTAAGAACTTGCGACAGGGATTGTTTAAAAGGATAACACCAATCCCACAAATTAATCCAATCAATCTAAAAATGTATGAGCCAATAAATCGAATTTTAACAATATTCTCAGGCCACTCTTGATTGACCTGCTTGTAAAGATCGTACGGGGCCATGTAGTGCAGCAACTGCAGGGATGTCACAATCAATATGCCGCCGAAGATAAGAACACCAATGGGGCGATTGATAATTGTCATAGAAAGTCTTACTGCCTTGGATTCTTAGAATCATTAACAAACTCATCGTATCTATATTTTGCTCCTCGAAAAGTCGCTTGTACAACCAGCCCTTTATCAGTGAATTGATAGACACGGACTCCTGGGGCAATGTCGGCTGCTCCACTAAGAGCTTCTCCCCCATCTTTTCTCTTCATAGCAGCATCTGTTTCCACGCCAAATTGCCAACCATTATTTAAGAACTTTTCGATGACATCTTGATCTTTGAAAATGAAAACAGCTCGAAAATCTTTAGCACCTAAACCAAATCCAACCCCCACCTGATTCATTGTCATAAATGTATCTTTATTAATGGGCGCATTCTCATGCAAAAGTCCTCGACCACGCCCTCCACTCACAAAGATGACATTCGTATTTCTGCCGGTAAAAATAGCATATCCTTTAGCTTGGATAATTTCCCATCGGGCATCAGGATGAAGCCAATAAAGTTTTTCTAAGGTTTCATCTCTCAAAGTTCTTAGATAAGACTGCCATTCACTTGGGGTACTAGGACCAGGATTAGTATTAACGACTTCTTTGGCAAAAGAATTGATTGAACCACTAAACACACAGGTTAGAAATAAAATCGATAATATTCTTTTCATGACGCTCTCCCGTTTTGGTAGGTGACTTGAAGGATTATAACACTAATCATTTCCAACAAAAGAGCCTTTCAATACATTCTTCTTGGTTCCATATCCCGGAATTTTCTCCACCTTGAACCCCTCGGCTTCAAGTCCTTTACGAACAGCAACAGCTACCGTAAATGTAGATAATGTAGTGCCTTTTCGACTTAAGCGCGCCATTCCTTTAAATACATCACTCGTCCACATCAAAGGGTTACTAAAAGGAGAGAATCCATTTAAGAACCAGGCATCTGCTTGTTCAGGAGCTACTTTCTGAGTCAGAATCTTTTGGAGAGCCACAACCACATCCTCAAAAACAATGCTTAATTGAATCTTTCCATTTTTAAAATAAAAACTCTCAATACCACTCGTATAAGGCTTGTATTGCTCGCTTAAAGCATCCTTATATGAGAGCAAGGATGGCCAAATATTCAACGCTTGAACCACCTCTTGGTTTGAAAGCGGATATAGTTCAATGGAAATAAAATGAAGACTCCAGGATGCTGGTGCACATTCATCCCACAATTGCCAGGCACAACAAAAACTTAAGCCCGTACCAAAACCTGTTTCAATGATTGTAAAAGTCCCTGGAACGTTTGGATCTAGATTTGAAAAGCGTTCACGAAGATTATTTCCCTGGTCGGAAACATAGCAACATTCTTCATAACCGTTTTGAGTGCAGTAATATTTATCTCGAAATATAACGGAGTGAGGAACTCCTTTAGCATCCCATCTAATTGGACTGGATTTAAGAATATCTTCGCTCAAGATATTTATCCCTTTAGAGCTTGGGAAAAAGCTTCATCAAGCAAATCCACCGCCAAATCGATTTCCTGATTAGTGATATATAAAGAAGGAGCTAAATTAATCACGTTCTTATAGTAGCCGCCAACTCCCAACAAGAAACCTCGATCCTTGTTTCCCCCCGCCCTTAACTTACCTTTTAATCCAATATTCGAAATTTCATCGGTTAGTTCACGATTAGGAGTAAAACCATCTTTTTGGCAGATCTCAACCCGAAGAGCCAATCCCAACCCATCAACTTCTCCAATTATGTTTGGATACTTCTTCATTAAGCCTTTCAGGCGTTCTAAGAAATACTTACCCTTTTGAGGAACACTTGTTGCAAAATCAGAATCTTCAATTAAGTTCATCACACCAAGAGCTGCGGTTGTTCCTAAGGGGTTCGAAGAAAAAGTGGCATGAGTGGAACCTGCTGGAAATACTTCTGGAGAAATCAAATGCTCTTTAGCCCAAATTCCGGACAGAGGATTAAGTCCATTAGTAAATGATTTTCCAAAAACAATAATATCTGGGACTACATCGAAATGCTCAATCGCCCACATCTTGCCTGTTCGATACATTCCCATATGGATCTCATCAGAAACAAATAGTACCTGATGACGATCCAATACTTCTTTGAGCTTTTTAAAATAACCTTTGGGAGGAACAATATATCCACCTGTTGCTTGAACAGGTTCGACGAAGAAGGCACCATATTCACAATTCTTGGTCTTAGGATTTACGATAGAATGATATTCAGATTCAAATAGTCTTTCGAAGTCCTTAAAACAAGACATGTCACAGCATTCTGTTTTACTACGGCCGGAAGGACAACGAAATTGATAAGGATATGGAACAAAATAAGCTCTGTCAGCAAAATTTCCATAGTTTTCACGGTAACGATAGCTGGAGGTAATAGCTGTTGCCCCTAATGTTCTTCCGTGATAGCCTCCTTGGAAAGCAAAGGCGGAATTCTTCTTGGTATGATTACGAACGATTTTAATAGCATCTTCAATCGCTGCAGCACCACCAATATTAAAATGAACCCTTCCCTTGACCCCAAATGTCTTCTCAACGTTCTTAGCAACCTTTTCAGCCAAAAGAATTTTCTCTTCATGCAGATATTGGCTATTAAGCTGAGGCATAGTGTCCAATTGGTCTTTTAACAGATTATTAAGACGCTCATTTTTATACCCAAAATTTGCCGCAGAATGCCACATTTGCAAATCAAGATACTGGGTTCCTTGTCGGTCATAAACAAAACTTCCTTCAGTCCGACTAAATATCTTTAGTTCTTTGGCATAATGAACAGTGTCTCCCCAAGAACAATACTTAGCTTCTTTTTCTAGAAGCTCCACTTGCTTTGGGTCTTTTGAACTTTCATCTCGATGCAACAACTGCTCCATTGAATATCTCCTGTAATTGGTCATGCACATCAACCAAACCTGAAAATTCGAAACAATCCAATTGGTGTTTCTTGAAGTACTTTAAAAGCGTGTCTTTTGCAAACACCACATCTGAAGACAACGCCGCACAAATATCTGATCTTCCGTCGCCAATATAAATAATTTTCTTCTTACCGGTAGGATCAATTTTCTTAAACTGGGTTTTCTTGCAGTGGGCACACATAAGACAATCTTTATTTTGATATGGAAAAGAAAGAGAAAGCCCATCTTTCAAAAATCGCAATTGATTAGCATAGACTTTTAATCCTTTAATTTCCTTATGGATTAAAATTTGTTCGATGATGGGTTTAAAATTATCACTAACAATCACCGGCTCTATACCTAAAGCCCGTAACCATTGAAGTAATTTAAAAAAATGAGGGTCCAGGGAGACTTTGCTTAAATATTTATTGAGTTCTTGCTTAGAAACGCGCACACCCTTCATTTGTCCCAATAAACATTCCTTAGCACTGATCTTTTCTTTGAGCCAATCATTCTGCAATGAAACCCAGTTATCATTGATTGAAAAACGCTTAATAATATCGTCTAAAATATCCCCCACTGATACGGTGTTATCAAAATCAAAAAACACCACACAATCAGAAGGGTCAAAAGCTATGTTATTTGGAAATTTATTCTTTAACATTCTTAGATGCCAATCGAGAAGAGATAAAAGTAGTTACATCTCCAACTGTTTTCAAATTAATGAAATCTGCTGTTAGTATTTCAATACCTGTCAAATCTTCTAATTCAAAAACTAATTCTACCCCTCCAAAAGAATCAATATTTAAATCTTCAACCAATCTCTTGTCCGACGTAATTGAATCAGCGCTAATATTTAAGACTTTAGCTAATGCTTCTTTGACTTTTGTTTCAATAGCTGCAGGATCTAACGTAGACATATTACTCTAATCTCCTAAAAATTAATGTAGCGTTATTGCTTCCAAAACCAAACGAATTGGATAAGGCAATATTCACTTTGTGCTGACGGGCCTCCCCTGGCACATAATCCAAATCGCATTCCTCATCAGGAGCCTGATAATTAATAGTGGGGGGAACAATTCCAGTGGTAATGGCCATACAACAAACGACAGCCTCAATCGCACCCGCAGCTCCAATGGTGTGTCCAACCATAGATTTGGTGGAAGATACAGGAATCTTATACGCCTGTTCTTTAAAAACTTCCTTAATCGCTATGGTTTCAGCTTTATCATTCGCTGTTGTGGATGTTCCATGGGCATTAATATAGTCTACTTGTGATGACTTAAGACCCGCATCAGCTAAAGCTAAACGCATTGTTCTAGAAGCATCTTCTCCATTGGCAATAGGGATAACCATGTGCTGGGCGCCAGATGTCAAAGCATAACCAATAATTTCAGCATAAATGGGTGCGTTTCTTTTTTTAGCGTGCTCTAATTCTTCGAGAACCAGCACAGCAGAACCTTCTCCCATAACAAAACCATCCCGCCCTTTATCAAAAGGCCTAGAAGCCTCCAAAGGGGTCTCATTTCTTCTAGACATGACACGCATATTATCAAAGGCTGCAAAGGTATAAGGAACAATGGGAGCCTCTGTTCCACCAGAGAAGATAACATCAGCTTTATTATGACAAATCATTTCATAGGCTTGACCAATCGCATGATTTCCAGAGGCACAAGCAGTTGCAACAGTCATATTGGGACCTTTCAGCCCTAATTCAATGGAAACAACCCCTGAAGGAGCATTGGGCATGACACGAAGGACGGAAGTTGGATGAGCTTTTCTAGGGCCATGTTCAATAACAGCGGCAATTTGTTTTTCATAGAAAAACATACCCCCTAGTCCTGATCCCAAAACAACTCCTAAACGAAGAGGGTCTTCCTCTTGGAGTTTTAAAGCACTGTCCTTAAGGGCCATTTGGGCGCTAGAAAGAGCATATTGAGCAAATTCATCGATTTTGCTGGCAACTCCTTCGGACATAAACTGCAAAGGATCAAAACCTTTAAGTTCAGCAGCTATTTTAGTTTGGTATTGAGAAACATCGAATTTAGTGATGTTTCCTACCCCACAACGTCCTTGGATATTTGCCTGCCAAAACAAATCTTTGCCAACGCCGTTTGAGGCCAAAACCCCCAAACCTGTGACAACTACTCTTCTTTTTATCATAGTCTTTCTTTAATTAAACATTTCGAATGAATGTCCCGAGAAAGGAAGCATTTTAACTGATTATTTTTGTATGTCTACATTAAAGAATTGAAGAAACGGTTTAAAGCGTGGGCCACCTTTTCGCGCTCTTGATCGGCAACGATCACGTGGTAAGAGTCTTTGAGTAAGACAATTTCTTTAGTTTGGGAACTGACTTTATCGTATACAAATTGGGCATTTTTGACACTACTCATATCATCATCTTGGGCTTGAATAATCTGTACAGGACTATGAATCTGGTTCATCCTCTTTTTTAAATAGGAAACGAGTAAATTATGCTGATGAAGAAGAGCTATTGGATAAAAAGGATAGCCATTTTTAGTCACATCTCCAAGATCATGGACTGTTCTTTGATCATAATAATCATGAATTCTTTGGCGAATAGCTTCATTCTTAATCCCATAAGGAAATCCATCCTTAAAAAAGAGATAATACTTCAAAAAAGTGTAGTATCCCAAAGGTAAAAGAAAACGTCTTTTAGGAGCGTTCCAACCATCAAAAAAGAAAATGGGTGATAAACAACTCACGCCTTTAACTCTATCTTTAAACTCGCAGGCCAATAATAAAGCTAAAAGTGCTCCTACAGATAGCCCAGACACAAAAATCGTCTTATCCCCTGCTCTTTCTCTTTCTAAGAATGCCTGCCGCACAGATTCATACATTTGCTGCCAGGTAGTCTTTCTAAAAATAACCATGGGCTGGCCATGATTAGCCAGACGTGGACAGACAACCGTAAAACCTTTGCGATGCAAAAACTGAGCTAAATAGCCTGTTTCTCGAGGAGATCCCGTCAACCCATGAATTAAAATTACTGTCGCCCCATTGGTTCCTTGAAAGAAAAGTCTTCCTTCTTTATCTAAAGTCTCTTCTGTAATCAAGTTCTCTGGCTTCTTGAAATGAAATGAAAAATGTACAGACACCCTTATAAATCCTTATTGTTACGACTATCTTTTGGTAATAGAGGTTTTTCTAAAAGCAGATAAATCAAACATCCAAAATTCCAATCACAAAATCGATGGACCAAACCACCTTTTTTGAAGAATTTCAGAAAACGGATAGGAAAATAATGCGGTTCGATCGCAATAACTTTAAAAGAAGAAAACAAATCTTTAGCTTGTTGTCTTGAATAAACCTTTGCTATAGGCGTATCATTACCATCATAAACCTTCACAAAATCCTCAGGAGTACGAACTGTAAACATATTCTCCCGGCCTGGAGATTTTTTTAATAAAAGAGGAATGATGACTTTACTGACTATAGGCCAGAAAGGATAAGACAAAAGGATATTACGGTAATAAATACATACGCTCGCCTTACCCCCTGGTTTTAAAACACGATAGAATTCATCGGCAGCTTTCTGTGTTTGGGGAGTATGGTGAATAACGCCATTACTAACAATATAATCAAATGAATTATCTTCAAATGGCAAGTCTTCAACAGAGGCCTGTTTAACTTCTGCATTAAGATTATTAAGCGTAAGACTTAAACGAGTCAATTCTACAGCACGTTTCGTCAAATCTACCGCCGTTACTTTAAATCCTCTTTTGGCATAAAAACGGGTAAAAACGCCTATTCCGCAGCCGGCATCTAAGAGAGTTGTCCCTGCATCACCAGACAAATCATAAAATTTCTTATAAGCCCATAATTCATTCTCACTCCAACGCAATGAATCAATGCCATCAAAATAGTCTTGATCATATTTTTGAGAAGGAAATTCTAAAGAATGCAACGGATGTGCATTCCAGTAGGCATAGACTTTTTCAAGTTCGAGGTTATTGTTCGTTGTCATATAATCCAAGTATTTTAATGGGGGAAAATTTTAACGAATTATACAGCTATAAATAAAGATTTACAACTTATTCACCTTCATTATTACTTTAAATTAAAACGCCCACATCAAAGAAACTCTCACTTCACGGGGCTTCTTATTGGGCAAAATAAAGTTCCACTCGCCAGGAGCATACCCATCCTCATAATTAGCAATGGAAAAATCAATAGGATATTCATTTTTAATGATCTTTTGTTCCTTCATCACCTTCTTGGATCCTGTCCACATCACATGCATACGTGTGCGTTCTTTATCTTTGTTATTCCGGGCAGTTTCTTTGTTGTTCATTAAAAATACAAAAACAAAAGCCCTTCGATGTTTATCTGTTGAAATCTTTGTTAAAGAAAGAAAATTTCTTTTAACTTTATATTCTGGAGAAACCTGAGAAAGAAAAGCAGCATATTTACTATTAGGTGTAGGACCTATGATGGCACTCTCGGATGGAGATTCATAACTTTTAAATCTTGTCACTGTAATTTTAGGAAGATCTATACTAGGAACAGACTTTAAATTTTGCTTATTAATCATCCCAGGCTGAAGACGGACATTAGCATTATCCTTTACAGGAATAACATCCGCACTACAGATCAAAACAGGTAAAACTATTAGTGAAAGTAAGGGCAAGAATAATGGTTTCATAGATTTAAACCCTTTCGTTAGAAACCCATCAATTTCGAGCTTCTTAATTGAAGTATATCATATGATTTTTGGTTTTGATGGAGACCGGGAGGAATTTGAGAAAGCGCTTTATAACCTTATACAAGGGCACCGTTTGGGTACCAAATCTGATATTATTTAAACCGATTTATTAATTCTTGAATAATATCTTTTGCTTTTTGACACTCGGGACATATCTCAGAAAGCTGTTGAAGAAGTTTTCTTAAACCCTCCTCTTTATTATCATGGGAATATAAAAGTGACAAAGGCAAATAAACCAAGTTAATTAATTCTTCCTTACCCTCGTTATTAAAATCTAGTTTATTTTTTAATTCAGAATAGTATGTAGTAGCTGTTTCAAAATCATGCAATGCTAAAGCCAGACCACCTTTCATAAAGGATAAAACTAAATTATAAGGTACGTATAAAAAACCAGAGGCTTCTTTTCCCATTATTTCTTTAAGAATCTTCTTTGTTAATTCATGTACTCTTGAGTCAGGATGTTGAAGAACAAAAATTTCTACTGTTTTAAGAAGCTCTTCACAATGTTCTTTATTTTTTTCTACATCACATCCCATAAAATTAATTTGTAAAGGCAAATAATAAGCATCATTAGATAGAGGACTATTTGGATATTTATTTCTAAATTCATCTAGCTTACGAACCATATTATTATAATCTTGCCTATTTAATGTAGAACTTGATTTAGAAGCCCCGAGTCCTGATTGAAGATAATTATCCAAGGCTTCGCTATATTCTTTTTCTTCGTCATCTGATATAACATAATCAATCACTTTTTTATTATCTACTATACTAGGCGGTTTTAAGACTTCTTGTGATGGGACTATGTTTACCTGTTTTTCTATTGGTTCTGGTATAGGTAGATGGCTTTCTGTGGATATTATAGCTTTTGGAGATGATTTATAAGTGGTAGGCTTTCCATCAATACTTAAAACTTCATCAATATAATACGTAAGAAAAACTCCTTGAATATCAGCTTTTATGTATTGATCAGTATTCTCAACTATTGTTCCTTCTACCGTTTGTCCTGAGTTGAGTACGATCGTTTCGGCTAAAAGATTCTTAGTAAAATAAAATAACATTATAAATATAAAAATAATGAGTTTTATGTTCTGCCCCATATACAGACTCCGATTCTTACTTTTAACATCTATTGTCAAAATTAATTCTTTGAGAAAGCCAAGTATCCTAGAACGAAAAGTTGTATGACTGGTATACATAATGGAACTATAAGCCATCTAGACTTATTAAAAGACTTAATGATTCTAAGCCAAGGGATTATAAAAAAAGAAATAGATAAGATATAAAGACAGAACGATCCAACCAATAGTAAAGAAGGAATGAAAGATAATATAATTGGAATAAGCCACAACACCATCCATTTGAATGAAATATCAGCAAGTTTAAAAACAAGAAATTCTTTGGCGATTGGTATCCACGCCAGCCATGCCAAACCAACATTCATTTTCTTAGACATGATAAATATAATGAATGAGGAAAATAAATAATAAAAAATGATATACAGATAAATGGAACGTTTTATTAAAGTCATGCCGTGAATCTTTTGCAGTCTAGATAAAGCATACTTTTGTTTTTGAGGAGGAGATGTCAATGTGGCATCAAAAGAAATTGAATCCAGGATTTCTTTAATAATTACTTTTTCTTTATATGAATAATAAATTGTAAATTCATATCCTCCCTTATAAAAATAAAAAGCTTCCCCCTCTGAAGCTTGCATCATCAAATTAACCTTATAAGCAGATAAATCTTTGAATTTGGTTATTGTTCCATTTTTAATCTCTACTGCCCCAGGAAATTTACGGAAATCGTATACCAAAGCATCTAGAGCGATCTCTGGAGGAGCTCCATCTGGAATATCGGTGAGTTCTTTGTATCGAATAATCATAATTCCATTTATATTATCTTCAGCTTGTAAAGTTTCAGGATGTAAATATATAGCATCTTGAAGAGGTAAAGGCGTTTCTTTTACTGTCCACTTTTGAGGAAGCTTAATTGTTATGCCTATTTTATCATTATGGTAATTAAGACCTTCAAATGTCTCCTTTTGTTGAATATCTATTTTTGGTTCTTCAGCCATTTTATCTTCAATAGATACCTCGGGAGCCTCCTTATCTAAAATTACCTTAGAATCAGATAAAATATCTTGCTTTGACTGGTCGGTAGCAGAAGGATTGGGATTGACGTCTTTTTCTAAATTTTTAATGGGGATTTCTTTAATTTCTGAAGAGGGATTCGATGGTTTTTGACCATCGATTGTTTTTATTTCATCATAATAATAAGTTAAAAATACTCCTTCAGCTTCAATTTTTATATAATCATTATTAGTTTCAATAATCTTGCCATCTACACTTGCGCCTGAATTTAGGACAACCGTCGAAGCATAGGATAATATTGGGAATAGAAAAAAATGGCTGGTAATAAAATTTTTAACACAACTAATTTAATCACATCTAATCCAAAAGGACAGAAATTTTTTTTATTTTTAGAAGCGGGATTTGTAGCTTAAGATTGAAATAGGTTGTCTTTTTAAAAATGTTTTGTGCAAAAGCTCTGCCTGAACCAGACTTAAGATAGACTTCAAATTCTTTTGCTAATAGTGAGATTTGCTGGCGAAGCCAGCCGTAGCCTTGCATTGAATGTCCTCCTTCGTCTGCCTTCGGCAAAACTTTGGCGGACAGCATTCGCTATTGCAATTCTGAAGGCGAAGGCGGGTGGAGGTGCTGGGATACATACGGCTATTTAGCACATCCATCGTCGACAAATAACGTATTTTGCACTATTTCTACACAGCAAAATATTTCCACAGATTATACAAGTTTATACAAGATTTTACAACTTATTCACCTTGAATGGGCACCGTTTGGGCACCAACACGCCTACCTTCCATCCATGCATACAGGGTTGGCAGCAGAACAAGGGTTAGCAATGTGGACGTAAATAACCCCCCGATAACCACAACAGCTAACGGACGCTGCACCTCAGAACCAGGCCCAGTTGAAATAAGTAACGGCAGTAAACCGAAACTCGCGATCATGGCTGTCATGAGCACAGGACGTAAACGGCGCATCGCACCTTCCTCTACTGCTTGAGATACTGAATGTCCGGCAGCCCTTAACTGATTAAATAATGTTACCATCACAACCCCATTGAGTACAGCCACACCAAACAAAGTAATAAATCCTACTGAGGCTGGCACAGAAAGGTACAGACCAGAAAGATAAAGTGAAATAATCCCACCAATTAAAGCAAAAGGAATATTTAAGATAATCAATCCCGCTTGACGCAGAGAACCAAACGTCATAAACAACATGATAAAGATTAATCCAATAGCGATCGGGATCACTAAGGACAATCGCGTTGCTGCACGCTGTTGGTTCTCAAACTGACCGCCAAAGGTAATGTAATACCCTTGAGGGAGCAATACTTCCTTACTAATAGTCTTTCTGACCTCATCAACAAATCCAACCACATCTCGGCCTTCTACATTGGATTGAACAACAACCTGACGTTTAGCTGATTCACGGGTTATCTGTACAGGACCATCGACTTCTTTAATTTCAGCTATTTCGCCTAGTGGTATCTTGGCATGAGAAGGCGTTTCAATGAGCATTGCCGTTATTGTTTCAATGGAATTACGTTTTTCTTCCGGATAGCGCAACAACACCGCTACAGGATGACTTTCTTCGATAATCTCCGTAACTACACGCCCCCCTATCGCCATCTCAACCATTTGATTCACGTCTTCCGTACTTATTCCGTACTGGGAAGTCTTTGCTTGATTAATCTCCACTTGAAGATAAAGCTGACCAAATACGGGATTGCGGACTACATCAATAGCGCCTTTAACTTTATTAACCAGCTCCTCAATTTGCACAGCTTTTTCTTCAAGAATTTTAAGGTCTTCCCCATAAATCTTAATAGCCATCGTGGCCCGCACGCCAGTAATCATCTCCGACACGCGCATATCGATAGGCTGAGTAAAAGCTAACTCAATATCCGGAAACTGCTCTAATTTCTTTCGTAAATCTTCCTGAAATGCAGGCAATCCTCTTTTCCATGCGGAACGCGGCTTGGTTAGAATAAAATTATCGGTCTGATATAAACCCATTGGATCAAGACGTAGTTCATCCGCCCCTGTTCGGGACATAACACCTGTCACTTCCGGCAATTCCATCATGGCTTTATGATACGTAGCATCGATCTCTAAAGAATGCTCCAAAGAAATGCTCGGCTTCTTTTCTATAATAACAACGGTTGTACCCTCATCCATGATAGGCATAAATTCTTTGCCGATCCTTGAATATAATACAAGGGCTACGATCAGTGCCAGGGCCGCAATTCCGATAGCTATAGTACGATGTTTCAATGCCCATTGCATCGCAGGAAGATATGCACGTTTAAGTGTTCGCAATACCGCCCCTTCATCCAGGGTCATAGTGACTTTATGGGACATAAAAAAACTAGCCAACACCGGGATCACTGTTAAAGATAATAATAATGAGCTTATAAGCGCAAACGAAATAGTAATCGCAAGCGGTGTAAACAATTTACCTTCTAATCCTGTCAGGCTAAATAAAGGCAAGAATACAATAATGATAATTAACACACCTGAAACCACTGGCACAGAGACTTCCATTACTGCGCGTCGGATGATGTCTAGACGGTTAGTTTGTTGAACAGTTTGATGCAATTTTGTATGAATATTTTCTACAATGACAACGGCAGCATCAACCAAAATGCCAATAGCAATGGCCAGGCCGCCAAGCGACATAAGATTGGCTGAAACCCCAAAGATATACATCAAGAGAAATGTAAATAGCACCGATAACGGCAAGATAAGCGCGACCGTCAGGGCGCTGCGCAAATTACCCAACATGACAACAAGAACAATCAAAACTAGCCCTACTGCCTCTGCCAGCGCCTTCTCAACATTATGCACCGCTTTTTTAACCAATTCACTTCGGTCATAAAACGGCACAATGTTTACGCCTTTTGGCAAAGAAGATTTAAGAGCTTCCATTTCTTTCTTAGTTCCTTCAACGGTGCTGCGACTATTAGCTCCTTTTCTTAAAAGAACTAATCCTGTAACAGCTTCTCCCTTTGCGCTGTTGGTCACACCGCCATAACGAGTTAAAGAATTAATCCTCACTTCTGCAACATCCTTAATGTGAATAGGCATACCGCTTCTTGTTGCTACCGTAACATTTTCTATGTCTTGTTTACTTTGTAGATTACCGACGGTCCGTACTAAAAGAATCTCATTCTCACGGGTAATTCTATCTCCTCCGGCATTTCGATTATTCTTAGACAATGCTTGTTCCAGCTCATCTAAGCCAAGTCCATGCTCTACCAATGCTTCTGGTTTTACCACCACTTCGAAAGCCCTCACCTCACCGCCCAAAGAATTGACATCGGCAACACCTTCGACCGTCCGTAAGCGAGGACGAATGACCCAATCCTGAATACTGCGCAACTCCTGGTTACTGAGACCTCCTCCTTCAATGCGGTACATATAAATCTCACCCAAAGGTGTTGTGATTGGGGCAAGATTCGCATCCGCTCCTTCTGGTAAAGATGACAAAACTAAATTAAGCCGCTCTGAAACCTGTTGCCTTGCCCAATAAATATCAGTGCTGTCTTCAAAATCGATCGTCACAATACTCAGGGCATACTTAGTCATTGAACGAAGCACTCTTTGCTTTGGCAAACCTTGCATTTCCATTTCGATAGGAAAGGTAACGCGTTGTTCGACTTCTGTCGGTGACATGCCTGGAGCCTTGACAATGACTTGTACTTGAGGAGAAGAAATGTCAGGAAATGCATCAATCGGCAGACTTTTGTAGGCCCAGACTCCTCCTGCTATGAGCGCACCTGCCATCAATAAAATCATCAAACGCTGTGCCAAAGAAGAACGTACCAGTAGCTCAATCATGACTGACCTCCCTGTAAACCTTTATGCTCCAATATGGATACACCCGTGACTAATCGCAACTCCGCCGATGTCATGGAAGCTTCGTATAATAATTCAATGTAACCTTTGCGTGCGTCAAAATACGTCTTGTTAGCATCTATAAGCGTAAGCACATCCACTTCACCTACATCAAAACCTGATTTGGTTAACTCGAACACTTCTTTTGATGGAACCAATACATTCGTTTTATACTGTTCTACTTGGGCGATCAGGCGTATTAAATGCATATAACCTTGCTGCAACCTAAGTTGAAATTCCTGCTCTATTGTTTTAAGCTCGTATTTAACTTTTTCAGCCTCATGTTTGGCTTTGGCGATTGATCCCCTCTTAAAATCCCAAATAGGAATCTGAAAATTAATGGCAACCCCATAGAAACTCTTCCTGCCTTCATCAAAAGTATCTGTCTCTCGATAAACGCTCACACTTGGATCAGGAAAAATGTCCCTCCAGGCCAACGAAATACCAGCATCTGCTGCCTCCTGCTGATATTTGAACGCTTTGATGGCTGGATGACGCTCATTTTGAATACTGATCAGGTCTTCTAACGCCCCAGTTAACTGGACAGGTTTTAATTCAACTGTCTTATAGGAAGCATCTGCTGTTAATTGTAAGAATGTTCTTAAAGATAATAACGCTTCGCTGTATTCGCCTTCAGTGCTTACTACCTCTTGTCCTGAACTTGCAACTACTATGTTCAAACGTTTCTGTTCTAAGGGCTTCAGATACCGTACGATCTTATTGTTAGGATCATTCTTTTGATACTTCTTGGCAAATTCCAATTGTTCTTGCGCTAACTCCGACTGAGCCATCTTTAACTGTACCCAATGAAAGCGTCGGGCTGTCTCAGTCTCCTGCAATAATTGCTGATAAGAAAAGTTTTGTTGAGCAGCCTGAAATTTAGCTTTAGATTCTCTTTGTCGAGAGAAGCGGCTCAAAGGTATTGGTTGGCTTATAGAAACCTCTGTCAAATCAGTACCGCCTGAATGATCCTGTATTCCCAGCTTTTTATTAACATTGAACTCCAAGCTTGGATTAGGTAAGGCTTCTGTTTGCGATAAGTCCCCTTTGCGCGCAGAGACTTCAGCTTCAGCAGAACGAATGTTATAAGAATTTTCTAAAACCTGTTTAACGCTGTCTTCCAAAGTCCATATTTCCTGAGCAAAGACAAAAGCAGGAAACTGTATCAAAAAAATAAGTAGATATATTATTCTCATTAAAAAACTCCATAAAATAGAAATACCAAATCGCGTTAATTTAAAAGAGGATAAAACAGACGGAAGATTTAAGCAGAAATAACCGGAGGTCTTTTGAAACCAATTCTTGTGGGATTTTCGTAGGAAAAACTATAAGAAGAAACAAAAATATTTTTTAAAGCAGGCATAGCAACTAAAGAAATGTGTGTAGCGGGCAAAGCAACAGTGTGAGAGCATGTCGGACAAACTAAAATACAACTATGGCTGGATGATTTCTCACAATCGTCGTCGCAAAATCCATGGAGAGGCAAACAAGATAGAAACATGATTACTAACACTAATACTTTTATAAATTTCATAAGAGCAACTTTATCAGTTTATTGAACATTGTCAATGCAGGAGACGTGCTAATATCTCCACTAGATGGGCTCTGTTTGGGCAATAATGGAATTTTACATTTTATAAACTATTGATAATAAATAACTTACAAATAAAAGTGGAGGTGCTGGGAATTGAACCCAGGTCCTTGGAAGTCGAAATTTAGGCATCTACATACATAGTTGGTTTTTTATGCAACTCGCTCCTGACACTGCAGCCAACAGCATTGCTTCGGAGCCAGTCCTCTAAGATCTCACTCTGTTATGGAAGACGCACAACAGAACCAGCCTACTCATGACCTTTTATTCCATCTGCAGGCTAGATGGGTAAAAGGACTTAGTTACGTTGTAACTAAGGTTTAGCGAAGCATGCCAACTACAGGCATAGCTACAACAGGGGCCATAACTGCAGAACCACCTACTGGAGCAACACCTGTGAATTGACCTTCAACTTCACTGAACATTAACGTTTTTTCGTTAGCGTTTAATTTGTGCCTGGATTTTTGTCGCGGCCAACCAAGCTTCCGCGGTACGCCACCTAAACTCAAGCATCGCAAGTCGAGACCAATCACCCCCGTTACATCTCAAAGAACAAAACTAAGAACGTGAAATACTACGTAATTTCTGACGTAACTTCAATTGATGGCCAGAATTAAACCTTAACATTTGCTCTAACCACTCTAGCTTAGCCTTAACAGGTATCCGCAAATGCCTTCTAACCCTCTCTTCTAATGATTCAAATTTATTTTTCATTCGAAGCCTTAATTTTTTTAATTAACCTAAGATCTACAATATCTGCCTTATCAATTGGACGCCAGGATTTCTTTTTCATTAAGATAAGCTCATTAATTCCAATAACAGGAATCCTTAAACCATCAACCTTAATAAATATAGCATGATCTTTGGCTTTGGTAAAGTCGACTGGACTGTCTACAAGAACATCTATTTGATGTAACGAATTAGGCTTAATAAAAGTTAAAGCCTTCATGTTCTTTGATTTAAGCAATTGTTTTTGCTTCTTTGCATCACAAATGTCCATTGGATTAATTGGCTGCAACATCTTATAACCCAAACCAGAAAGAACTTGCACTAACAAAGATACATTCTTAGGTGTTAAATCAATTAAAATATCTAAATCTGCTGTCGAACGAAAACCACCCAATAAATTAAAGGCCATGCCTCCAATAATCAAATATTGGACCTTTTTACGGTTAAAAACCTTGAGCTCTTCATTATAAAAGAACATTTTTGCTCATTTCCCTTTGGCAAAGTTATTTATAAAAAGCAATGACAAGTATAGCTTGAAAGAAGGATTTTGCAACTTTTCTAAGACGGTCGGAAGGCTTAAAGGAAGACCAGCCAAATTAACAGGAAGATCCATATAAGAGAACTTATGGCAAAGAAATAATAGAGATATTCAATAGGCTTCGATTCGATATACATTTTAACTAAATTCTTACCCTTAGCTAAAGGAACAGCCTTATAGGCTAAACTACCCATGTAAAGATTCTCTGGCTTTCCATTAACTTCTGCTTTCCAGTTTTGATGCCATATATCTGAATATTGCAACCAAACCCCCTCTTGATTAGAGGTATCCACATCCACAATGATTTGATTTGGACTAAATGAAACAACTTCATAAGATAACTTTAAACGGTGATTTGCGGACAAGTCTACACCATCTAATTCGGTCTTCTGCCCCGTCGAAAGATCTCCAGGATAGAGATAAAATAATACATCGCCCGCATACTTCTTATTTTTCATCATCTGCGAAATGGCTTTATAAGAATTAGAAGGATAAGCATCCGAAAAGAATTGTATCTTATCTTCCGTCGATCCTGCGAGTTTAAGAAAACTTTCTGAAGAAGTCTGATAATTAAAAGTCTTTAATAATCTATCAAAGGGTTCTAGGCAAAAGTCTGAACGATACTTCGATCTAACCGGATCTTTAAAAGTGAAGTTATTAATGGAATCACATTTAGTTCCTTGAAATACCATCATAAAGAAATCTCGGGATCCAGGCATGTCTGCCTGATCGTAACGTCTCTTCTCAAATGGGATTTTCTGAAAATCGAATAATTGATACTGCTCCTGAGTCAAAGGAAATGAACGCAATCTTACTTGCTGAGAAGCATACCAATACAAGTCCGTCACATGAACAAGCATCAAAACAAAGATAAAAGAAGCCGCATAGCGAGGGAATCCCACCAGAGATCTGACAAGAAAAATGGCCGCCCCGACAAATGAAAAAACTGCCATATAAAACAAACTATCCGATATAAAATCCTGTGAAAAATTAGCCACAATAGAGGATTGATAGTACTCCCCTAATTGAGTCATCATGAAATTTGCCGCTTGAGGGTTCTTAATCAATTGACATAGAAAAAGACCATTTAACAAAAGAATGATGCATCCTATGATGCTTTTTTGAAAAACACTTTTCGAATTCCCTGCTTTAGCTGAATCAAATAATTGCTCAAATCCAAATCCCGCTAGGAAGCATAAATATAATTTAATTAGAGGCGCTATCAATCCAATATGTCTAAAAAGCTTCATGAGTGGCCAGATATAATACGAAACCAAACTGACTGGAGTGGCGCAGGCAAACAATATGAAGAAAACTGCCCCAAATAGAATGGGATATTTATAGGGATTTTTGCTATATGTACAACCAATGACAATCAATGGCAGACTCAAAAGACCCATGTAAACGGTATAGTCTAATTGTGGGGACATACCTAAGAACAGTTCCCACCATTTTAATAAATCTGTCCTTCCCGCGTATTTCAGAAATATTTCCAAAGAATTATTCCCATCCAACTGTCTGCCAACTGTATTCATATGCATCAATGGATCACGCACAAGAGACGCTATGACAACTAACAATATTCCAATTGCAAAAATGCCTGCCAACCATAAGAAATCTTTTTTAGCTATCCTTGCATGTTTAAACAGCCCCTCTCCAGATGAAAAATGATATACCAAGAAATATAAGAAAATAGCCAGCGATATGATGGGAATAAAATAATAAATATTGATACTCAACACACAAAATAAAAAGACTGCAAGGAACAGCCATTTAAAATTATACGTATCAAAAAAACGATGCAAAAGATAAAGGGTCAGAGGAATGCTATAAAAAAGGACCAAAGGAAAGGAAACTTGAGACAATGTCACGGTGGAGGCCATAACCGTAACCGCAACAAAAAATATGGTAAGTGGATTATTAAAATACCTTTTCCCTAGAAGCCAAACACCGACCAAAAGAATAAATTTGTCAAAGAACAATCCCGTATAAAAAAAAGGCAGAAAATTCATTCCTTTAAGAGAATCTGCAAACACCATAAGAGAATTTAAAAAAACATCCATCCTAATAAAGTTCCACCACATAGGAATGCCGTGAGACATGTACGGGGTCCAAAGAGGGTATTCACCATAAGACACTCTGCCATTAAGAAAGAACCATTGATGAGCCAGCATTTCAAAACCATCATGACCAATAACCAATCTCTTATCAAAAATCAAAAAAGCTGTCATAGCCAGCTCAAAAGCCAACACAAGAAAAAATAGCAACAGTAAAATTCTACGGGAGCTCATTATTTTCTCCTGTTCTTCATAGCTCGATCAATCTCTCGTGTCACTTCAGCTTTCTTAATGTCTTTACGCTTGTCATACGAGTTCTTTCCCTCACCAACGGCTAATTCCACTTTAACAAAATTACGAACATTAAAATAAATCTTAGTTGGAACCAACGTAAGCCCTTTTCTAGACATAATGCCGTTTAGCTTCTCCAATTCCTTCTTATGAAGAAGAAGTTTACGACTGCGAACGGGGTCCTGATTGTTATAACTGGCCTGTTCGTAAGGAGTAATATGCAAATTATGAAGATATAGCGCTCCTTTTTCGAAACGAGCGTAACTATCTGTAAATGACGCTTGAGAATTACGTAAAGACTTAACTTCAGGACCAATCAATGCAATACCACACTCAAATTTATCCAGCAAATTATAGTTATGGTAAGCTTTTTTATTAGTTGCAATGATCTTCATGTCTTAAAATCCCTTTGCATACAATGCCAAGAACAATGGAATTGTCAAACCACATAGTAAATGTGTTATAAAAATGGTTTGGTTGATTAAATTCTGGTTAGGACTTTCATAATACCTTCCAAGAACAGAAAGAGTTATAGATGTGGGCATGCAAGCTTGAATCATGAGTATGAATCCCCAAAGACTTGAGATATGAAAGAAGTTTATAAATAATAAAGCTAATAAAGGCAAGATCACAATTTTAATCAAAACAGCACTTCCAACTTGCTTCCATTGGATCTTTTTAAAATGCGTTAAAGCTAAATTGCCCCCGATTGTGATCATTGCAAGCGCCAAAGAACTATCTCCAATAATCTTGATTGGCTTCATCACAATTTCAGGTAATAGAAACTTCCCCCCTACCAAAATAAGCACAAATGCGAGAAACATACTGATCAGTGGAGGATTAATAAAGTTAGATAAACTCATCTTTGGCTTTTGGTGAGAAGAGATAAACCACACTCCAAGGGTCCATAAACATAAATCAAACCCTACAATTGTAAGAATAATATAGGCATATACTTCTGCAGTCTTTTCTCCAAATGGCAACATAGTCACCAGCAACAGCGGTATATAACCGGCATTATGCAAAGAACTTACGGCAACCCACTCTTTAGACTGTTTTTTTGAAAAGATATAAACTATCACACTCGCTAGCGCCGCACCCGTTACACATAAGCCCGAATTAATTAAAGGATATGTCCACCAATAAGGTTGAGAGGACGGATTAAAGTTATTGATGATCTGATAAAAGATAAAAAGCGGAAATGTAACATTAATACTCAGCCATGAAAGGATTCTCAAACCCTCTTCTTGAAGCAGCTTTCGTCGCAATAGAAAGAAACCAACGCCCCCCATTAAAAAAATTTGAAAAATAGCTACAAAAGCTGTTTGAAAGGAAATAGAGACCATAAGTTGGATGCTATTTTAGGTGAGATTCAAAGAAATGAATAGCTACATCTATAATTTAATGATATTGGCTTGAAATTTGCCGTTGTGAATTTCAATGACGCCATAAGAAAAGAATTTTGCTTTAACTACATCATTGGGACTTCCAGGATTAAAAAAAAGAATATGATTAATTTCTTGATTAAAAGCATGATGAGAATGACCATAAATAATAATATCTAAAGGCTGACCTTTAAATTGCTCAGCGGCATTACTCAAAGCATCCTTTCCCCCAATATGACCATGATGGACTCCAATGCGAATCCCCTCACACTCAAAATATTCTTTTAAAGGAAGTTTCTTCTTAAGTTGAGGATCACACATATTACCTTGAACAACCTTGACCTCTTTGATTGCCTTTAATTTCTTAAGCGTCTCAATATCACAAACATCCCCTGCATGGACAATCAAATCAACTTGAGACAACACGTCCCACAGTTTTCGGGGAATAGGTAAAGAATGAGTGTCAGAAATTACGCCAATTTTCATCGAGTTAAGTAGGGTTCATCATAAAGATGCATCAAAGTATTAATTTGTTCTTCACTCCAAATCCACCATTTGTCCTGTAATGCCCTTACCTTAGCACTTTCATCCAGACCTTTTAAACATACAAGAACACAGCGACCAGGCTTAAAATCAAGTTTCTTAATTTCTTCAGCTAAATGATTTAAATCATGTTCAAAAACAGGATCTTTTTTAAGAACGACGAGCCATTGCCCATCTGGAGAATCAGCCAATAAGGCGTCTAAGAAATTTCCTGAGCCTAAACGCATTTTCATCATAGAGACATCTTTAAAGGAAGATAATTTGTATCTTCGCCCACTTAATTCAAAAGACTCTTCATCAAATTTATGCAGCAGATCCATCATCCTGGATGATAGATCTTTTCGAGCCACCATCTGGAATTCATTAACACAACGATTGATTTCTTCTTTAAACATCTTGCGTCCGCGGCCAGGTTCTAAATCAATTGTTTTCATGCGGCGTTGATAAACATACTTGATCCAATACTTAAAAAGTTTGTCTTTGATATGATAGTAATTACCGTTCTTCTCAACAATGTCTGCTTCCAGCAAGATATTAATTCTTTGATTCACAAGGGTAAGCTTAAGACCTAAATATTGTGCCGCATCAGCCATGCGATGCTTGCCTTCAGAAAGAGCAACGAGCAAAGAGCACAAATTCCCCCCGGTTTTCCCTCTTCGTAAATCACTCATAATCAATTCAAAATGACGGCTAATGACTCCCCAAGGATTAAAAACAAGATTTTCAATAGCTTGAGACACAATAGGCGCATAGATTTCCTGTTGACGATGGAGGGCTGTGAGCGAAATCATTTCTTGAGAAAGCATATTAATATAAAGGGGGTATCCACCTGTAAAATCAGCCAGAAAATTCTTTAAATACAATCCAATTTTAATGTCCTGAAGATTGTGATCTAACAATCCTTGGCTTGTTGGCAGATCCAAAGGCAACACTTCTATAATCTCAAAGTTTCCAAAAAGCAAAGAAAGCTTCTCTGAAAGAATAGCGCGGGCCTGAACTTCATTGGAACTGGTTGTAATATAAAGACAGTTCTTCTGGGTCATGATACGCTTTCCTAATTCAACAAAAACATTTGTCACAGGGAAACTTTCTAAATTCTGAAATTCATCTAAGATTAAAACAAGAGACTTTTTGGTTTCTTGTGAAAAGACTTCAGGCAAATTCAAAAGTTGAAAATAAGCTTCATTTGTTTTCCCCTCTTTTAATAATTCCTGCATGGCCTCCACTCCTGCAGTTGTTGCAGGAATTAAAGGACGACTTGATTCTAGGAGTAATTTTAAATCTTCTTGGACAGGCTGACCTTGATTTTTGAGAAAATGATATAAAATCCCTTTGCTAAACTGTAACACAAAGTGCTTAAAATCATGGGTTTCCAAATTTAGATAAAGAACAAGCACGTCTTTATCTTCAAAATTCATAATAAATCGTTCCACTATAGAGGTTTTTCCTACATAACGGCTGCCTAAAAGTGCCAAATTTTGACGGTATCCATCTTTGAGCCCTAAAACACGCTTAGTTAAAAGCTCAGAAATCTCTCTTCTTCCAAAAAAACTATATGTAGGATCATTTAAGTTCATGGCAAATAAAATAATGGGTTAGTTGCTTCCTTCCCTTTTCTAATTTCAAAATGTAAAAAACTCTTATTTGCTGTAGCACCCACCTCAGCAATCACGTCTCCCTTATAAACCCTCTGGCCTGGGCTCACAAGAAGCTTACGATTATTGGTATAAATAGAAACATAACCATCTTCGTGATCAATCATGACTGTCTGGTTATATTCACTCATTTTATCAGCTAAAACAACCCTTCCTTCTCTGGAAGCTTTGACGGAAGAGCCTTGAGCTGCATCAATATCGATCCCTCGATTGACCCCCTCACCCTTGGGGTCTTTAAAATAAGAAATAATTTTCCCCCTAAGCGGCCAAGCAAACTCATCTTTGTTTTGATCGGGCGTTGCTGCTGATGAAGCAGGAGGCATCACTATATCTTTAACTTGTTTCGCTCCAGGAATTAAAAGAAGCTGATTGACTTCAATTGCCGCTGCGTTGGGAATATTGTTAGCTGAAATGATCTCTTCAACAGATAATCCATATGTTTTGGAAATTTGCCAAAGAGTTTGGCCTTTTTGAACCTTATGATAAATGCCTTGAGGTTTCTCAACCTTAGGAGGAACGATCACTTTAGGGGTCTCAGGAAGTCGATTATATTCTGTTGTCGCACAACCAGAAATCATCACAATACTAGCTAACAATAAGGCCCCTAAAATATTCTTTTCAAAATTCTTATGGTTATTTACCATTTTCATCCTTTATGGAGCGGGGGACGGGAATCGAACCCGCGCAGTTAGCTTGGGAAGCTAACATACTACCACTGTATGACCCCCGCAAACTGCAAACCCCTTGTTACAATGATCTTTTAAATTCTCTAACTCTCTTATCTACATCTTTAGCTAATAAAATATCCCGACAAACCGCAATTCGACTAACCCCTACTTCTTTTACTTTACCTAAATTACTTAAATTAATACCCCCAATAGCAAAAATAGGAATTTTAATAGTCTGAACAACAGTTTTAAGTAGTTCCAATTTCATAGGTTGACGCTCTGGCTTTGTTTGAGTTTTGAAAACTGAGCCAAATCCTATATAACTAGCACCTTGCCTTTGAGCCTTCTTAGCATGTTCTAGATCTTGACAAGATACTCCTATAATCGATTGAGATCCCATCAATGTTCTAGCTTGAGCATAACTGACATCTTGTTGACCTAAATGAACCCCATCAGCTTTTGATAAAATCGCCAAATCCACTCGGTCATTCATAATAAAGAGCGCTTTTTTTGATAAAATACGTCTTGCTTCTTTAGAAAACTCTAAAATATCTTTTGCATGACCTTTTTTGTTCCGCAATTGTACTATATCAACTCCTGCACGTACAGCTGGTTTTAAGGTCTTTAGCAAATCTTTATAAGAAAGGACCTCTGCATCTAAAATTAAGTATAAATTAGCTCTTTTTAAAAGCTTTTTGCTCAATGACATAAAACCTATAGCGTAACGATTTAATATTCTTGGATACTGAGCTGTTTATGAGTTTGGAAATTTCTTCCAAAACCCTTAACGACTCTTTGACTCGCTGCGCATTTGCTAAAAAAACAGCCCCCACATCACTTCTTTTAAGCTCACTAGGTATGGTTCCCTTGCCCACATCACTTTCTACAGCACGGGCATCCAAAATCCGCAATATGCTTATCTTGGACATAGTACTACTTAATTCATGACGGACTTGTTTTATTTGCTTAGTTAGAGCTTTTTGATTCCAAATATACCGACTAATATCTTCACAAACTCTCAATCCCTCCTTAGACCTATTAAGGTTTGCATCTAAAATGCGAAAAAGAGGATCATTTTTGGTCATATTTAAGACTTCTTAATTTTTTCTATAATATTCGAAGTTGAAAAACCCTTAACAAACTTAATTAACTCAACCTTTTTAGCCACATCACTTCCTACAACATCTTTACCTTTATAATCTCCGCCTTTGATTAAAATATCAGGTTTGACGGCTTGGATTAACTTATAAGGTGTTTCTTCATCAAAAAGGACAACAAAATCGACACTTTCCAAAGCAGCTAAGACCGCTGCTCTAGATTTTTGGGGACAAATAGGACGGGTAGGTCCTTTAAGACGGCTAGTTGAGCGGTCACTATTTAATCCAACAATGAGAATACGATTTTGTTTTTTTGCTTTTTCAAGATATTTGACATGACCAATATGCATCAGATCAAAGCAGCCATTGGTAAAGGCAATGGTTTTTCCAGAGCGGCGCAAAGAGGTTAATTTCTTCTTAAGTGATTGCAAAGAAATAATTTTGGATTCTAATGAAATCATAATAAATAAAAAACCGACATCCCTATGGGAGGCCGGTAAAAGTTTATTTCGTTAAAGCATTTTCAACAAGTTCGCAAATGGAATGAAAAATTACCAGATGAGATTCTTGTATACGAGCCGTAATTGGTGAAGCTGCAATAAGTGTAATATCACAAAGAGTTACAAGAGATCCACCCGTACCTCCTGTTACTCCTATAGTCTTAATTCCCATCTTTTTCGCTTCTTTAACAGCCTCTAGAACATTCTTGGAATTGCCGCTTGTTGTGATGGCAATTAGCACGTCTCCTGGTTGCCCTAACGCCTGGAGCTGACGTGAAAAGACAATGTCGAAACTATAGTCATTTCCTAATGCTGTTAAAGCCGATGTATCTGTCGTTAAAGCAATGGCAGGCCAAGCTTTTCGTTCTTTTTGAAAACGTCCTACAAACTCAGCGGCAATATGCTGACTATCCGCAGCAGAGCCACCATTTCCACAAAAAAAGAGTTTGTGATTATTATTTAAGGCATCAATGATTGTTTGAGCAGACTCAACAATCTTAGGGAGATTGACTTTAAGGGTCTCTTGTTTGACCCCAATAGATTGGGCAAAAATCTGTTCTACAAGTTTTTCCATAGAAAAATCTTATGTTTAGTTCTTAGCCGAGAAAACATTCGCAATATCAACCAAGTCCATATTAACCTGCTTACGTTCGCGCACAGCTTCTTCCATATCTACAAAACGAATCTTATTTTCCCGCAAAGAAACCATCTTACCTAATTTATTATCTTTAATAAGTTCAACAGCCTTAACTCCAAAACGAGTTCCCAAAACACGATCAAAAGCCGTAGGTGAACCACCCCTTAAGATATACCCTAAAACACTTACTCTCGTCTCATAACCAGTGTTATCTTCAATAGATTTAGCTAAAAATTCTCCCACTGAGCCAAATCGTCTTTTTTCCACAATAAAAGAGCTGGGATCCATGTTTGGAATGGAGTAACCTTCCAATTTCGTCCCTTCAGATATTACAATAATACTAAAAGGCTTTCCACGCTTATGTCTCTCACGCAGAAGCTCATAAACCTCATCTAAATCAACTGGAATTTCTGGAACAAGAATAATATCTGCACCGCCAGCAATTCCTGCATGAACAGCTAACCAACCGGTATATAAACCCATGACTTCAACAACCATAATACGATGATGAGATTCAGCTGTTGTATGTAAACGATCAATACATTCGGTCGCTACATTTACAGCTGTATCAAATCCAAAAGCATAATCAGTCCCTGAAAGAGCATTATCAATAGATTTAGGGACGCCTACTACTTGAATAATTCCTCGCTTATGCAAAGCTAATCCTACCTTTAAAGTTTCTTCTCCTCCAACAACAATCAACGCATCAATACCGCTTCTGGCATAATTTTCTTTAATTTTCTTAATTTGATCCTCATCATTCAAAGGATTAACGCGGCTTGTTCCTAAAATGGTACCGCCCTTATCCAAGATTCCTGTAGTTGATTTGACATCCAATACACGCATGTCATTTTCAATAAGACCAAGCCAGCCATTCTTAATCCCAGTAATGACAAATCCCTCCTGCATGCCTTTACGCACAACAGCCCGGATGACTGAATTAAGCCCTGGACAATCTGCACCGCCCGTAAGTATTCCAATTTTCTTCATATATTTTATTCTACTTGCTAATTTCAGTGATATTAGAAATTTGAAATTTGATATCTAATTTCAAATCTCTAATTTCTAATCTCATTTATGCCCTATACCCATGAAAAGGAACTTGTGGATCTTTAACTGAATCACTTGGCCTTTTAGATTTAGTCTCTTCCAAATTCATTTTTGCCACATGAATGCGAATATTAACTCTGCCTTCCATACCAATTGTCTCTTCAATCTTACGTCTGATCAAATCCTGTAATCGGGATGTTAATTCAGGAATATTGACCTGACTTCGCAAGGTCAATTTAATTTGGGCATCAATACCTTTTTTATCAGCCATCAAAAATGGTTTAATCTCTTTAACTTCAGGCACTTGATAAGTTAAAGACTTAATCAAATCCTCTAAAGCGACCAAAGAAACAGTTACCTCACCAGAATCATTATCAAAGGCAATCGTACGTTCCATACGTCTGCGGCCATATATGAGGTTCTCTAATAAAATGCTTACTAGAATAAAACCTAAAGCAATCAAACCCGCAATAAGCCGAAGATTGTGATCTGTATAGATCATAGCTAAAAGATGTTGAATAGTTTGATATTCAAAACCATGTAAGACAAAAAGAATAACAATCAGGCTTGTCATCCAAATAACACACACATAGAAAATGATCGCAAAACGAGTCATCAACCACATTAGATACCTCCCCTGCTATTAGGCATGGCCCTTGTCACAGATTGAACGCTGACATTGATTTCTTTAAGTTCTAAATCTAACGCTTGTTCAATTGCCGCTTGAACTTTATCTTGAATTTCGTGGGCTACAAGTGGAATATTAACTCCAAAATCAATCTCTACTCGAATTTCCATAGAAATTTGGCCAGATTGATCAACTCTCACATAGACGCCAGGAAAATTTTTATAACCAAATAACTCACAAAAACCACCAATAATACCAAATCCGGCAAGGCTGACACCAGGAATATCACGCAAAGATGCTGCAGCAATGTCACCTATGACTTTCTTATGAATTTGAACATTTCCTAAATCAACTTTTTCTCCGATCGACATTAGAAACTCCTTTTTAGCCATCATTTTTCATCATCTTTTCCAAGAAATGGGTCGTGACTTTTCCTTGGAGAAAGGTTGGATGATGCATGATTTCCATATGTAATGGAATTGTGGTTTTAATGGGAGATATATAAAATTCATCTAATGCTCTTCGCATGATTCGTATAGCCTCTTCCCGGTCTTTGCCATGGACGATAAGCTTAGCTACCATGGAATCGTAGTAGGGACTGATAGTATATCCAGGATAAATATGAGTGTCAATTCTAACTCCGGGTCCCCCTGGCAGGTTTAACTCTTCGATCTTGCCAGGAGAAGGAATAAAATTATTATAAGGATCTTCCGCATTGATACGACATTCGATCGAGTGTCCTTTAATTTTGACATCCTCTTGCTTGATCTTAAGCTTCTGACCATTGGCTACTTTGATCTGTTCTTTAATCAAGTCAATTCCAGTGACCATTTCGGTGACAGGATGCTCAACTTGAATACGGGTATTCATTTCCATGAAATAGAAGTTATTATTCACATCCAAAAGAAATTCAATAGTTCCCACACCATGGTAATTAACAGCTTTCGCCGCTTTAACTGCAGCTTCGCCCATTCTCTTTCTCAAACCAGCATCAAGCGCTGGAGATGGGGCTTCTTCAAGCAATTTCTGGTGTCTTCGTTGTAGAGAACAATCACGTTCACCTAAATGGATAACATTTCCATGTTGATCAGCTAAAATCTGAAATTCCACATGGCGAGGTCCTTCAATGTATTTTTCAATATACACATCAGCACGTCCGAAATTAGCTTCCGCTTCTGTTTGTGCCATTTTAAAAGAGTTGATCAATGTCACATCATTATGACAAACACGCATTCCTTTTCCACCACCACCCGCTGCTGCTTTGATGATGACAGGATATTTAATTTTCTGAGCAATTTCTAAAGCCTTTTCTTGAGAAGAAATGATTCCATCTCCACCAGGAGTTAAAGGAACGCCTATTTTTTTGACTGTTTCCTTAGCAACAATCTTATCTCCCATCTTGCGGATGGAGTCTGGCTTAGGACCAATAAACTTGATATGACAGGATTCGCAAATTTCGGCAAAATGAGCATTTTCTGACAAGAAACCATAACCAGGATGAATGGCTTCCACATCAGTAATCTCAGCAGCAGAAATAATAGCTGGAATATTCAAATAACTTTCTTTACTGGTGGCTTTTCCGATACAGACCGCTTCATCCGCAAAACGAACATGCAAAGAATTTCGATCCGCTTCTGAGTAAACAGCAACTGTTCGAATACCTAATTCTTTACAAGCACGAATGACACGAAGGGCAATTTCACCACGATTGGCGATTAGAATTTTTGAGAACATAAATTATATGGGTTCAACCACAAAAAGGGTTTGACCAAACTCCACAGGTTCGGCATTAGACACAGCAACCTCAACAACCTTACCACGAATCTCAGATTTGATTTCATTCATGAGCTTCATCGCTTCAACGATACATACCACCTGACCTATTTCAACTGTTTGACCTATTTCCATGAAAGGAGCAGCTTCTGGTGAAGGTGATCTGTAGAACGTTCCAACCATAGGAGATTTGATGTCTTTGGTTGATTTAGCATCTGTTTTAACATCTTTGGAGGAAGAACCGCTTGGAGAAGAGCCAACAGCTTTAGGGGCAGGAAGTGATTCAATAGCATATTGGATTGGCGCTTGAAGATGAGCTTCAAGTGCGGATTTTTTAAGTTTCAGTTTAAGGCCTTCACGCTCAATTTCGATCTCGCCTAAACCGTTTTCATTCATAAGCGCGATAATTTCCTTAATTTCTTTTAAATTCATCGTTTGACCCTTTCAACGTAAACTCCGGTTCTAGTGTCAACTTTAATAGTCTCTCCTTGAATAATGAACAAAGGTACCTGAACAGAAGCTCCGGTATCAATTTTAGCTGGCTTATAACCTGCTTTGGAAGAATCTCCCTTTAAACCAGGGTCAGATTCAATAACTTCAGCAATAATAAAGGTGGGAACTTCTGCTTTGATGACTTGATCCTTATAGATAATGGTTTCAACTTCCATATTATCTTGAAGATATTTAACGCCATCTCCTAAAAGCTCTTTAGTAATGACTGTATCTTCAAAGGTACTTTGATCCATAAAATGGTATTCATTGCCTGAAGAATACGTATATTGCATACGACGACGCTCTAAATCAGCTTCTTCTAGGGTGTCTGCAGTTCGAAATGTTCTTTCAAGTACAGCATCAGTTTTAATATTTTTAAGTCTAACACGAACAAAAGCACTACCTTTTCCTGGCTTAACATGATTAAGTTCTGTCACAAAGTACAGGTTTCCATCAATCAAAAGCACCATTCCCGTTTCTAGTTCATTAATAGTAATTACCACTTAACACCTCACATCCTTCTTTGTTAACTAAAACCATATCTTCTACTCTAACCCCAAACTTCCCAGGAATATAAACTCCTGGTTCAACCGTTACAATCATCCCTGACTCCAAAACTGCCGGGCTTTTAGTCGAAAGTCTTGGATTCTCATGAATTTCAAGCCCGACGCCATGCCCTAAAGAATGACCGAAATATTTTGCTAACCCAAATCTTCTCAATACTTTACGTGCATGAAGATCAACATCTGCAACCTTTACAGAAGGTTTAATCAATTTGATCGCCTCCTGTTGCGCAAGTGTTGTAGCTTCAAGTACTTGCTTGTAATGAGGCGTCATTCTACCTAAAAAGAAATTACGTGTCAAGTCAGACTTGTAACCTTTTATATCAATCCCAATATCGATCAACAAAGGTTCATTGTTTTTGAGAATTCTCTCGCTGACCTTGGCGTGAGGATAGGCAGAATTTGGCCCCGAAGCTATAATGGGACTAAAAGAAAACTTTACCCCCTCTTTTTTAATAAATCCCTCCAAATGACCCAATACTTGAAGTTCAGAAAGGCCAGGCTTCACCACTTTTTTAAGCATTTGAATAGCCTTAAAATGAACTTTGAGGCATTGACGGATGGTATTTATCTCATTTTCATCTTTAATTTCTCTTAAAAGCTCAACTAAGCCATTGGCAGGAACTAGTTTGGATCTACGGGGGCAATAACTTTTCAATTTCTTAAAACAAGCTACAGAAGTCTTTTGTTCATCAAATCCAAGGCGTTTAATTTTTAAAGTTTTAACCAGCTCAAAAAGCGTAGCAGCTAGACATTGAGTATGTTGTTTAACAACAGCAATACCCTTGAGCCCTTCTTTTGCCTCTTGAATATAGCGAAAATCAGTAATGTAAATTGCTTTGGCTGGGGTAACGAGCAGCCAGGACTCACCGGCAGGAAATCCAGTAAGGTATTGAATATTAACATCTTGGGTGATCAAAAGTGCATCAATCCCTCGATGACGAGGAAACTCATCGACCAATCGTTTAAGGCGATTATTCATAGACTATTTTTCAGCTTGATCAGCTAACAGTACAGGAATACCGTTTTTTATGGGATATTTACGTCCACACTTCACACACACCACAAAATTATCTTTAAGCTGCACATCCCCTAAACAAGCTGGACATGCAAGAATTTCTAAAAGCTTAGCATCTATCATAAATTAGGCTGGTCTTTCTTAAGCGCGCCTGCACATAGCGCATTTGAAGCTCATAAATAGAGCCATTTAAAAGTTCAGCTTCTTCTTTGGATAAATTACCAGTTGTTTTCTCCCTAATAATTGCCATGGTATCAATCAAGAATTTAGCTTGTTTCAAATTCTTATCTACTTGATTTGTAATGGGATTGGGCATCTCGCCTAAGAAAATCATGGCTTGAAAACCAAGGCTGGCGATATAGTTAAAAAAGTCTAATTGAGGTTCTGTTTCTGCTTCTTGAGGGGATTGTTCTTCAGGTTTGCTTGTAAGGGGTTGACCATCGGGACCAATAAGTCCGCCAGATTCGTCTCCAAGCTTGTCACCAAAACGATTATGTAAATCCATAATGACCTTTCCCAGCCAGAGGCTGGTCCGCCTTTGGCGGAAGTTAATAAGTTCTTAATGTATTATAATCAATCTAAGCTTAGGATGCTTTCAGCAAAAAAGTATCGACACTTTAACAAAGATGGTTGGGATTGTCAAATTCTTGTGATGTGTCAGTAACTAAAAATCTACTGGAACGTATGGATTATGCAGAAATAGAGGTAGTTTGTTGCTGATTAATACCCAAAAATTCCCGCAGATTGATCATGGGTTCAATATTAATAATGACTGGCACAAAGCCTGGGGCATTTTGGAGCTGCTGCAACATAGCTGGATCCAGCTGGAACTTTATACCCTCTCCTGCGTTATGAACTTCCAAAGGTGTTTTGGTGGCGGTAAAGTCGATACCACCTTTATTCGTCAAAGCCTTTCCTACCCTCATTGCAGCATCTCCCGGAGGTACAACCGTCCCCAAAGCAATATGTTTATAATCTGGGGACACAGCACTTAATTCTTCTGTCTTCATCACTCTATCCGTGTCCTTTGCTGTCTGAGCGTCATTTCCCGTCCGTCGCGCTGGAACTCTTCCTCTAATTATGTCCTCTATCTGACTGTCACTCGCTACAAATTCAGCATACGTTAAAATCTTAGAACGAACTATCTGTTCTTGCGCAGGAGTAATAAAACCTCGCTCCTTTGCTTTAATCAGACCCAATTCAAAGAATTTCCGTGCGTTCTCTTCTGGTACAAGATAGATTAAATGATCCTCTTCTTTAGAAGGATGTTCTCGAAACTTAAATTGTTTTTCACCTGGAACTCCACTACCTGGACGAAAAAGAACATAGTAGGGGCCAAAACGAGCAGCATTTTTGTACATATCATCTATTCCAATATTGGAAGAGAAATTTCCCAATTCACCAAAACGAACACTACCTTCAAGCATAATACCCAACATGGCCCAGTGAAGATTAAGAGGTGAAATCCCAATGCCATTGGATTGATAATAACTATTCAATGTGCCATGAGCTAATAACTGATGCTTAGATGCTACTTTTAATACATCATCCCACAACGTTCTATGATCCATAATCCATGGTTGATTGTCTGTAAACTCCGTATCGTAAAATAATGGGATCGCTCTCCATGCTTCAGTAAGCTCTCTTTCAAATTCTAAGACTAGATTATCTGTTCCATTTCTATGTTCGGCAGGCAAAGCACTGTCCACTTTCTGAGAGGTTACAGGATAGTTAAATTGAAGAAAGCTTCTTTCTAGCTCTTCCATTAACTTCTTAGCTAAAGAGTCATCTAGTAGAAATACCAAACGAAATCCAGGATGCACCTTTAAAGTTTCATGGTTAAATGCTACTGTCTCTCCTTGCTGACTAAGTACTGATTTAATTAAGTCTTGAATTGAAAAATCAAATCTCTTAAGACTATCTCCCGCAATCACCAATGCTTTTCCATTAACAATTGCGTCCTTAAATACACCTTGAACAACTTCGATTTGCGATGCACCTTCTTGCTGACCAATAATAGTCTCCCATAATGAAATAACATCTGTTGTCATTGTGAGTTTAAACTTCTTTAAATGACGTACAAATCGGTTGACATATATCTCTCTATCCTGATACCCATCAGTTGCGTTTATTTTTATTATAAAATGCCGATTTGGAGCACCCAACACCTGTTGAAACATCAAAAATTGCTCTCTATTTTGCGCTCCATGATCAGGAAGTCTTCTAGCAATTTCATCAAAAACAGCTTTGACTTCTTTTAGTGTTTTACCTTTAGAATCAACAAATATTCCATTTTTAGAGACATCATATTTAGCCCCAGGGACAGATTCAATAATCCTTATTTCTTCCGGAGACAATGATCTTGAAAAACCTTCAATACTGTGTCTCTCCATAGTGCCACCGTGAATTTGACTAGGATGCTCATAATAAAACCCTGAAGATTTACTACCATACCCCTTAATCGTTAACATTTGCACAGCCCATGCAACCTGCGGTTCAAGAGATTCAACACCCACCAACATTTCTAATTCTAACCTTTCTTGTTCAATAGTCTTCTCACCGAATGGCCTCTTGGTTAAAGTCCCTCGTGTAGAAGACTGATCTGCTGGTAAATTAGCAATCTCTTCAGGTAAATCTTCATTCACGGGTTTACCAAATATATTCTGCAAATCTGGGGACACAGCACTTAATTCTTCTGCCTTCATTGCTTGATCAGATTTCTTAAATAATTGGGCGCTGCCCTCTATTGTCTCAAGCATTGCAAAATCTAGATTCTCTAAGAAACCATAATCATCATTAACTTTTTGAATCTTCCTCTGCTCATCATTATAAATTCTCACGCTCAAATTCGCATTCTCAAAGATGCCATTTAACATGTATATGATGTTTACGGTAGGCCCGATATGAAATTTACGCAAAGTATCAAAAAGACTTTTAACATTTAGTTTTCTTTTCTGAGCGTCCAGATGATATTTTAATATGATTCTAAAATCATCCGGCCATTTGGAGTTGTCTAATTCTGATACTAAAGCATCCCATATCTGATCGGGCATGGTTTGTTGTTCAGGCTTTATTTGTTCGGCCATTGTCCGTTGGACCGTTTGAATAAGCATTTCTAAATTACCATTTATATTCATTATCACTTTTTTCAATTTCTGAATATTCACTACTAACTTATTAGCTTGCATCTTCACATCAGAATCAACCATTATTTTGTAAACATTCATAAATCCATTTTGCCAATCAGAAACAGAACTTGAAACTGACAGTTTATCAAATTCTTTTACCAGCTCATCGTAATAAGGGATTTTTACAATTTTGCCAATAAAAGACTGCGAATAACATGCTGATAGAGCTGGATAAAGATTTGTGACTAATTTTCCGTTCAAAGCTAAGACAATTAAGGAAGAAGGAAATATGGCTCTATCCTTTAAAACACCTCTTAAATTATAGTCACGCATATCTTGAGTGATGTCTTGAAATTGATCTTCAAATCTGCGCTTATTCTCCTGCTCGATCATATAATCCAAAAGCATATTCTTTATTTGAAAAATAAAATTATCTGCTTCCGCACCTTGAGAGTCCCAATTAAATCGAAGACCTTTTTCTTCAAAATATGCATGCATAAATTCATGAAATAATAAATAAGCCTCATAATCACCCTCAACCCCATATAAAGTTAATGTATATTTATGGTCACCCGCTTTCTGCAATAAACCAGTACCCCTAGTGACTCCAAATCCCCCCCTAATGCTTGAAACTTCGATTTCAACATCCCTTAATCCATACTCTTCTTTTAATAAAGCTATTCGATCATGATTATTCGCAGCACCCAAATACCGCTGTTTGAAATCAGGAGAATCTTCGATCACAAATGAAGACCGCGCAGGAGTTTTCAGGGGATCTGGGGACACAGCACTTGATTCTCCTGCCTTCATCGCCTGATTAGACAAGACTGAATTAACAGAAGTAAATTCACTGGAGATAATTCTCAAGTTATCTTGGTTTATTTGAGCAAAATCCATCCTATCGACTGTTCGTAATTCTGTTGATCCTAAATTAGTGACATTCATGGCTAAAGCCATACCGCCAGAGAAATATTTCCTGGGCACAGCCTGTTGTGTCGCCGGGTCAATGTCTTGTTTGATGTAGTTGTAGACGCCTTTTTTGAAGGCTTGCAGGTAGCGTTGGTAGATAGATTCAACATCGTTTGGTTCGTTCATCTGGGTCGCTTTCACATCCAAGGCTTTATTGCTTAGCAAACTGCTTGGGGACACGCTCTTGTTGTTTTGGTTAAGAGCATGTCCCCTGGTTGGCATTGCGTATTTGATTCCTTCAATCTTGTTTTTATCTGCATAGACTTGGGAAAGAATCGAATCTTTGATCTTCTTTTTGTACCATGTGGCTAGAATCAAGGAACTATAGACTTGTCTAAGCTGGGCGAAGTTCGCGCCATAGTTAATCTCTTTGGTTAATTCGGAGATGACGATTTCGCGGATGATTTGGGATCCGATGTTATTTGTTTCCGTAGGGGCAGGCCCCTGTGCCTGCCCTGGTAAAGGGCGACCACGGTGGGTCGCCCCTACGATATTTTTATCCATCGCCAAATAATCACATTCCAACATCACCTTCAACCTGGATTCCACCACATAGGCCGTTCCTGCCTTTGCATTCTCATAAATAACTGCCTTCTCAGGAACTATCCAGACCTTGTTGAATGTGTTGACTGGGATATTGGTTGTGCCATATTTCTTGGCTGACTCCTCATAGATCCTCTTCCAGAATCTTTTTCCTACCTCATCTTCTGGATAGATAAGACTCGCGGTGATCTGTTTGAGCATATAGTCCTGGGCTAGTAGATCACGTCCCATCTCTGTCTGCCCAAAGCTCTCAGGAACCATACGGTTCTTTTCATAGGGGCTTAGGTTTACCCATAGGTCACCCTCCGGTATAGTTAATGAGGCTAGGAAATATTTGATTAATTTCACGGATTCAGATTTGAAATCCGTAGGGGCATGATTCATCATGCCCTCTGCTTGGGTTTGATGAATCAAACCCCTACGGTTGACATTTTCATCACCGGTGTCCAGCACGAATTCAAACCGAAACGGATTATCTGGATTAACTTTAATTCCCTTTAACATGGAAGGATTTATAGGGGGACTTAAATGGACCATTACCCCAGGCTTAGGCAAACGTATTTCCTGAGCATTCACAGGCATAGGGCCTATAGTTCCTGTGACGATAAAGCTCACTAAAATAATTGTGATCAATGGGGTTCTTAGCATATCTATATACCTTTATATAAATATGCCATAGAAAAACCTTATTTCAAGGGCTTAAAGGCGACTCTGAGAAAGCGCTTACTCGCTTAATTGATATTCAATTTCAATATTAAAGGTATATTCAGGAAGACTCATACCTTTGAGAAATGGTGGAAATCTGGCTTCTTTGAGGCTTTTAGTAGAAATGTAGCGCAAATTCTGGCTGGCATTGCTTTTTTCAGAAATAATCTGATAATCTTTTAAACTCCCATCAGAAGAAATAATAAAGGTCAAATAAACCGTTCCTTTATCTAGCTTGCTGTAATTAGCATACACCCTTTCTTTAATGCTTTCACGGATGCGATCTTGGTACGACGTATAAATAGGACTATTAATCTTTTCTGAGCTGATAGGAGTGACTGTCACATAATTGGCAGGATCAGATTTAATTTGATTAGGTTTACGCTCAAAATCAGTAAGCCCTTTTAAACTTTCTGATTCTTTAGTTAATTTAACCCCAATTGTATCACTAGAAACCATAGAATTTTGCAGATCTAACTTTTGAGCCGGCTTAATGGCATGCTGACGGATATCCAATGTTTTAGGAGCTATAGGCTTATACGTAATTTCAACTCTTTTATCTCTCACTTTTTTAATATCAGGCATTTTCATCCAATAGCTGCTACAAACAAAAATAGTATGTATGGTCAACGAAACAAACAAGGCCTTATATAAGAAATTATTAGCTGTCATGATCGAAACATTTCTTTAAGGATATAACGAATAAATCTAACTGTATCTTTCAAAGGATTGATTTTACTTACTTCATCCCCATAAATACTTTCAATGGGTACAGACGCAATTCGGAAACCTTTACGACTAGCCTTGATAAGAATCTCAGTCTCAATTTCATAATCAGTGCTTTGAAGCTCAATCGCTTTAAGCACTTTTGTTGTAACAAATCGAAAACCGCATTGAGTATCTGCAATTCTTTGATGACAGATCATAGAGATCAATGCTGACATAAAATGATTGGTCACACGCCTTAACCACGGCATTCCTCGAGGATTTAGCATACGGTTCCCATTAACGATATCCACGCGACTTTTATCATAACATTCCAAAAAATAAGCAATATCTGAGGGTGAATGCTGTCCATCTCCATCCATCATGATAAGAGCATCATAGTTCTGAACAATTGCGTAATCAAAGCCCAAACGAAGAGCATTTCCCTTACCACTTTTTTTGTGAGTTGATAGAACAATAGCACCCTGCGTCTTAGCTAAAAGACCTGTATCATCTACAGAGCCATCATCCACAACAATCACATCAAACCTAAGATCCACAAGAGATTTGACTAAAGAACCAATGGCTTTAGCTTCATTATGCGCCGGAATAAGAATGGCTGTTTTCATACAATATTAAAACGTCGAAATATTAACCACTGTGTCGGATTTTGTTGAATTTGCTCATCAATTTTCTTAAGGTATTGCTCAATAAAACTCTCTAAATCCTTGTCAGTAATTTTATGCTCCTTAGATACTACAAAGGGATAAATAGGTTTTCCGATAATAAATTTAAAACCATCCTGTGGAGTTCTTAAAAAAAACGTTGGAATAACCGGCGCTCCCGTTTTAATAGAAAAAAGGGCGGCCCCCTTTGGAATTAAAGCT
Source organism: Candidatus Omnitrophota bacterium (assembly GCA_044225175.1). Lineage (GTDB taxonomy): Bacteria > Omnitrophota > Gorgyraeia > Zapsychrales > Fredricksoniimonadaceae > JACQCF01. The sequence continues at coordinate 56,932 of JBGAJA010000007.1, read as the reverse complement.
TTTCTTCCTAAAAAATCCATAGGTATCCCATGATTCCCAAAATCTCTATCTGCCAAAATAGCAACCAAACGATTCTCTTTAAGATGTTCCACGCATCGACGAACAGCAACATTAGTTTGAATGACTTTGATTCCAAAGAATTCTCTTTGTTTATTAAAGAAAGCATTGACTCTTTGATCCCGATGGGACAAAGCAATTACAGATAATGGATAACCCAAATACTTAATAACTCCCGCCGGCATTTCCCAATTCCCTAGGTGGGCGCTTATTAAAATCCCTCCTTTTCCATGAGAACGAGCTTCATTAAAATATTCCGCACCAGAGATTTGCACATATTTTTTAATAAATTCTTGGTCCACTCTCTGGGTCATCGTAAAGAAATCTACCAAATACTTTCCGAAATTATGAAACACTTCACGAACCTTGGCAGAAGGTACTTGTTGAGTTTTGAGGATAATACTAAGATTGTCCCGCACAGCTTGTCTGTCTGCTTTAGAAAGAAGATACTGACAGTCGGAGAGAAAAACACCTAACGCATAACTCGCCTTCAACGGTAAAAATCGAGTAATAAATGCTGCAATTTGATATAGATAATAATTACCCACTGAGCACCAACCGTGCAATGTCTTGGGCCGCATTAGGACGAGCAAACTTTAAAGCAGACTCCTTCATAGACTGAAGTTTAGCAGGGTCATTCAAAAGCATTTCAACGCAATGCGCAATTTCCTTTTTATTGTATACGCGTACAGCAATGCCACTTTTAACCAAAAAATCACAGTTACGTTCTTCTTGTCCAGGAATTGGATCAATGACAACCATCGGTAACCCTTTAGCTAGGCATTCAGAGGTTGTCATACCTCCTGGCTTTGTAATAATCAATGTTGAAACTTCCATTAATTCATCGACATTATTGGCATAATCATAAGCGATGATTTTTTTAGAGGTTTTACGCTGGATCTTTTTAATCCAAGCCAAAAGTTTTGTATTAGTTCCTGCAATCACAATGATCTGCAAAGGTCGATTTAATGCTACCAAAGATTTGACAGCTTCCTTCATGGGGCCCAAACCTTGTCCCCCACCCATAACAAGAACAGTAGGAATTTGTACATCTAAATGCAATTTACGGGCAATTGTCTGTACATCTCCTTTTTCTGAAAATTTCGTACGGATAGGAATTCCAAAGACTTTAATTTGATCTGCTTCAATTCCTTCGTCCATGTATCTTTTTTTCGCATCTTCAAAAGGAACCACATAATAGTCTACTCCATCATGAAGCCAATACATATGGGGAGCAAAATCTGTAAGAACACCGACAACTTTGACAGGAAGCTTATTTTCGTTCTTAAAATCTGCAACCATGCCGCATGGAAAGGCTTGAGTGCAAACGACGACATCGGGTTTAAATTCATCAAAAAGTGGTTTGAATTTCTTATGGGAAGATTTATGGATCTTTTCTTTGATTTTCTGTGAAGCTTTAATGACCTTAGGATTATCATAAAGATACTCCCAAATCTGAGGAGCACGTTTAATTACCCCCATATATGCGGTATTGATAATTTTCTCCATTAAGGGATAGGTATAGCCAAATCCATTCAGACTTTTAATTTCACAGTCAGGATTAAGCTCTTTGAGGGCCTTTGATATGGCTACTGCACCATGTCGATGACCTGAAACCTGGGAGATATATAGCAGAAGGACACGCTTAGGCTTGAAATGCGTCATACTTATTCTATTAATCCTAAAACCCCGCCCACTTGACCTTCCTTGCCTACTGGAATCAAAATAGACTTTATTCGTCCAGCTGCGGGAGCTTCAACATTAAACGTTGCTTTATCCGTCGTAACTTCACAAATTTCATCATCTTGGCTTACAATATCGCCTTCTTTAACATGCCAAAGGGCAACTGTAGCCTTTGTAATACCTTCACCTAATTCTGGCAGGATAATTTCTTTCATATGCGACTATTAACCTTAAAAACTCGATTAAAATGCTCAATCCATTTATTTTTTACTTTTGACATGTCAACTGAGCGCCCCAGTAGTTTTGAGAGAGAGGTCATGTTCACATCTAAACCACAGGGCTTGATTAAAGAGAATAAAGAAAGATCTGTATTTACATTAATGCCTAGGCCATGATAACTGACCCATTTGCGAACTCCAATGCCGATTGAAATAATCTTATCTCGCTTGACGAAAACACCACGTTTTCCCGGAATACTTACAGCCAATATACCAAAATCCTTCAATAAATCAACGGCAACTTGTTCGAGTTTCTCGAGATAAACCTTTAAATCTTTACCCAAAACGTTCAAGTCTAGAATCACATAAACAACTAATTGTCCCGGCGCATGAAGCGTAACATCCCCCCCACGGTCAATGGATTTAATACTTACTCCTTTGGCTTGAATTTCTTCATGGGTGTATAGAAGGCTGTTTTCTTTAAATAAACGCCCCAAGGTAAGCACCGGAGGGTGTTCACAAAAAATCAAACGGCCCTGGGCTCCCCCAATGACAGCTTGAACGAGTTCTTTTTGACGCACAAAAGCACTCTCGTAGTCAATTATACCCCAATCTTCAATAAGCAAGTCCATCTGAGTTCCTAATAGAAACCCCCTCTTTGATTAAAGAGGGGGTTAGAGACAATCCATTCAATTCAATTGTTTAGATCTTTCTACAAATCGCCTCAGCCATTTGCATTGTACCAATGGCAGATGGATCATTTTTATTATCTTTAAGATCGTAAGTAACTTCCTTACCTTCCCTTAAAATAATCTTCACTGCATTATCGAGACGATTAGCTGCATCATCTTCTTTTAAATGGCGAAGCATCCATACGGCTGAAAGAATGGTTGCCGTAGGATTAACCTTATTTTGTCCTGCATATTTAGGAGCGGATCCATGCACAGGCTCAAATAAAGCAATCTCGTCACCATAGTTAGCCCCTGGCGCAACACCTAAGCCTCCAACCAAACCAGCACATAAGTCGGAGACAATATCTCCATAAAGATTAGGAAGCACTAAGCAATCATACAAAGAAGTATATTGCACCAACTGCATGCACATATTATCCACAATACAATCACCAAATTCGATCTTACCTTTATATTGTTCTGCTACTTCTGAAACACTCTTAAGGAAAAGACCGTCGGAGAACTTCATGATGTTGGCCTTATGAACAGCTGTCATCTTCTTACGCCCTGCCTTAACAGCCCAATCAAAAGCAAACTTAGCAATTCTCTTAGAACCACTCACTGAAATTGGTTTAATTGAAATTGCTGTGTCTTCCTTAACCTTCTTAGCAGACATTTCGTTAATAAGATTACGTAGACGGTCCACTTCTGGAGTGTTGATATCAAATTCAACTCCAGCATAAAGATCTTCGGTGTTTTCACGAAAGATCAGCAAATTTACATTTTTAATTGGAGTCTTAGTACCTTCATAGTACACGCAAGGACGAACGCAGGCAAAAAGATCCAATGATTGACGCAATTGAACATTCACAGATCTGAAACCTTTTCCAATTGGAGTCGTTATTGGCCCTTTGATTGCAGTTTTATTGCGACGAATAGAATCTAAAACCTCATCTGTTAAAGGTTTACCATGTTTAGCCATGGATTTCTCACCAACTTCTTGAACATCCCAATCAATTTTGACACCTGTTGCTTCCACGCATAACTTCATTGCATTGGTTACTTCGGGTCCGATTCCATCACCTGGTAAGAGTGTAACTTTGTGTGCCATATTTTACCTTCTTCCTAATAAACTTTTGAGCTCATCAATATTGTGAGCATAGGTTATTGCTGTTTCGTACGTGATAAGTCCTTTTTCATAGGCTTCTTTGAGTGATTTATCCATGGTCTTCATCCCATACTGGGCCCCTGTTTGAATTGCTGTACGTAATTGTTCGACCTGCTGTTCACGGATCATGTTACGAACCCCTGTTGTGGCGGTCATTATTTCAGGAATCATGATTCTTCCTTTTCCAGAAGCTCTGGGGACCAATTGCTGGGAAATGATTCCCTGCAACGCTGCCGCTAACTGGAGACGAACCTGTTGTTGCTGATATGGAGGAAAAACGTCAATAATACGTTCAATTGTCTGAGGAGCATCTGGTGTGTGAAGCGTTGCTAAAACTAAGTGGCCTGTTTCAGCAGCAGTTAAAGCCGTTGAGATGGTTTCTAAGTCTCTCATTTCCCCTACTACAATAACATCAGGGTCCTGACGCAAGCATCGACGAAGCGCTTCAGCAAAAGAATGGGTATCACGATAAACTTCACGCTGTTTAATGATAGATTTTTTATTAGGATGAACGTATTCGATAGGATCTTCAATACTTACAATGACGCAAGAACGTTCGGTATTGATTAAGTTAATCATGGAGGCCATGGTTGTACTTTTACCTGTACCAGTTGCCCCCGTTAACAATACCAGGCCATTTTGTTTACGAGCCAGATCACCCACAATTGAAGGTAATTGCAATTCTTCCATAGAGGGGATAAATAATGAAACACGTCGCAGCGCTGCCTCGACAACTCCTCTTTGCATATGAACATTCACACGAAAACGATCCAAGCCGCTGAGGGCCAGTGAAAAATCAAGCTCCTTTGCTTCTTCAAATATTTTCATTTGATTGGGAGAAAGACTATCAAAAATAAGCTCTTGTAATTGTTCGCGGTTTAAAGGCGCATGGTCCGTCTTAACTAAAGCGCCATCAATACGTAAAATTGGAGGAGTATTTTCAGTTAAATGAAGATCTGAAGCACCTTTTTGGATGGTTAGAAGAAGCAATTCACGCAAAGCATTCAGTTTACTCATAATTTATTTCTTTTGTTTAGAATTAGATTGAATCCAAGAACCTATACGACTTACACCTTCCTTGATTTTGACTTCAGAAGTTGCAAAACTCAAACGAATAAACTGGGGAGTTCCAAAACCATCACCAGGTATTACAGCGACTTTAATATCATCTAACATGGCTTTAGCCATAGTATTGCCATCTGTAACCTTAGACACGTCACAAAACACATAAAAAGCCCCTTGAGGCCGAATATAGCTGATCTGAGGAATTTGATCTAAACATTGAAGGATTAAATCCCGACGCCCTTTAAAAACTTTACACATAGCATCAATTGTATCATTCGAAGCACCCAGAGCCGCTACAGCTGCTGCTTGGCTAATGGAGGTTGGATTTGAAGTAGAGTGGTCTTGGTATTTCTTAATGTATTCCATAATTTCAACGGGACCTGCCGCATAACCAATACGCCAACCGGTCATTGCGTATGCCTTTGAGACACCGTTTACGGTGATGGTTAAATCAAAAATCTCATTTCCCAAAGAAGCAATCGAACAAAATTTAATATCATCATCATAGATCAGCTTTTCGTAAATTTCATCACTAATAACGTAAATCTTATGCTCCACACAGACTTTTGCAATTGCAGCAAGTTCTTGCTGTGTGTACATAACGCCTGTTGGATTTGAAGGTGAATTAATGATGAGAATCTTGGTTTTAGAGGTAATGTTCTTTTTTAAAAGATCTGCCGTGATCTTATAGCCTGTGGAGGCGTTAGTTTGAATAATGACAGATTTTCCACCAGCTGCTTTTACCATCTCAGGATAACTCACCCAATAAGGTGCTTGAAAAATAACTTCGTCGTCGTCGTCAACAAGAACTTGAATAATGTTAAATAAAGAATGTTTAGCACCGCAAGAAACTACAATTTGGCTTGGCTTATAGGTCAGATTGTTATCTCTTTGAAATTTAGCTGCGATTGCTTCTCTTAATTCTTGAGTTCCAATGGAAGGAGTGTATTTGGTGACACCACTTTTGATTGCTTTGATTCCAGCTTCTTTAATAAAATCTGGAGTATCAAAATCTGGCTCCCCTGCTCCAAAATTAACAACATCATGACCTTGAGAAGCTAATTCTTTAGCGCGAGCGGTGATTGCAAGTGTGGTTGAACCGACGATATCTTTGATTCTACGATTGATTTTAAGCATGGCGGTTAATATATCAAATCCTTTCTGTCGAGTATAGTAAAAATTACTCTTTTAAATAACAATAAAAAAACCCTCCTATGTTCTAGGAGGGTTTTTATACTAATCTATAACTTTACTCACTACCCGTTTTACGCTGAAACAATTTTCTTGTTCCAGTTGGTTTTGCCGCAGTCTTGGTAGCAGCTTTAATGTCATCCTTATGATGCTCAGGCTTTTCTATAACAGGTTTTGTTTGAGCATCTTCGACTTTATTAGCAACTTTATCTTTGGTCGATTTACTGATTTTCTGACCACTAATAATAGTTCTATCTTTTTCAGTTAATTCTAAAAACACCATCTCAGCATTGTCTCCCATACGCTTATTGAAAGGGATTATACGAGTATAGCCACCCATTCTATTTTTAAAGCGTGGAGCAGTTTCTTTAAAAAGAGAGGAAACTAAAGCATGATCACAAAGAATCGCAAAAGCACGACGACGCGCATCCAAAGTGTCTTTTTTTGCCAATGTAATTAATTTTTCAACCAGCTTACGCCCTTCTTTTGCTTTAGAACGTGTGGTACATATACGCTGATCAATCAAAACAGACTTCGCTAAATCACGCAAAGTAGCTTTAAGTAAACTCTGATTTCGACTTAAACGATTTCCCGATACTTTGTGTCTCATATTGCCTCTTACTCTTTAGCCCTTACTTAGGCCTTGGATTTCAATTTTTTCGTATCAACCTTCATTCCTAATGAAAGCCCCATGGCCTTAAGAATGTCACCGATTTCGGTCAATGATTTCTTACCAAAATTGCGGAATTCCAAAAGTTCTGGTTCTTGACGACGAACTAAATCGCCAATTGTCTTGATGTTTGCATCTTTAAGACAATTGGAGGAACGAACTGATAATTCCAACTCAGAAATTGGTAAACGTAATTTGGTATATAAAGCTTCTTCTTCTGCAGAAATTTCTTCTTCTTCCACATCTTCTTCTGGAAGCTGACCATAAGAAACAAACACATCCAAATGGCGTTGAAGAATATTAGCTCCATATAAAAGGGCTTCTTTGGGATTAATGGCCGCATTGGTATGAATTTCAAGAATCAAACGATCATAATCTGTTCTTTGTCCAACACGTGTATTTTCTACAGTAAAATTAACTTTTTCAATAGGTGTAAAAATGGAATCAATTGCAATAGTTCCAACTGGAGAACCTTCTCTTTTGTTTTGATCTGCAGGCACATACCCACGACCACGAGAGATTTCTAGCTCCATATTAAAAGGAATATCTTGCGTTAAAGTTGCAATATGATGTTCAGGATTCAAAACTTCAATAACCTCATCAAAAATGACGTCTTTAGCTTTGATCTCACCTTTTTTATTAGCTTTAATATAAACACTTTTAGGTGCCTTTGAATGTGAACGGACAACTAAACCTTTGACGTTCAACACAATCTCTGTAACAGCCTCTAGCACTCCAGGAAGAGTGGAAAATTCATGAGAAACGCCTTCAATACGAATTGCAGTGACTGCAGAACCTTCGATGGAAGACAACAAAATACGACGTAAAGAATTTCCTAAAGTAACGCCATAACCACGTTCAAATGGTTCAGCAACAAATTTGCCATATGTCGTTGTGTAGCTAGATTCATCACAATCTAATCTTTTAGGCATTTGAAAATCGCGCCATTTTACACCCATGATATTCTCCTTGTTTTATGTCCCCTTCTTGGGTCTCCACCGGAGGCGGATCCGCCTATGGCGGAGAAGGTCATACGAATTAATAAATGTTGAGACGTAGCAATGCTGCGTCTGTACTGTTACCTTGAATACAATTCAACAATTAACTGTTCATTAACTGGCGCTTTAATATCTTCACGCATTGGCAAACGAACAACTTTGCCTGTTAACTTATCAGCATTAACTTCTAACCATGCAGGAGCCGCCCAACCTTTATTTAATTCAATATTAGTTTGAGCTAACTTTACTGTTGCAGGTTTATCTTTAATAGTAATAACATCATTAGGTTTAACTTGAATAGATGGAATATCTACTTTCTTACCATTAAGTCTAACCAGGGCATGACTTACCATTTGGCGAGCTTGTGAACGAGTCAAAGCGAATCCCATTTGATAAACCACATTATCCAAACGAACTTCTAAAAATTGTAATAATGTGTGGCCAGTAACACCTTTGGAAGATGCTGCTTTTCTGAAATAATTTCTAAATTGCTTTTCTAAAATACCATAATAACGCTTAGCTTTTTGTTTTTCTCTTAACTGAACACCGTAGTTAGAAAGCTTTGTTTTTTGAAGACCGTGCTGTCCAGGAGGAGATTCGCGTCTCTCAAGCGACCAATTCTTCTTTAAGTCGAGATTAGTTCCTTCTCTTCTCATTAAACGACAACGTGGACCAATATATCTACCCATAAAAAATCTCCCCTTAAACCCTTCTCTTTTTGCGTGCACGGCAACCATTATGCGGAATAGGTGTGATATCTCTAATAGATGTCACCGAAATTCCAGCAGCAGAAATTGCACGTATCGCTGATTCACGACCAGAACCTGGCCCTTTTACTAATATATCTACACTCATAAGCCCAAGCTCTTTAGCTCTTCTTGCTGCATCTGTAGCAGCAATTTGAGCAGCAAAAGGTGTTGATTTCTTAGAACCACTGAAACCAACCAACCCTGGAGAAGCCCAGACAATGGCGTTTCCTTGTTTATCTGCAATAGTTACGATTGTATTGTTGAATGTTGCTTGAATTGTTGCGATTCCTGAAGTGATCCCTTTGAGGGATTTCTTCTTGGCTTTAGCTGTCTTTTTATTGACAATTGCGTTATCTTTATCTGCTGGTTTTGTTGCCATAAATAAAATTATCCTTTTTTAGCTGGTGCGGCTTCCTTCTTAATAATATGACCAACAACTGGCTTCTTACCTTTTCGTGTTCTGGCATTTGTTTTGGTTCTTTGGCCACGACAAGGCAAACCTTTACGATGACGTAATCCGCGGTAAGTTCCTATTTCCATATGTCGACGAATATTTTCATTAATATCTCTTCTTAAGTCCCCTTCAGTAACAAAACTCTTTTGAACAATACTAGTAATTCGAGAGATTTCTTCTTCGGTCAAATCTTTAGCACGCTTATCTCCGCTAATCTTAGCTTGAGTTAAAATTTCTTTAGATCTTGTTAAACCAATACCATAGATGTATGGCAAAGCAGCTTCAATACGTTTTTCTTTGGGTAGGTCAATACCTAAAATTCTTGGCATAATTATCCTTGTCTTTGCTTATGTTTAGGGTTAGAGCAAATCACTCGTACAACCCCTGATCGACGAACAATTTTACAACTTCCACAAATTCTTTTAACTGATGATTTTACTTTCATTTTAATATCCTATTTCAAGCGAAACGTTATTCGGCCACGAGATAAATCATATGGAGACAATTCAAGCTTAACTTTATCTCCGGGTAAAATACGAATAAAATTCATTCTAATTTTACCTGACACATGAGCCAATACTTTATGGTTATTCTCCAACACAACCCTAAACATTGCGTTGGGCAACGCCTCTTCAATTGTACCTTCAACTTCTATTAAATCTTCTTTGGCCATATTTAGCGTGTTAATATTTCAGCTTCATTAGCTGTAATTAAAACACAATGTTCAAAGTGGGCAGAAGGCTTACCATCATCTGTAACAACCGTCCATCCATCACTCAAGACTCGGGTACGACGACCCCCCATATTAACCATTGGCTCAATCGCCAATACCATACCTTCTTTTAAAATAGGTCCTTCATGCGCTGGGCCATAATTTGGAATTTCCGGATCTTCATGTAACTGACGACCTATTCCATGGCCAACAAAATCTCTCACTACTGAAAAGCCATTTAATTCGACAAAACTCTGAACTGCATATGATATATCTGATAAATGCCGTCCAGCACGAGCTTGTTCAATTCCTTTATAAAGAGCATCTTCTGTAACTTGCAGAAGTTTTTGAGACTGAGGATTCACTGGATCAACCGCTACTGTCAATGCTGTATCAGAATAATAATCTTCGCAAATGATGCCTACATCTATACTAACAATATCACCTTTACGAATTACTCGCTGCCCGGGAATACCATGCACTACGCCTTCATTGACGGATATACATGTACTAGCTGGAAAGCCTCTATAACCTTTAAATGCTGGCCTTACACCATTTTTCTGCATCAGGATAAAAGCTTGTTCATCTATATCCTTAGTCGTCATTCCTACTGTTAAAGAGCTCTTTAATTCTCTAATAATTGAGGCGAGAATCTTACCAGCTTTTCTTAAAATGTCAATTTCATCTGACGTTTTGATTTTGATGTGACTTGTCTTCATTTAAAATCTTCAATAGTTCATCTTTAAGATCAGCCGTCTCTTTATTGCCATCAATTTTCTTCAATTTGCCTTGGGACGCATAATATTCAATAATTGGCTTAGTGCTCGATTCATACACCTGCATACGCTTCTTGATTGTTTCTTCATTATCATCAGCACGTTGATATAATTCACCCCCGCAAGCATCACATACAGCACTTACTTTTGAAGGTTTATTATGAATGTGATACACTGCTCCACATTTGCGACATAGTCGACGGCCAGCTAATCTTTTTAAAATAATATCTAAGCTAGCTTCCATGCATAAAACAAAATCAATTGGCTGACCTATGTTAGCTAGAATCTTATCTAAATCTCGAGCCTGCTGAGTTGTTCTTGGAAAACCATCTAAAAAATAACCATTAGAATTCTTTAAATCTCCAGTCACCTTCAACTCAACTAACTTAGTAATCATCTCATCTGGAACTAATACACCTTTTTCAATCAAAGCTTTAATTTCAAGGCCCAAACCAGATCCTTTTTTCATTTCTTCACGAAGCATATCTCCCGAGGAAAGATGCTCAATTGCGACAGTCTCTTTTACTAATGATGCCAAAGAACCTTTCCCAGCCCCTGGAGGGCCTAACAAAACAATTCTCATGTTGTACGACCTCGCAGACGACCCGTTTTCATAAAACCTTCATAATGGTGCATCTGCAAATGAGATTCAATCTGTTTCATAGTATCTAACATAACCCCAACAGTAATCAAAACCCCAGTACCACCAAAGAATGATGCAACAAGATATGGCACCTTAAATGAAGCCATAATGGCATCAGGCATAACCGCAATAATACAAATAAATAAAGAGCCTACTAACGTAATACGCGTTAAAACATAATCTAGATAATCTGCTGTTTCTTTTCCTGGACGAATACCTGGAACAAATCCACCATGTTTCTTCAAATTTTCCGAAACATCTACAGGATTAAACACAATCGCAGTATAAAAATAACAAAAGAAAATAATTAAAAAGCCATAAATAGAATAATACAGCATATGCCCACGAGAAATCCAAGTTGCAAAATGCTGCAAATGGGAGTTAGGCATAAAACTGGCAATCGTCGCTGGAAACAAAATAATAGACTGTGCAAAAATAATAGCAATAATACCTGCTGTATCAACCTTCAAAGGAATAAATGTGCCTGCTCCCTGAGCTCCTGGCACTTGTGTTCCACCAGTACGTCTTGCGTACTGAACTGGAATTCTTCTTTGTCCTTGTGAAATTAATGTGACACCTAAGATAACCGTGATTAGGAAGAAAATCATTAAAACAAGAGCCATTGGTTGAAGCTGCGCTCCACCCGATGAAGGTGATAAGAGAAGTTTAAGATAATGAAAAGCTGTTGGAGCAGAGGATAAAATACCTGCTGTAATAATAAGCGAGGTACCATTTCCAACACCTCGTTCTTGAATACGCTCTCCTAGCCACATTAAAAATACAGTTCCAGTTGTTAAGGTAGCCATGGTTGTTAAACGAAAACCCCAACCAGGATCACTCACAATTTGTAACCCACCAAATGTAGACGGACTTTCAAGCCAAAGAGCAATAAAAAATGACTGTATAGCACCTAATCCAACCGTTCCATAACGAGTATATTGATTAATTTTCTTATAACCCGCTTGGCCTTCTTTGGATAGTTTTTCTAAAGCTGGAATAACAGCTGTCAAAAGCTGCATAATAATGGAACTCGAGATATAAGGCATTACCCCTAATGAGAAAATGGTCATTTTCCCAAGTGCCCCACCCGAAAACATATCCATAATTCCAAACACGTTACCACCACCGGTATTCGTGTTCATTCTTTGAAAGAACTCTGCTAAAGCTGCTCCATTGATGCCTGGGGTTGGGATATAACATCCCAAACGATAAACGGCAATAATTCCAATGGTAAATAAAATCTTATTACGCAGCTCTTCAATTTTAAAACAGTTCGCAAAACCTTTAACAAACTGTGAAATCATTCTTATTCTTTTCCAATCACTTGAACTTTTCCGCCCGCTTTAGTGATCGCATCAGAAGCAGTTTTTGAAAAACGATGAGCCACAACTGTTAGCTTCTTAGTAACTGCCCCTTCACTTAGAATTTTGACCGGTCGACGAAGTGTTTTAATTAAATTTTTGCTTTTTAACAATTCAGGATTAACGGTAGTGCCATCGCTGAAATTATTTAATGATTCGATATTAACAATTTGATAATCTGCTGGCCATTTGCTGTTGAATCCAACTTTTGGCAAACGACGCAACAGGCGCATTTGCCCACCTTCATACCCTGACATGACAGCACGACCAGATCGAGAATTCTGACCAGTTTGTCCTTTACCAGAACGTTTACCATGGCCCGACCCACGACCACGACCAACAATAACTTTACGCTTACGAGAACCTGCAGGAGATCTAACTTGATGCAATTGCATATGAGTTCCTTAATTATTTTCTTTATAAATTTTCAAACGTGATAATCCATCAAACGTTGCTTTAACAACATTGATTGGATTGTTAGAACGATGACATTTTGTCAAAATATTTGTAATTCCTGCTCCGTCACAAACAGCGCGGACAGCACCAGAAGCAATAACGCCCGTACCTTCAGATGCAGGCTTAAGAAGAACGCTAGCTGAACCACATTCACCCAAAATCTGATGAGTAATTGTTGTTCCACGACGATTGATTAAGATCATACTTTTACGTGCAGCATTAAGACCTTTTTTAATTGCAGTTGCAACTTCAGAAGCTTTGCCTAATCCATATCCAACTTTTCCCTTTGCATCACCAACAACCACTAAAGCTGAAAAAGCCAAACGAGTTCCACCTTTTGTAGTCTTAGAAACACGATTAATGGATACAACTTTCTCAATTAAACCGCTATCAGTTAAAGAAGACTTCTTAGCAGCTGGCTTACGTTCTCTTTCTCCACCACGCCTACGACCACCCTTTGTTGGAGCAGGTCCCGCAACAACTTCATCAGCCGGGGCCTTCTTTAAAGCTTCTTCTTGTTCAAGTATTTGCTCAGCCTGAGCAACATTCTTGACTTCTTGTTCGTTTGGGTCTTCGTTTTTCTTATTTTCTTTCATTGATTAAAACTCCAATCCAGCTTTACGTGCGGCTTCGGCAAAAGCTTTAATACGGCCATGATACATATATCCGCCACGATCAAAACAAACTTTTGTTATACCTTTTTTTACTGCTTCAGCTGCCAATGCTTCACCTAAAATCTGAGCAGCATTAACATTACCACCCGTTTTGATTTTAGACCGAACATCTTTAGCTAATGTAGACTTACCTAAAATTACTTTTCCAATCGAATCATCAATAATTTGAGCTTGAATGTTATTTACACTTTTATGAAGACATAAACGTGGACGAACTGATGTTCCTACAATATTTTTACGAAGACGCTCATGTCTAAAAAGCCTTTGTTGTTCTTTAATACTTAACATATCACTACCCTTTATTTTACTTGGTAACTTGTTTACCTTGTTTACGTCTGACGACTTCACCTTGATATCGGATACCTTTACCCTTATAAGGTTCTGGAGGTTTGATTTGACGAATCTTTGCTGCAACTAAACCAACTAAAGCCTTATCAACACCTTCGACAGAAATTTCTGTTGGTTTGGCAGCTGTTACTTTAACATCTTTGGGAATCTCAAATTCTACTGGATGAGAAAAACCAACGTTTAATACAAGTTTTTGCCCTTGAACAGCAACACGAAAACCAACTCCCTGAACTTCTAAGTCTTTTCTGTGTCCATTAGTTACACCATCACACATATTGACAATCAATCTTTTGGTGGTACCGTGATTGGATTTTGATTGTTTAGTATTATTTAAACGATTAACAAAAAGTTGATCCTCTTTTTGTTCAAGCTTGACGCCTGCGGGTAAATTAATAGACAATTTACCCTTTGGTCCTTCGACATTAACTTTACTGGCATCGAAAGCAATCTTAACATTTTTTGGAACAATCACTGGGGTTTTAGCAATTCTAGACATTACAATATTCCTTTATTTTTACCAAATCGCACAGATAACTTCACCACCAACTTTAAGTTTTCTAGCTTCACGATCAGAAATAACTCCCTTAGAAGTAGATAAGATGGCTGTACCTAAACCATTAAGAATACGAGGAATTCTAGCATTGTCTGCATAAACTCTTAAACCTGGTCTCGAGACACGTTTGATTCCCATAATAGATGGTTGATTGTTGTCATACTTTAAATAAACCTTCAAAATTCCCTGCTTATCATCTTTCAGAAGACGAAAATCTTCAATGTAACCATCATTCTTAAAAATAATGAGAATACGTTCTAGCAATTTAGAAGCTCGAAACTCAACGGTTTCTTTCTTGACGTGAATTGCATTACGAATAATGGTTAGTGTATCGGCAATTGGATCTGAAACTGACATCTACCAGCTCGCTTTCTTAACTCCTGGAATTTCACCCTTCCAGGCAAGTTCTCTAAAACATATGCGGCAGACACCGAAGCGTCTTAAATATCCGCGTGAGCGGCCGCAAAGTCCACAGCGGTTGTGCTGACGGACTGAAAACTTTGGTTCTTGTAATGATTTATTTACTAATCCTTTTTTAGCCATAATTTTATCCAGCTTTTTCCTTATTAGGTTCTTTAGCAAAAGGCATGCCTAACAATCTTAAAACTTCGAAATTTTGATCTTTATTACCATTTCTAAAAACAAAGGTAATATCCATCCCTTGAATACGATGATCGCGAGCACCAGGATCAATTTCAGGAAAAATACCCTGATCAGTAATGCCTAAAGTGTAATTCCCTTCACGATCAAAAGCTTTACGAGAAGTCCCATTAAAGTCACGGATACGAGGCAAAGAGACATTCACTAAACGATCAACAAATTCATACATACGGGCACGGCGCAATGTTACCTTACAGCCCACAGGTAAATTTTCACGTAATTTAAAATTAGAAATAGCTTTCTTTGCTCGACGCAGGATTGGCTTTTGGCCTGTAATTAAAGCTAAATCAGCCGCAGCACGATCAAGAATCTTGACGTCGCTAATAGCTTCTCCAACCCCCATGTTGACAACCACTTTTTCTAAATGGGCAACAGCCATAGGGTTTGTGACTTCAAATTTCTTTTGAATTTCTGGAATTACTTCTTTACGATATTTTTCTAATAAACGAGCTGGCACTTTGATAACCTCTTGTTTTCTTAAATTGTTTCACCATTTGATTTTGCGATACGAAGCTTTGAACCATCTTTCAACACTTTAGCTTGAAAACGGGTAGGCTTATTTTCTTTCTTATCCAAAATCATTAAATTAGCTAATGCAATTGGTTTCTCTTTTTCTACATAACCACCCTGTGGAAATGTATCGCTCTTTTTAACAGAACGTTTAATGATATTTAAATTTTCTACAATGGCTTGGTTTTCTTTTGGAAACACACGAACAACTTTGCCAGTCTTTCCCTTTTCCTTGCCTACCATTACCATGACTTGATCATCTTTTTTTATGCGTAACATATTAAACAACCTCAGGTGCTAAAGAAATTATTTTCATATAATCCATATTACGAAGCTCGCGTGCAACTGGACCAAATACACGAGTACCTTTAGGATTTCCAGCATCATCAATAATAACAACAGCGTTACTATCAAAACGCACATATGTACCATCAGAGCGACGGGTTTGTTTTGTAGTGCGAACAACAATGCCTTTTGCCATCGTTCCTTTTTTTACAGCCGCCTCTGGAGCACTTTCTTTAATATTAACTCTCACAATATCACCTATTTGCGCCCACATCTTCCCCTTACTTTTTAAAACACTGATTACAGAAGCCTTACGAGCTCCAGTGTTATCAGCTACATCTAAAATTGTTTTAAGTTGAATCATAATATTACTCCGCTCTTTATGCTTTTGATCCGGCAACGACTTCTTGAATAATCCAACGTTTATCTTTTGATAAAGGACGAGTTTCCATGATGCGAACTATATCGCCTACTTTAGTACTGTTTTTTTCATCATGCGCTTTGAAAGTAGCTATACTTCTCACTGGTTTTAAATATTTAGCATGCTTAGCAACATTCTGCACTTTAACCACTCTAGTCTTATCCATTTTGTCACTTACGACGGTTGCAGTCAGTAATCGACGACGATTAATTCTTTTTTCCATGATTTTTTCTTTCACTTAAAACTGTTAAAATACGGGCAATATCTCTTTTAATAGTACGAAAACTTGCCGGCTTTTCAACACGACCCAATTGACGTTGACCATTAAGCTCAAAGAGTTCTTTTTTTAGCTGAGTTTCTTTTTCAGCTAATTCTTGATCATTAAATTCTTTTAAATCTTTATGTTTCATAATCAATGCTCCCCACGAGTTACAAACTTAGTCTTTACAGACAATTTAAAAGCAACCAAACGTAAAACTTGTTTAGCAAAATCTTCAGGAACACCCCCTAATTCAAAAACAATCTTTCCACGACGAACTACAGCTGTCCAATGATCTATATCTCCTTTACCTTTACCCATACGAACTTCAGCAGGTTTCTTGGTAATTGATTTATGTGGAAAAGCATTGATCCAAAGCTTGCCTGTACCACGTAATTTACGAGCAACTACAACACGAGATGCTTCTAATTGACGAGATGGAATAAATCCATTTTCTAAAGCTTTAAGACCAAACTCACCAAAATGCATTTGACTTCCCTTAACAGCAATACCACGGGTTTTACCTTTTTGACTTTTACGAAATTTTACTCTTTTTGGCATTAACAACATACTATTTCCTCTTCTCTAATCAATTAACGCTTTGAGTTTCTGGGACGGCTTCGACTGCAGATACAACTGCTGTCTGTGGCTGTGTTTGAGTTTGCGCAGCTGCTAACGCCTCAATTTCTTCTTGATCCTTAATCACGTCCCCTTTATAAATCCAAACTTTAACACCCAAAAGCCCATATGTTGTTAAGGCTTCCGAAAAACCATAATCAATATCTGCTCTCAAAGTTTGTAAAGGAACCTTACCTTCATAATATTTTTCGGTACGAGCCATTTCAGCGCCCCCTAAACGACCTGAGCAACGAATCTTAATACCTTTTGCTCCAGAAGCGCGAGCTTGTTCCATAGCACGTTTCATAGCACGTCTAAAAGCAACGCGTTTTTCTAATTGGAAAGCAACATTCTGAGAAACCAATTGCGCATCAATAGATGGATTCTTAATTTCTTGTATGTCGACTTGAATTTCTCTCTTTGTAATACCGCCTAAATCTCCACGTAAACGATCAATATCAGCACCACGACGACCAATAATTACACCTGGACGAGCAGAATGAATGCGAATTTTAATCTGATCAGCCAAACGTTCAATAACAATTAATGAAACAGCAGCTTGTTTAAATTTAGCATTAATATATTTACGAATCTTATAGTCTTCTTGAATATTTTTAGAAAACTCACGGCGTTCTGCAAACCAAAGGCTTCGCCAATTTTTTGTATAACCAAGTCTCAATGCTAACGGACTAACTTTTTGTCCCACGTGAATTTCTCCTATTTTGTTTTAAGATCTAGTTCAACAGTTAAATGAGTGGTCCTTCTCAAAATTGGTGTTGCACGACCAAAAGAAGCTGCCCTAAAACGTTTCCATGCCCCACCATGATTTGCCGTAATGCGAGAAATAAATAATTGTTCCTCAGTAACACCTTTTTGTTTTGCATTGCTCACTGCAGAATCTAAAACCTTCTTTACATAAGCACAAGATCCTTTATGGATTTGCTCTAAAAGAACTTGTGATGTTGCAATGTCTTTTCCTCGAATAGCATCAATAACTTGACGCATTTTCATAGATGAAACTCTTAAAAATTTTCCTCTGGCTTGTGCGATCATTGTTCAGTCCTTACTTCTTCTGCATGGCTTTTTTAGCTTTGACACCACCATGCGCCTTAAATGTTCTAGTTCCGACGAAATCCCCTAACTTCATCCCAACCATATTTTCTGTAACAAATACAGGAATATGTTTACGTCCATCATGTACAGCAAAAGAATATCCGACAAAATCTGGAATAATTGTTGATCGTCTAGACCATGTTTTAATGGGTTGACGTGTGCCGCTAGCTACTGATTTATCAAAACGGCGTTTTAAAGATTCTTCGACGTATGCACCTTTTTTAATGGAACGTGACATAGCTTATTTAGTCCTTCTTCTGACAATTAAGTGATTAGAATATTTATTCGGTTTACGAGTTTTAGCACCTTTAGTTGGTTTACCCCATGGTGTAACTGGATGAGGATTACCTTGTGGAGCTTTACCTTCACCACCACCGTGTGGGTGATCTACGGGGTTCATAACAACACCACGAGATTGACCACGACGACCTAACCAACGACTACGTCCTGCTTTACCAATGGAAACTGTTTCATTTTCAACATTGCTTAATTGCCCAATAGTAGCACGACATTCGACCGCAATTTTACGAACTTCACTGGATGGAAGACGGACGTGAGCAAAAGCCCCTTCACGAGCAATCAACTGAGCAGTAGCCCCAGCTGAACGAACAATCTGTCCACCTTTGCCAGCTTTCAATTCAATATTATGGATCCCTGTTCCTAAAGGAATTTTTGATAATGGCAAGCAATTTCCAGGAGTAATTTCAACATCTGCAGAATCGGTACTTACAATTTGATCTCCTACTTTTAAATCTAATGGAGCTAAAATATAAGATTTGGTTTTATCACTTTTATATTCAATAAGTGCAATACGACATGTTCTATTAGGATCATACTCAATCGCTAGAACAGTCGCAATATCATCCAATCGAGTACGTTTGAAGTCAATCACACGATACATACGTTTATGACCACCACCACGATGTCTTGATGTGATACGACCATAAGAGTTACGACCACCTGAACTCTTCAAAGGACGTAATAAAGACTTCTCCGGCTTACCCTTTGTGATTTCAGCGAAATCTGGAAGTGCTGCGTGACGAAGACCGTTAGTAATAGGTTTAAATCGACGAATACCCATTATGCAACCTCAATTTTTTGTCCCTCTTGTAAAGAGACAATAGCTTTTTTCCAGGAAGTAGTATATCCAGATCTCACACGCACACGCTTTAATTTTCCAATCACATGAACGGTATTGACATCTTGGACTTTAACTTTGTAAATTTCCTGAACAGCACGCCTAATATCAATTTTCGTAGCATCAGTTGCTACACGAAATAAATATTTACGTTGCTTTTCTTGATCTGTACTTTTTTCAGTACGCACTAAACCTTTGATAATATCGTATGAAGTAATCATTATTGAATTCTCTTAAGTAATGTTTCTAAGGCCGTTTTGGTTACTAATAAGTTCTTATTGCTTAAAATATCGCGGGCTGTCACATCACTAGCACGATTTAATTTCAAACGCGCAATGTTACGTGATGCTAAGAATGTTTTTTCATCACAACCATCTAAAATAGCTAAGACTCTGCCAGTAAGTTTTAAATTTTCTAGAATTTTTGCAAACTCTTTTGTCTTTCCAGATGTTACATCAACATTATCTACACAGATAAGTTCATTATTTAAGAATTTTGCATTTAAAGATTCTCTCAGCGCAGCAATACGAACTTTCTTAGGAACTTCAATCGAGAAATCTCTTGGTTTTGGGCCAAAAGTAATACCACCTTTTTTCCACAAAGGAGAACGGCTGGATCCAGCACGAGCACGACCTGTTCCCTTTTGACGCCAGGGTTTTTTTCCACCACCGGAAACTTCAGCACGACCTTTGGTAGAAACCGTTCCTTGACGAGTATTAGCATGATACATCACAACTGCTTGATGAATAACCGCATCATTAACATGAACACCGAATTTCTCTTTTGGAAGTTCAATGCTATTAGCTTTTTTACCTTTACTATCTACAACATTTAATTCTGGCATAGACTTATCCTAATATTACTTTTTAGCTGTTTTACCAGCAGCAGCTTTACTTTGTTTCATTGGGTTACGATTAACCACAATATTTTCTCGCTTATCATCCAATGAACGAAAAGCTTTCTTTCTTGATTTACTAATAATGATAAAACCATTTTTAGATCCAGGAACTGCACCTTTTACCAAAATAATATTCTGATCGGCTTCCACTTTCATGACACGTAAACCTTGAACAGTTACTTGATCCATCCCCATATGACCAGGCATATGCTTGCCCTTATAAGTACGTGAAGGATCTGACGAAGGAGCATTAGAACCAATGCGACGATGATGCATGGAACCATGAGCTGCTGGACCACCGCTCCAATTCCAACGAACCATACCACCTTGGAAACCTTTACCAATAGAAGTACCTGTCACGTCAACGAAATCACCAGCTTGAAAGAAATCGGCTTTAATTTCCTGACCGACCTTATAATCTTTATTGTCTGTGCTAGAAAATTCACGAATGCGTTTTAAAGGCGTCATTCCATTCTTCTTGAAAAAACCTGCTTGTGGCTTATTCAGTTTAGCTTCTTTAACAGGTTGATATCCTAATACTACTTTATTAGGATTTTCTTTCAACCCTAAGATAGTACATGGACCAGCTTCGACAACTGTAACAGGAGTAATGTTACCTTCTTGATCGAAAATCTGGGTCATCCCCACTTTTTTGCCCATTAAACCTCTAATCACGACAAGCTCCTTAAATTACTGTTTGATCTCAACATCAACACCAGCAGGTAAGTTTAACTTACGTAAAGCTTCAACTGTTTTAGATGTGGGATTAACTAAATCTATTAAACGTTTATGTGTGGCTAACTGAAATTGTTCGCGGCTTTTCTTATCGATGACCGGTGAACGAAGAACAGTAAACAATTCTTTCTTCGTTGGCAAAGGCACGGGTCCCAAAACTTGCGCACCAGTACGAATTGCTGTATCAACAATTTCTTGTGTTGATTGATCAATCAAACGATGATCAAATGCTTTGAGTTTTATGCGTATTTTTTGCATTACTTGATGATCTCCGAAATAACGCCGGCACCAACGGTGCGTCCACCTTCACGGATAGCAAAACGTAATTCTTTATCCATAGCAACAGGTGCAATTAATTCAATTTCTAAAACAACATTATCCCCTGGCATACACATTTCTACACCAGCTGGCAACTCTGCTGTTCCAGTAACGTCAGTTGTTCTGAAATAAAACTGAGGACGGTATCCTTTAAAGAATGGGGTATGTCTACCGCCTTCTTCTTTAGTTAAAATATAAACAGATGCCTTGAATTTTGTATGTGGTTTAATACAGCCTTTAGCAGCTAAAACTTGACCCCGTTCTACATCTTCTTTTGTAACACCACGAAGTAATAAACCAAGATTATCACCTGCTTGACCTTCATCCAATTCCTTACGGAACATTTCAACGCCAGTTACAACAACGTTTTTAATGTCTGGACGCAAACCAATTAATTCAACTTCTTCGCCAACTTTGACACGTCCACGTTCAACACGTCCGGTGGCAACTGTTCCACGACCAGAGATGGTGAAAACGTCTTCGACAGCCATGATGAAAGGTTTATCAAGCTCACGTAAAGGAGCTGGAATATAATCATCAACAGCTTTCATTAAATCAAGGATTGGTTTAGCTTTACCTTCAAAATCAGTAGGATTGTTTAGAGCTTCTAATGCGGAGCCGCGGATAATTGGTGTGTTGTCACCATCAAATTTATACTTTGTTAATAAGTCGCGAACCTCTAGTTCAACAAGATCCAACAATTCTTTATCTTCGACTTGATCGCATTTGTTCATGAAGACAACAATACGAGGAACGTTAACTTGACGAGCTAAAAGAATATGTTCACGTGTTTGTGGCATTGGACCATCAGTTGCGGATACGACGAGAATTGCTCCATCCATTTGAGCAGCACCAGTAATCATATTTTTGATATAGTCAGCATGCCCTGGACAGTCAATGTGAGCATAATGGCGACCTTCTGTTTCATATTCCAAATGTGAAATATTAATTGTAACACCACGCTCTTTTTCTTCAGGAGCATTATCAATAGAATCATATGCGCGAGCTTGAGCTAAACCTTTTTTACTTAAAACAGTTGCGATAGCAGCGGACAATGTTGTCTTACCATGATCAACGTGACCAATGGTTCCGATGTTAATATGAGGTTTATTACGTTCAAATTTTTCTTTTGCCATTGCTAATCCTCCTGAGTATTTTGTTATCTTTTATATTTTAATATCAGATATTTTAGTTGTTTCTTGCGGCGAACTCTTGACGAGCGCCTATGATCTTTTCAGCGAGTTGATTAGGAACCTGAGCGTAAAACGAAGGTTCCATTGAGAATGATGCGCGTCCCTGCGTGAGAGACCGCAGCGCATTCGCGTAGCCAAACATTTCTGATAAAGGAACATTTGCAATTGCTGTCTTTAAAGCACCCCGATTGCCTGTTTCTTTAATCTGAGCACGACGTGTCATTAAATCTCCAATGACATTTCCCCAATAATCTTCTGGGACCGTAATTTCTAACTTCATAATTGGTTCTTGAAATACTGTATTCGCCTTACGAAAAGCTTCTTTAATTGCTTGCTTTCCTGCCAATTTGAATGACATTTCATCAGAGTCAACATCGTGATACGAACCATCTATCAAGGTTACAGTGAAATCTGTAACTGGATAGCCCGCAAGTATACCATTTTGTGCGCCAATTTCAATACCTTCTTTTATAGGCTTGATAAATTCGCGTGGGATTGCTCCCCCTCTAATTTTGTCGACGAAGACAAAGCCAGTTCCAGGTTCGCCAGGTTCAACATTAATAACGCAATGACCATATTTTCCACGACCACCGCTTTGTTGAACATATTTTCCAACGATATCATCGACCTTTTTAGTGATCGCTTCTTTGTACGCAACTTCAGGGCGACCAACATTTGCATCCAAATTATTTTCACGCTTCATACGATCAACAATAATTTCCAAATGCAATTCACCCATTCCAGAAATAATTGTTTGTGATGTTTCTGTATCAAATTTTACGCGCAATGAAGGATCTTCATCTAAGAACTTACGCAAGACCATACCCATTTTATCTTGATCAGCTTTCGTTTTTGGCTCAATAGCCAAAGACACGACAGCTTCAGGTGGTTTTAAACCTTCCAATAAAATAGGTGTATTTTCGGCGCATAGCGTATCACCAGATTTAGATTCTTTTAAACCTACCAAAGCAACAATCTCTCCTGCTGATGCAGAAGAAATAATTTCTTGCTTGTTAGAGTGCATCAAAACAATTTTGGCAATTTTTTCTTGTTTTCCATTAGAAGAATTTAAATAATTTTGACCAGGAACAAAGGTGCCTTGATAAACACGTGTGAAAAAAATCTTTCCTACATAAGGGTCGGAGGCTATTTTAAATACAAGTCCTACAGGAGGTAGATTAGAATCTGATTTTAATTCAATCACTTTTTCTTTATCATCAGGATCATGCCCCTTCATCGCAGATTTTTCAATAGGACTTGGTAAGTAATCTACGATTGCGTCCAAAACCATCTGGACTCCTCTATTTCTAAGAGCTGTTCCAACTAATACAGGAATAAATTTACATGCAATAACAGTACGACGAATAGCTTTCATTAATTGGTCTTTGGTTGGTTCCTTACCATTTAAGAACAAGTCAGCCATTTCATCATCAACATCAGCTAATCTTTCAATTAATTCAAGTTTATATTTTGCAGTTCTTTCTTTAAATTCTTCAGGCAAAGGCAGGCGATCAAATTCCATACCATCTTTATCAGTGTATTGAATATATTCTTCATTAATAATATCAATAATACCTTTAAATTTATCTTCTGTTCCGTCAGGAAATTCAATACCAGCTGCATTCGCACCAAAGCGTTCACGCATTTCACCAAGTACACGATCAAAATCAGCACCCAAACGATCGATTTTGTTAATAAAGCAAATACGAGGTACGGCGTATTTATCTGCTTGGCGATATACTGTTTCTGTTTGTGGCTGGACACCAGAACATCCGCACAAAACGATAACGCAACCATCAAGAACTTTTAAAGAACGCTCAACTTCAATTGTAAAATCAACGTGTCCAGGAGTATCGATAATATTTAAACGGTGATCACGCCAGAAAGTAGTAATAGCAGCTGCAGTAATGGTAATACCTCGTTCCTGCTCCTGAGCCATGGTATCCATGGTGGTATTTCCATCATCAATATTACCCATGCGATGGATAGCGCCAGAATAATAAAGAATACGCTCAGTGGTTGTAGTTTTACCAGCATCGATGTGAGCGATGATACCGAAATTACGAAACTTATTGAGGGGAATTGTATTGGAGGCCATATTATTTTACCATCTCAAGTGACTAAAAGCTCTGTTGGCCTCAGCCATCTTATGAACTTCATCACGTTTTTTAATTGCTGGACCTTCAGATTTATAAGCCGAGACTAATTCTTCAGCTAATTTAACGTCCATTGGTTTACCTTTTTTATTACGAGCATAATCACGAATCCAGCGCATTGCTAAAGCCATTCCACGAGCCGGAACCACATCTGTTGGCACTTGATATGTTGCACCACCAACACGACGAGCTTTAACTTCCAGGCGTGGACGAACATTATCAATAGCTTTATTTAAAGCTTTAATTGCAGTTTCTTCTTGAGTTTTCTCTTTCAAAATGTCTAAAGCGTTATAAACAATTCGCTCAGCGATTGTTTTTTTACCTTCGGTCATAATGATTGAAACCATACGAGTCACCAAATCACTGTTGTATTTAGGATCTCCAGGAACTTTTCTTTTTTCTGCACGATGTCTTCTCATTTACTTATTTACCTTTAGGTTTCTTTGTTCCATATTTGGAACGGCTTTTATTACGATTAGCAACGCCTGAAGTATCAAGTGTACCACGTACAATGTGATAACGCACACCTGGCAAATCTTTAACACGTCCACCACGAACTAATACAATTGAGTGCTCCTGTAAATTATGACCTTCTCCAGGAATATACGATGTAACTTCAATTTTATTAGATAGACGTACCCGAGCAATTTTACGTAACGCCGAATTCGGCTTCTTTGGCGTCATTGTTTTAACCTGCAAACAAACACCACGTCGTTGTGGACAACTGGTCAAGGCAGGAGATTTGCTGCGCTTAATTTTCAGCTGTCTGCGGTGTCTGATTAACTGTGATATCGTCGGCATATTTCACCATTTCAATTTTGTTATATTCGCTAATTCCAGTCCCCGCCGGAATTAAATGACCCACAATAACGTTCTCTTTCAACCCACGAAGGAGGTCGACTTTACCAGATGCTGCTGCTTCTGTCAAGACTCTTGTTGTTTCTTGGAAACTCGCAGCAGAAATAAAGCTTTCTGTCGTCAGAGAAACCTTTGTAATACCAAGCAATAACGGCGTTGCTTGCGCTGGTTTCCCTTTCTTTTTAAGAACATTTTCGTTTGCTTTTTTAAATACTATACGATCAACTTGATCACCAATTAAAAATTCGGTGTCACCAGAATCATCAATACGAACTTTTTTCAACATTTGTGAAATAATAATTTCAATATGTTTATCGTTAATACGAACACCCTGAAGACGATAAACTTCTTGAACTTCATTTAACAAATATTCTTGCAACGCCTTATCCCCACTAACACGAAGAATATCATGAGGAACAACTGGTCCGTCAGTTAACTGAAGACCAGCGAAGACATGATCATTTTTATAAACGTTAGGGTGCTTACCATGAGGTATTGTGTATTCCTTAGTCATACCTGTAGAACTTTTCACCACAATCGTACGAAGACCCTTTTTGTCTTCACCGAATTCAACGATCCCGTCGATTTCAGAAATAACAGCTGGATCCTTTGGACGACGAGCTTCGAATAATTCAGCAACTCGAGGAAGCCCCCCTGTGATATCGCGCGTTTTACTTGCACCACGAGGAATTTTAGCAATCAACTCCCCTGCGTTTACTCCACTCTTATCGTTAACTAAGATGTGCGCGCCTACAGGAATTGAATAGATCCCTACAACTTCTCCCTGATCATCATTAATGATGATCTGAGGATGAAATTCTTGCTTATGTTCTACAACAACGCGTTCAACAATCCCTGTAACAGGATTTTCTTCACGTTGGAAAGTAGATTCTTCGATAAGATCTTCAAACGAAACCTTACCTTTTGCTTCAGTGATAATAGGAATTGTATAAGGATCCCATGTAGCAACAACATCCCCTTTGCTAATGGCCTGTCCATCAGAATATGCTAACGCAGAACCTTGAGGAAGAATGTGACGTTCAAATTCACGTCCATATTCATTGTTAATACTCACAGCTCCATTACGATTCAAAACAATAAATTCCTTACCGCGCTGAACAACACGAAGTTGATGATATTTCACCACACCGTCTTGTTTAACTTTAATAAAGGATTGTTCAATTGTACGAGAAGCAGTTCCTCCGATGTGGAAGGTTCTCATGGTTAACTGTGTTCCAGGCTCACCAATACTTTGAGCAGCGATTGTTCCTACAGCTTCCCCGATTTCAACCAATCGATGAGTTGCTAAATTACGACCATAACATTTAACACATAACCCTGTATCAGCCTCACAAGTTAAAACTGAGCGGATACGAACTTTTTCGATTCCTAATTGTTCGATCATATCTGCTTTTTCTTCAGTAATAACTTCTGCAGCACCAACAACTTGAGTATCCGTGACAATGTCAACGATATTATCAAGAGCAACACGTCCCACTATTCTTTCTTTTAGCGAAACAACAACCTCATCACCTTCAGTAATTGCAGCAACAGTAATACCATTAACCGTTCCGCAATCAGGCTCAGAGATAACAACTTCTTGAGCAACGTCTACTAAACGACGGGTTAAATACCCTGCGTCGGCAGTTTTAAGAGCAGTATCAGCCAACCCCTTACGAGCACCGTGAGTAGAAATAAAGTATTCCAAAACGGTTAGACCTTCTCGGAAAGAAGCTGTGATGGGGTTCTCAATAATTTCACCAGAAGGCTTAGCCATAAGTCCACGCATACCAGAAAGCTGACGAATCTGTAACTTAGAACCACGAGCACCAGAATCAGCCATGATATACACAGGGTTAAATGGATCCATCTTCTTGAACACCATGTCTGAAAGCGTTTCAGTGGTATGGGTCCAAACGTCAATAACTTTATTGTAACGCTCACGCCCAGTAATAATACCTTTGCGATATTGATCATCAACCTTAGCAACTTCTTGCTTAGCAGCAGTAATAATCTTTGGTTTGTCTTCAGGGATAGTTAAATCAGACATGGCAATTGAAATACCAGCTTCTGTTGATTTAGCAAATCCTAACTGTTTAGCATCATCCAACAACTTAACAGTACGATTTTGACCAAAGCGTTTATAACAATCAGCAATGACAGCACCAATACGTTTTTTATCTAACAAATCATTCACATAACCATAATTTTCAGGAAGGATGTCGTTAAAGAAAACTCTGCCAACAGTTGTTTCAATGATATGACTTGTACTTGGCTTACTCTCTTCTCCAGTTGCCTTTCCCTTTGCATTAGGATTAATAATTAATGATGGTTTTTCTTGACCCCACACCATGGCATCTAAACGAAGCTTGATGCGTGCATGCAGATTTAAATAACCATCATAATAAGCAATTTTAACTTCATTAAGGCTGCCAAATAAATGCCCTTCACCTTCAGCCCCTGGACGCTCCTTGGTCAAATAATACAATCCAAGAACTATATCCTGTGTTGGAGACATTACAGGACGACCATCAGCAGGTGAGAATAAGTTATTTACTGATAACAATTGAAGCCGGCATTCGATTTGTGCTTCCAAAGAAAGTGGAATATGCACAGCCATTTGATCCCCATCGAAGTCAGCGTTGAAAGCCGTACAAACTAGAGGATGCAATTTGATTGCCTTACCTTCAATTAAAACTGGTTGGAATGCTTGAATAGAAAGTCTATGTAGCGTTGGTGCACGATTAAGCATAACAGGGTGATCTTGGATAACTTCATCTAAGATATCCCAAACTTCAATCTTAGCACGCTCAACCATACGTTTAGCGCCCTTGATTGTATGCACAAAACCTTTTTCACGCAATTTACGAATGATAAATGGCTCAAAGAGTTCCAGAGCCATTTTCTTAGGCAAACCGCATTGATGCAATTGAAGCTCTGGACCGACAACGATAACAGAACGACCAGAATAATCGACACGTTTACCAAGAAGGTTCATACGGAAACGCCCTTGTTTACCCTTCAACATATCTGAAAGAGATTTCAAAGGCCGATTTCCACTCCCTAACACTGGACGACCATGACGACCATTATCTAAAAGCGCATCTACAGATTCTTGGAGCATACGCTTTTCATTACGAATAATGATTTCTGGAGCGTTTAAATCGATAAGCTTCTTTAAACGGTTATTACGGTTAATAACACGTCGGTATAAATCGTTTAAGTCAGATGTTGCAAAACGTCCACCTTCTAGAGGAACTAAAGGACGAAGATCTGGTGGGATAACGGGCAAAACTTCCAAAACCATCCACTCAGCCTTGTTTCCGGAAGCTTTGAAATCTTCCACGATTTTTAATGTCTTTGCATATTTTTTGAAATTAGTTCCGGTTGGATTAGCATCAGCTAGATCCTTACGTAACTTTTTAGTGAGAACAGTCAAATCAATTTCTTTCAATAAATCACGAACAGCTTCAGCACCAATTCTGGCTTTGAAAGATCCACCATGCTTGACCATTGCTTCTTGATACTCATCTTCAGAAAGGAATTGCTTCTTTTTCAAAGGTGAAGTACCTGGATCAATGATGACATATTCTTCGTAGTAGATTAATTTTTCTAGATCACGCAAGCCAACTTGTAAAAGCGCAGCTAAACGCGAAGGCACCGCTTTGTAGAACCAGATATGAGTTACAGGACAAGCCAAATCAATATGCCCCATACGTTCACGTCTGACGGAAGAACGGGTAACTAAAACACCACAACGATCACAAGTGATGCCCTTAAATTTAATACCTTTATACTTTCCGCAATTACATTCCCAATCGCGGATAGGTCCAAAGATCTTCTCACAGAAAAGACCATCCTTCTCAGGTTTCAACGTACGATAGTTAAGCGTTTCAGCTTTTCTAACAGCACCTGTTGACCAAGAAGAAATAATTTCAGGAGAAGCTATTCTAATTGTGATACGATCTTGTTTTGTGATATCAATTTTTGTTGTCATTGTTTGGCCTCTTCCTTTTCGGATTGTGCGGATTCAGCTTTCTCCATACGAATATCCAGGCAAAGTCCTTGCAACTCTTTTACAAGAACGTTAAAGGATTCAGGCACTCCAGAAGACAGAGCCTGTTCACCCTTGACAATTGCTTCATAAATACGGCTACGACCATTGACGTCGTCAGATTTGACGGTCATCATTTCCTGCAGTGTATAGGCCGCACCATAAGCTTCCAAAGCCCAAACTTCCATTTCTCCAAAACGCTGACCACCGAAGTGAGCCTTACCACCTAAGGGCTGCTGGGTGACGAGCGAATAAGGTCCAATAGAACGAGCGTGAATCTTTTCATCAACCAAGTGATTAAGTTTAAGCATATAAATGTAACCTACGGTTACCTTTTGCTCAAAAGCAACACCTGTATGACCATCATAAACAACCGCCTTACCATCTTCTGGTAAGCCAGCTAATTTTAAATCTTTACGAATTTCATCTTCGGTAGCACCATTAAAAACGGGTGTTTCAGCATGAAATCCTAATATTTTTGCAGCCCAGCCAAGATGAGTTTCCAATAGTTGCCCAACATTCATACGAGAAGGAACACCTAATGGATTTAAAACTATGTCGACTGAGCGGCCATCTTCCAAGAAAGGCATATCTTCTACAGGAAGAATACGAGAAACAATACCTTTATTTCCGTGTCGCCCCGCCATTTTATCTCCAACTGAAACCTTACGCTTAGTTGCAACATATACAACCACGCGTTTCAAAACACCAGCTGGAAGCTCATCACCACGACGAATTAAATCAAGCTCACGCTCTTCTTCTTCCATCAATTGAGCTATTTTATCCATATAGAAACTCATAACTTCACGAGCTTCAGAACCTTCATCGATATCTTCGAGAGTTAATTTTCCAACACGCTTTTTATCAATACCTAAGATTTTGCTCAATTTATTATCTTTTTCAACATTGATAAATTCGATTTCTTGTCGGTAATATTCTTTAATTTTGTTAATTGCAGAATTTTCCTTAACCTTATCTTGTTTAGATTTACGTCCACGTTCATTACGAGCGAAGACTTCAACATTAACAACAACACCCTCAATACCAGGTGAAAGAGTTAAAGAAGTATCACGAACATCAGCGGCTTTTTCACCAAAGATCGCACGCAATAAGCGTTCTTCAGGAGAAAGCTCTTTTTCACTTTTAGGAGTAACCTTACCGACTAAGATATCGCCGGACTTAACTTCAGCTCCGACACGAATAATACCTTCTTCAGTTAAATCTTTAAGCGCTTCATCACCAACGTTTGGAATATCACGCGTGACTTCTTCATTACCTAAACGAGTCTCACGACATTCACATTCAAAGCGTTCGACGTGTATAGAGGTAAACACATCTTCACGGACGATTTTTTCATTAAGCAAAATCGCATCTTCGAAGTTATAACCACGCCATGGCATAAAGGCAACCAAAACATTTCGACCTAAAGCCAAACGTCCATGACTTGTACCAATACCGTCAGCAATAACGTCGCCTTCTTGAACTTTTTGTCCAAGTTTAACTAAAGGACGTTGGTGAACACAGGTATTCGCATTTGAGCGTTGGAAATTCTTCAATGTGTAAACGTTTTTGCCGATTGTAATTTCGCGACCATCAACCTTAGTTACAACTCCAGCTTCTTTAGCTAAGACCATGACGCCTGAATCACGAGCAACCTTACCTTCCATACCTGTTCCAACTAAAGGAACCTCTGGAATCATTAAAGGCACAGATTGACGCTGCATGTTAGAACCCATCAAGGCACGGTTAGCATCGTCGTGTTCAAGAAAAGGAATTAAAGCAGCTGCAACAGAAACCAACTGTTTGGGAGAAACATCCATGTATTCAACCTTTTGAGGTTTTACACGAGGGAAGTCACCCTTATATCGGCAAGCGACTAAAGCTTCTGTTAAATTACCTTGCTCATCAAATGTTGAGTTAGCCTGGGCAATATATTTATTTTGATCAACATCAGCAGTCAAAAATTCATATTTCTTCCCGACTTTACCATCAACAACTTTACGGTATGGTGTCTCAATGAAACCTAACTCATTGACACGAGCACATGTTGTTAAGGAAGCGATAAGACCAATGTTTGGACCTTCAGGAGTTTCAATTGGACATACACGACCATAGTGAGTTGGGTGAACGTCACGCACTTCGAAACCAGCACGTTCACGAGAAAGACCACCAGGTCCAAGAGCTGACATACGTCTCTTATGGGTCATTTCAGAAAGAGGATTGACTTGATCCATAAATTGAGACAATTGACTTCTTGAGAAGAAATCTTGAATTTGATTTGAAAATAAACGAGAATTAATTAAATGGTGAACTGTTAAATTTTCAAAAGAACCCATAACAACTAAACGTTCTTTGATAGATCTTTCAAGACGAGCCAAACCAATACGAACTTGATTTTGGACTAGTTCACCAACAGATTTAATGCGACGATTTCCCAAGTGATCGATATCATCACATTCACCAATACCTTCACGAAGACCCATAAGGTATTTGATAACGGAAGCAACTGTATCAATATCTAAAACACGATTATCCATAGATACATTCGTGTTTAATTTACGATTAACAATGTGACGACCAACCTTACTCAAATCATATCGTTTTGGATCAAAAAACAAACGGAAAAAGAGCGTTTCAGCCACTTCTACCGTCGCAGGTTCAGTAGGACGCATTTTACGATAGAAATCGAGCAATGCTTCTTCTTTATTTGTTGTATGATCTTTTTCTAAGGTATTTTTTAACTTATCCGCCTGATCTCCAAGCAACTTTTTCATATCATCGATGCTAGCAAGCCCCATGATTCGAAGAATTTGTGTCGCTGGAAAATTACGACGACGATCAACATATGCAATCAAAACATCATTAAGATCATATTTAATTTCAAACCAAGCACCGCGGGAAGGAATAATACGACCGTGATAAATACTCTTACCAGTGGGATGGGTTTCTTCTTCAAAAGAAACGCCTGGCGGACGTTGAATTTGAGAAACAACAACTCTTTCATCACCATTGATAATGAAAGTTCCTGTTTCAGTCATTAAAGGAAAATCCCCAAAGTAAACTTCTTGCTCTTTAATATCAACTGGTGAAATTAAACGCAATTTTACCTTTAAAGGCGCAGCATATGTCATTCCTCGTCGCTGACATTCAAAGCGTGAATATTTTTCTTTTCCTATTGTGTAACCAATATATTCCAAACGAATTTGAGCGTCATAACTTTCTAAGGGGAACACTTCTCTAAAAACTTCTTCCAACCCTTGGTCTTTACGCTTTTCAGCATGGATATCTCTTTGAAGAAATTCTTCATAAGAAATGGTTTGTATATCAAGCAATTTAGGTAATTCAAAATTATCGAGGAATTTACTAAAATCTTTGATTTTTAGTTTGTCCATATTTTTCCGCCGATTTATGGTCTAAGCATTTCCCTAAAGATAGACGGGCGCTTTAAACCAGATAACCAGGAAATGAAGAGTCCATTTCCTGGTATTCTTGGTTAATGAAGTGAAAGCTGTTTTATTTTAATTCTACTTTACCACCAGCAGCTTCGATTTTCTTCTTAAGTTCTTCAGCTTCGGCTTTGGGAACAGCTTCTTTGATGGTCTTAGGAGCTGATTCAACCAATGTTTTGGCTTCAGCTAAACCTAAGTTAGTCACCGCGCGAACTTCTTTGATAACACCGATCTTCTTGGCAGGATCTACTTCCTTCAAGATAACATCAAATGATGTTTTTTCTTCGGCAGGAGCAGCTGCAGCACCACCAGCACCAACGGCAGCAACAGCCATTGGAGCAGCAGCTTGAATACCTAACCTATCTTCCATAGCTTTGACCAACTCGGCCAACTCCAAGACGGTTAAACCTGTAACTTCCTTGTAAATCCCCTCTAATTTTGGGGCTAATTCTTTAACGGCTGTGTCGGACATCTTAATTTCCTCCCTTTTCACTTTTCTGTTTTAATATCGAGACAAAATCTCGTGACTTGGCGTTTAAAGCACCTGCAAAACGAGTAATTGGAGCTTGCAGAGTACCGATAAATTGGGCTAAAAGCACTTCTCTTGAAGGCAGATCTGATAATGTTTTCACTTCTTCTGGGCTTAATTCTGCACCATTATACAAACCACCTTGAACAACAAATCCTTCATAAGTTTTTGAGAAATTCATCAAAACTTTTGAAACTTCACTTGCATCCGAATCACTTAAAACCAAAGCCATTTGTCCATTAAGACGGTTGGCTAAAGCTTCGTATTTGGATTCCTTCAAAGCAAGACGAGCTATTGATGTCTTAGAAACTAATACGCTAGCTTTCTTTCGTCTCAAATCTTTACGCAAAGAGTCCATCTTTGCAGAAGAAATTCCAGACCAAGTAACAACAAAAGCATTACTTTTCTTTGTTACACCTTCTTTAACTGAAGTAGAAATTCTTTGACGAAATAATTGTCCGACTTTCATATGACCACCTTCACTCCTGGGCCCATAGTGGTTGCCACAGACAAACTTTTAATCAAGTTACCTTTAACAGTTGATGGCTTAGCATGATTGATAGCTTCAATGACTTGCTGAGCGTTTTCAATTAACTTTGCTTGATCGAAAGATCTTTTTCCGATACCAAGATGTATTCCGCCTTGTTTATCAGATTTAAATTCTACACGACCAGCTTTAACTTCTTTAATCGTACGTTCGACGTCCGTTGTAACGGTTCCGGCCTTAGGTGTTGGCATAAGACCACGAGGACCTAAAACCTTACCTAACTTGCTGATATCACGCATCATATCAGGAGTTGCAACGACAACATCAAAATCCATAAA
The DNA here is from genome assembly GCA_044225175.1 of Candidatus Omnitrophota bacterium. GTDB lineage: Bacteria > Omnitrophota > Gorgyraeia > Zapsychrales > Fredricksoniimonadaceae > JACQCF01. Next base: position 22,466 of record JBGAJA010000007.1, on the reverse strand, counting down.
ACCACCAAAAACTTTATCAATTAAGTCATTACTGCCCACATAATCAGCACCAGCAGCTTCTGCCTTAGCAATTGCATCCCCTTTACAGAACACAGCGACCTTTACAGTTTTACCACTACCGTGTGGTAGTACGACAGTTCCACGAACACCTTGATCTGAAGATTTCATATCTACATTTAAATTAAAATGCATTTCAACAGTCTCATCAAATTTGACTTTAGGAGACTTAGACAAATAAGAAATAGCTTCATTTAAGGAAATTGGATTTACCACTCCTTCTACGATACGATTTACTTCTTTCATTCTTTTACTTATTCTTGACATATGTTTACCCTTTGACTTCAATCCCCATACTACGGGCTGTACCAGAGATGGTGATAATTGCTTCGGCCATATCGATGGTGTTTAAGTCATCCATTTTCAACTTTGCAATTTCTTCTACTTGCTTAGTTGTTAATGTTCCAATGACTTCCTTACCAGCTGTACCAGAAGCTTTAGCTAATTTAGCTGACTTCTTAATTAAAGCTGAGGTTGGTGGTGTTTTAATGACAAAATCAAATGATTTGTCTTTGTATACGGAAATAATAACTGGGAGAGGTAGCGCTTCTTTGCCTTTAGTTTTATCGTTAAAGGCCTTACAGAACATCATAATGTTTACACCATGTTGACCTAAAGCAGGACCAACCGGAGGCGCAGGATTCGCTTGACCTGCAGGTACGTAGAGTTTAATTTGAGCGACGACTTCTTTTGCCATAATTCACCTAAATCTTTTCAACTTGCCAATATTCGAGTTCAACCAATGTTGAACGACCAAATATGGAGACACTTACCTTTAATTTTCCTCGGTCTGGATAAACTTCCATCACAGAACCATTGAAGTTCGCAAACGGCCCTTGCGCGATGCGAACAGCTTCACTAACTTCAAACACAATCTTTGGACTTGGCTTTGAACCTGTCTCTTCAGTACGTTTTAAAATATTATCTACTTCAGTATCAGTCAAAGGTTGAGGCTGATTACCTGGACCAATAAAACCTGTAATTCCTGGAGTTGTTTTAACCAAATACCAACTCTCTTTATTCATCTCCATCTTAATTAAAATATAACCAGGAAAAAATTTACGACTTGTAATTCTTTTTTTTCCACCACGAACTTCAGAAACCTGTTCGGTAGGAACAACTACTTCACCTATATATTGTTTTAGAGCTGTCGTAGCCATACGACTTTCTAAACCTGCTCTAGCTCTCTCTTCTGCACCTGTTTGAGTATGAACAACGAACCATTTCATATAAATTTCACCTAATCAGGTGAGCGACTCCTTTTGAAAGAAAAAAATCGATAAGAGTGACATATACCCCTAAAAGCAAAGCACTTGCTAAAACAATCAGAGTTGAATCCCAAAGTTCTTGACGAGTAACCCAAGAAACTTTTTTCATTTCTGCTAAAACTTCACCAATAAAATTTTGAACTTTAACGATCATTTGTAATACTTACCCAAAATTTTGGCTATGTTAATTACTCTAAGTAAAATAAATTAAACAGGCCAGACAGGATTTGAACCTGCAACGCACGGTTTTGGAGACCGTCGCTCTACCAATTGGAGCTACTGGCCTATGTGTACGTTACAGCCTTAATTACTTTTTCGTTTCCTTATGAACAACATGCTTGCGACAGAAAGAACAAAATTTTTTAAGTTCAATTCTTTCAGGATGTTGTTTCTTGTCTTTGGTGCTGGTATACATGATACGATTGCACTGTGTGCATTGAAAATGAATTGTCTCGCGCATATTTTATTCCGAACTTATTTTCGCGCTCCCCGGTCTGTATTTTGCCGGGTCACATGAAGATTATTGTGAACTACTAAATTTTAAGCCCCCGAGCGGTATTGAACCGCTGACCTCGTCCTTACCAAGGACGTGCTCTACCAACTGAGCTACAGGGGCAAGTGATTAAGTTTATTTATCACCAGATATACCGCCGCCTGCAGCGTGAAACAAATGAGCGAAAAGTATATCTGCTGAATTTTTTTTTGTCAAGAGTAAAATTCAACTATTATCAACTACTTACAATAATCTTAAAAAACGACGCTTTCCCACTTTAATGACGCCTGATTTTAAAGGCCAATTCTCGTCGGATATAACAAAACCATCGTGAGAAACAGCCCCCTCTTTAAGCAAACGACGACCTTCATTTTTGGAAGCAATTATTTTCTCTAAGATGAGCAAATCCAATAATTTTTGTTCTTGTGAGAATTTAATTTCTGGAATATCTTGTGGCGTTTGGTGCTGACTAAATGTTTCTTGAAAATAAGAACGAGCCTTTAGTCCTTCACCTGTTGGATGAAACATCTCAACAATCATTTGAGCTAATTGCATCTTAGCATCTTTAGGATGCATTTGCTTGATTGACTCTAAATCTACATCAGTTAAAAGTTCATAATAGCGAAGCATCAGAACATCGCTGATTGACATCACCTTACCAAAGATATCATTCGCACTCTCATTAATCCCAATATAGTTATTTAGTGACTTGCTCATCTTTTGAACACCATCGGTGCCTTCAAGCAATGGAGTCATGACAACTACTTGAGGGGTTTGTGAATAGCTTTCTTGTAATTGACGCCCCATTAGCAAGTTAAACTTTTGGTCATTACCCCCTAATTCCACATCTGCCTTCAAATGGACTGAATCGTAGCCCTGCAATAAGGGATAAATAAACTCTAAAAGGCTTATTTCACGACCTGATTCAAAACGTTTCTTGAAATCTGCACGGGCTAGCATCTGAGCTACCGTAGACCTTGCGGAGAGTTCTAATAAATCTTGAGGAGTTAGCTTACTAAGCCAATGACTATTGAAAACGACCTCTGTTTTTTGTGGATCTAAGACCTTAAACACTTGCACTTTATAGGTTTTAGCGTTTTGTTCAATATCTTCGAGCGTCATCTTCTTACGAAGCTCATTACGGCCTGTTGGATCCCCTACCTGGGCTGTAAAATCTCCGATTAAAAAGACCACCCTATGTCCCAAATCCTGAAATTGACGCATTTTCTTCAATAAAACCACATGCCCTAGGTGAATATCGGGTGCAGTTGGATCAAAACCAGCTTTAATCACTAATGGACGTTTAAGGGCTAATTTCTTAGCTAAATCTTCTTGGGAGATGATTTCGGTTGTGCCACGGGAGATTTTTTGAATAGCGTCTTGGGATGACATAAGGGATAAAAAGATAAGGGGTAAGAGATAAGGAACAACGGGTATTCCTTATGTCCTACCCCTATAAACTTAATTACAATTTAGCTGAAACGCCGATTTTCATGCCTTCGACGTCAACTTTAATAATCTTAACTTGAAGCTTATCACCTGGTTTCAATGACGCAGCTTGTTGTTTATCAATTTCAGAGGAGTATACCAAAGCTTCGATATCACCTTCTAATTTAACAAACACACCAAAGTTTGAGTTCATCACAACTTCGGAGGCTACTTCAGAACCAACTGGAAACTTCTGAGCAATTTCATTCCAAGGATTAGATTCTAATTGCTTAAGACCTAAAGTAATCTTACGATTCTCAGCATCCACTGCCTGAACAACCACATCCAAAGATTGTCCTTTTTGAAGAACTTCTTGAGGATGATTGACTTTTTTGGTCCAAGACATATCAGAAACATGGATCATACCTTCTAACCCGCTTTCTAATTCAATGAAAGCTCCATAATCGGTAAATCCACGAACAACACCCTTGATCTTATCGCCAACATTGAACTTAGCAGCTGCATTCCCCCAAGGATTTTCTTCTAACTGTTTCATACTTAAGGAGATACGTTTTGCATCTTTATCCACGTTGATGATCTGAACATCAAGAACATCGCCTAATTTGAACATTTCTTGAGGATTAACAATCTTCTTTTGCCAAGAAATCTCAGAAGCGTGTAATAAACCTTCAATGCCACGATCGATTTCAACAAACACACCATATGGCATAATATTAACAATCTTTCCCTTAATTCTAGCTCCAGCAGGGAACTTGGCAGCAGCTTCATCCCAAGGATTAGCTACAATTTGCTTAAGACCTAAAGACACCTTAGCGTTGGCTTGATCGAAATCAAGGATCAACACTTCGATCTTTTGCCCAACAGATACAATTTCAGAAGGATGATTGATACGGCTCCAGCTCATATCTGTGATATGAAGAAGACCATCAACCCCGCCTAAATCAATAAACGCACCGAAATCTGTAATACCCTTAACAGTTCCTTTGCGTTTTTGACCTTTTTTAAGATCGCCCCAAAGCTTTTCACGAACTTCTTCGCGTTCTTTTTGAACCATCTCACGGCGTGAAAGAATCAAATTGCGTCTTTGCTTATTCATTTTAGCTACGACGAATTTGAAATTCTTAACTGTAATATCGTTGTTGGAAATGCCTTTAAATGCGGAAAGTGACATTGGTAGGAATGCTTCAATGCCAAATACATCGACGATATATCCACCTTTGACTGCGCGAACAACGCGACCGTCAACAATATCGCCTTCGTTAATATCATCGGAAATTTTCTGCCAACCTTTGAGGCGTTCAGCTTTTCCGTAAGAAAGGATTAAGCGACCGTTATCATCTTCAATGTTCTCAATGAGAACTTCGATTTGACTACCTACGGCAAAATCTGCTAAGTTGCGAAACTCTTCAATAGGCACAAATCCTTCAGATTTAAACCCGATGTCGACGATAACTTCTTTCGCATTCACCGCGGCAACTGTGCCCTTGATGATTTCTCCTTCCTTTATATCTTTTAAGGTGCTCTCGTAGAGCTCCTCCATAACTGATTTTGGTGTTGTTGTAGTACTCATGTTCTTGTGATCCTCTTTCTTTTGATTAGATTCTTTGAAGACAGGCGCTGCTGTGGTTTCAAAGTGACGGCCATTATCGCAAAAAGACTTTATTTGTCAATTTATTTTTCTCTCAGATCTTAGCCAAGTCGGATTCTTCCCTGCGGGAGGCAACTCCAAGCAATGGTAAAGGGCTTTCAATAGGTCTTATATTGATGATCACAGGAGAAAAGCCTTCAAAACCCCCTTGCATAAGCGCATTGAGTTGGGCAGGATCGAATTGAACAGCAATTGTTTTTCCCGTACGATGAATATGGACTGGATTAAGATCAATACCCCCAGGAGCATTAAGAGACTTATTCATCATAGCCATATCTACTAATTTAAAACCAAATCTATCCTGATTATATCCGTTTTCAATCTTCTCTAATCGTAGAAACACCCCAACTTTCTTAGCTTTTTCTTCAATAACTCGATCTAACTTATCATCTTGGAACTGAGAAAAACCACTCGTTAACTTTTCTAAGATCGTATTCTTTATAATACCTAATATCTCTTCTTTATCTGCTTGATTTTCCAAGGAATCTCCCATCTCTAAAGCTTTAGCGATGGTCCTTGGATCATATTTTCTTACTTCTTTTTCCATAAGCCCAATTAGAATTTCTTTATCTGTATGATTGATTTTTAACTCTGGCTCTGTAAAGAACCATAACTTTTCTTTCTTATTCAAAGATTTCCAAGGATTCAATATGTTGATAATTCCCCTAATCAAGGACTCATCAGTAATTTTTTGATTCATCATATAATCTTTTATGTATTGTGTAGCTGCTTTCTTTGTAGAAAACACCCGTTTATTAATCTTTGGGCTGTGCGTATAGGTATAAATACTCTTGGCCCAACCGAATATCCGAATATAGGGTGGAATGTGATCACCTAAAAGAAATTCAGGCGCCTCATTAAAATCAATCAAACTTTTATAATAACCTTCTATAGCGGCCTGTAAGATTATACGCAGCTCACTCTTAATACCTCCCCGAGGAAGAGGCGAGGGGTGACCTTTAGACAACAAACCTTTTGTAATAAAATATGCTTCTACCCAAGCATACTTCCCATCTTTAAATACCTTTCGATCTTCACCCTTAAGCTTGGCCACCGCATTAATCAATATATTAAAAGCCACTCCATCCGAAAAAGCTTCCCTTAATTCAATTAATAGAGCATCTAAAACAGCCGAACTTGCAACTATAATCCTTGCTTTAGCATCCAAATCGCCCTTCTTAACCGCCGCTTCAAAATGGTCAAAACTATCAAATTGAATGACCCCACCTTCATTAGCCATTGCTAAATCTGCACCCGTAGAAAAATCTTCTTTATTCTTCACAATCATCGCTTGATTGAGAGATTTTGATGAGCCAGCAAGACGTTTCTGCCTTCCCACAGCACCCCCCATTAAGACTTCTAATTTTGATTCAGCGCCTCCCAGCCATTTTATCACTGTCTTTTCATTTCTTATTTGCCGTTCTCTAATGTAATATTCAATATTCACCATATTTACTTTAAGTTCTATAGAAAACAAATCAAAAACTCTTTGCTTCATTAGCTCAAATCGATTTATAACCTGATTAGGAAGTTCCATAAAGACCATACACAAAAAGGTACTCATATACCTTTCATCTACCCACCCCCGATAACGCTCCCCTAAAAGTTTTAAAATATTTATATTATGCGGCGCACTCTTATCGGCATATTTAATAAAACCACCCAGACTAATCATATTAGTTTCTGTTAATACAGATTGAAAGAATTGATCAAATATTCCCATATCCTCCGAATGAATAAAATGAGGAAATCCCCATAATTTCATTACTAAATCCAACTCATCCCCAGTGCTTTTATAACTATTTAACAACTTATTAATCATCTCTTCCCTGTCTCTTTTAAATATAGTATGTAAATACTGCCCCACAAAGACATACTGATCATAATAAATTTTATCGTTTAGTCTTAAATCATTTGTTTCTTCCTCCCAAGCTGCGGATATTAAGAAATCATACAAACTCTCTGGATTCTTTAACAAATTCTCTTGATCAATCACATTTAAAGGATTGATTGAACCCAACAAATCCATCAATACCTCTTTGGCATTAGGATCCTTTAATTCTCCATCATAAAAATCCACTTTAAATCCTTGCAAATCAGGATACATCCTAACAATACTCCCGTCAGACACGTAATCTTCCAATGCTAAATAAATGGATTTTGAACCTCTTGTTTCTTTCATTTTCTGAAAAAATGGAATCAAAAAGGAAGGAACAACATACGTAGAGTGTGAAATCTTTTTAAAATATTTCTCAAATTTTTCTCTAGCTCTTTGCTTAATAAGTCTTTCTTGGCTTTTTCTTTGCTCTTCCGCTTCTTTTATTGCTACCAACCTTAGTTGTTCTAATTTTTGTTGCACTTCTTTTTCTGCTAATTCTAGATCACGCTTTACTTTAGCATATTCTTCTTCCGCAATAATCAGTTGAGCATATTTTTCACGTTCTGCTTGATCGTTCGTTAATTCCTGCAAAAGTACACTTCGATCTTCCGCTGTCTGGACTTGATAATCATAAATCCCTAAGACATAAAAATTCCCTAGCAAAGCTAATAACTTTTGGATTGCTGCGTTAGGTGATGTGAAATTCTTACCAATAAAATCAGAATCAGTCAACTTTTCAGAATCTAATAACAAATCCATTTCCGTGACAGATTTAAATCTCTGTTTGATCGGCCTTGCAATTTCCTGGGAATCTGGCCAATACAAATGAATCTCACCCAATGACTTATCATTGATCATCACCCTTTCTTTCAAAGTTAAAATAATCTCATCAGCTTTTAGCTGAATACTTTTAATCTTTTGTTGTTTATAAAGATTTAATACAATTTGATGGGCTAGTCGTTGTTGAGGAGTATCAAATGGCATAACCTTCTGCCAAGAAATATATTCTTGTATTGTGTGAGGCGCAAAGACATGAACGCGTACCCTATGACCTTGCTCTAATTCCTCCAGCAATCCCAACCCAAACTCATCAAAACTCATCGCCCTTTGGGGATATACCATGAATTCTTCTAAGACTGTCATTGCAGCGTTAGGCAAATTGAGTCTCACTTGCAAAGCTAGCAACGAACCTTCACTACTGATCATACCTTTATTGTTAGTTCTTTTAAGATCAATATCTATAACTGCCCCACCTGAGAAATACTTCCTTGGGGTTTTTTGCCCTGTAGGTGCTTCATCTTCCTTAATGTAGTTAAATACCCCCTTCTTATAAGCCTGAAGGTAGCGTTCATAGATCTTTTGCTTCATAGCGGGGTCTGAGAGGTTAATTCCTAATATCTTGCTCTTATTCGTATAAATTGAGTCTAAAAGGCCGTTTTGGATGGTTTCTTTGTACCACTTAGCCAAGATAAGAGAACTATAGATCTGACGCAAAGGTGCGAAATTCTTTCCCGTATTAATTTCTTTGGTGATTTCGGGAATGACGATATCACGGATGATTTTGGATCCGATATAATTTGAATCCGTAGGGGCAGGTTCTAAACCTGCCTGTCCGGCAGGCAGGCCTGCCCTCATGTGGGTGGGTTTGGAACCCACCCCTACATCAGGCAGGCCTGCCCTCATGTGGGTGGGTTTGGAACCCACCCCTACATTATGTTTATTCATCGCCAGGTAATCCTCATCCAACATCACCTTCAACGTCGATTTCGTCACATACACAGCACCTTTATTCTCAAATACCTGGGCCTCATCCGGCAATATCCATACTTTGTTAAAGGTGTTAACTGGCACGTTTGCTGTCCCAAACTTCTCTTTTGCCTGTTGGTACACCCGGCTCCAGAACTCCTTACCTAAGTCTTTCTCTGGATAAATAAGCGATGCAGTTAACTGCTTTAAGATATAGTCTTGCGCCAGCAAATCGTGTCCTAGCTCGGTTTCTCCTAAGGCTGTAGGCGTGATTCTGTCTTTCTCATAGGGGCTTAAATTCACCCATAGATCTCCCTCTGGAATCGTTAGGCCCGCTAGGAAGTATTTGATTAATCTTTGGGATTCATTTTGGAAAGACGCAAAATTTTGCGTCTCTACGGATAATCCTGAATTGCCCGTATCCACAATAAATTGAAATTCCAAAGGCTTTTTGGGATTAATCACCAGTCCTTTTAAGGACAAAGGCGTAAAAAGCGCTGAAGGGCCCACCATAACACCAGGTTCAGGCAAAGACATAAGCCCAGAGGAAGCTGAAAAAGATAGATCAGCATTGCCAAACAAAAAATTCAAGCAAAGGATTGCCACCAGCAATCGTTTAAATATATTGTCCATAAATAAATTTAATCTAACGTACTGCATTAATCTTTAATTGATCTAATAGGGCGCTTTGTGATGCCGGTTTGATTTCAAGAATGACAGGTACAAGGCCCTCAATGTGAATATTTGCAAAATCCTGTAATTGAATGGGGGACATCTTAGCATTATCCTGTTGAATTTGAAAATCCAAATGGTCAGGATTCATGTTAATACCTCCAGGCGTATGCTGTTTCTTAACAGCCATAGCAGAATCATTTGACATAAGAGGTTCAACCAAAACTTTGATCATCTCTGACGTATCGGAATGCATAGCTGCATCGCTAATTAATCCCTTCCACAGCTTTCTAAATATTGATTCTCGTCCAGGACTTTTTGTAGAAGGCTGCACTTTTTCCAATTCTGCACGCTCTTCTTCCAAAGTTTTAATATTTGATTCAAGTAAAGCAATTTCTTTATTTGAACCCGGTGAGGGTGGGAGCTTGTCTTGTACGAAGGCAACATTTTCTGCGTTGTTTTTTGTAAGAATGATCAGCCGCCTTTGACCTTGGCTCTCATAAACAAAAACTGAAGAAATAGAACTAATATTGCTTACTTGACTTAGAAATTTTGGTAAACCATCGGAAGATCTAGTCCCGTCTTTTTCATAAGTAAAACTTCTTAAATCTCCTATGCTAATAATCTTTCTTTGAGCTTCTACTTCATAATTAAATAATGAGTGTATAGTTTCGCCATCATGAGCTTCACGGATGCTTTTAACGAGTGGGTCGTTGTCAATAGGAGTACCATCTTCTTCAAAACCAAACACCTTATTTTTGTCTCCAAAGCTGATTACACGCTTCTGCCCTTCAACTTCGTAACTAAACAATGAATAAATGGAATCCCCATCATGAGCTTTCCAAATACTTTTAGCTAAGCGATCATTTCCAATTGAATTTCCATTTTCGTCATAAGAAAACACCCTTCCTCCTTCTCCTACACTAATGACACGCTTTTGGCCTTGAAATGTATAACCAAACAACGCACCAACCCAGGTTGGCCCATACTCTAGAGAGAGCTTTTTAACTAAAGGATCATCTTCAATGAGATCTCCATTTTCAGCAAACGCATTTAGAATGCCTCCCACAGTAATCACACGCTTTTTGTTGTTAACTTCATAACTAAACAATGAACGTATTTGGATATTAAAATATATTTTTCTTATTGCACCAACCAATTTTGCGGAGTTATCTCTCTTAGATACCGCATATGGCTCACCATATTGCCCTCTTTCAGCAGCTTTCTTCGCTTGATCTAATTGAGCTTTCTTTTGCACTAAAGCTTCTTCAACCTGCTGCAGACGCTCTAATCTTGCTTGCTCATCTTCCAGAGATTTAATATTTGATTCAAGTAAAGCAATTTCTTTATTGGGAACACTATCCATCTTGCCCTGCTTTAATGTAAACAGCCCGTCCCCAACGCTAGTCAAATATCTTTGATTTTGAAATTCATAACTAAACAATGAGACCAGCTTATAAATTCCACGCGCAGTATACGTTACATTAATCTCTGTTAGTAAAGGGTCATCAAGAACCAGTTTTCCATTTTCTTCATAAGCATTATAAGCGAAAAGTTCTGCTCCTTCCCCAATACTGATCACATGCCTTTGACCTTTAACTTCATAACTGAACAATGATGTAACATGTTCATTACTATGCTCTCGACGAATACTTTCAACTAAAGGGTCATTATCAATTGGCGTTCCATCTTCTAGATAAGCAAAAACACTTCCTTGTCTTCCAACACTAAGCACACGCTTTTGACCCTCAACGTCATAACTAAATAAAGAAGAAGCTTCATGATTGCCATGGGCTTTACGTATACTTTCAACCAAAAGGTCATAGGGAATTGGAGTCCCGTTTTCTTCAAAGGCAAAAATATTTCCTCCATAATCAATGCTAATCACACGCCGCTGCCCGTGAAATTCGTAACTAAATAACGAATATACATCTTTATTATGGGCTTTAAGAATACTAGCCACCAAAGCATCATTCTCAATTCGTTGTCCCTTTTCATCATAGGCAAAAGCATTATGCCCAGCTCCAACACTAATAAACCGCTTTTGGCCTTGAACTTCATAACTAAATATTGAATAAATCCAAAAATTACCGTGGGCCTGTTTTATCGCTGTAATCAAGGCAGGAAGATTTCTTGAAGGCACTGCTGATACATCACCGTATAAGACCTTGTCAGAAACTTTTCTCGCTTGAGCTAATGCAGCTTTTGCGCCTTCGAGCTCTTCTGCTAGCTTTTGTAAACGCTCTAATCTGGCTTGTTCTTGTTCTAAAGATTTAAGTCTACTTTCCAATAGAAGCATTTCCCTTTTAGCATCCGTAGATTCAATCTTGTCCTGCGCAAAGGCAAAGGCCTCTCCTGCCCAGCCAACACTAATTAAACGCCTTTGACCTTGGATTTCATCAATAAATACTGAAGAAATGTGATTATTCCCATGAGCATTACGAATACTGGCAGGCAAAGCATCTTTACTATAAGAATATGGCGTCCCATCTTCCTGATATGCAAAAGATGCTGGGTTTGCAACACTAATTAAATATTTTTGACTTCTTACTTCATAATGAAATAGTGAGTAAATTAAATCCATGCGATGTGCTTCGTGAATATTTTTAACTATAAGATCATCTTCTATTGGGGTTCCGTTTTCTTCATAGGCAAAGGCTTTACCTGATTTTCCAACACTAATCACACGCCTTTGGCCTTGAACTTCATAGATAAACAATGAATAGATGCTTTCCTGGCCATGTAATCGCCGAATATTTGCAACCAAAGGATCATCAGGAATCAGCGTTCCATTTTCTTCAAAGGCAAAAGCTCCTTTTTGTCCAACACTAACCACACGCCTTTGTCCTCCCACTTGATAACTAAATAACCCTCCAACCAATAAACCGCCATACGCTTGACGAATACCTTTAACCAAAAGATCATCAGGAATTAAAGTCCCATCTTCTTTATAGGAAAAAACATCGCCCCTACTTCCCATACTTATTAGCCGCCTTTGACCATCCACCTCATAGCTAAATAAAGAAAGAATGGAACCTTTATCGTGGGCACTTCTTATAGCTTTAATCAATTTCTCGGAAACATCTCCTCTATCAACCCTATATGGCTCACCATACATCACAGAAGTTTTCTTTACTTGGGCTAATTGAATTTTCGTTCGCTCGAGAGACTCTGCCACCTGCTGCAAACGTTCTAATCGGGCATACTCTTGTTCTAATGATTTGAGTTTAGCCTCAAGTGAGGGTATTTCATTAGGTGCTATAGGCACTATCTTGTCTTGTCCAAAGGCAAAGGCCTTGCTTTTATCTCCAACGCTGATGATCCGTGTGCGGCCTTCAATTTCGTAACTGAATAGAGAGTGAATCCCATCATCACCGTGTGCTTTACGAATAACCTTAACTAAAGGATCGTCATTAATTAAAGTACCGTTCTCTTCGTAGGCGAAGATTCGGCCACTACTACCCATACTAATGACACGTTTTTGACCTTGAAATTCATAACCAAATACCGAATAAATAGCTTCCCCATGGGCTTGGCGAATACTTTGAACTAAACGATCATTGTTAATGGGAGTCCCATTTTCTTCATAAGCATAAACATCACCTTCATCTCCAACACTGATCACTCGCTTTTGGCCTTGGACTTCATAACCAAACAGAGAGTGAATATCATTACGATTTGTATGTGCTTGCTTGATGCTTTTAACCAAAGGATCGTCAGTAATTAGAGTGCCATCTTCTTTATAAGCAAATAATTCACCTTCACCCCCTGTGCTAATGATTCGCTTTTTACCTTGGACCTCATAACTAAATAATGAATAAATCCAATTACTTCCATGGGCCTGACTAATATTTTGAGCCAAAGGATCATTGGGAATAAAATTTCCCATTTCTGTGTAAGTAATTACCCTAAATGCATGACTCCCATTACCCAAGCTAATCACACGCTTTTGGCCTTCAATTTCGTAACTAAATAATGAAAAAATCCAATTACGCCTATTGTAACGGCTTATACCGACAGCCAGTTTCGCAGCATTATCTGTTTCAGAAACGCTATACGGTTCGCCATGCATCTCAGATCCATTAAGCCTTCTTGCTTGTTCTATTTGAGATTTCGTTTGTTCAATGTGAAGCTTAAGTGCTTTTAATCGAGCGGTATCTTTTGAATCCTGAACAACAGGAGCCTTAAGGCTGAGGTTAAGTTCATCAATAGTAATATTGATCCACGCAATCACTTCCCCAAACGGTCCATTACTCGAAATACCTTCCATTGCCTCTCGTTGTCCTTGTAGGAGGCTTATCTTATCTTGCGTTGATTTATCCTTCATCTCTTCTTCTAAGACTTTGATCATCTGTTCTGTCTCTGAGAGCATTGCTGAATCTTGAGTGGTTTGGACTTTTGCTCTCACTATATCCATATGTGATAAACTGCCTCTGGCATACATAGCTTGATCAGCATTCAAGCTTACTATTCTCACAATGGGGACTCGATTATATCCTTCAGTCCCTCCGGAAAAATATTTACGGGGAATCATTCGGCCGCTAGGTGTGTCTATGTCCTCTTTAATCAAGTTAAAGACACCTTTTTTAAACGCTGTTAAATATTGCTGATAAATCTTTTTATTGCTTTGAGGATCTTGATCTATACCCTTGATCTTTCCTTGGTTGGTATATTTTTGGTTTAATAAGGATTCTTTGAGAGAACGTTTGTACCATGTGGCCAGTAACATTCCACTGTAGACTTGCCTTAAGGGAGCAAAGTTCTTACCTTCATTGATTTCTTTGGTTAATGCGGGGATGATGATTTGGCGGATGATTTGGGATCCAATTTTGGATGCATCCGTAGGGGCACTGCGTGTCTGCCCTGCTATTGGGCTGACACCTAGGTCAGCCCCTACGTTATTTTTCTCCATAGACAAATAATCCTCCTCCAACATCACCTTCAACCTAGATTCCACAATATAAACCGTTCCTGTCTTAGCGTTCTCATAAACAACTGCCTTTTCAGGAACAATCCAAACTTTATTGAATGTATTAATAGGAATATTGGTCGAACCAAACTTCTTAGCTGCTTCAGCATAAATCTTACGCCAAAATGTCTGGCCTAACTTGTCTTGAGGATAAATAACACTAGCCGTAATTTGTTTAAGAAGATAGTCTTGGGCTAATAAATCACGTCCCATCTCAGTCTTCCCAAAGTTGTCAGTAATTATACGGTCTTTTTCATAGGGAGATAAGTTAACCCACTGTTCATCATCTGGCACAGCTAAAGCAGCCAAGAAATACTTGATCAAATTATTATATTCTTCACGTTTTTGAAGTTCACTCAGAGGAAGATCACCCCGATCAATGATGAAATCAAACTTAAAGGGGTCTTTTGGGTCTATAGTAATGCCTTTTAGAAAAGCAGCATTGGCAGGATCGCTTAACGCCACACGAGTCCCAGGATTTGGCATCCAAGGTTGTTGGGCCAGGGCCAAAGATGGCATCGTTATGTCTATAATAAAACTTAAAATAATAAGCAATATGCAAACTTTGCCCCATAGTTTATGCAGATAAAACTTCATAAAACTCCCAAATAAAGGTTAGTGTGTACTATTTTAATACTAAAGTATATACATATACAGCAGCTAAAAACAAGCCAACGCCAAAAAAGCGCCTTTTTTAATCTAATTTGTAGATTTCATCTAAGATTTTCTGGGAGGCGGATTCGTAGGAGGGTTGATCGATCACATCAAAAGGTTTCCCATAAGTCACATTCACATGCCCTCTTCTAAAAGTTTTACTTCCTGGAGGCATGACGGCGTCGGACCCTTTGATAAATACGGGGACAATCTTTGCTTGGGATTTGATAGCCAGAAAACCAGCGCCGGCTTGAGGTTTTACATTATCTGGACTTAATTTTCTAGTGCCTTCTGGAAACAGGAGAACCGGATGACCTTCTTTTAGGATCTTTAAAGCCATTTTCAAAGCCCCAAAGTCTGATTCCCCTCTTTTGATTGGAAATGCCCAAAGTTTCTTCAACCACCATCCCACAAGAGGGTTCTTAAACAATTCAATCTTGGCCATGAAATGAAGCCTTCGAGGAGTTGAAATACCCATAATTGGAGGATCAAGATTACTGATGTGATTACTCGCTAGAATGTAGGCCCCTTCTTTAGGCACATTCTCCCAACCCTTAACGCTACGGGGAAAGAAAAGGAAACTTAGAATCTTAGTAAAAAAGTAAGTGAAGTAATAGATCATTATTTCGGATCAATTAATTGACGGCCAAACTCAAGAAGATCTTTGGCGCGTTTTAAAGATTTTGCTTCCGAATAAATACGCACTAAAGGCTCCGTACCTGAAGGACGAAACATGAGCCAATCTTCATTGTCACATGTCAGCTTAACGCCATCATAGTCTTTCACATTGACGACTTTTCTACCTAACACAGACGTAATGGTCTTAAGCTTGTTTAAATCTACTTTCTTGGCATCCATGGTGTAATCCAGACGCTGATAATAATAGCGGCCGAATTCACGTTCCATATCTTCTACAAGCTTTTTAAAGTTCTTTTTGTTATAAACCATCATTTCAAGAAGCAAAAGACCTGCCAATGTTCCGTCTCGCTCTGGAATATAATTCGGAAGTCCCATCCCACCAGCTTCTTCCCCGCCAGCTACAATAGGCTGGGAAATCATTAAATCTGAAATGTATTTAAATCCAACAGGAGTTTCATAAAGCTTACGATCAAGCTTAGCCGCAATCTTATCAAGCATGGTTGTTCCACAAAGCGTTTTGACAATTCCACCTTGCACACCACGATTTCGCACTAAATGCAAAATCAAAAGCCCCAAAATCTTTTGAGGAGATACAAATTCTCCACCTGGCATTACAGCGGCAATACGGTCTGCATCTCCGTCGAGAACATGGCCAAAATCAAACTTCTCCTTCTTCATGCGGGCCATCATAACTTGCAAACATTCTGGAATAGGCTCTGGTTTACTGCCATCAAAACCTGGATTCACATCTTCTCTCATCAAAGTCAGCTTGATCTGAGTACCTTTAAGAATCTCACGCATTAAATCGCGGCCGCTTCCATGCATGATATCAGCCAAGACTTTGTATTTGGCTGTCTTCATCTTCTTCAAATTGATGTAAGAACGAATAAATTTGACGTACTCTTTCTTAAAGTCATGAGTCAAAATCAAACCGCTTTTCTTAGAAGCATTAAAGTCAGCTATTTTGACTGCACTTGCACCCAAGTATCCCTCAACTACCCCCGTAATATCTTTAGGAGCAGCTCCCCCGACGGATGTCTTGATCTTAATCCCATTAAATTTTGCAGGATTATGCGAAGCAGTAATCATGATGCCGCAAACATTAGAAAGCTTAACAACTCCAAAACTCAAGGCAGGGGTTGGAACTGATGTATCAGAAAGGTATGTTGTGATGCCGTTAGCTGCAAACACTTCAGCAAAGGCTTGCGCATATTCTGCAGAAAGAAAACGATTGTCATAACCTACAGAAGCACTCTTTTGAGTAAATTTGGGATTATCTTTAAGAATCCAATCTGCTGTGGCTTGAGCTACAATACGAACATTTTCAAATGTAAACGTATCAGAAATAACAGCCCGCCAGCCATCTGTTCCAAATTTGATTACGTTTCGAATATCAGACATACAATCCTTTCTATGTAGGGGCGATTCATGAATCGCCCTTACGTTAAATATAATCGATAGCGATTAATATACCTAATGACTGACTTAGGCGTCAAATACCAGATTGATTTTCTTTGTTTTAAACGTCCACGAATGTCGCTGGAGGAAATATCAACAGCCGGCATATTGACCTTTAAGTGTGGCCAACGTCTAGGGTAGTTCTTATCAAATCCAGGGCGATTTAAAATAACAAGTTTAGCTAACCTTAGAATTCCTTGAGGGTTCTTCCAGCGATGAAATGTCTTTAAATGATCTCCTCCCATTAATAAGAATAAACTTGCCGTTGGGTGCATGGCTTTGATTTCATTCAAAGTTTCAAACGTGTATGAGACCCCCCCGCGCTTAAGCTCACCATCATAGATCTTAAAGAATTCATTACCTTTAATTGCAGCTTTAACCATTGATAATCGCTTAGCTGCATCTGGCATATCTTGTCCTCTTTTAAAAGGAGAACAAAAGGCAGGAACAAAGAACACAGCATCTAATTTCAATGTTTCAACAGCACTTTGGCCCATAAGCAAATGGCCGAAATGGATAGGATCAAAACTTCCACCTAGGATGCCGATGCGTTTCATTGACGTATTTGCCCGTTACCGTAAATTTCGTATTTATAGGAAGTCAGCCCTTCAAGCGCCATAGGACCACGCACATGAAGTTTATCTGTTGAAATCCCCACCTCAGCACCAAAACCAAACTCAAAACCATCGGTAAAACGAGTGGAAGCATTCACATAAACACAGGCTGAATCAACGGCATCCAAAAACTTTTGAGCTTGCATCTTATCTTTGGTAATAATGGTGTCTGAATGATGAGAAGAAAAAGTATTGATATGGCTAATGGCCTCATCTACCCCCTTTACGACCTTGACTGATAGAATTAAATCCAGATATTCCGTCGTCCAGTCAGCCAACGTGGCTTTCTTAACACCTTCTTTGACAATGGCCCGGGTCTTTTCATCCCCTCGAACCTCACAATTAGCTTTTTTAAGATCTGCAATAATTAAAGGCAAAAACTTCTTGGCAACTGTTTGATCAACCAATAAAGTCTCAATAGAATTACATACACCTGGCTTTTGCACCTTAGCATTCATAGTAATCTTATGGGCCATATTTAAATCCGCCTGATCACTGACATAAACATGGCAGACACCCTTGTAATGTTTCACAACAGGAATGCGTGAGTTAGTCGCAACAAAACGGATCAATTCTTCTCCCCCACGAGGAACAATGACATCAATTAATTCATCGAGCTTTAAGAGTTCATGCACAGCCTGGCGGTCAGTGGACTCAATTAATTGCAAAGCTTTAAGTGGGATTTTTGTTTTCTTAAGAACATCCGTCAAAATCTTAAAAATAGCTTTATTAGAGTAAATGGCTTCTTTACCACCTTTAAGGATCGCAGCATTGCCTGATTTTAAGCAAAGGGCTGCACAATCAGCTGTCACGTTAGGACGAGATTCATAGATAATGCCTACCACACCTAAAGGAACACGGATTTTCTTAATCAACAAGCCGTTTGGACGTTTGATTGTTTCTAAAAGCTGACCAATGGGATCTTTTAATTTGGTTGTTTCAATCAACCCCTCAGCCATGGAATAAATATTTTTTGGATTAAGCGTCAAGCGGTCAACTAACGCTTTCGAGTAGTTGGATTTCCTGGCAAAAGCCAAGTCTTTAGCATTTTCCTTAATCAGATAGTCTTTTTTCTCAACCAGAGCCTTAGCCATTGCAACTAAAGCTAAATTCTTTTCTTCACTGGAGATTAAAGCCATCTCATAAGATGCCTTTTTGGCATCTTTAGCGATTTTTAAGGTGTAAGCGGACAAATTCATGTTGGGAATCCCCATCTAATAACTTATGATTCTTCTCAATAAAATAAGTACCTATGCGCTCTCCTGCCAAATCTTCAGCGATCAGACGCACCAAAACGTCTTTAATGCTTCCAGCCGTAATAACACACGGTGTTCCTGCGTGTGTGGCTATTTTAACAGCTTCAATCTTAGCTTTCATACCACCACGGGCAACTTGAATATTGGTTGTTCCCTTTGACACCGTCACAATCTCATCAGTCACATCATCATACTCACCGATCATATAGGCTTTATTTTCATCATAAACCGCATCCACATCGGAGAGAAGCACCAATAAATCTGCATGCAGACAGCTAGCAACTAAGGCTGATAATTTGTCATTATCCCCAAATTTGATTTCTTCGGTCGATGTCGTATCATTCTCATTGATGATGGGAACGACACCCTGCTTTAAAATAGATTCTAGGGTATGACGTGCGTTGGTAAAACGAGTCCGATTATCAAAGTCATCCCATGTCAAAAGCACTTGGGCACATTTAAGATTAACCTTTCGGAATAATTCACTGTAAAGACGCATCAAAGCAGCTTGTCCGATTGCAGCCCTCGCTTGTAAATCCGCTAAATCCGTGGGTCGCTTCTTCTCACCTAAAATCCCCATTCCTAAAGAAATCGCACCTGAAGACACCAAAACAACTTCAATACCGCGCTTGTCCAGCTTCTGAATTTGTTTAGCTAATGAGGCAAGCTGTTTTGTCTTAGGCTTAAGTTGTCCGTCGACAATTTGACTAGAACCTAATTTAACAACAACACGTTTGATTGCTCTAGAAAATGTTCTTTTCATAATAGCTTTTGAATCGTCTTAACCAACTCATCCAACCCTTCTTTTTCTTTTGCAGAAATAGGAATGATATTTTTGGTGATTTTACGTTTAAACTTCGTTAAATTCTTCTTTGCTTCCGGCATATCCATTTTATTGGCAACCAAGATGCGGTGTTTCTCTAAAAGTTCTTCACTGTATAAATCAAGCTCTTCACAAATCTTATGATAATCATCTATAGGGTCCCTTCCTTCGCTACCCGCCATATCAATCACATGCACCAAAATCTTAGTGCGCTCCGCATGCTTTAGAAATTGATGACCTAAACCTTTACCTTCGTGAGCGCCTTCCACAAGCCCTGGCAAATCAGCTACAACAAATTTATCTTCATATTCCCCTAAATCGACAATCCCCAAAACAGGCGCTTTGGTTGTAAAGTGGTAATTAGCAATCTTAGATTTTACCTTAGAAATGGCAGAAATGAGAGTCGATTTTCCAACATTGGGAAAACCAATTAACCCTACATCAGCAATGACCTTAAGCTCAAGTTTAACAGTCCTGGCCTCACCTTGCTGAGGAAGTGTGACAGTACGATTATGATTATTGCCACGACCGCCTTTTCCGCCCTTTGCAACAACCACAGAATCCCCATGAACGCTTAAATCTCTGATCAAAAGATCCGTTTCATAGTCCCACACCACAGTCCCTACAGGCACGCGTAATGTGCAGCCTTCTCCGTTCTTGCCACGTTTGTTATTTGAGGAACCATGAGCTCCGCGCTCACCTTGATAATGTTGTTTGAATCTATAATCTAGAAGGGTATGTAAATTGCGGTCAGCGACTAAAATAACATCCCCGCCATCTCCTCCATCTCCCCCATTGGGGATAGGATAGCGGGTGTATTTGTCCTGATAATGGCTTTCACAACCTTTGCCGCCATTACCTGCTTGAATAAGAATGCGTGCTTGGTCAACGAATGCCATTTAATTTATTTCGATTATGCGGTAATTTTATCAATACGAACAGCAGTCAAATCATGTCTGTGACCAACTGTACGAGCAGAATCTTTTCTTTTGCGATATTGAAATGCGATTGTTTTGGGACCACGATAGTGGCGGACAACTTCGGCCGAGATTTCCGCATCTTTGAGGTAAGGTTGGCCTACTTTTGTGCCTTTTTCTGTACTAACTAATAAAACTTTGTCTAAAACCAGCTTTTTACCAGCTTCGACATCTAAATGATCAACGCTGATAGTTTCACCTTCGTTGACTTTGAATTGACGATTTCCTAATTGAACTACTGCAAACATAATCTCATCTCCTCTTTTAGCCCTTAAATAAAGTCCGGATTATACATGGGGTATTCTCAAACGTCAATCAATCTTTACGCGGCCACGGCCTTCACAATATGGGCAAGTATGGAACTTCAAAGATTCGATTGTTTTACCCGTACGAGCCCTGGTCATCTCAACTAATCCTAGTTGGGAGATTCTATTGACTTCGGTCTTAGCATGATCTTTGGCAAGTTCATCTCTTAATATACTCACCACTTTGCGTTTATGGTCTTCCCTAGACATATCTATGAAGTCAATGACGATTATACCTCCCAAATCGCGCAAACGAAGCTGGCGGGCAATTTCGGGAGCTGCTTCCATATTGACTGCAAAAGAGGTATCCTCAGGACTTCCTTTAGACTTAAATCGGCCGCTATTGACATCAACTACTATAAGCCCTTCTGTAGGCTCGATGACGATATAAGCCCCAGATTTTAAATAAACCTTCGTTTCGTAGATCTTTTCTAGTTCAATAGCTATATTCTTAGCTTCAAATAATTCTTTTGGACCTTGATGATAGTGGATCTTATCTACAGCTTCCTTACCGATGAGGGTTTCAGCAAATTTACGTAGTTTAATATATTCTTCCTGAGAATCGATAATCAACTTATCTACTTCATCTTTTAATAAATCTCGAACGACTTTCCAAATAAGATCATATTCTTTATAAATTAAAGCGGGGGCTTCTTTGGCTTTAGAATGGTTACGAATTCTCTCCCACATGGCTGTCAAAAATTTAGCATCACGAGTAATTTCTTTCTCACCTTGCTCTACAGAGGCAGTTCTCACAATAAAACCGCCAGTTTTATAGAAATTAAAACTTTTGAGAATTTCTCTCAAACGAAAACGTTCTTCAGGCTTTTCGATCTTCTTAGAAATCCCATTGTGCTGATCCATAGGCATATAGACTACAAAGCGACCAGCCAAACTAATATGGGTTGTTAAACGTGCTCCTTTTGTTCCAAAAGGATCTTTGACCACTTGAACCAGAATCTCTTGATCCTTCTTAAGAGGAAGTTCTTCCTTCTTTTTAGGGGCATTTTGAGGAGCAGATCCAGCTTGGGCTTCCTTAGCTCCAATCTTAGGAATGAACATCTTAATGAATTTCTGCGTTGGAGTAGGTTCTTTCTCGATCTTCTCAATATTATCTTGAAGAAATGGATTATCCGCATCCGTTAAATACAAAAATCCATTCTTATCTTGTCCAATATTAACAAAAGCTCCATTAATAGATGGTAAGATTGACTCTACTTTTCCCTTATAAATATTCCCCAGCATGGATTGATGACGTTCGAGTTCGATATAAAAATCATCTAGTTTCCCATCTGACAAGATGGCAACGCGCCTCTCATCTTGCGTAACATGAATTAAAATTTCTTTTGGCACAGTTATTTCTCCTCTTAAATAGATTAATAAATCAATTTCTTGTAAAACAAAGTTTAGGATGGATTAGCTGGCTGAGAAGTTTCCATGGAATGAGAGGTGATAATATGTGGTGTCAAGAATATGATAATCTCCTGCTTAGTTCTAGCATCATTATCTTTCTTAAATAATCTACCCAACATTGGCACATCCCCCAAAAATGGTACCTT
>JBGAJA010000006.1:0-135075 GCA_044225175.1 Candidatus Omnitrophota bacterium | reverse complement strand
ATTTGCCCTCGGCTCGTTTTCATCTTTGAAAGTGAATCTATAACGTCGGATGCTTTGGCAAAACTTAATAAATAACTTTTGGTTGCCAACGGCTCTTGCTCCGCTAGTGACAAGGCTTCATCTCGTCTCTTCTTTAGATTAGCAACAGTTGTTACTGTAATAATATTTCCTGTTTTTTCAAAAGCATACCCATACGTCGTAAGAATCACTTCCATGGCTTTTTGCCAAGGCACATTATTAAGCTGTATAGTGACAATTCCCGTAACCTCTGGACCTGCGACTATGTTGACACCACTTTTATAAGCTAAGACTTTTAACACACTTTTAATATCAGCATCTTGAAAATCTAAGCTCACCAAACCTTCTGATTTTGGAATCACTTCATTTATATTTACGGGGATAGAACTTGCAGCGTTTGGCTCAGCGACAGGTTGAAGGGCTGGTACCTGTCCTGAATTCTCCAGAGTAGGACTTGTAATTTGCTGTGCTAATAGCTTATCCGACAATGACAATATTAAAAATATAATTACAACTAGTGTTAATATTCTTGGGAAACTCATTAAATTTTTACCAATATTAATCATCTCTTCATTGGAAGGCCTGCAAGACTCAATTCTACGACAATAGATTTACGTTTCAAATAAAAAAAACTAAACTCAAGCATCTTTTTTTGATCCAAACTAAATTCCACCCCATCGACAATACTACTTCGATAATTATCAGGAGCAGACATAAAAAGATCCACATACCCCATGTTTACCAATTCATTCTTAAAAGCATCTCCAATGATCTTACAGAATGCGCCATTACAGTTCATCATGGATGCATCGTCTTCATCGTCAGGAAAGGGCAATCCTAAGGCCTTATATATTTTTCCAGAATTCTCTACATCTACATAAAGAATTAATGCCCCTTTTGCCTTCCCAGCACGCTTGGCATCTGCTTCATTTAAATAGTAATTAATTGCTGAAATATAGGATGGAGCTTGAAATTTCTCTAAACCATTGATACGAATACGATTTTCATACTCAACAATGTCTTTTTCTTTAGTTTCAGGAGGAGAAGTAGCGATAACTCCTGTCATCTTCGAAAGCTGCGACTCAAGAATGCCCATCATCTTACTCATCAAAATTTCAGAATCGATACCTTTTTCCGCCATAATCTCTCCATCTAACAATTATTTATATTTACAACAGTATTGAAGCATCTTACCACCTTGAAGACCAACGAGATAGTTAAAATTAAGCAATATACATATAAAGATTTAATCAAAATTTGACTATGACGGGTTGGCTGGCTGAGAAGTTTCCATGGAATGAGAGGTGATAATATGTGGTGTCAAGAATATGATAATCTCCTGCTTAGTTCTAGCATCATTATCTTTCTTAAATAATCTACCCAACATTGGCACATCCCCCAAAAATGGTACCTTCGAATTGCTTATATCTTTCTTCTCAGCTATAAGCCCAGCTATTACCAAAGTCTCTCCATTCCTTATCATTACCTTTGTCTTTGCTTCCTCCGTTGTTAACTCCGGCACGGTCGCTGTTGACGCAGGGTCAATCTTAATCTGATCCTTAATCGCTGTTATACTTGGATTAACATCTAACGTTACTAAATTTGCATTGTTCACATGCGGGGTCACTAAAAATGTTACACCTATCTCTAAAAAATCCACCCCATCTATTTGCAACTTCCCTTGTTCTTGATTGTACTGGTAATGCGCAATAGGATACTTTAAACCAACCAAAATCTTAGCCGGCTGATTGTCCAATGTCATAATATGGGGATTAGATAACACATTGGTATTGGTCTTACGGCTCAACACCTCCAATGCTGCGGATAATCCTGATGCATTTAACGTTCCATATTTAAAATCTGTTGCTGTTGGATCTTTACTAAAAGGCTGGGAATTTAAAAAAACATTGTTAGACCTATCTTGAAAAGGAAACGTCGTTGGTGTTGCTGATCCTGCTGCACCTAACGAAATTGTCCAATCAATTCCTAAATTCTCTGTATCACTAAAATCTGTTTCTAGAATCTTGGCTTCAATGAGCACCTGTGGAGTTGGAGAATCCAATGTCTTCATGACCGTATCTATCAACTCTAGGTTGCTTTGAACATCACGAATGATGATAGAATTTGTGCGCTGGTCAAAATTAATTTGCCCTCGGCTCGTTTTCATCTTTGAAAGTGAATCTATAACGTCGGATGCTTTGGCAAAACTTAATAAATAACTTTTGGTTGCCAACGGCTCTTGCTCCGCTAGTGACAAGGCTTCATCTCGTCTCTTCTTTAGATTTTCGATAGTTGTGACAGTGATAATGTTCCCTCTTTTTTCATAGCTATAACCATAAGTGGTTAGAATAACTTCTAAGGCCTTTTGCCATGGGACATTATTTAATTGAATTGTTACATTTCCCGTCACTTCAGGGCCAGCTACAATATTCATATTACTTTTGTATGCTAAAACTTTTAATACATTCTTGATGTTTGCGTCTTGAAAATCGAGACTCACCAATCCATCTTGTGTAAGAGTATTTACAGCAGGCTGACTCGTGCTGGAACTAGAAGTAACAGCTAAATTAGCTGGCTGAGTGGCTTGTTGAGCAAAAGAACTTTCAGCATAAAAAACAACACCCACAAAAGAAATAAAAAACAATTTCACTATAATAAGAAGGCGCATTAGCTGGCTCCTTTTTTTATCTTAATTACCAAGTGTTCATCACCTTTAACTAACTCTACCTGATTAAATGAAATAGATGCTACTGTATAGGAAGAAATTAAGTCACCAACTTTAACGACCTTCCCATTCAAAATAGCCAAATTATTTCCATCAGAATCTGTAATAACACCTTCTAAAACAATGATTGTTACAGGCTTTACTACATCAGGACTAATTAATGTTCCATTGGCCGCGACAATAGGCACAAAAGGGTCTTTTTTGCCTTTTTCATTATAGATGAAAGGCTTGCTATCATCTGCATAAGCAATTGATACGACTAGAAAACAAAGAAAACATATCACTTTTTTAATCACGTTAACCGTCTACCTTTTCTGATAGAATAACCATTAGATTAAGCTTGATAATATGATGTTCAAGATCAGTTCCATGGGCTTCTATGGACAAATTATTAACCGTGAAAAATAAATCTCCTCGCTCTAGAGAATTAAGAAAACGCCCAAAAAAATGATAGTTAGAGGTGGCTTGAACTACTATTGGCAAACCATAATATTTCATGGTCTTACTTGAAACCAGATTTTGCCTTCCCTCTGGTTGAGGTTTAATTTGATCAATCTTCACGCCAGCTTTATTAGCCAAACTTGATATGTCTTCGACTATTGAAGGAACTTCCCCGACTTGACGAATTTTCCTATTCATAGACTCTAGTTCTTTGCGAACTTTTTCCAATCCTTCCTTCATTTGACTAATTCTTTGGCTTTCAACCTGAAGTTGTTCAATATTCTTCTTCAAGTCTTGATATTCAGTGTCCATCTTCCCTATCGAGTACCATTGCAAAGATATAATAGTAAAGAAATCTACCAATAGAATCAGTACTAATATTCCTATAAAGATGGCATAACGAAACTTAATATCAAGTTTCATAAAAATTTCACTAATTTTTTCAAAATCAAATTTCATTTTAATTTTGCGGAAATTGAGAAATCAGCAACCTCCGTTGCTCCCTTCTTAATACGGCTAATTGAATTCAGCTCTAAAGATTTGAAATCCTTCATAAATTCTTTATCTTTTTTTAAACTTGAAACAAAATTGCCAACAATAGCAATTTCCTGAGATGGTAAGTATGCATTTCCTTCAATCAATAAATCATTCTTAGTCCAAGAAATTTTGCGAAGCCAGACGCCTTTGGGCACAGAATCACTAATAATATTCAATTTTTGCGACCATATAATTGAATTCTTTGAAGTATTCTTACTAATTAAGGCAATTTTAGCTTTTAAATCTTTTAATTGCTTATCAATCGTATCAATAGTCATTTTGTCACCAGCCATTTGGTTCCATTGAGATTGACTTAAATTGTGCCGAGCTGACTTTGATAACCAGAGACCTAGTAATGAAGCATGCATGATAAAAAGGATTAAAATAAAAAGAGTCAGACAACCTAAAACAAACTCTTTGGGAAGATTCATAAAGGCTAACGCTTCAGATCCTCTTTTATCTTTTTTTCTTAAATTGGCAGGAATTAAATTGATTTCAATCATACTTTTGTTAAAGCTAAACCAATAGCTACCCCTAATTGAGATGAGAAAGCATTAATTTCTGAAGATTTCACCTGCGGATCTAACTTTAAACCAGTCAGTGGATTCCAAATTTTTACTGGGATATTAAGACTCCTTCCCAGAGCACCTTCTAATCCCTTAAACAGAGATCCACCTCCAAGCAAGAAAAGATCTGAAACCTTAATATTCTTCTCAGTCATAAAATAATCGAAAGATAAATGTACTTCACCAGTCAAGTTTTCAATTGCATCTTCACAAGCTTTAATTACTTCAACTTCTCTTTCACCGGAGTTACGCTTTAATTCATCTGCTTTTGTTATATCTACACCCAAATTATTCGCAATTTGTTTAGACATATCATGACTTCCAACAAAAATATCACGCGTAAAACAAGGTGAATTATTTTGATCGAGGATCATCAAGTTGCTGATTGATCCTCCAATATCTAAGATGGCCCTCGCACCCGTATTATTAGGATCTCTGATCAAACGTTCAAAGGCATTGGCGGTAGCAATAGCATTCGTCGTAACGTAATTTAATTCTATCCCTGTCTCTTTAAAAAGATGCATGCGCTCATCTACCAATTCTTTTTTTGCTGCAACAACGAGCACAGAAAGTTTCTTTTCTTTACTTTGAGGATCTAAAATACAACAGTCGGTATAAATTGTTTGGGGATCGAAAGGAAAATATTTATCTGCCTCATAAACAAATGCCTTCCGCAAATCCTCAATAGACATTCGAGGCATGTCTACATATCTAATTAAAGTTCCTTTTCCTGAAACTGAGGCTACTCGAATCGGATCTTTGACATTTAAACGAGAGTTTAGACGCTTAAGTGCCGTCAGAGCATCCCCCCCCACAATTAATTCATGAGCCCAACTCTTAATTTCAATAGTATCCTCAGAACAAAGCATTTCTACAGCTTTGACGGAACTCGTTCCAATATCAAAACCTACTACAGACACTAAAGGAGGTTTTGGAAGTAAATGTGAAATAATTTGGAGGTATTTATTAAATAAAGAAGTGGATGACATAAATTTATTTTAACAAAAACCGCACTGTTTGCGATTTTTAATATAAAAAATTATTTTAATGTTGTCTTGGATATTTCAGCTTGTTAAACTAAAAATAGTTTTAAAAAATTTGGTAACTATCTGAGGCTAAATTGCACTTTTCTGTTCATCCCCTTAAGAAAAATATAACGCATTCTTCTCTAAAAGATATCTTTATTATTGGTTTTTTAAGCTTTATTGTATTTTTCTTTATATTCGTAAATTCCGATGATTCACAAATAAGCCCCCTGGGGTCTTTAAAGATCTTTCTATTGATCTTTCTATCTGTTTTCGGAATTTGGTTGATTTTATTAGCGAAAGATTACCCTTTCCTCTCCTCTCTAATGTCTGCTCGAATTATCTTAAGCCCAATTCTGATTTTGGCCTTAACATTTCCATATAGTTATTTCTATAAACAACTTGATGCTTCGCAACAATTAATCAGTTTACTTGTTATATTATTAGGCGTGGTGGGTATGTTTAGCCTGTTATACGATAGACAAAAGGTCCTTTCACCTCATATCTTATTATTCTTTTCGATAACTATTTATTGCGCATTTTTCAGCACAGTCGATGTCTTACACTATCTTAACTACCAAAGTGGAAATACCCCTGACATAGGGTTATATAATCAGATTCAGTGGAATAATATTCATGGTCATTTTTTAGAAAGCTCAACAAGCGGTTCTAATTTTGTTACTCACAACTCTCCCTTTCTCTTTTTCTTAACGCCATTGTACGCACTGTACCCATCCCCTCAAACACTTCTTATACTTAAAACATGTTTTATAGGATTCTCCGCTTTCCCTTTTTTTCTTGTTGCTAAGCATTTTCTTAATGAAAAAGCTGCTCTACTTTTCTCAATTAGTTATTTATTCTTTCCCTTTATAGTTGGACAAAACTTTAATGCACCTCATGAAATGGTATTTCTGCCTCCTTTTCTGCTATTCTGCTTTTATTTCTTCTTAAAGAGTAAATTCAGGGAGTTTATTCTTTTTCTATTGATATCCCTAAGCGTTAAGGAGCATCTAGCCATTATCTCGGTCATGCTTGGGCTCTATGCTCTCGTGTTGAGACGACAAAAAGAATGGATTTTAACTCCTATTATTCTAGGAATCTTCTGGGCCTTTTTTTCACTGTGGATCATGTCTCATTTTCAAATGATTTATAATGTTGATCCGGCTCCAGCGTGGTTGATTGTTGAAATTAAAAGAAACTTCACCCATGCTGACACTTCTATACTCAATAATATAATTTTGGGGCTAAAGGAGACAAATTTAGGACAATGGAATAAGTTTTGTTTAGTTTACCTCCTTTTGTCACCTTTAATCGTGTTCCTTCCCTTTGGTTCTGTGATTTTTCTTATCGGATTGCCAGAACTACTTATTAATCTCTTAGCATCTCGTCCATTAATATATCCTACATGGCACTATAACATCATCATAAGCTGTTTCCTGATCATTGCCTGCGCGGCTACCGTTAGCAAGCTCTCTTTAAATTTACTCAATAAATTTAAACTTCCTCTCCATAAGATTCAAACAACTCTTTCCTGGTTCTTACTAGTATGCACAGTGAGCCATTTCTTTCTTTGGAGTGATTATTTAAGCCTAAAAGAGAACAAAATTTACACTAAAACATTAAATGAAGCTGCCCTTTTGATTCCAAAAGAAGCATCTGTCAGCATTCCTAAATATCTAGCAGGGTATTTTTCAAGTAGAAGAGACTATTTTCTATTAAGTGATCCACGTAAAGGCGAGTATATGATTTTGGATACTAACGAGGCCACCCAAGATGACCGCTACACTGAAATCTTTAACCGCAACAGTATTCGAGTTTATAAACAAATCCACCCATAAAAAAAGACCTCGCTAATACTAGCGAGGTCTTTAATAAACCATTTAATGCTTTACAGCTTAGTTCAAAACACCACCTGTTGTAACTGTGTATGTTGTTGAACCTGATGTCCCAGTAGTTACAGGTGTTGCCACAAAAGTATAACCACTTGTATCCATTGTTGGGCAAGTATACGTATAACCCGAAATGGTTTGAGTACAATATGCTTTATTAGCATATGGTGGAGTAGCATTTGTTAATGATGCTTCATCAGCTGGATAATTACCTTGTTGGGCTGTAGCAAAACTTTCAGCTGCAGTTGACATAGAACGAATGGTTGCTTTAGCTAAAGCGTCATTAGCTGACATCTTAGCACGAAGCAAGTTTGGAATTGCGATTGCCGCTAATAAAGCGATGATCGCAACAACGATCATAATTTCCACTAATGTGAACCCTGAAGATTTAGATGTGAATTTTCTCATGTTTATTCTCCTTAAAATTAAACCATTAAAATGTATTGAGTTTTAAGAGTATTTTGTATGTATGATAACGAGATTTTTCCCTTAAAGATCTCAACAACTACTAAGACAAAACCTTTTTGCTTAGCTCCTCCTTTCTCGTTGCCAGTATACTAAAACAACGATTTGCTTTTTTAAAGAACAAAATGTTCTTTTTTGTCTTTAATTTTCTCATCTTTTAAAGACACAGTCCATCTGTCTTTTGTTTGGATTAGGAGCATTTTAGGCAGGATTGAGCATTATTGAGTATATAGAAGGACATTGTATTCTCTCAATCTGCATTTCCCCAGTAATCCCGGTGTTTAAAAATCCCTTTATCAAATAGCTATACAACCACACCTAAAGTGTAGCATCCTCCCAGAAGACTGTCAAATTTGGCCACCGATAAAATGACATAAACCTTTTAATATCAATGGTTTCTATTTTCTAGAAAGCGCTTCCAGAGAAGATTTTCTTTTGTCTAAAATAACCATTTGCTGCTGGAGTTCAGCCAAATCAATTTTTAAACTACGCCTGTCGCGTTTAAGTTGGTCAAGCTGTGATTGAATCTTAGCATGTTCATAATTTTGATCTTTTTTGCTGTCTAATTGTTGGGCCTTAAATTGCATTCTTTTAATTAATGCTCTTAATTCCTCGCTATTTCTCTCTAACTTATTAACACTTCCCTCTAACTCTTGAATTTGCTGTTCACTCCAACCACTTTTTGAATCAGCACTTAAAAACGCGTTGAGACGCCCAATTTCATCTTGCAATTGGACAATCTGAGCATTAAGGTATTCCTTTTTAGGCGTTTTATCATTATCAAGACTACCTTCTCCAGGAACGACTTTCTTAGAATCTAAGAATTTCTCCTGCAACATTTGCTGACGGTTCTCACTCTCAGAAATCAATTTAAGTATGGCAAGTTTTTCTTTTTGCTTCTGTAATAAAACTTTTGATAAATTAACAGGCAGGTCTTCTGAAACCTTTTCCTTCGGTTGAGATAATTGTTGCATTTGCCCAGACAAATCTTTTTCTTCTTTTTCCTTACTTTCCAAAGTATTTTGAAAATCTTTAGTTTGCTGAGCCAAAGAGGCGATTTGTTGATCCAAATCAGCAATGTTTTTATTTTCTCGCTCAATTTGCTCAGCTTTAAGAGGGGTTGATTCCTGTAATTTAGCTTTATCCGCTTCAAGACGACTATTTTCTTGCAACAATTTCTGGGAAGTAATTTGAATGCCTTTTAAATCTGCTTTGAGTTGATCATTTTTTAGCGCCAGAGTTTGATTGGAGACAGTTAATTGCTCCACATTATTCTTCAGCTCAACCAAACTCTGAGCTAAATTCTCCGAGAAAGCTTCCTCTGCTTTTGCCGGAAAGCAAACAAAAGAAATGAATACTGTTAAGAAAAACTGAAATATCTTCACGGGCTTCATAAATGATTAACGCATGTTTGCAGTTAAATTTAAAATTGGCATAAATAAAGCAACGACAATAAAACCAACCACGATTCCCAAGAAAGCGATGATCAAAGGCTCAATTAACTTAGTCAAACCTTCAACCGCAGTGTCAACTTGATCATCATAGAATTCAGCAACTTTAGAAAGCATTTTTTCAAGTTGACCTGATTTTTCTCCAATTGAAATCATACGCGTAACCATGGGGGGGAAAACTTTACTTTTAGACAAAGGAATAGCAATACTTTCACCTTCACGCACACTCAGCTTAACCTCATCAACTAAAGCCTCAATCACACTATTTCCACAAGTTTTGCCAACAATATCTAATGTTTCCAAAATCGCAACCCCACTTTGAGATAACGTAGAGAAAGTTCGGCTAAAACGACTAACCGAGACTTTACAAATTAAATCTCCAAAAATAGGCAATTGTAATGCAATTGAATCTGTTTGGTACCTTCCTTGTTTAGTTTTACGGTATCTGTTAAATCCAACAACCACCGCAACAATGATACCAATGATTAAAATAAACTGATGCTGCAGAAAATTACTAGTATCAATTAACACTTGCGTCATAGCAGGCAATTTCTGACCTAAAGAATCGTAAATCTGGGCAAATGTTGGAACAACCTTAACAAGAAGTAGTGTTGTGATCGCTAAAGCCATTCCTACTACAACTGCAGGATAGATCATAGCCGCTTGAACTTTCTGTTTCAATTTCTCAGATTTTTCTAAATACAATGCAACACGATCAAGAATCGTACTTAGAATACCCCCCGTTTCCCCAACCCTTAACATATTGATGTACAATTGATCAAATACCTGAGGATGCTTTGCAAATGCTGAAGAAAGGCTACTTCCTAGCTGAATATCTTCTCGAATAACGCTGATTGTTGATTTAAACGAAGGATTTGAAGCTTGCTCCCCTAATGCTTCCAGACATTGTAAAATGGGAATGCCCGCATCCACCATTGTGGCGAATTGACGGGTAAAAATAACAATGTCTTCAGACTTCATTTTCTTGCCCCCCTTAAACTTAGGGGTAGCAGTTTGAGCAGAAGAAGATCTTTCCTCGTCAATTGTAACAATAATTAAATTTCGTTTACGAAGTTCCGCAACAATTAAAGTCTCATTATCAGCAGCAATTTTACCTGAAACATTTTTACCTTCTTGATCACGAGCTACATATTTGTATGTTGGCATATTTAGACCTCAATTTATTAATACAAACGTTGAATTGCTTGATCAATTTCAGTCTTAGTTGAAATAAAAGTAGCCACTTTACACTTTGTTATTTCTTCCAAATAAACTTTCTTTTCTTCACTGCAAGGACTCATCATCACCACACTCAAAATATTTCCAATACAGTCCAATGGAACAATTCTCTCTCTCATCGCCACATCCTTAGGGATCATTTTGAGAATCTCTGGCATAACGTCGTACTTATTTATGGCAATGTAGGGCAAATCACATTGGACAACCAAAGCTACTACAATATCTTGCTCTTCAAGATACCCCAACTTAACTAAAATTTCACCTATAAAACCTTTTTCTTTTTTCTGTATATCAAGCGCCTCATCAAGCTGCTCTTGTGTGATAAGCTTACGCTTAATTAAAATCTCCCCTA
Organism: Candidatus Omnitrophota bacterium; assembly: GCA_044225175.1. Lineage (GTDB taxonomy): Bacteria > Omnitrophota > Gorgyraeia > Zapsychrales > Fredricksoniimonadaceae > JACQCF01. The sequence continues at coordinate 124,367 of JBGAJA010000006.1, read as the reverse complement.
TCATCAACTTCTGATCCATTTTCCCTCCATTACTCTGATCCTGCTGAAGCAATACGCATAACTTCTGATAATGTCGTCTCACCTTGAAACATTTTATCAAGGCCATCATCGAAAAGCAATTTCATCCCTTGTTTTTCTTGCGCATAATGTGAAATAGCATCTGATGATTCTCCTCGCAGCAACATGTCACGAATATGATCATCTATTTGCAAAATCTCCGTGACCCCCATACGACCTAAATATCCCTTATGACGACATCGATCACATCCCTTGCCTTCATAAAAAACTGTCCCGGGTTTAACTTTATCTTTGATTCTTCTTAAGGCAGACTCCGGAACCTCAACGGGGACCTTACAATGAGGACAAAGCCGGCGACAAAGCCTTTGAGCACATACGACAACCAAACTGGAGGCAACAAGAAATGGTTCTAATCCTATATCAACAAGACGAGTCAATGCTCCTGCCGCATCATTCGTGTGTAAGGTAGACAGGACCATTTGTCCTGTTAAAGAAGCCTTGATCGAAATATCCGCTGTTTCTTTATCGCGAATTTCTCCCACCATGACAATATCTGGAGACTGACGAAGAATAGCTCGTAATCCAGTAGCAAAGGTCAAACCAATGTCTTGTCTGACTTCAATCTGCGTTAAACCTTCAATCAAATATTCAACAGGCTCCTCGACAGTAATTATGTTTCGTTCCGGAGTATTCAATTTATTAATCAATGAATAAAGGGTCGTTGACTTTCCACTTCCCGTAGGCCCTGTAATGAGAATCATTCCAAATGGTTTATAAATGGCTTCTTCTAATATCTCCATAGACCTTTTTGAAAAACCTAATTTATTCAAACCCACAGAAAGATTTGCTTTATCTAAGACTCTCATGACTACTTTTTGTCCATGGGTCGTCGGAAGTAAAGAAATACGAAAATCAATCTCCCCGCTTGGCATACGCATCTTAAAACGACCGTCTTGAGGGGTTTGAAATGAAGTAATGTCTAGACGAGACATGATTTTAATACGAACAACAACAGCATTTTGACTTTCAAAGGGAACCGTCATAATGTCTTGCAAAATCCCATCAATACGGTATCTAACTCTCATCCCTGTCTCTGTTGGTTCCATATGAATATCTGAAGCCCTCTGACGAATAGCTTCCTTAATAATCAAATTGACCATACGAATAACAGGCGCTTGTTCCCCTACCTCAGAACCAAAATTGAATTGATCACCACTTTCATCAATAATATCTAAACTTGCTTCTGGCATATTTTCAGTCACTTTAGCTAAAGTTTCAGAAGCGGAAGCATAAAACTGGTCTATAGCACGTGAGATTTGGGAGTCGCTAGCAAGAACAATGTCTATAGTCTTACCGGTGATATTTCTTAAATCATCAGCAAGAAAAACATTCAAAGGATCAGATACAGCAATCGTAAGCGTTTCACCAAATATAGAAAGAGGAACAATATTGTATTGTTTAGCAGTTTTCTCAGGGATATATTCTTTTAATCGTTCTTCTAAACGATATTTACCTAGATCAATGGAAGGAATTCGAAGTTCACGAATAAGCAAAATCAGCAAATCCTTCTCGGAAATAATGCCTTGCTTAATCAAAGCTTTAGTAAGGCTCGATTCTTTCTCTCGTCCCGCCACCATCAATACATTTAAATCTGCCTGATTAACATTAGGCAATTGACGAAGCGCATTGAATATTTTATCTCTAGTCGATTCCATAAGTTAAATATGTTAATCATACATGGTTAAACGAACCACTTCTTCTAAACTCGTAAATCCCCGACAAGCTTTCATAACAGCATCTTCTCTCATTGTTTTCATACCACTTTTTCTAGCACTTTTCTTAATATCCATCTCAGAGGCACGAGCTAAAACCAACTCTCTAATCTCAGCAGTCAGCACCAATGTTTCTGTAATTCCAACCCGCCCTTTGTATCCCGTATTAAAACAATGATCACATCCCTTAGGCTTATAAAAGACCATGTTGTGATTAGGCATAAGTTCGTTGACTTGAAACTCTTTAATACCTTCAGGAGATAAAGTATAGGACTGGCGGCATTTAATACACAAACGACGAATGAGACGCTGAGCTACAATGGCAACAACAGAAGAACATACCAGAAAAGGTTCAACACCCATGTTAATCATACGAGTAATGGAACCGGCCGCAGTTGTTGTGTGTAAAGAAGAGACAACCAAGTGGCCTGTCAAAGCTGCTTTGACAGCAATATCCAACGTCTCAGAATCTCGAATTTCTCCGATTAAAATTACATCAGGATCTTGCCGAAGGATAGACCGTAACGCTGAAGGAAATGTCAATCCGACCTCAGAACGGATATTGACCTGATTAAAACCTTTCATCTGAAACTCAACAGGATCTTCAACGGTAATAATATTTTTTCCCGGATCATCAATAGCTTTAAGTATGGAGTATAGAGTCGTTGTCTTTCCACTTCCCGTCGGACCGCAAGCCAAGATCAATCCATGTGGTCTTGTGCAAACTTCTTTTAGCCTCACCAACGAATCCTCTTCAAATCCTAATTTATCTAAATCTAACATGTCTAGGTTCTTATCCAAAACTCTCATAACAATCTTTTCGCCCAATGCAGTCGGAAGAACACTGACACGAAAATCAATTTCATCCCCCTTAGAATCACTGATGCGAAATCGGCCATCCTGAGGCAGACGATGTTCTGCAATATCCAGATTAGAAATGACCTTAATACGAGAAATGATTGAAAAATGAAGGACTTTAGACATACGATCCATCTCTCGAATAAAACCATCCACCCGATACCTGATCCTAAGAGCATTTTCCATGGGCTCTATAAAAATATCACTCGCCTTGGCAGAGATAGCCTGGAGAATAATCGTATTTGTTAAAGTAATAATGGGAGCTTCTTTGGAGAGATCTTCCACTTCTTTGTTATTTGAACTTGCAGGGCCCTCTTTGACCAGTTCTAGATCTTCAGACTCCTTGATGTCCTTTAAAATATCATCGAGAGTATCTGTTGATTCTTCCGTATAAAGCTTATTGATAGCCATTTGAATATCTTTAGATCTGGCCATGACCACATTGACTGTCATTCCGGTCGCAGCCCTCACATTATCAATGGCAAAAATATTTAAAGGATCTTTAATTGCCAGCGTCAATTGATCTCCGATACGAGATAATGGAATCAAATGATATTTGTTGGCCATGGAACGAGGAACCAGCTTGATCAAGGTAGGATCAATCTTAAATACAGATAAATTTATGATAGGGATATCAAGCGCTTCGCTAATGGACATGGCTAATTGGTCTTCTGAAATAAGCTTAAGCTTAAGGAGGATGCTACTAAATTCTTGTCCTGAACTTTGATGCTCTTTGACAGCACGTTCAATATCAGAGGAAGGGATGAGATTGTCTCTTTGAAAAATATCTATAAGACGCTGGTTAAGAGGGGGCATAATTAAGTATTAATGGCACTATAAAACCATTAACTTGATTCATAGTATCGCTTGATGGCTGATTTAATATCTGTCGCTGTGCTGACAAAGGCTTGGACCATACAATTTGTAACCAATTCAACATCTTCCAAAGCACTCAAATTTAAAGGATTAGCCATTGCCAAAGTCAAACTCTTACCAATTTTATCAATAGGAATAAGACAATACTTATTACAAATGTTGGCAGGAATAACCGATAAGACTTCAGGGGAAATTTCATAATTAGATAAAGGCAGGTATGGGAAACCGTACTGAGCTGTGAGCGCTTGAACAATATTTTCTTCAGTCGTATATTGCAAACTCACTAAAGCTTCTCCAAAAAGAATATTCTGTTCTTTTTGAATTTTTAAAGCTTGTTCCAGCTGCATACGGGTAATAATTCCCCGTTCGACTAAAATCTCCCCAAGTTGCTTATTGATAATTTTACGAAAATGTTTCATAGAACTGTCCTTTTTGTGAATATAGCATGTCGAATTTTATCACAAAATTACCATTTAGGATAAAAAATTGACTTTAAAATATGGATCTTTTTCGGCTCAAGCTCAACAAAAAGCCAATCATTAAAGCAAAAACAATAAATGAAGTGCGTCCATAACTAATAAATGGAAGGGTAATTCCTACAACAGGACATAAGCCAATTACCATAGCAATATTAATCACTACCTGCATTGCTAATATCGCTACAATTCCGATAGTTACCAGTTGGCCAAAACGATCTTTGTTAAAATTAGCTATCGTAAATCCGCAATAAATAATCATGATGTAACAATATACTAAGAATAAGGCTCCCATCAGCCCCCACTCCTCTCCAATAACTGAAAAAATAAAATCTGTGTGTCTTTCTGGAAGAAAATTCAATTGATTTTGAGTTCCAGAAAGCCATCCCTTTCCCCAAAGCTGTCCAGAACCAACAGCGATTTTGGACTGAGTGATTGTATAACCCGCTCCCGTTGGATCATGACTCGGATCTAAAAACACAGTTAATCGAGTCTTCTGATATGGTTTCAAGAAATGCCAGACAAAAGGCGCTAACGCTAGAATAGTAATTATAAAACCAAGAAAAAGCTTATGAGCAATGCCGCTCGCATAAATCATCACTATAAAAATTCCAAATATCAAAATTGCCGTACCCAAATCAGGCTGTTTAAAAACCAAAAGCACTGAAATACCTATAATGATCAAAGGAAAGACTAAATCATCCCACACACCTCTTAAATTTCCTGAAAAATTAAAAGATAGTTTTGGCCTGCGCAAACTTAAATACCTTCCAAGAAATAAAATAACCGCCAATTTACTGAATTCAGAGGGCTGAAAACTAAATCCTCCTATAGAAAACCAACGAGTAGCACCAAGCGCTTCACGTCCCAAAAACAATACAAAGAAAAGAAAAATAAGACTGAAACCATAAATGACATAGGCAATATCAAAGAACCGGCGATAATCAAAATAGGCCAAAAACATCATGACCATAAGCCCAAGAAAGGCACAAACAAGTTGGTCATAAAACACATTCTGTCCTACGCGTGAGTTATTAAAAGAAGCACTATAAAGGGCAATCAATCCAATACCCATGATTAATATGGTGTGGATCCAAATAAATTTGGGGATATCTTTATGTGTAATCATGGTCTAAAACAGTGATTATCTTTGCAGCCTTGATGGGAATGAAGAATATAACGGTTTAAAGCAATCCAACGATACATAGCTGACCCAATCTTATTAGCAAAAGGTAAATACATAACAAGCAATAAGGGATACATGAGAGGCATCAGCCATGCAGTTTGTCGGATAGCAAAAAATCCTCCATAGATCTTTCCTTCAGGGGTTATCAAGTGAATTTGACTGGCAGCCACCTTCGGATCTAAAGTGGAATGCAATTCTTTTAAATCTGATGCGGCATGATAGTCCGCAAATTCACATTTCTTAAACCAATCCATAATCTTTAAATCACGGATACAACTAACACAAAAACTGCATCGCCCATCATAGACGATTTTGTACTTACCTTTAATCATAATATTTAGTATATCAATAGCAGAAGATCATTACCAACAAAAAGGCAGGTTGTTGACGATAACAATTACGATAAGCTACTTGCAGGTTTTAGCTTTTGTTTGAGTTCACTGAAGATTGGAAGACCGGCAGCAGGCGTGATTTCAATGATTTTGGGAATAAAGCCTTGAATTTGCATGAGTTGCGCCATGTCCTGTTGATTCAAAGGTAATGGAACACCTTTACCATCACGTTTAATTTGTAAATTCAAATTGGCTGAATTTAAATCGATACCACCAAGTTTATCTTGTTTATCCGATGTACTATTAAGCATGGCTGGATTCGTAAAAGTTGTAATTCTTAAATCTCTAGTGGCAGTTATTGTCACAGACCGTCTCGACATTTCTTGGAGTTTCCACGGTGCAGTTATTTCTCCTACTTTAGGCAACTCTCCTTCATTTCTAGTAACAGTAAATCCATTATAATTCCCCTCTTTAAGATTCTGAATCTCCCCCAGAGTGAACTCTATTATTTTAGAATCAGAAGAATTTGAGATAACCAATCGGTTAAACTTTGCTTCATCAGGAAAGATATTAAATGTAGCACCTTGAGATAGAGTTATCGTAGTACTATCTTCTTGACGAGGTAGAGGCTGTGGGTCTTCTTGTTGAGATGGTAGTCGAAATGCCCCCCTTTGATCTTGAGGAAGAGTCCCTCTCTCGTATGCTCCTGTGTTTGAACTTCTTTCCACGGGAGGAACTATTGAATCCCCAAATCGATTAACTCCAGGTGTGTTTACCCTATTTATCGATGACATGGCATTATCTTTGATAGCATTTAAATCAGCAGTTAAAGCCTCTCTCCCTGCCTCTTGATTTGGAGTTCCTATTAGTTTAATAATTTCAGGAACTTTTGATAACACCTTAGCAAAGATTCTCTCCAAATCATGCCTATCAATAGCGTATAAATCAAAGATAATAGCATCCCAAGAATCTGGATCACCTTTTAAAGCTTCTCGCGTTTTAGAAAAAGCTGTAATTAACTCTAAATAACTACTTAAATCCTCTTCTAAAAATGTCCGAAGAGCGGCAATCTCAGCTTTAGACACTCCAGGCAAAACATTACCATCTCCATTAAATAATGCAGCGATTCGATTCTTGAGTTCTCCGATCTGTGCAATAGCTCCCACTTTAGGATTCTGTTCAACAAGTACTCTTAGATTTATCAATTTCTCCCTTGCATTAACTGCATCTAGCTCACCAATCACCCCTCTTGCTTTTAAATCTGCTAATACTTGATTGCTTTTCTCCAACACGACTTCTTTTAGCTTCAATTGACTATGCATTCTTTTTACTTCTTTTAATAAAATCTCCCTTAAGGATGGTCGAGCGGCTTCCGGTTGTTTTAAAAGAAGAGCCTCAACTGCTTTTTGCAACTCTACAACAGAAGTCTTATTCTGGATTATTTTATTGGAGAGATCATATAAATCCGAAAGAACATCTGAAAGAATGATTTTATTAGCACTTAATACAACTCTAGTCTCAGAAAAGTTTTTGATTAATCTTAAGAATTGATTGAAATCATTAATAAAAACTTGTTTTAGATTACTAATATCTCGTGCATCTTTTGAAAAACTAGTAAAATCACGCGCTACCTGCTCTGGTGTAAATAAATTGTTAACTGCAGCCACAAATTCTGGTATTTCTTGTACACTCTCAATAGTAGGTTTGTTTGTCAATGCAGTAGAAATCATACCTCTCAAAGGTTTTAAATGAGGAAATAAACGTTCATATACTCTTTCTCGTGCTACCTCATCTCCCAATAGTCCAGATTTACTCAACATCTGAAGAGTTCCTAGGAATACTTTTTCTAAAAGGGCCTTATCTTTCCCCGCAATCAATGCCGCATCAGCTGAAATAATAGACCTTAACTCGTCAGAAGATATAAGACCTTCCAACGGATATTGACCTAAATTAGTAGGACCATAGAACCCTATACCCTCTTTCAGCGCATCTCCCATCATCCCTTTAAAAATATTACTAAGATTTACGTCTGAATTTTCTTGAAACGCATAAATCAATGCTTCAGGTGACTGTTGAATCAAACTCGTAAATTGATCTAGCTCAGATTTTGTCATATAAAAGTTAACAGTTATCGCAGAATTTCTGCCAGTATCCACGTGAGGGATACTAGAAGGAACTTGCACATAAATAGAGACTAAATAAAATCTTTCATTTGAAAGTGCAAGTAACCCATTAGGTATTTTTTCAAACGACTCAACAGCAACACCTACCATTCCTCTTTTTCGATTACTAAAAGTACCTATGCTTCTTTCTAATACCCTTTCATTCATACTTTGACTCAGAACTACCGGTAGAGTTGTAAACCCATTAAGTTTATACGCAGAGGTAGTCTTATCTTTATTATTTTTATCAATGGCATTTGGCCCTTTTTGAAAATCTTTGGAACCTCTATCTAATGAAGGATACAAACCAAGATACGTTATTGTAGGTTTAGTTTCTGTTATGTAGATCAATGAAGAAAACAGAGCTCCTAATTTACGCGCTATTTCAGGGGCTCTAGATGTCTCAGAAAGGATAATTCCTTTTGAATTTCCCCTGACCGAAGGGACAGCAACCATTTGACTGCTACTTGATACTTCAGAAGATTCATCAAGAAAAAGAACCTGTTGACCTTCCTTAAATAAAATTTGAACTTGGTCTATCAAAGAGTTTCCGTTAAAGAATGTTCTTCTAATAGCCCTTCCTTCTCTGTCATACACGATTAACTCAGCATCCATAATTCTTCTTTTGACTTCCAAAGCTTCTGTTCCCGCCAACCTTCCCAACGCCTGCCACCCATTTCTTTCTGCATTAGAAAGGCCTCCTCCTTGTAATAACCTAAGAACTTCCACTACTGAATCGCGACCATTAAAACTTGCATTATTACCTGAACCATCAATTACCACAGTCGCAAGGTCAGCAATCCCTGTTGCAAGAGAAGCAAAATCAATGTTCTCTGGCAAAGAATCTCCTTTTTTTAAGAATTTTGTGACCTGGGCATAATCGTTGATTGTTCCACCAGAGAAATATTTACGAGGAATACTCTCCTTGGTGTATTTGTCTACATCTTCTTTAATGTAGTTAAATACACCTTTCTTAAAGGCTTTTAAGTATTGCTGATAAATGACTTGATTATTTTGAGGGTTCTGTTCAACTCCTTTGACCTTAGATCGATTAACATAAATTTGTCCTAATAAACTTTCTTTCAATGCTTTCTTGTACCATGTAGCCAAAATCATCCCGCTATAAATCTGACGAAGATTAGCAAAATTCTGCCCTTCATTAACTTCCCTTTCTAACTCAGGGAGAACAATGTCCTTAATAATTTGTGAAGCCAGGCTATGTGCTTTATTGGTATTGCTAACAGTAGGTTTATTATTTGTAATTCCACTATGTTTATCTAAAGAGACATAATCTTCTTCCAACATGACCTTCAAATGATTACGAAGCACATAAGCAGTATTACCGCTTTCATAAACAACTGCTTCATCAGGAATAATCCAAACCTTATTAAAGGTATTTACAGGGACATTTGTTGTGCCATATTCTTTCCAAGCACGGTCATACACCTTATCCCAAAACTTCTTTCCTAGATTATCTTCAGGATAAATAAGACTGGATGTGATTTGTTTTAACACGTAATCCTGGGCTAAAAGATCACGTCCCATTTCTGTTGTTCCAAAGTCTTCCTTAATAATGCGGTTCTTTTCATAAGGCGAAAGGTTGACCCATTGGTTTTCATCAGGAATAGTCAAAGAAGCTAGAAAATATTTAATAAGCTTATTATATTCTTCTTTTTTCTGATCTTCAGTTAATGGGTTATCACCACGATGAACAATAAAATCAAACTTTAAAGCATTGTCCCCATGAATGGTCATTCCCAGTAAATGTGCTGGTTTAAATTCAGGGCTTAAACGGACAATTACCCCTGGCTTTGGCATCCAAGGCATATTGCCCGATACAGATTGTGCATAAGATGGATTATGTAAGGAAGTACAAAAAAAAGCTGTGAGAACAACGCTTGTAATTGTTTTACGCAGGTTTTGATATGCTACTTTTTTGGGGTTAAAAGTATTTTGCTTCATTTAAATTCCTCATCCACAATTTTTATCTTCTATAAAAGTATGCCATGTGCAAAGGGAATGTCAAGGTCTGGAGGGATAGTTTAAGAAAACGTTTTCTTATCTAAGCTAAACCGCTGAGCTTTAGTCATGTTTCGAAGAAGCCAAAACACAGTTAAAAGCATAAAACTGTCAAAAACGAGGATATATTGAGGTGGAATATGAATACTTTCACCGAAACAGCCACATTGATCAATGGGCAAACGCCTTACAAGAGCCTGTCCTACAATTATGATAAAGCAGCCAAAGAATAATAAAGCTCCTTTTAAAGATAAATTAATCCACAATCCCACAACCAAAAAGATTCCAACAAACACTTCAACCCATGGAACAGTTACGGCAATAAGTTTTTCCATCCATGAAGGAAAAAGTTCATAGCCTTGTATAACATACATAAAATTCTGATAAGGACTTATTAATTTCTCTAAACCAGAAACTAAGAAAATTGAGCCTATGAAGATTCGTAATAGAGCGGCCATATTTGATTTTGTACAGACGAGGCATGCCCCGTCTCTACTTTGCCTTAGGAAAATACGTATCTAATTCTTCTTTCAAAGACTTTGTTCCTACAACCATCTTAGTATTAATAAAATATGTGGGTGTTGACTGCACTCCCAGCGAGCGGCCAATATTCTTTTCAGCCATAATCTTTGTAGATACATCATCCGAAGAAACACACGTTTTTAATTGAGCCATGTTAACTCCAGCAGCCTGAGCAATTTGGTCAAATATACCTTGGGCATTGACTAATTGGGACCATTGAGCCTGCTGCACCATTAAGGGCTCAAAGAACTGCCAAAACTTCCCTTGTCGAGCCACACATTCACCATAGGCAGCTACCTGAAGAGCATGATGATGAACGTTCATCAAAGGATAATATTTTACTTGCAAATAGATTTGGTCGGGATATTTAGCCACATAGTCTTTTAGAATCTTTGATCCCTGAGCACAAGCGGGACACTCAAAATCAATAAATTCAACAATATTGACTCTGGCTTTATCAGATCCTAAGCTCCTGGCTACCACTGGATCCACATTGACTGGGGATTTTGAATGCAAACCTTTAAGACCAACCACAAGAGCGATTACACACACAATAATAATCACTGTTAATGTTTGTTTTGATAAATTCATTTATTCGCTCCTCTTTGTTCGACGAGTAATTCTTAAAAGTTTAGCAGATAAGGAGGCTGTTAATGCTCCTGCTTCAAAACGCCATCTCCAATTATGAGATTTAGTTGCCGGCGTATTCATTCGTGAAGAAGCATCCAGGCCAAAAACATCTTGTAAAGGAACAATCACAGTATTCGATTTCGATTTAAAGAGTGCTTCTATCATTTGCCAATGTAATTGTCGAGGAACAGGCTTGACTCCCAGAACAATTTTAATATTGGCTCTCTCATGCTCCTTGGCTTCCTGATAGTACCAGCCTTGGACAGTATTATTATCGTGGGTTCCCGTATAGGCTACAGAATTTTCCGGATAGTTAGCTGGTACATGTGGATTTCTTTTAGGTTCCCCTGTAAAAGCAAATAACAATACTCTCATTCCAGGAAACTGAAATCGACGCATTAAAAGCAAAACTTCATTACTGACCTCACCTAAATCTTCTGCAATAAGAGGCAGATATTTAAAATGTCTAAGTAAATAATTAAAGAATTCTTCTCCTGGACCTTTGATCCACTGTCCAAAGACAGCGAGCTTTTCATGAGCTGGAATCTGCCAAAAAGAACAAAAACCACGAAAATGATCAATACGTAAATAATCAAACATCGACAAATTATGAGCAATACGCTTGACCCACCATGAATATTTATTTTTCTTAATATTTACCCAATCATAGACTGGATTTCCCCAGCGTTGGCCAGTTTTAGAAAAATAATCGGGCGGACAGCCGCTGATAAATTTCAATTCGCCTTTTTTATCCAATTTGAAATAAGACCTATGACACCATACATCCACACTATCATAATTCACATAAATGGGAATATCGCCAATAATGCTGATCCCCTTACTATTAGCATAAGCCTTTAATCGCCCCCATTGACGATAAAATACATATTGGGTGAATTTGGTCAGCTCAATTTCGTCCGAATGTTTTTTAGCAAAAGTAGCCAAAGTACGTGAATTACGGTCCTTCAAAGTAGCTGGCCATTGCTCCCAACAAAGACCCGAATATTTAGATTTAGCAGCGGAAAAAATAGCAAAATCAATTAACCAAGATTTATTTTGTACCAGAAAATCATCATAATCAGCTTTCCTCTCCTGCGCTTGGAAATTCTTAAAAGCTAAATCCAGAAGTTTGTGCTTGAAAGGAATTACTTTAGGATAATCAATTTGATCTTTTTCAAAGTCTGGATTGTTTTTTAAATCACCTGGCTTAAGAAAACCATCAATGACTAAGAAATCAGGGCTAATCAATAAAGAATTTCCAGCAAAAGCGGAAAAACAGCTATAAGGAGAATGACCATTAATCCCATCGGTCGGATTAAGTGGAAGCATTTGCCAATAGGTTTGGCCAGAATTCTTAAGAAAATCTATAAAGGCATAAGCATGGGGACCAAAATCTCCAATTCCATAATTAGATGGTAAACAACTGATATGAAGAAGTATGCCGCTTGCTCTGTGACTCATATATAAGCTGGTCCTTTAACAGTGGAAGAAGAATTATAGGTTACCTGTAAAACATCTCCCAAACGTTCAATCCACGCAATCCAACGTAATGCCAAAGCATCTTTTGGCGTTTGGCTTAATATTTCAGGATAAATCTTAAGTACCAAAGAAAAATAAATATTCTGTGCTTTCCATAAATCTAAATCGAAGTTTAATTGGTTTAATAATTCAAAAGTCACCGTAACATTCTCAAGAAGTTCAATATTATCTGGGTGATCCAGAAGTTTTTCCATAAACACATTCATCCGTTTACTAGCCAGGAATCCAAAGTTAGCTTGATCCCTTTTAAAATCCCACCTCTTCATTTGCTCAACAAGCCCCTTCATCTTATCGACCTGCAAGTTTTCCTGCTCTATCAATGCAACCAAGTCTCGAGTCAGAATGAATTCTACGACGGTAGTTAACATCCTTGGCAAAGGAAGCCTAGTATCATTTTTGATCTGCATTAAAGGATAGTGGTATTCATAAATCTGACGAAAAGAATATTCCATATCTTCAATGGTGGAATGTAAAACATGGTTCAATATTGTTTCTTGTTCCTGCTTGAATAAGTCCCACAAAGAATAATTTCTTGCATCAAAGTAAATGTTGATCAAATGAATGATCTCAGAGACATTACTCTCTAAAAAAGCTTCAGACAATACATTATAAATCTGAGTAAAATCATCATTTTTCTGATAATCCATCCCGCCAATGAAATTATGGTCCCCCAAATGCAATACAGCAAATCGCACATGGGCTTTCTCCCCTGTAATATTCGAAGAAACCCAGCCATACCCCAAAGCCAAACGTAAACGTCCAGCCTCTTTGAGTTCATAAAATTCAGTTTCAATGGTGTAACAATACATTTGAATCTTAGGAGGATAATGTTCAAACAAAGAGCTTACGGCATAATGGGCTGATACTCTAGGAAGATCGACGATCGAAGGTTTGACAAAAGTCTTATAAACATGGGCCCCATTTTTGTATTCCGGCACATTACTACGCGATTCTTCCAATCTTCTTATAAACCCTTCTTCTAAATCAACCGATGTTGCTTCATGGGCCAATTGAATAGCGCGCGCAGCATATTTAAGAATTTGTATGGTCTCAATCCCAGAAATATCTGCAAAAAACCAGCCGCAAGAGGTATACATCAAAAGAGCGTTGTATTGCATTTCCAGAAGCTTAAATAGTTTGATGCGTTCTTCTTCATTTAAAGGTTTAGAAATATGATTATCAATGAATTTCTGAGTATTCTCAGGAGTACGATCCAGGATTAACTCAATATATTGATTTCTAAGAATCCAGGCTTCTGGCGCAAAAGTACTAATCTCCTCTTCGTAAACTTTAGCCAGCTCATCTCGCAGCCAATCCAATGCTTCCCTTAAAGGTTTGCGCCAATGCTGATTCCATCCTGGCTGCCCGCCGGTATGACAACCGCAATTAGATCTCCATCTTTCAATACCATGAAAACAACTCCATGATGAATTCTCTTCAATCATGACTTCATATGTAGGAGGAAATTTCTCTAAATATTCGCCATAAATCGTTAATTGAGTGTGTTCCTGAGATTCCATTGACTGTAAACAGTAGGCTAAAGCCATATCGCCAAATTTATGATGATGCCCATATGTCTCCCCATCAGTCGCAATATTCACTAATTGAGGTTCATGATTATGATTTTCAAAATTAGACATCAGGCGATGAGCAAAATTTCCTCCATTATTTAAAAGCCCATTAAAAGCAACTTCTTGAGCAATAGATCCTTCATAAAAGAAAATGCTGATAGATCTTCCCGAAGGTAATCGACAAAGATAAGCTCGACGATAATCCACCTTTTGCCCTTGAAGGTCCTGCCATTGGACATCCTTAATTTTCCTGATCATCTTCCCTTGATGAGGCGCTAAGATTGTAAATTTCACATCATACTCAGCCATAATATCAAGAGTTTCTAAATCAACTGCCGTTTCGCCAAGCCACATCCCTTCAGGCTTTCGATTGAATCGATATTCAAAATCTTTAATTCCCCATAATATTTGGGTGCGTTTATCCCTCGTATTAGCTAAGGGCATAATCATATGGTTATAAACCTGCGCTAAAGCACTGCCATGACCAGAGAAATTCTTTTGACTATTGCGATCAGCTTCTAAAATAGCTTCATATGTTTGAGGGGCTTTTTGCTCTAACCAGGAAAATAAAGTAGGACCAAAATTAAAACTAATTTTGGAGTAATTATTGACGATATCAATGATTCTTTGCTTATCATCTAGGATGCGTGAAAAGGCATTACGCGCATAACACTCAGCATTAATGCGCTCATTCCAATCATGATAAGGATGAGCAGATTCTTGAAGTTCAACTTCATTCAACCAAGGATTTTCTCGAGGCGGCTGATAGAAATGACCATGGATGCAAACGAAACGATTCATAAATACTTTCTAATTATTTCTTAAGCCTTCCGTTTGAACCCTTAGTTTTTTGGGGGGCACTTTGGTCTTGTTGAATGTTATACATCAAACTATTAAAAGCTTGCAACTCACCTTCAACGAGCGTAACGAACGTACGACGATTCTTGGTAGAATAACTTAATTTATCCTCACGGGCCAGCCAGCCAAGAGCTTGAAAAATAACATGTTCTTTTTCTTTGAGAACTTTAGGTAATTGATCAACATTCACTTCACCATTTTGCCCTAAAAATCTCCATGTTTTCCCTGCCGCTTCTATAATCTTATCTTTCATAACCTCTCCTTGATAATAATTATTTAACATTTTTTAAAAACAAAATGCTTAGTGGAGGAATAGTTAATGATAATGAAAAAGGTCTTCCATGGCTGGAATAATTCTGGGCCTGAAGAGCTCCTCCATTACCTTGATTGGATCCTCCATATATGGATGCATCAGTGTTTAAAACTTCTCTCCATATTCCTGCATACGGAACACCGATTGAATAATTATGCCAAGTTTGGGGTGTAAAATTACAAACAGCAATGATCTGGCTATTATTAGCAAAAGACTTTCTCATGAAGCAAATGATACTTTTTTGGTAATCACTGAAATCAATCCATTCAAAACCATCTGGAGTAAAATCACATTCATAGAGAGCTGGCTCTGAACGATACAAGTGATTTAAGTCTTTGACCAATTGAAGAATTCCTTTATGAGGCTCATAGTTCAATAAATGCCATTGCAGAGAATGATCATGATTCCAATCTTCCCATTGGGCAAACTCAGTTCCCATAAAATTCAACTTCTTACCTGGATGGGCAAACATATAGCCCATTAGTAGTCGAAGATTAGCAAATTTCTGCCAAAAATCACCAGGCATTTTAGAAATCAAGGACCCTTTTCCATGAGTCACTTCATCATGGGATAAAGACAACATAAAATTTTCTGTGTAGGCGTATAAAAATGAGAATGTTAGATCATTCTGATGGTATTTACGATAGATAGGATCTTTACTCATGTAAACGAGCGTATCGTGCATCCATCCCATATTCCATTTGATCCCAAATCCCAATCCGCCTAGATAATTTGGCCTTGAAACACCTTGCCATGCGGTAGATTCCTCTGCAATCATTTGTGTGTCAGGAAAGTTAGAATAAATTGTTTCATTTAATTTACGAATAAAGAACATGGCATCTAAATTCTCACGCCCGCCATATTCATTTGGAATCCACTCGCCCTGTTGGCGGGAATAATCCAAATACAACATGGAGGCAACAGCATCTACCCGAAGTCCATCAATATGAAATTTCTCCATCCAAAACATGGCAGAAGAAATTAAAAACTCACGAACTTCATTACGTCCATAATTAAAAATGGAACTCTTCCAATCTGGGTGATAGCCTTTTCTAGGATCTGTATGTTCAAATAAATGTGTTCCATCAAAGTAAGATAAACCATGTTCATCCGTCGGAAAGTGAGATGGAACCCAATCTAGAATGACACCAATATTATTTTTATGCAGGCAGTCGACCAAATGCATAAAATCTTGCGGCGTACCGTAGCGACTGGTGGTTGAAAAATAGCCTAAAGTTTGATATCCCCAGGAACCATAGAAAGGATGCTCCATAACTGGCAAAAATTCGACGTGGGTATACCCCATGTATTTAAGATATTCAGGTAATTGATCTGCCATTTCACGGTACGTCAAGAAACGACCATTATCTTCAACAACCTTCTTCCAAGAACCTAAATGCATCTCGTAGATGGACATAGGAGCATTTAAACTATTCTTCTTGTAACGGCTCTCCATCCATGGCTGATCCTTCCATTCATAATCTAAATCCCATACTATAGAAGCTGTGTTGGGAGCTACTTCATTATAAATGGCAAAAGGATCCTGTTTCTCAACTTGATAATAGTCCTGACTAGAAACAATGAAATATTTGTAGATTTCACCCTTAGAGATTCCCGGAACAAAACCTTCCCAAATCCCAGAATGATCCCAGCGGGGGTTTAAAGAATGAGAAGAACGATTCCAGCCATTGAAGTTCCCAATAACAGAAACCTTCTTAGCATTCGGGGCCCAAACGGCAAAATGAACACCCGGCTTCCCATCCACAACGATCTGATGAGCGCCTAATTTCTCGTAAAGTCTAAAGTGATTTCCTTCTTTGAAAAGGTAGATATCATGTTCTGTGATAAAGGGATGCGATAAAACTTTTAAATTTTCTTTGGGACTTTCTTGAGGTGAGGAGGCTTTCGGTGCTTCTTTGAAGTTATCAATAGAAGTAGTTTTATTCATAGCTGTGCATTATATATATCTTGGAAAAATCTTCAACAGATTTTAAATGTGAAGTTTTGTTTATGGACTTACCAGGAAAGTTTTCAAATCTTGTAAACGTGTGATATTCATGATGATGGGATAAAAACCTGGAGCGTTTTGAAGTTGTTTGAGCATTGCGGGGTCAATATTGAATTTAAATTCTTCGTTACTATTTTGAGTTTCAGTTTCCAAATTCATTGAAGCAGTGGTTAAATCAATACCACCTGGGGTAGATTTTGACATCGCCTGATCTTTAATTCCAAAATCTCTAAGAGCTTCCGCATATGTAGTTTTCAAAATAGGCATATTCCAACCTGCAATATCTCGGCCTGATAAATCTCTAATATTTTTAGGGGAAGAAAGAAATAATGTTAGAGGTTTTAGATTGATCCCTTTCAATGGACTCAACTCAGCTTCCCCTGCCTCAATTTTCTTAAGCAATTCTTCCAAACCTTTCTCACTTCCATATTGCTCTAAATTAGATTTCTGTTTTATAATCCATTGATAAAGCGCTTGAAACTGTTTCATGGACATATTGACAAACGGCATATCCCAACTTTCAATATATTGTCCGGTTAACGCTTCAATATTCTCAGAAAAATGAAGAAGGTGAGTTAAGTATCCCAAATTGATCCCTTGCAAAACCTTCAAATGTGGATCTTGACCTTTATTGATTTCATCGATTAAAGTAATCAATCCCTGCATACTTCCATATATAGCTAATCTGCTTTCTTGTTCTCTTGCCCAAAGACGCAAAGCAGTAAATTGTTTTATGGTCATTTTAATATTTGGAATATCCCAATCTTTCATGAACTGACCTGTCAAAGCTTCCATATTCTCCCTTGAAGAAAGCAATGAAGTCAATGAACTGAGGTTAACTCCTTTTAGAACTTTGAGATCGAGTTCTTTTCCACTTTCAATTTCTCCAACCAATAAAATCAAACCTGACATCTTATTATATTTGTATGCGTCTTGCTTCTTAAGCCAAAGTTGAATAGCATAAAATTGCCGGACCGACATATTAACCCGAGGCATATTCCAACCTGGAATGGTTCGAGCTGTTAAAGCTTTAATATTTTCGGATGAATGAAGCACCATCGTAAGATCATACAAATCCGCATCTTGCAATTTCTTTAAATCATCATCTTTCCCAGACATAATTTCTTGAACCAGCAAAACCAAACCTTTCATGTTTCCATAATTAGATAATTCCTTTGTTTTTTCAGCCCAAGCTTCTAGAGCCTGAAACTTTTCCATACTCATAGTTAGATATGGAAGCTCCCACTTCTGTATAGCATGACCTGATATAAGCTCAACATTCCTCGATGCATGAAGCAATGCAGTTAATTGACTTAGATGGACCCCTTTTAATTTACTTAAATCACCATCTTTATCTGCTTCGATCTGTTTGATTAGACGAATTAATCCTGCCATACTTCCATAGGAAGAGAGTTGATCGAAGGAGATTTTTTTTAACCATTGTTCCAATCCCGAATATACCTCTTCAGTTAAAGATCCTTTCTTAAAAGTAAAGCCAATCTCTTTAAGTTGAGGCGCAAGAAGAGTATTCATACTGGCAGCAAACGTTGCCGGAGAAATTGGTTTTAAAAAACCAGTTTTAGAGCGAACATCACGTATCAAATAATAAATAGCTAAATCTCCAAACTTTGCATAATGCATCATGGAGCCTAAATATTGATCTATCATGCCTTGCCGTTGTTTTTCTTCTAATAATGCCACGACATCTGGGACAGCGCTTAACATAGCTTGATCAGGAGGTTCTTGAGATAGCTGCTGGGCCTCTGCTTCTTTTAATAACATGTGTATATTTTGCCAATTAAGCACATCCGCATTTACCCATTCTTTATCTAAGACACTATAAACATTGCCTAAATAAGTCGAATTAATCTTACCCTCATCCTTCATTTGCCTTGCCCATCTGATCTGGCCAGGATTATTTTTATACAACTCCACCTGTTTAGGGTCTTGAACTAATTTTTGAATCATCTCTCTTATCTTCTCCGCTTCCTTTAAAGACATATTCATCTGTTGCCAATTAAGCTCATCAGGCTTTATCCACTCTTCTTCCAAGACACTATAAATATTAGACAAGTGAGTTGAGGCAATCTTGCCGCCATCCTTCATCTGTCTTACCCATTTAATCTGCCCAGCATTATTTTTATATAACTCCACCTGTTTAGGGTCTTGAACTAATTTTTGAATCATCTCTCTTATCTTCTCTGCTTCCTCCAGAGGCATATCCATCTTTTTCCAATTAAGCACATCCGGCTTTACCCATTCACCTTCCAAAACACTATAAATACTAGCTAAATTAGTAGCGTTGATCTTCCCCTCATCCTTCATTTGCCTTACCCATCTGATTTGGCCGGCATTGCCTTGATACCGCCTCATCTGATCTCGATCCTGAACTAACGCTTCAATTAACTTTCTGACTTTCTCTGCCTCTTCTAAAGGCATATTCATCTTTTCCCAATTAAGATTTTCTGTATTGACCCATTCTTCATCAAATGCACTATAAATATGCCCTAGATGTGTTGAGGCAATCTTTCCCTCATCCTTCATTTGCCTTACCCATCTGATCTGGCCGGCATTACCTTGATACCGTCTCATCTGATCTGGATCCTGAACCAATGCTTCCACTAATACTCTGACTTTCTCTGCCTCTTCTAAAGGCATATTCATCTTTTGCCAATTAAGATTTTCTGTCTCGATCCATTCTTCATCCAACACAGTATAAATATTTCCTGGATGTGTTGAGGCAATCTTCCGTTCATCATTCATTTGTCTTATCCATCTGATCTGGCCAGCATTACCTTGATAAAGCCTTACTTGGTTAGGATCCTGAACCAATGCTTCAATTAACACTCTAACCTTCTCAGCCTCCTCTAAAGACATGTTTATCTTTTGCCAATTAAGGTTTTCTGTCTTGATCCATTCTTCATCTAACACACTATAAATATTTCCTAGATGTGTTGAGACAATCTTCTCTTCATCCTTCATTTGCCTTGCCCATCTGATCTGACCAGCATTGCCTTGATAACGTCTCATCTGATCTCGATCCTGAATTAATGCTTCAATTAAAGTTCTAACTTTCTCTGCTTCTTCTAAAGGCATATTGATGTATTGCCAATTAAGGACTTCTGTCTTGATCCACTCGTTTTCCAACACGCTATAAATACTTCCCAGATTGGTTGAGGTAATTCTGTTTGCTTTCTTCATTTCTCTCACCCATTTAATCTGACCGACGTTGCCTCGATAAAGCTTCATTTGTTCTTTATCCTTAACTAATGCTTCAACTAACACTCTGACTTTCTCGGCCTCCTCCAGAGGCATACTCATTCCTTGCCAATTAAGTAGCTTTACCCACTCTTCTTCCAA
The DNA here is from genome assembly GCA_044225175.1 of Candidatus Omnitrophota bacterium. GTDB lineage: Bacteria > Omnitrophota > Gorgyraeia > Zapsychrales > Fredricksoniimonadaceae > JACQCF01. Next base: position 103,867 of record JBGAJA010000006.1, on the reverse strand, counting down.
GATATTGTAAATATGTCTTAAATTGGTCGAATTAATCTTTCCATCGTCCTTCATCTGCCTAACCCATTTAATCTGTCCCTCATTACCTTTATAAATTTGATTATTTATAATCTCACCCTGAATGATACGATTCCTAATAACCCAATAATCTTCAAATCTGACTGTCGGTCTTAAAGAAACTTTAGTAAGAATTCTTTTCTTTACTAACATTGTCGTAAAACTCGAAAATCCAAAAGTTGATATCAAATCCACATTTAACAACCCCAATAAATCCGCTATCCATAAATCTCTTAATAAATCAGCCACAATAGTTTTCTTATCATAGGCATTAATGTCATTTAACTTACCCAAATCTATCCTACCCATGATCGTATCTACCGCTTGCGGCACTTGATCAATAATCCTCTCACCTCGCTGCATCTTGCCTACATATTCTTCTGCAGATACCTTTACCCCAGAAGCCTTTCTTTTACTACTTACACCCAGCGCCTCCCTAACCAATTCCTTTAACCCTGTTCCTTGATTAACATTAATATCTTCATATTTAATTGCTCTAAGCGCTTCTAGACTCTTTCTTCCACGATCTTCCCCTCCAGGCTCTTTACCAGCTAACTCTGATGTAAGGTCTGAGCTCATTGCTAAATCAGCAGAAACAACAACAGAGGACTGGACAGGAGACATCGAAGGAAGAATTTGAGTGGTTTCAATATCAGGTTTTATAAGCATTCCACCAGAAAAATACTTCCTGGAAATGGATTGCTGAGTAACAGGGTCAATTTCTACTTTGATATAGTTGTAAGCGCCTCTTTTGAAGGCTTGGAGGTAGCGTTGGTAGATTTCCTCCGTGTCATTGCGAGGAGCCAAAGGCGACGAAGCAATCTTTTTAGAAAGATTGCCGCGCTCACTACGTTCGCTCGCCATGACACTGGAAGAATATCCCACTCCTGCTATCTTATTCTTATCCGCATAAATTCGTGCCAATATCGAATCTTTGATCTTTTTCTTGTACCATGTAGCTAGAATCAAGGAACTATAAACCTGCCTAAGTTGGACAAAATTTGAGCCTTCGTTGATTTCTTTGGTTAATTCGGGGATGACGATTTCGTGGATGATTTGGGATCCGATTTTATTTGTTTCCGTAGGGGCAGGCCCCTGTACCTGCCCTGGTAAAGGGCGCCCACGGGGGGTCGTCCCTACGATATTTTTACCCATCGCCAAATAATCCTCTTCCAACATCACCTTCAACCTGGATTCAACAACATAAGCCGTACCAGCCTTGGCATTCTCATACACCACAGCTTTCTGTGGGACGATCCAAACTTTGTTAAAAGTGTTTACTGGGATATTTGTTGTCCCATACCTAACTTGAGCTTCTTCATAAATTCTCTTCCAGAACTTCTTTCCTATTTCATCTTCCGGATAGATTAAAGATGCGGTGATCTGTTTGAGGATATAATCCTGAGCTAGGAGATCGCGACCCATTTCGGTTAAACCAAAGCTATTGGGGATGATTCGATCTTTTTCGTAGGGAGATAAGTTCACCCAGAGATCTTTCTCAGGGATAGTTAGACTAGCTAGAAAATACTTAATTAAGCGGCTGGATTCTTCTTTCAATCCTGCATTGGTTGAGCCTTGCTCGGAATCACCTTTATCCAGGATAAAGTCAAATCTAAAAGGATTATCCGTATGAACCTTCAAACCCTTTAGGATGGGTGGATTGACCGCAGGGCTTAAATGAACCATCACCCCAGGTTTTGGTAAGGCAAGCTCCTGAGCGTGAGCACTTGGAATTGGGCCCAGACTAGTGATCAAAAAGGCAAATAAAACCCCTAGGGATAAAACTCTTCTTAAATTTTTGCGCATGCAGAAGTATACAATATATAAATACTTAATGCCAATTAACCTGTTTAGGATGTTCCAGTCGAACCATTGACAGGGAAAGGCTTGAGCTTTATACTGAGCGCCTTGTTTGCCCGGGTGGCGGAATTGGTATACGCGTACGTCTCAGAAGCGTATGGCGAAAGCCTTGAGAGTTCAAATCTCTCCTCGGGCACCATAATTAAAATATTCCGTAGAGACGCAAAATCTTGCGTCTCTACGATAAATAACAGTAAAATATCTTTGAAATACGGTTTTCCCCTTGCCAATCATAAATTTGCATACTAGAATACCCCGATTTTTAATCAATGTAACTATATCAGGAGTAAATTGTTATGGATGAACCCAATGTTAAAAAACCAAACGTTATGGATGATATTGAGTTAAAAGAATGGTTAGCTTCACTGGACTATGTCTTATCAAACGGAACCCCAGACCGTGTGCAATATCTTCTCCAACAACTTCAAATTAGAGCACAAGAAAGCGGAGTTACACTCCCTTTCACATTAAACACCCCTTATATCAATACAATCGCCAAAGATAAACAACCTGCTTTTCCAGGAAACCGTGAGTTAGAACGCCGCATTAAGAGTATTATTCGCTGGAATGCTATGGCCATGGTTGTCAAAGCGAACAAAAACACGGATGGAATCGGTGGTCATATATCTACCTTTGCCTCCTCTGCAACCCTATATGAAATAGGTTTTAACCACTTTTTTAGGGCAAGTCCAACCACTTTTTCAGGAGATTTGGTGTATTTTCAGGGACACGCCTCTCCAGGGATATATGCCCGCGCTTTCGTAGAAGGGCGATTAACTGAAGAAAACTTAAAGAACTTTCGCCGCGAACTTCAACCTGTTCAAGGCTTATCATCTTATCCACACCCTTGGCTTATGCCAAACTTTTGGCAATTCCCTACAGTTTCAATGGGTTTAGCTCCAATTATGGGAATCTATCAAGCCCGCTTCACACGTTATTTAGAAGATCGTGGTCTTAAAGCTAAAGATGATCACAAAGTTTGGGTTTACATGGGTGATGGTGAAAGCGATGAACCAGAATCTTTAGGCGCCTTAACCATGGCCTCTCGTGAAAAATTAGACAATCTTATTTTTGTCATCAACTGCAACTTGCAACGCTTAGATGGTCCTGTTCGTGGAAATGGAAAGATCATTCAAGAATTAGAAGCTCTTTTCCGCGGGGCTGGTTGGAACGTTATCAAGGTTGTTTGGGGTGATGATTGGGATGATTTATTAGAAAAAGATACAGAAGGTCATTTAGCTAAACGTATGGGAGAAGTCTTAGACGGTGAATATCAAAAGTACACCGTCTCCTCTGGCTCCTATGTTCGTGAAAAGTTCTTCAATGATCCACGCTTGCAAGACATGGTTAAACATTTATCCGATGAACAAATTCAAAAAATGCGTCGCGGTGGACATGATCCTGAAAAAGTTTACGCTGCTTATAAAGCGGCCGTTGAATACAAAGGTGCTCCAACAGTCATCTTAGCCAAAACTGTCAAAGGTTATGGTTTAGGTGAAAGCGGTGAAGGAAAAAATATTACCCATCAGCAAAAGAAGATGAATGAACAAGAACTTAAAGAATTCCGCACCCGTTTTAATATTCCTCTTTCAGATGCTGAAGTTGTCAAAACCCCCTTCTATCGTCCAGCCGATGATTCTCCAGAAATGAAATACTTACAAGAACGCCGTAAAGCTTTAGGCGGTTACTTACCCCAACGAAGCACCACAACCACACCACTTTCAACTCCTTCAGAAGAATTATTTGAAGAGTTTTTTAAAGGAACTGAAGGACGCGCCGTATCCACAACCATGGTTTACGTCCGCGTCTTATCCAAGTTGCTTCGCGATGAAAAAATTGGAAAGTTAATTGTTCCCATCATTCCTGATGAAGCGCGCACATTTGGTATGGAAGGTTTATTCCGTCAAATTGGTATTTATGCTCATGCAGGTCAGTTATATGAACCTGTGGATTCAGAAAGTTTAATGTATTACAAAGAAGCAAAAGACGGCCAAATCCTTGAAGAAGGTATCAATGAAGCAGGTGCTATCTCCTCCTTTATTGCTGCTGGTTGTGCTTATGCGAATCACAATATCAATATGATTCCTTTCTACACTTATTACTCCATGTTTGGACCTCAACGCGTTGGAGATTTAATCTGGGCAGCGGCTGATTTACGTTGCAAAGGATTCTTAGTTGGCGGAACAGCAGGTCGTACCACATTAAACGGAGAAGGTTTACAGCATCAAGATGGTCATTCTCATATGCTTCTTTCTTCCGTTCCCAATGTGATCTGCTATGATCCTGCCTTTGCTTTTGAAATCGCCTTAATCATCCGCGACGGTATTTATCGCATGTATGAAAAGCAAGAAAGCATCTTCTACTATTTAAGTGTTAGCAATGAAAACTATGCTATGCCTGTCATGCCCCAAGGCGTTAAAGAAGGCGTCTTGAAAGGCATGTATCGCTTTAGCAAATCAACCAAGAAATCTGAAATGCGCGCTCATTTGATGGGAAGTGGCGCCATCATGAACCAAGTTCTTGAAGCTCAAAAGATCTTGGAAGAAAAATATAACGTTGCAACGGATGTTTGGTCAGTTACAAGTTACAACGAACTTCGTCGCGATGCGCTACATGCAGAGCGTGACAATATGTTACGTGGAACCAAGAATGCTAAGGCTCCTTATGTGGCAACTTTACTTAAAAACGAAGAAGGCGTATTCATTGCAGCCTCTGACAACTTAAAAGCCATGCCGGACTCCATCCGTCAATGGATGCCAGCTTCCTATACTGTTCTTGGAACAGATGGCTTTGGCCGTTCTGAGAGCCGTGAAGCATTGCGCGACTTCTTTGAAGTGGATGCTAAACATATTGTGTGGGCAACTTTGGTTGATTTATTTGCAGCCAAGAAAATTACCCAAGATTCATTATCAAAAGCTAAAACAGAATTGAAGATCAATCCAGATAAATTGAATCCAATGACATCATAAAGGAATTTATGGAATTAAAATTACCCGAAATCGGTGAAAACATTACCCAAGGAACAGTAACTAAGGTTTTAGTTAAGGTTGGCGACTCTTTGAAAAAAGGTCAAAACATCCTTGAACTTGAAACCGATAAAGCTGTTGTAGAGATTCCTTCTAACCAAGAAGGAACAGTGAGCGAAATTCTGGTCAAAGCAGGCGATGTTATTAAGATTGGCCAACCTGTCTTCAATCTATCCGCCGAAGGCGGATCCGCCTCCGGCGGAGGTGGCGCCGCTGCACCTGCTGCAGCTCAAACAAAAACAGAAGCTCCCAAAGCTGCTCCTGCAGCCCCACAACAAGAAGCTCCTGCAAGCGAAGCAAAAGCACCAGCAGCGTCGGGCCCAGCTACCGTTAAAGATCTCTTACTTCCTGCTCTTGGTGAAAATCTCGATAAAGGAACAGTCACAAAAGTCTTAGTCAAAGCTGAAGACACTATCACAAAGGGTCAAAACATCCTTGAACTTGAAACCGACAAAGCTGTTTTGGAAGTTCCATCCCCTGAAGCGGGTGTCATTAAAGAAATTTTAGTCAAATCAGGTGATGTCATTAAGGTTGGACAACCTGTATTCAAAATTCTGTCCGGTGCAACTGCTTCTGCGAAACCTCAGCCCCAGCCAAAGGCTGGTCAGCCTTCGGCTGAAAAGGCCGCATCAGTTTCAACTCCTCAAGCTGTCAAAGCTGCTGAAGCTGCCCCTGTGACCACAACAGGACATCCTCCTGTTCGAAAGAATCTGGCAGCTGCTCCCTCTGTTCGTTTATTTGCGCGTGAAATTGGAATTGATTTAGGCCAAGTGACCGGAAGCGGCGCTGGCGGACGTATTTCCATTGATGATGTTAAGAAATTCTCCAAAGCTTTAAATATGTCTCGTGGTCAAGGCCCAGTTGGTCCTGCCATCCCTGCATTACCAGACTTTAACAAATGGGGAACATCTAAACGTGAAGCTATGAGCAATGTTCGCCGCAAAACAGCTGAACATCTCTCCTCTGCCTGGAGCATGATCCCACACGTGACCCAATGTGAAAAAGTGGATATCACAGAAATTGAAAAGATCCGTAAAGCAGCTTCAACTTCTACACGTAAACTTTCAATTACTGCTTATTTAATTAAAATTATTGCTGTTGGTTTAAAGAAATTCCCACAATTCAATTCATCTGTAGATATGACAACCAATGAAGTCGTTTACAAAGACTTTATTAATATTGGTGTTGCCGTTGATACTGATCGTGGGCTTCTTGTTCCAACTATTAAGAATGTTGATCGCCTAAGCGTTAACGAAATCTCTGACGCATTAACTGCGGTCGCTGAAAAAGCTAGAACTCGTAAGATTTCAATCGAAGATTTACAAGGCGGCACATTCACCATCTCCAACTTAGGCGGCATTGGTGGAAGCTTCTTTACTCCCATTGTTAACTGGCCTGAAGTAGCCATTTTAGGTGTTTCTCGTGGTGTCATGGAGCCTGTATTTGTGGACGGGGCATTCGTTCCAAAAATGATGCTTCCTTTATCACTATCCTATGACCATCGCATCGTAGATGGCGCAGATGGCGCTCGCTTTATCCGTTGGGTTGCCCAAGCCTTAGAACAACCTTCTACTGTGGAGGGTTTACTGTAATGGCTAATCCAATCAAATTAGTAGTCATCGGCGCTGGTCCTGGCGGGTATTCCGCTGCATTCTTGGCCTCTGATATCGGCATGGAAGTAACCATCGTTGAAAAAGAAACCAATCCCGGTGGCGTCTGCCTTTATCGCGGATGCATCCCATCAAAAGCCTTCTTACACGTAGCTAAAATTATCTCTGAGGCTAAACATGCCAAGAACTTTGGTATTGAGTATGCTGAACCTAAGATGGACTTTAACAAACTACGCGATTGGAAAAAGAGCGTTGTTTCTAAGTTGACAGGTGGATTAGGACAACTGGCTAAAGCACGCAAAATCAAATACATTCAAGGTGAAGCTTCCTTTACAAGTTCTACATCTCTTAAGGTTAAGAAAATGGATGGCACAAGTGAAGACGTTAGCTTTGATAAAGCAATTCTTGCAACTGGGTCCCGGCCAACAACTTTACCTTCTGCTCCCAAATCACCTCACATTTGGGATTCAACTGGCGCACTCGATATGGAAACCGTTCCTGAATCATTACTTGTTATTGGCGGTGGTTATATTGGCATGGAACTTGGAACTGTCTATCATGAATTAGGCTCTAAGGTCTCCGTCGTTGAAATGCTTCCTTCTTTACTAGCTGGAGCAGACGCTGATCTAGCTGCTGTCTTAACTAAACGAGTAACCGGCATGTTTGCAAGCATTATGCTTGAGACAAAGGTCTTAAAAATGGAAGAATCTGCTAAAGGTATTGCCGTCACCTTCCAAGACAAAGAAGGAAAAGAGTTTAAAAGCGAATACAACAAAGTCCTCATTTCCATTGGTCGTAAACCAAATTCCGAGAATTTAGGATTAGAAAATACAAAAGTTAAAGTAACTCCCCGCGGATTCGTTGAAGTCAATGATCAACGCCGCACAGGAGATGAAAATATTTATGCTATTGGTGACATTGCAGGCGATCCAATGCTTGCTCACAAAGCATCCCACGAAGGCCGCGTTGCTGTTGAAGCAATTAACGGTCAAAAGGTTGCCTTTGAACCACAAGCTATCCCTGCTGTAGTCTTTACCGATCCTGAAATTGCCTGGGCTGGTTTAACTGAAGGTGAAGCTCTCAAGGCTGGCCGCGATGTAAAAGTAATTAAATTCCCCTGGGCAGCATCGGGACGCGCTTTAACGCTTGATCGTCAAGATGGTTTAACCAAACTCATCATTGATCCTCAAACAGAACGAATCTTAGGCGTTGGAATTGTTGGAGTTGGAGCTGGAGAAATGATTGCGGAAGGTGTTCTTGCCATTGAAATGGGTTCTGTTGCGAAAGATTTAAAACTTTCCATTCACCCACATCCAACTCTATCAGAGACTATCATGGAAACTGCAGAAAGCTTTTTTGGACATAGCACACATATTTACCGACCCAAAAAGACATGATCAAAAAGATTTCTTGCGCACTGATTATTCTTACCATTATCGTTATCAACATCCTTCGTTTCTGTTGGTTAGATGACGTTCCTTATGGTTTTAATGTCGATGAATTGGCAGGTGCAGTCAGCATTCAATGCCTTGAAACTCAGGGAACTGATGCACATCTCATCCCTCATCCCTTATTCTTTGAACAACATTACGGCACTCCTAAACCTCCTGTGTACGCATATCCTGCTGCTCTATGGGTCAAAATATTTGGACCTACCGTTGATAAACTCAGAGCCTTCACGGCTTTTTTCAATGTCTTAACCGTCATTGGCATATTCTTTGTAGGACGTCTACTCTTGGGGACCTCATACGGTCTCTTAGGAGCTTTTATAGCAAGCCTTTCTCCGTGGTGTTGGAATCTCTCTAGAATAGGATATGAATCTACTTTTTGTGCCACATTTATCATTTGGGGCTTATTCTTCTTTCTTCGTTCTCCAAAGGTGTTAGATAAAGTCTGGGCGGGACTTTTATTTGCGTGTGCATTGTATGTCTATCCTCCTGCTCGCATGCAGGTTCCTTTATTTCTCATCACATTGTTTATCTATCAATTCCAAATAAAAACTCTTAATAAAAAGAATTTCATCGCCTTTGTTTTGGCCTTGGTCATCCCTTGTATTCCTTTAATTCACGGTACTTTGTTTGGAAATTTACAGGAACGATTTAAAGGCATTTCAATCGCAAATGAAGAATTTCTTCACAGTATTGGAAAAACCAAAAGCATTCATGATTTGTCCGAAATTTTCCTAAAGAATTATTTCTCCCACTTTACTCCTCAATATTTATTTGTAACGGGAGATCCCTCATGGGAACATTCTACCCAACACGTTGGACTTTTAAGTTGGGTTGAAATTCTAGGACTTCTATGTCTGGTTGGGTTCTTAATCTTTCAATTTAAAGCTACAAGAGCGCATCATTGGTGGCTTATTTTTTTATTTATTAATATATTGATTTCTATTATTCCGGCAGCTTTAACTCAAGGGGGCCTCCCCAGCAATTTAAGAACTGTGAGTGCCCTTCCCTTCTCATGCTTATTATTGGCTTATGGATTATGGATGCTAACCCAGCGATGGCAAGCCACCTTTATCATTGTCACAGTAACAGGGATCATCTTTGCATTCGTCTTCTTAAGAGGATATTTTACAGTGTACCCTAAAGAGAGCATGGGTTGGTTTAGTTTCTGGACCAAAGAAGAAGCTTTGCATGCGAAGACCAAGGAAGACTGGGTCAAATTTATGGTTCGATACCAAGAAAACGACTATCACTTCCGCTATTATCTGATGAATTACCACGGAGACAGCTGTTCTTCTTCACGTGCCATGTGGATGGACATGCGCCATGCCCTAGGCCTCCCTAAAGCATACTAAAGATCTTTATGTAATTTTTTGATTTCTAGAATATTGAAGAACATTCGTAAAGAATCTTTCCAAATATTGACCTTGCTTCCTTGCACGTGAGACCAGTTGACGGGAACTTCTTTAATGCGGTAATGAAACTTTTGCGCCAAGAATAGGACTTCCAAATCAAAACCAAACCCTTCCAAATAAACTTTCTGAAATATATTTTTCGCAGCTGTACTTTTAAACATCTTAAAACCACATTGAGTATCTTTGATTCCTTTGATCAAAAAAGATGAGACACAATAATTGAACACATGACCCATAATCTTGCGATAAAAACGACTCTTAACCTGAGATTGCCCATCCCTTAAAACCCTTGATCCAATCACCACATCATTTTCTTGATCTAATAGATATAGATGTCGCTCAATTTCCGTAGGTGACGTTGAACCATCCGCATCTAAGAATAAAACAATATCTCCATGGGAAGCCAAGAATCCTTGCTTGACCGCAAAACCTTTTCCGTGATTGCGGTCCAATGAAATGATCTTCAATGAAGAAAACTCTTTTTGAAATTCTAGTGCCAAAGATGCTGTAGCATCCTTGCTGCCATCATCAACAATAATGATCTCATAGGAATGTGTAGAGCGATTACAGAATTCAATCACTGTTTTAAGAAAAATCGGCAAACGCTTCTCTTCATCTTTTGCTGGAATAACAATCGAAATGCTTTTCATGATCTTGACCAATTTGATTTTCGAATAAGAAATAATCCAATGATAAACAAGATTAATCCTCCCCAAGAAATCCTCACAGCTAGTTGTCGAATAGGAGTTGTTCTAAAGACCATTTTCACTAGATGGTCTCCAGGAGGAACCACAAAGACCGCAAGCCCATATTGATTGTCGGCCCTGAGAGGCGTTGACTTACCATCTATAAAAGCTTCCCATCCTGGAAAATAAAAAGAACCAAAACATAACATGGCAGGTTGAAAAGACATCACACGTATAGTGTGCTCTACAGCATTAATCTTTTTATATTCTGTGAGAGTTCCACTACCCTGTAAGAACATAAATTTGTCTGGCAGTTTTGATGTTGGCACTTTCATAATCCACCGAGGAGTATATTCACCTTCTCCCAAAAAAGTAAGCTCAGAAAGGTGTTCTTTGATCTTAACTTGATCTATATTCTTAAACTTTATGCTGGAAATTAATTTCGCGGATGAAAGCATAATGACAATCATGACTCCAATAAGAATAAAATTACTAACCACTTTTGATTTATTTATGAGCATGATTCCACCTGCCATTAACGAGACAAAAAAACTGATGATCGCCAATAAACGCCATGGAAATTGAATACATCTTAATAAAATGACTTTTTCCCAAATGATCTCAGTAATGGGCAGAGTAAACAACATAGCGACAATAGTTACAAAAAGAAAAAATAGATAATGCAGAGACATCTCTTTATTTTCTTTGAACCTTTTAATCACAAGACCTAAAGAAACCACCACTAAAATGACAGGAAACAATCCTACATGATAAGGCAACTTTGTTTGATCCTCAGGATTAACCGCCCATGGAGTATTAAACAATTGAGCTAAAGAAAGAAAGTGCTGATGAAAATCATAATGAAAGAGGACCAAAAGAAGCATGTTTAAAGAACTCTTCTCATTAAATGCGGGCAACCAAAAAAAGGCAGCCATCATGAGCCCCACCACAACCATTGCAAAATTAAACAAAAAAATGTAAATATTCTTTCTTAAGATCGATAAGAAAACAATATATGACATCAAGACTGGAAGAAAGAGCATACTCATCACATTGTGAGTAAGACTTAAAGAAGTAATACCCAGCGTCCCCAGTACGACATATTTCACTTCAATTTTCTTACTAATCTTGTAAAAGGCTAAAATGATCAAAGGAAAAAATGCAAATGCGCTAAATTCCGCAAAAGCTCCTCGAACATAAAGATCCTGGATATGATACGGAGCATACATGTAGGCAATAGCCGATACCAACCCACCTTTACGCCCCCAAAATTCTTTCGCTAACAAATAAATGCCAATCCCTGAAACAATCCACAGAATAATACAAACCCAATTCATAGCTAAGAGCATATTGTGCGTAACTTTAGAGAGTACAACAGATAAAAAATAGAAAAACGGAGGATAAAAGTTGAACATTGGAGAACCAAAGCCAAAATTAACATCTGGAAGCCAACGAGGCAATATCTGCCCATCACCCAAATATTTATCCATGCAAATAGCTCTGATTAGCCCTGATGCTGCATCATGACCACCCACAATATGCTCGCTAAAAAGACCAAAGTATAAAGGCAAACCTAAGAGCGCTAAAAGAATAACAATAATCATCTACAGCCTTTCACCTATATGAAACACATTAATTTTATCAAAAGATTTAAATTGGGAATGCGTGAGCATAAAGAGAAAAATCTTCTTATGTTCATCATTCATCGGTGGTCCCATAATAGCAAAACACAAAGAATCTATCTTCTGATTATAAAATAATAAAAATTCTTCAAAAGTCTTAAATTGAATGACTGGCCGTTTGGAATAATATTGAAAAAACTGATCTTCACTCCCAAATGAACAAAAGCGCACCTGACTATTGGATATACCTTCAGCAAAGGCCACAGATTCTTTAAAAGTGCTATTGAATTCTTGGACGACATTCGCAGAGTTGTTCTTCCAAGACCACAGAATCGCACATAGGACTGCCACCATACATAGTCCAAGGATGATTTGAAAAGGCTTTGGAAAAAGCCTGGGAATCATGACCATCCCATTGGCAAGTCCAAGAAAAATAAAAGGCAATAAGAAAGAAAAGAAACGAGGATATAAAAACCATGGTTTCGACAACCAAATGGGCAATGGAATCAAGAATAACAATAAAACATAGACGGGCCAATACACTAATCTGGGATTAAAATATTTAAATCCAACAATCATCACAATCAAACAAATTAATCCTAAGGGCAACCATGAGACAGATATTAAATCTGTAAATACTTTCAAAGGAAAATATGGAATCAATTCCCCATGTACACCTGTTTGCTGCATGAGAAACTTGAACATGATCGGAGCATAGATAAGAACCGATAAGATGCATGTAATCCCCATCCCTATCGATAAATTAACCAAATTCTTTCTAGATATGTTTAATCGACTACTGGCAAAAGCTAACAATACCAAATGAAACAATTGAACAATCTCGATAAAAGCAAAATACAAATGGAAGGAAAACCCAATAAGGTTTGTAACTATGAACAAAAACAGCGTTCTTTTGGAAGTTTGTTGTAGCAGACGAAAATAAAGAATACTGGAAGCTAATGTGAAGAATATCATTGCCGAGTATCCGCGTGCAGAGGAGCTCCAAATAATACTTGCTGGAGAAAAAACAAATAAAATCATTCCAACCGATGCAACTGCTCTTCCAAAATACTTTCTTGTCCAATACCCAAAGACACACATACTTGCTATATCAAAACATAAGGCTGGCAAACGTACAGCCCATTCTTTCATGCCAAATAAATGACTTGTCACATACGAACAGATCGTATAACCCATATGATTAGCAGTTGTATAATCTTTAAAAGAAGGACCGAAAAGCTCAGGCGATTGAAGAAAGTGAGTTACGAGAAAGAGTTCATCATAAAAGAATCCTCGATTGAGGAAGGAATAACGAATTAAAACAGCGCTAAGAATAGCAATTAAGAACAAAATTCGTTCAATTAACTGCGCATGAAAAAGATAGAAGGAGTGAATCTTGGAAAATAAGATCATTACTATTTAGGATTGCCCAACCATGATTAATGATTGCCCCAAAGGTGGATTAAAAACATTCTCGATTGCCCTTAAAGAAGGCACAATGCGATCCAACATATGACAAGCATTTTTGTGAAACTTCTTCTGTCTTAATATACGTCCAGCAAAAAACCAGGTTAAAATACCAAACATGTTCATATAATAAGAATCTTGAACCGTAAAACCTGCCTCTTTAAAAACTCGGCCCAAACTTCTTTTGGTATAACGTCGATAATGCTCTACATGTGTATCTAGAGTGCCATAAATTGCAGGTAATGCGGGAACAAAAATAACCACCTTGCCACCTTTTTTAAGCAAACTCTTCATATGTTTAAGGGCCCTCACATCATCTTGAATATGCTCCAACACGTTAATACAAGTGATCGTATCTGCTTGTTCTTTTGGATAATCATTAAAGGTGTGAGGATTAGTAATATCTAACTTGGTGATGCGGTACTTTTTTAATGGAGGAGGATTTTGTGTTAATAAATTGAGCATTTCATCAGCATAATCAGAGAGGACAACCTCATCAATGGAAGGATTCACAAACTGACGAGCAATATCTCCCAAACCACTGCCTATATCTAACACAGAACCACGCAAATGACTTTTAATACGATCATAAAGCCATGAATTGTACCTGCGAGAACCGCGTACAACATGTAATGTTTTTAAAACAGAAGATTCCATGGAGCCATTGAGGTTAGACATAATTTCTGACTAATTAATTGCAGACATAATATCGTAATTTAGAGAATTTATTAAGATTTATTTTTGGATTGTTTTAATTCTTTTAAAGAATATTATTTTATAGTACCATAACCCGATTAATAAATTTTGTATATAAATGAGGACTAGTATTTGAATTTTATTATCCGATTCCGATGGGCTTTCTTGCTCATTATCCCTTTTCTCACATTAGTTTTCTCAATCTTCCTTAGATGCGCTGCTGGCCCTTTTTGGCAATATGCTGATCCCTGTTATACATATCTTTTTGATGCCATTCACATGCTTAATGGCATTTCTCCAACACAAACAGCCCATCCAGGCACCCCTTTACAACTTCTGATTCTAGCTATCATTCGACTCTTTAATATTAACCATTCCAAAACAGACATTACCAATGAAGCTTTTCTTCACCCAGAATTTTATTTAAATCTGACATTTGTCACTTTAACCATTCTCACTGCGGCAACATTTATTCTTCTAGGTCATTTTATTTACAAAAAAACAAACGATCTAAGTGCAGCGCTATTAATACAATTACCCGCTTTAAGTCTTCTAACTATTCAATCCTTTGACTCCAGTTTTGCTGTGACACCCATTGTATCTAACGTTAGCCCCGAACCATTTCTTATTAGCAGCATCAACCTTTTTAACCTTTTCTTTCTTAAATTATATTTTGCGCAAACTCCCAAAGATCAATGGAAAGCCAGCGTGTTCTTAGCAATCGTATGTGGATTTGGATTAGCGATCAAACTCGTTTTCCTTCCTCTATGTTTAGCAGGATTGCTCATTGTCTCTTGGAGAATCAAACCTATTTTTATAGCGATATCCCTACTGTCCTTTGTTGTGTGGACCATTCCCATCATTGCTCAATACCCAAAGCTATTTGATTGGATAATCAGTCTAATCACTCACTCCGGGCACTATGGATTAGGCCAACAAGAGATGATTAATTGGACTGAATTTTGGTCACACTTAACAGCAATTGTACTTCATTTCAAATTCTTAATATTCTTTACATTTGGAATTTTTTCATGGTGTTTAATAAGAATTAAGAATCAGTGGAAGAACCGGAATGTCCAGATGTTATTGACCCTTTGTTTGGTAAGCCTTCTTCAGATCCTGATCACAGCTAAACATTTTTCTTTCCACTATCTTCTTCCCTCTCTGCTTTTATTAGGCCCAATACTCTTATTATTTTATCTTCAATTGACTCCTCACAGTGTGCTTATGAAACGAATCACATTAATTGTTATTGTACTCATTTCCATTCAAAGCTCATTTCAGGCTTATTCTTATTATCATCAAGTAAAAGAATTCACCCACGACTTAGATCAGATACGCGGAAAAATTCATACACAATATCCCAACTGCTCCATCCTTCCTTCAGCAACCACTGCTACAAATATTTACCTGACGCAATCTCACGGCTTATTCTTAGGCAATTATGGCACCCTCCATAAAGCTGACCAAGCGATCTACGCTTTGTATCCTAAAACATTTTATTTTAATTCCGAACAAACAGAGCCCCGGCCAGAAAATTATGATGATGGATATGGCATTAGAAATTTCAAAGGACAAAGAATTTATGCTGATGATCTTTTAAATGCAGGTTCTTGCAGTATTTTTCTTAAATTAAATTCTGATTTCTCACAATACCCTTTTATTGTCAAACCAATCGAAGAATCTAAATACGCCCAAGCTTATTTACTCGTTAATTCAACAGAGAAACAAGCAGAGAACTTTTTCTTAGGAGCTTTGAATCAATTAAAACAAGGCAACTATCAACAAGCTTTCGCGTTAGCCTTAAAAGCCAGGGAACTCAATTTCCAACCACGAGGTAAGGTTGAATATTACCTTGGCTTGATCTACCCGCACATTCAAAAGGAATAATATCAATGCTGAAATTATTAAAAACATATAGTTTTGCACTAATCATTCCCATAGTGATTATCACCTTGGCTTTCTTTCTTAAGAGTGCAGGAGGACCTCTTTGGCAATACTGCGATCCTTCGTACATTTACTACTTTAATGCGCTTCATATGCTTAAGGGCATCACTCCCACCCTAATTCAACATCCAGGTATTCCTCTTCAACTGATAATTCTCATTACAATTTGGATCTTTAATATCGGCCTTTCAACTCCAGATATTATCCACAGAGCTTTAGTACACCCCGAATTCTATTTTCAGGCAGTTCATTTTCTGTTAATTCTAGGAACTTTTGTAACCTATGTTTTATTAGCTGTTTATATTTATCACAAAACCAGCAATAGATGGGCTGCACTGCTAACACAACTGCCTGGGCTTTGTGCATTAATCATTAAATCAAACGCCTCAAACCTTCCAATCCTACCTATCAGTGCGAATGTAAACCCTGAGCTTTTATTAATAAGTATTGTTAATCTTTTTACTTTATGCTTCTTGGCTTTATATTTTGCAAAGGATTCTTCTTCCCAAATAAAATGGATCTTGATTATGGGCCTTGTCTGTGGTCTTGGCCTGTCTACAAGACTAATTTTCTTTACATTTTTAATCTCAGCCCTCATTGTGACCCCAGGACGAAAGAAACTTATTCTGATGACTGTTTCTTTTGTATCATTTTTTATCTGCACATTACCTATACTTTCTAAATATCCTTTAGTATGGCAATGGGCTCAAAGCATTGTCACTCACACAGGCGCCCTCGGCTCAGGTACAACAGGGGTAGTTGACTGGAATACCTTCGCCTCCCATTTATTCAAAGATATTTTTCCTCAACATTGGTTCTTCGTTTTGATAACTCTAGGAGCTTTTATTTTAAGTTCGATTCAATTCATCAAGGACCGCACTAATAAAAATGCTCTTTTTTTATGGGCAGCATGTATCGGGACATTATTACATTTTGGTATTATTGCCAAACATTTCTCATGGCATTATTTAGTCTTAGGGATCTGTTCTACCAGCCCCATCCTATTCTTGTTAAGCATTAATCGTCTGTTCCAGACTCAACTAGCTAATAAACTAGTTATGTCATTTGTGCCATTGTTCATGATTGTAACCACAACTCAAGCGGTGATGTATCATCACAATTTATCAAATCTGACAAATGATACAATGGGCCTTCATGACCGGATCTACTCCCAATACCCTAACTGCACAGTGATTGCTTCTAACTCCAATCTTGTTTCCCTATACCTTAACCAAGAATACGCCCTGCTGTTTGGCAATAGATATGCTCTTCATCATGAGAACGAAGAACTAAAAAAAGCTTCCCCTCATGCTTATTACTTTAATCCAGATAAAATCATTCAAGACCAATACGATGGCTATGGAATATGGGATTCTCAACAACGAGTTTATGGAGAAGATTTACTTGCTAACTATCCTTGCGTCATTTTTCTTTCTAATACAGATATCGAACAATCTGCCTACACGCTTAAAAAGATTGACCAATCATCGTTTGCCAATGCCTATCTATTAACTGGATCAACAGAAAAGCAAGCTAATGAACTTTTATCGCTCGCTGAAGCGGCCTTGCAAAAAGGCGATTTTCAACAAGCCTTTGCTCTGGCATTAAAAAGTAGAGATTTAAAATATGAGCCGCGGGGCAAGGTCGAATATTTGCTGGCTTTCATTTATAACAAAATCCCGAAGTAATTCATGATTAAATTTTTTAAAGATTTCAATCAATCTATTTCTGTTGCTGCAATTCGTATCCCTGAATTGGATGGACTAAGAGGCCTTGCCATTCTTCAAGTGTTGATTTGGCACTATGTCGTCTGTCAAATCCAAAAAGGCCCCGTTTTTGATCAAATCAATTCGACTCCCTGGCTTTTAACAATCTATCAATGCTTATGGTTAACGTGGAGCGGAGTGGATCTGTTCTTTGTGCTTTCTGGATTTTTATTAGGTGGAATCTTATTAAATAATAAACACGCAACCAATTTCT
Organism: Candidatus Omnitrophota bacterium; assembly: GCA_044225175.1. Lineage (GTDB taxonomy): Bacteria > Omnitrophota > Gorgyraeia > Zapsychrales > Fredricksoniimonadaceae > JACQCF01. The sequence continues at coordinate 86,053 of JBGAJA010000006.1, read as the reverse complement.
TTCAGACCTTTTACATTCGTCGTTTTTGTCGAATATTACCGCTTTATATCTTATGGATTCTCCTTTTACAAGTGATCACATGGGCTATTGTTCATTTCCCATCGATCAATCCTCATTTAAAATCATTTATCAACGACCCTAAATCTATTGGCCTTGCTTATTATTTAACTTTTACACAGAATTTTGCTATGGCCAATATTAATGAATGGGGAAGCCCCTGGCTTGGAATAACTTGGTCCTTAGCTGTTGAAGAACAATTCTATCTAGTCCTTCCCCTTTTGATTTATGCCTGTTCGGTACGCAGCTTACCCTATGTTGTTGTCTTTCTGATCTTTTCAGCTCCTGTGTTGAGAATGCTTTTATTCTCCAATGTCCCTCATGGTGAGTTCTGGGGCTTCTTAATGATGCCTTCTCGTATGGATGCCTTAATGATTGGGGTGTTATGTGCTCTCCTGTTGCGTAAAAAGACTATTAAAAATCTAATTCATCGATGTATTCCGTTGTTGTATATCACAACCGCCATCATCTTTGCTTGTGTATTTGCCATTATGTGCAAAGACAAAAACGTCCTATCAAAGAATATGGTGTGGTATGGCTATTCGTTGCTGGCCTTCGGATATGCGTGTGTATTGTTAATTGCTCTCTGTGAAAAACGAGGAGTCATTACAGCTGTTGTACGTAATCCTTGGATTGTCCGCTTAGGAATCATTGCCTACGGCATGTACTTGTTTCATCAGGGTATTTCTGGGGTGATGCATGCTCTATTTTTAAATCAAAGTTCGCCTCAAATTCTTCAATGGACAGATGCTTTCACAACGATCGGTGCATTCTTAATGACAATCGTATGTGCCCAACTCTCTTGGATGTACTTTGAAAAACCGATCGTGGATTTTGGACGAAGATGGTCCTATAAAAATTCTATCGAGCAGATTCAACTTAGAACTCATCCCATTCTTTCAACATTAGCTTCTTATAGTTTTGTTTTTATAATCCCTTGCGTGGTTGCTTTATTATCTTTTCTTTTAAGATCTGCCGCAGGACCTTTTTGGCAATATGCTGATCCTTGCTATGTTTATCTTTTTAATGGAATTCATATTCTAAAAGGCATCAGTATCACCCATATTGATCATCCTGGGACTCCACTTCAATTATTGTATGCATGTGTCATCAGCGTCTTAAATTTAGGGCGCCCCATTACAGATACAGTCCATAATGTACTTTTAAATCCTGAATATTATCTGCATGCCATCCACATTGTTTTAGTGCTGGGGGTCTTTCTGACATCATCTGCCCTGGCAGCTTACATTTTCTATAAAACACGTAATAAAATTGCCGCAATTTTAAGTCAAATCCCAGGCCTATTTCTTTTGACCATCAAATCCCTGGATTCCAATTTAGCAACTCTTCCTATTAGCGCCAATATTAGCTGTGAACCATTATTAATAAGCATCATCAATTTACTAGGCATAGCCATATGTATTCTATTTTATGCGAGAACTCCAAAAGCAGAGTTAATAGGAACATTGCTCTTGGGATTAGTCGCTGGCTTAGGCATAGCTACCAAGTTAAACTTTCTTGCTATATTTATTTTTATCTTCCTCATGGTCCCGTGGAAGAAAAAGCTTCTTTTTATAGGCATGACTATCATGTCTTTTTTTGTATGGACCATTCCGATTTATGCGCAATACCCCCTTTTATGGAAATGGACAATTGGAATATTCTCAGGCAATCTGCTTTTTGGCGGGCCTCGAGTCCTTGATGCACCACATTTTCTAAGTATATTCTTTAATAAAATCCTGTGGACTTACTGCGTGATCTTACTAATTACCGGTGGAATATTGCTTTGGAGTTCTATTAAACTCTTTCGAAACTACCGCCATCGAAGCGCACAATTCTTATGGGCATTAAACGCTTGTGTCTTATTTGTATTCCTAATCACAATAAGCCATTATTCCCCTCACTATCTGATCCCTGGAATCTGCTTATTAAGCATCATCCTTCCCATATTTTATTTAGAGCAATTAACCAAAAAGAAAATCTTCATCCGATTAACGATCGTCTTGATTCTGGTATTTGGTCTTCAAACCATTATTCACACAATGTTATTCCGTACTCAATTGTCAGGCTTAACAAACCATATCCTGACTTTTAACAAGAAACTGTATGCCCAATATCCCGGAGCAACTATTATGACAACGGCTGATCGAAATATATTCTTCGACCAAAACTCTGCCTTATTGTTTGCCAATTCTTACTTCTCATTCCTTTTAAGCCCTACTTACTCCTTTAAAGAAAGTTCAGAGCTTTTCTCACTATACCCTCAAAGTTTTTATTTCAATCTTTATAGCGAACGCCCATTCGGTTATGGGGTTAACAGCTTTACGCAGAAGATCTTTGCTGATGATCTTCTTAATCACTTTCCCCATGTCATTTTGATTAATCCAAAGATAAACAATCAATATGCTATTGATTTCTCTGACCAACCTTTGTCTGTTGAGCTGATAAAAACATCTGATTTTGCGGATGCTTTTCTTTTGACTAACTCTACTGAAAAACAGGCGGAAACTCTATTTGCGGCTTCCATGACAGCTTTAGAAAAAGGACAGTACCGTGAAGCTTTTGTATTGGCTTTGAAAAGCAAAGAATTAAAGCTTCAACCAAAAGGCAAAGTAGATTATTTTCTTTCTGTGATATACAATCGTTTACAAAATCAACGTTAAAAAGAGAATGTATGAGCAGCTCAGACCAAATCACACTTCAAAAAATTTCACAACACTACGATCATATTGCCAATCATTATGAGAAATTAAGTCATCGGCGAAAGTATTATGAGAGCCTTAGACAAAAGCAGTACCGATTTTTTATTCCTAAAGGCAAAAAAATATTAGCTGTTGGTTGCAGCTCCGGTGATTTATTGGCCAGCCTAGAACCTTCTATTGGGGTCGGCATTGACTTAAGCCCAAAAATGATTGAACTTGGAAAATCTAAATACCCTCATCTTCAATTTGTCAAAGGCACTATTGATCATTTTGATTCTCAAGAAAAATTTGACTACATCATCCTTCCTGTACTGGTAGAGGATCTTTTAGATATTGAAAGTTTTTTTAATTCATTAAGAAAATTCTGCACTTCTGATACAAGAATTATTATTGAGTATCATAGTTATTTATGGCAACTCATCTTAAAAGCTGCTGAAAAGTGTCACCTTACTATTCCTCGCATTGGACAGAATTGGCTAACAGAAAAAGATATTATCAATTTCCTAAACTTGAGTAACTTTGAGAATATCCGCACAGATCGGGCCATACTTTTACCTGTTAACATTTGGGGTATTAGTTATGTAATCAACAAGTTCCTTGCCAAGCTACCTTTATTTAATGGTTTAACTTTGAGCCACTTTATCATTGCCCGCCCCCAGATAGAGCTACGACAAGACTACTCTGTAACGATCCTTGTTCCTTGTCGTAATGAAAAAGGAAATATTGAATCGGCCATAACACGTACTCCTGAATTTGGAAAACATCAGGAATTTATTTTTGTAGAAGGCCATTCTAAGGATGGGACCTATGAAGAAGTTGAGCGTGTTATGTCAAAATATCCTCATAAGGACATCAAACTCTTTAGGCAACAAGGCAAAGGCAAAGGTGACGCGGTCCGCTTAGGATTTAGCCATGCCACATGTGACATTCTGATGATTTTAGATGCAGATTTAACCGTACCCCCTGAAGAATTACCTAAGTTCTATCACGCAATCCAAACTGGTAAGGGAGAATTTATCAATGGTTGTAGACTTGTTTATCCTATGGAAGATGAAGCCATGCGTTTCTTAAATCTGATTGCTAATAAATTCTTTGGACTATTCTTCAGCTGGCTTCTAGGGCAGAGATTCAAAGATACATTGTGTGGTACGAAGGTCATCTTACGGCACCATTACACAGAACTAGCTGCCAATCGACACTATTTCGGTGATTTTGACCCCTTTGGTGATTTTGACCTCATATTTGGAGCCATTAAACAAAATCTTAAGGTTGTTGAAGTTCCTATCCGCTACAAGAACCGTCAATACGGTACAACGCAAATTCAACGATTCAGGCATGGATTATTACTCTTTAAGATGTGTGGATTTGCGATGAAGAAGATCAAGTTTTTGTAATTTCAATCGTGTAGAACATCCCCAACAGAGGATTAACTGGCGTCAATACTCTTTCTAACGCACTAAAGAATTCAAACGAAAATCCCGGCATTGAAAAATTAGAAGATAACCCTCCGCTAAGCAAATAACGAAATGGCGTATCCGGTGCAATTTTTGTAATTCTGAGTTCGGGAAATTTCTTTGTAAACTCTAGTCGGTCACGCAAAAAAACAATAAAAGGCAATGCACCATTAGCCGAAGATAAGGGCCCTTTTGATTCAAAGAACCACTCCCCTTTAACATCGAAATCTTCATGATGAAAATTCTGGTAAATCCATCGTGCAAAAGGTGTGTTGGCCGGCTCAACCATGATAATTTTTCCATCTTTTTTAAGGCATCGACTTGCTTCCTTCAAAAATAGCTCTGCATTAGGAATATGATGAAAAACATTGATCATCATAAATGCATCGACACTTTCTGAAGCAAAAGGCATTTGAAGTGCAGAAAATTGCTGATCAATCATAGGAAGAGGCATTACATCAGATGTGATGACGCGAGGCAGAACTTCTTTAATGAATCCTCCTCCGCTACCTAGCTCAACGTAACATCCATTTGATGGAAGATCTTTGATTACTTTTTGAAATCGTCGATAAAAATCAATGTATAGCTTTCTTAAGAAAACTTTATTTTGAATAATTTCTCCATGAAGAAGGGTTCTTTCAGAAGAATCTAAATGTAAATCAGATACAGTGTTTTTAGTGCTCATAGATCCCTATCAATCACTTGTTTAACTACTTTTCTAACATCTTCTAACTCAAAAGGTTTCTTAAGACAACCCATGGCCCCTAAACGTAGGGCCTCATCCTTCTTTTCTTGAATGGAATATCCACTCATCATAACTACAGGCAGTGTAGGACAAATTTCTTTAAGTGATTTTAAGACTTCTACGCCTTCCTTTTCCGGCATCACCATGTCAATGAAGGCAATATCAAAAGAATGTTCTTTAACAATCTTGGTTGCAAGACGAGGATCCTGGACTCCAGTAATCAAATGACCATAATAACCTAAAGTAATCTCGAAGAAATCTTGGATCACCTTCTTATCATCAACAACTAATATCTTAATAGGATTTGATGGGGGCATTGTCATAGCTTCTCCTCTAGGCGATTCTTTTAAGACATGGCAAATCAATTGTAAATGTGGTCCCTTCTTCATTACTCTCAACCTTGATATGTCCTCCGTGCTCATTAATTAAATCATAGCAGAGGGCTAATCCTATCCCAGAACCTTTTTCCTTGGTAGAAAAAAAGGGATCAAAGATTTTAGACTGAACATCAGGTGCCATTCCTGGGCCATTATCTTTAAATCGAATAATTGCTGATTCTTGCATGATGTCCCAATGAGATGATACTTCTAAAACCCTGATCTCACCTGCAGGTTTCTCAATTAAAGCTTCCATTGCATTAACTGCCAAATTCATGAAAACTTGCTGCAGATGAACCGCATCAGCAAACACCTGAGGAATGTGAGGGTCCAATTTGATATCCCAGCCAATACGACGAATACGCAGCTCATCACTAAGCAAATTTAGAGCCTTATTAAGAACCACATTAACATCAACCGCATCCTTTTGGATCTTACGATGCCTAACTAATTCCATCAGATTTTCAAGCATTTCACGCATGTAGGTAGATTGTTCTTCCATAATTGAAACCGGTTTATAAAAAACATCTTCAGGTTTCATTTCTTTTTTCATAAATCGAACAAATCCATGAATCGCTGTAATAGGCTGACTAATTTGATGCAAAATACCAGCACTGAGAGCAGCCAGAGCAGAAGTTTTTCCGCTTTCCATGAGACGAATTTGGGCGGTTTTAAGTTCTTTAATAGTTACTTCTAATTTTTGTGTTTGATGATGAATTTCTTGACGAAGTTGACGATTCTCAACTACTAAACGAAAGATAATTATGAGAAAAAAAAGACTTAAACATATAAAGATAATCATAGAGTTTTAAAGATGTCTTTCAATTGAAGAGTGTCGCCTTTTTTAAAGTCATGCGTTAAAGCATATCCACTGGCAACTTCCAGAACATACCTAGCTTTATCTAAAGGGGCATACACCTCGCAGGGTTCTTGAAGACAGGGTGGACATGCAGAAGCCACATTAATAATTTTTCCTTTTGAATCTAACCAAAGTATATCGATCGAGAATTTCATATCTTTCATCCAAAATCGATAGATATCCTCATGGTCAAACACAAAGAACATTCCCTTATTCTCTCCCAACCCATTTCTTCCCTGCAAACCACGCATCAAATCCTCTTCTTTGGAAACAACCTCCACCTCAAGACATGTTTTTTCACTGCAAACTGAAGAGGCATAAATATTCTGACTGAAAAAAACTAAGACCATGAAAAGAAAATTAGATCTCATCGTTCTTCTCCCGTCAAATTTAAATAGTCTTTAAATTGAACTTTTCCATTAGCCTCTTGGTCTACCTTAGCTATACGAAGAGGAATGTACGGATGACTTCTCCAATAACTTTTAGGTTGTAGACCTAGTTTTGTCTGGGCTTTAAGCAATTTGCCTAACATAATCTTCATTTGATGAGGATCATAACCCGCAAGTGACATATATTTTAGGCCTAAGCGATCCGATTGAAATTCATCTTCTCTAGAATTCTCGAAAAAAACAGATGAAATAGCTAGGTCCATGCCTGCCGCCATATTGATATGACCACTCGCAACAGCTGCACCCTCAAGAATAGTTGCTCCATAGGCTGCCTGTAGACGTTTGAGTGCATGTTTGGCTACAATGTGCGCCACTTCATGGCCTATGACACCAGCTAGCTGATCATCATTATCCATTTTATCGAGTAGACCTTTATAAATATATACATATCCCCCTGGCAAACTAAAGGCATTCATCACATCCTCATCAACGACACGAATAGTGTAGACCAAGTCTTGACGATCACAAACAGCTACAATCTTATCTAAGACTCTCCGAACCCTCTCATTAACATCCACATCTGTATTAATCTTCGAAGTTTTCTCAACAGAAAGGGCAGCGGAAGCTCCTATACTTTTTTCCTTTTCATCTCCATATAATAAGGTTTCCTGATGATGCAAAGCTGCATTATATTGGGTCTCGCAGCCCATCAAAATTGTAAAGCATAAACTACAGATCAACAGACTCAAGAATCTCATAATATGTTCACATTAAATGCCTTCAACATTTTAGTGAGTTTTGCTAAAGGAAGACCAACGACATTAAAATAACAGCCTTCAATACGAGGAATAAACAATGCTCCAGTGCCCTCGATGTCGAACCCTCCTGCTTTATCTAGAGGAGAAACCTTGCGATGATATTGATCAATCGATTTTGAGGTTAATGGATTCATAAAGACTTTGGTTCTCTCACAACCAATTAATGTTTTTCCAGATTTAGCATCAATTAAAGCCAGTCCTGAATAAACCCAGTGAGGATGCTCCATCAATTCTTGCAGATTATATTTAGCTTGTTTCAAATCTTTAGGCTTTAAAATCAAACGGCCTTTGTGGGAAAATACAACTGTATCACAACCAATAATAATTCCTGAGGAAACACGGGAAGCAACCTCTTTTGCCTTTATCAAAGCATTAAACTCAACCAAATGTTTTACATCTTTAGTTATGACATCTTGCTCCTGGGCCTTACTTGGAATCACCTTAACGGGAAGACCAAGCAACTTAATAAGCTTTTTACGCTGCGGGGATGCGGATGCCAGAATAAGCTTAAGGGTCATGATAAAAATTGATCAATCGTAAATATAGACTCCATAGGAACATTAAATTTGGCCAAAGCTTCTTTGGCCCCTTCACCTCGATCGATAACACAAATAGCTTTAACAATCTTGACATTCATCTTCTGTAGAACCTCAATTGATTCTACAAAAGCTTTTCCGGTAGTGGCCACATCATCAATAATGACAACAGAAGATCCTTCTTTTAATGCCGGACCTTCAACTTGCTGACCTTTACCGTGGGCCTTGGGAGTTTTACGGATAATAAATGTAGGAATAGGGTTTTCTGCTTGATAACTCAAAGAAGCCACAGCTCCCACCATAGGATCTGCGCCCAATGTTGGACCTCCGATGGCGTCAATATGATCATTCTTAACCATATCCAAAATGATCCGCCCTGTTAAGTATGCACCAGGAGCACTCAATGTGACGATCCTAGCATCGAGATAAAAACTACTCTCTTTTCCGGAAGAAAGTATGAATTTGCCCTTAGTAAAGGCCTCTTTTTTCAAAATACCTAACAATTTGCTGCGCGCTTCTTCAATAGTTGTATTCATGGAATTCGCTTTCTAATTAAGATGTAGAGACGAGGGAATGCCTTGTCTTTACAAGAATTTAATAACGATCAAATTGAGGGATATCTATGTTACGACTGTGCACTTCCATTAAAAGCAAAAGTCGGTATTTCATGACAGCCTTATATTCATCAAGGTCTTTGCCTGCCATACCAAAATGATTAAAGAAATCTTTTCGAGCCTGCGCATCAACCCATGTATCCATATAAACATTAGTTAATTCTTCATCAGATAATTTTGAAATCTCTTTTTTATCAAGAATCACAAGATTGGAAGTATAGCCGGCCCAAGCTGTCAGTGGAACCAACAAAATTAGAGCACTAAGGATTAACGATTTTCTCATACATACCTCCACAGATAAACTTTAATAGAGAAATTTATTATATGGTATGATAAACCAAATCCAAAATAGATTTTATTTTCTGTATCTATCGAGGAGATCTACAAACTTAATACGTCGAGATGACTCATGATCCAAAACTTACTACAAGGTTTCAAAGAAATTATCTTTCCTGATAATTGCTTTTTATGTAAAGAGTATTTAGGCTCATCTCATCAACACACGCTATGCCAATCATGTTTATCATCGATCAAAATGAACTGCCCTCCTTTTTGTTTAACTTGTTCCAGACATGTTCTCATTTTCAATGATCAAGGCCTTTGCCCTTCTTGCTTAACTACAAACTATCATTTTGATGCTGCCTGGTCTGCTTGTCTCTATGAAGAACCCTTAACTGACCTTATACACTCATTTAAATATCATGGAAAAACACATTTACGAAGAATATTTACAAAACTTATAATAGAATTTATAGATACTTATCATGTCCCTATCCACAACTTTGATATCATAACTCCTATCCCTATTCACTCAACTCGACACCGCGAAAGAGGATTTAATCAGTCTCAACTATTAAGCCAGATGATTTGTGATCACTACGAAATCCCCCACTCAAAGGATCTCATTTCTCGAATCAAGTTTACAGAAACTCAGACTAAATTGGATGCAAAACAACGCTGGACAAACGTAGAGGGTGCTTTTAGAATAAACCATTCTTTAAAGATCGGCGACAAAAGTATATTAATCGTCGATGATTTGTTAACAACAGCAGCCACAGCTAACGCTGCATCTCAATCGCTTAAAGATGCAGGCGCAGCCTATGTAGGAGTTTTAACCTTAGCAATAACCCCATGAGAATTCTTCGCAATTATATCCTTAATGAATGTGTAGTCCCTTTTACTATTTCTATCAGTGTTTTGACTTCTGTATTCTTATTGGGATACCTTCCCCAGCTTGCCAACAAAGTCATTAATAAAGGAGTATCTTTAGTTGCCATCAGCAAGATCTTTCTTTTTTATATCCCCATACTCTTAGGTTACACTCTTCCAATTGCCTGCTTAGTGACAGTCATTCTGACATTTGGAAAACTTTCTGCAGAAAACGAAATTCTTGCCATGCGCGCAAGCGGAGTGTACTTACGAAGACTATTGACACCTCTTATTGTGGTTGGAATTGCATTATGTCTTTTTGTTCATATCCTTAACGACCGTGTCATTCCAATGGCCTATGATGCTCAGACGAAAATTCTCCAACAAACAGGGGCCCAAAACCCCAATGCTCTCCTTGAACCAGGTACATTTATTAATGCTTTTGATAAATATGTCGTTTTCATTTATCGCATTGAGAATGACCGCCTCTATGGGGTCAGGATTTATCAACCCCAAGCCAACAGACCAACACGAACTATCGTAGCTCAAGAAGGCGAATTTGTTAAAGTTCCTGGACAGGATAAGTTAATGTTAAAGCTCATCAATGGGACTTCTGATGAGCCAGACTTAAAAAATCCCAACAATTTTTATAAGCTCAACTTTCAAAACTCTTTTATTACCATGGATATGTCTAAAAAGAACACCAAATTAGACAAAAAACCCAAAGCCATGACCCTCAAGGAACTTCAACAAAGAACTGAGGAGTTAAAAAAGATGGCAATTGACCCCTCCCCTTTGATCACGGAATATCACCGAAGACTAGCTTGGTCTTTGACACCTCTTATGTTTATCCTTCTAGGATTTCCTTTTGCTGTCATCACTCATAAAAGAGCTAAATCGGCCAATATTCTCTATGCTATTCTTTTTGCGGCACCCTACTATATCTTGTCTTTGGCCTGTCAAGGAATTGCCACACAGAATGTCTTAAACCCTGCATTAACCATGTGGATTCCTGATATCATTGGAGGCATTGTTGTGGTTATTATGAATTGGAAATTATGCGCATCCTAGATCGCTACATCCTCAAATCTATTGCTGGAATTTTTATAGGCATGCTCATTACATTTGCCTTTTTGTTTATTTTAATAGATGCCTTTGGGAACCTTCAAGATTTCATAGAAAAACAAGTTGGTTGGGAGACCATAGTTCAGTATTACATCACTTTTCTTCCTCGAATCATTGTTAATACATCTACCATGGGATGCTTGATGGCTGTACTTTTTACTTATAGTAACCTTTCCAATCACAACGAAATCGTAGCTATTCGAACAAGCGGAATGAACTTCTGGCAAGTTACGAAGCCAGCACTGGTATTTACCTTAGTCATCTCTGCATGCGTTTTTCTAATTAACGAATGCTTTGTTCCTTCTTCATCGATTGTTAACCAGGAAATTCGGGATGCCAAAATCAAGATCACTGTTTCGGAAAAAAGTAAGGGACTTCCTACTATCAAAAACTTTACATTATATGGCTTAAAAAACCGTTTATTCTTTGTGGATACATTTGATCCTAATACCAATGTCCTTCAAGGTATTTCTATCGTTGGTCATGACAAAGATCAGAACCTGGTTGAAAAGATTGTGGCTTTAAAAGGGGTATGGACTGGAATTGCCTGGAAATTTTATAATTGCCAAATTACAACTTATAACTCGGCACTTCCTAATGTCCCAGGAGAAGTTAAAGTCTATCCAGAAAAACTCATGGATATTAAAGAAACACCAAAAGACTTTGTTAAACAGCGCCTCGATGTGAATGCTATGAATATCAAACAATTAAGCAGCTATATCAATCGTTTTTCCGGAAGCGGGGCCATTAAAACCGTCAACAACCTCAAAGTTGATCTCTTTGAGAAAATCGCTCTGCCCTTGCGAATCATTGTAATTGTTCTAGCAGGACTTCCATTTGCATTATCGAGTTCAGGCAAAAGAAAAGCTGCTACATTTACGTCGATTGGAATTGCCTTAATTATTGGATTTTCGTATTACGTCATTGATGCCGTAGGTCTTGCCTTAGGAAAAGGCGACGGACTCCCCACCTGGAGCTGCGCCTTCGTTGCTCCTCTTATCTTCTTAATCATCGGATTGACCGCAATTAAAACAAAATTCTAAGAAATATAAACCCGCGGTAGGCGGCTGCCTAAGGAGCAGACGATTTCGTAGCTGATGGTGTCAGCCCAAAGGGCTAGCTCATCGCACGAAAGAGTTTGGTCTTTTTGGTGTCCCACAAGAACAGCTTCTTGACCAATACGAGGGATTTGACCTGACAGACAAACAGTTGAGACATCGATAATCAATTGGTCCATAGTGACCCTTCCAACCACGGGACAACGAACCCCTTGAATTAACACAAATGCTTTGTTGGATAATGCCCGCAAATATCCATTGCTGTAGCCAATAGGCAAGACGGCAATCGTTGTATCTTCTTTGGCTTTAAAGGTATGGCCATAGCTAATGCCCTGGCCTTTTTTGATTGTTTTGACAAAAATAATTTTCGCCTTCACAGACATGACTGGTTTCAGATGAACCTTTGTCTTAACTTCTTGGCTGGGATAAAGCCCATAGACCATAAGACCAGGCCGGGCCAAATTAAACAACTCACTCTTATAGTCGCCTAGTCCCATGCTATTTCCCGCGTGGACATAGGTAAAAGTAATAAACTGATTTTCAAGAGAGAATACAATGTCTCGAAAACGTCTCATTTGAGAAAATGTAAAGTCACGATCTGTATCTGCGACGGGAAAATGAGTATAAATCCCCTCTAATTTCAGATTCTTAAAGTCTTCTCTGATCTTTAAAACAAAATCGAGCACTTGATCTTCTGCAACACCCAAACGTCCCATTCCAGTATCAATCTTGATATGGACAGGTATTTCTATGTTCTGGGATTTAGCCAAATCATCTAATCTGTTAGCTAATTTCAAATTACAAACAGTGGGAGTCAACTGGCCTACGACAATCGCATTGGCATCTTCAGCAAGGGTACTTTCAAAAAGAAGGATTTTTTGTTTAAATCCAGCCTCTCTAAGGGAGAGCCCTTCTTGAACGTTTGAAACACCAAAGAACTTGCATCCGAGATCCGATAAATTCTGAGCTATAGGAATCATCCCGTGGCCATAGGCATCAGCCTTAATGACAGGCATAATTCCTGCATTGTAGGCCATATTTGCTGCTGCTAGCTTCTTAAGCTCTTTCCAATTATGTTCGATGGCTTTAGAGTCAATTTCAACCCATGTGAGAGGTTTGACGGCTACTTCTTGAGAGTATTGAGTTTCTTGTGTCATCGTTTGTCGACCTGACAATCTTGAGGGTAGAGGTACACAGGAACTATTTTAGCTGGATCATCATATTGCTTTTGCTTTGCTTTCTTAAAGCCAAGTTTAGCTAAAACTTGGGCCTTAGGATACCAAAATTTTTCCGGAGCAAAGATAGACTGCCCTTGATAAGTCTTTTCAATAACTCCTTTGTACAAACTTAAACCATCTCCAACAAACAATGTTGTGCCTTTTAATTTCTTAAGAATATCTTCAACCGTTGTTAATAGATATTCTGTCTTCTGGACCATAGCTTTATCATAAATTGCGGTATAAATCTTCCCTCGCCTTGCATCAACTATGACACAAATTTGATCTGCCTGGATTTTCCCCACTCCCTGCGCAATCATGTCCAAGCCTCCTATTCCAACAATATTCTTGTTCAAAGCCAATGTAAAACCTTTGACCGTGGATAACCCTACTCTTAAGCTGGTGAAAGATCCTGGCCCCAGGCCAATAGCAAAAGTATCAATCTTCTGAAGATCTAAATGACACGATTTTAAAAGCCGATCAATAGCTGTGATAATAGAGGATTCTAAGATCTTCGCCGTTCGCATATTGCGAAATCGTAAGATCTTCTCGTCTTTGGAAACTGCTAACGAGAAACTTTTTGTTGAGGTTTCAAGGGATAAGAGATACATATTTCTCGCGTATGTTCATCTTTGTGTCTAAATTCAATCCAATAAGCATTTTCAGGCATATTGGAACCTAAACGCTTAGGCCATTCAATCACAGAGACCCCATCAGCATTCAAATATTCATCAATATTAAGAGATTCAATTTCTTGAGACTTTTCTAAACGATACAGATCAAAATGATAGATGGGAATCCTGCCCTTGTAAATATTCATTAATACAAAAGTGGGACTATTGACATCTGTGATCTTGGCTTTTAATCCTTTGGCTAAACCTTTTACAAATGTAGTCTTGCCAGAGCCCAAATCTCCTTCTAATAAGAGAGTGTCACCTGCTTTTAAATTCTTGGAGAACTCTGAAGCGGTGTTAATAGTTTCTTGCGGACTTTTAGTGAGAATTTTCTTAGACATTGGGGTCAAATTTAACACGGACCAGAATGTCCGTCAATATCTGATTGTGCATCCCAGAAAGGGATTAAAATCGTCTGCAGAATTGGTGACCCCCATATTGACTCCCCCATCCAATTGAATGTCATTGGAAAGAGCATACGTTAATCCAGCATCTACTGTGCCAATCCATTGAGATGCCTCTTCATGATTAACACTGCTGAAAAACTCAATATAACCGTTTAAATTTCCAATAATTTGGTGTCCAAATGTAATCGTGTTAATAAAATCAGTAAAATAATTCTTTTCTTCATTGCGGGTAAAATCAAATTCCGTCATTAAACCCATACTCCACTGTGCCGGTAGAGAAATAGCTAAAGGGACAATTACTCCTCCTTCTACAGCATTATTGCCTAGATCATTAGAGTTGGTAGGAAACTTTATAAAAGGCATTACCGCCAAAGCAGTTGCCCCTTCATCATTACCCCACAGATTGACCTTTAGTCTGCTTTGAATGTCACCAAAGCCTTTCTTTGCTTCCTTTGCCCCATCCCCCTGGGAATGTTCAGAAATATAAGGATCCATGACAATTTGGAGATCCACATTACTTAACAAGCCAGCTTTAAAATTTGTTGGGAAAATGCTGAAGTTATCAACTCGCGTGTCTGTTTGATCTGTATTTCTATGATCATATGTGTAATCAATCAAACTAGATTCAATTTGATAATGTCCAGCATCAACTGTGTAAGGACTTTCTGTTTTATCTGGCCTATCTGTCGACATCTCACGCATGAGTTCCCGTGGCGTAGGATTAAAGAAATGATACTGGTCCTTTTCACTTCCATAACTATTTGCTGCTCTCATCACGTTTATCAAACATAAACACACAACTATTATCATTGAAAACTTCATTTTAGATTCTCCTTTAATTTATGAGACAGTATCTCATAATATGAAAAAAAAGCAAACTTTAAGAAAACCCTAATAGATGACCCACTTGATAAACAAATAAAGCCGCTAAGTAAGCCAAAACTGCCATATAAACAAATTGAAATAGCGGCCAAAACCAAGAATTTGTCTCTCGATACACAACGGCAATGGTGCTCACGCATTGAAGGGCAAATACATAAAAAATCATAAGACTAATACACATCAAAGGTGTAAACAATGGCCTGCCATCAGGCCATGTGGCTTTTTGAAAGGCTTCTCGCAATGTATCTTCCTTAGCATCGTCTTCTAAGTTAAAAACGATACTCATTGTTGAAACAAAGACTTCACGGGCTGCAAAAGAACCAATGAGACCAATTCCAACTCGCCAATCATAGCCTAGCGGCTGAATGATGGGTTCAATCAAAGTCCCTGCTTGTCCTGCATAGCTTAATTTCAAAGCTTCACTTTTATCTACACCTGGATGCTTAGGATAGGTCATTAAGGCCCAAAGAATGATCGAAATAGCTAAAATGACTGTCCCTGCCCTTTTAAGAAAGAGGCCGCTTCGTTCCCACATATGAATGAACACAGCTTTCCAGGAAGGAAGTCTATAAGGGGGAAGCTCCATAATAAAAACAGGCTTTTGAGAACGTAGCAAAGTAGATTTGAACAACCAAGCCATAAGACATGCACCAGTAATACCAACCATATACATAATTAACAAAAGACCAGCCTTTTGCCATCCATTGGCTAAAGGCATGATCACAGCAATCATGACAGCATACACAGGAAGTCTAGCTGAACAACTCATTAAAGGAGCAACTAGAATGGTCACAAGTCTGTCCTTAGGGCTTTCGATCGTTCGAGCAGACATGATTCCAGGAATAGCACAGGCAAAAGAGCTTAATAAAGGAATAAATGACTTACCGTGCAGTCCTACTTTATTCATCACACGATCCATGATAAAAGCGGCACGAGCCATATAACCCGTATCTTGTAAGAGACCAATAAATAAGAACAAAATCAAAATTTGAGGTAGAAAGACAACTACCCCCCCAACACCCGCAATGACACCATTAGCAATCAAATCCTGCAAATCCCCGGGAGGCATCACTGAACTAACCCAATTGGATAATTGAGTAAATATATTGCTAATAAAATCCATCGGAATTGCTGCGACCGTAAAAATCATATAAAACACAAAACCCATAATCCCTAAAAAGAACACCCAACCAAAAATTCTGTGGGTTAGAAATGCATCAATGCGTTCTGTGAGATCAGGACCTTTTTTATTTTTATCCGTGACACATTCTTTGATAATAAATTTAATCCAATCATATCTGGCTTCAATAGCCGCTGTTTTAGCACGTAGGCCTTTTTTTCTCAAACGCTCTTGAATCAAATTAATCTGAGAGATCAATTCTTGTTTATAGAAACGTTTGGTGGAATTTGATTTCTCTTCATTCTTTAAATTCGGCCATACGGACATAAACACTAGAGCTTCGGCAAAAGCTTCATTGGATGACATTCCCTCATGTTGGACCAAAAGCCTGACTAAATGTTCAATGTCCTCTTCCAAATCAGGCGCCATACGCCACCCACGCTTGTATTGGACCTGGACACCATTAGCAATCAATTCTTTAAGCTCTTCAATCCCTTTATTTTGGTTAGCCACCGTCGGAACTACAGGCACCCCTAACTTTTGAGATAACTTAGCCACATCAATTGTTCTGCCTTTTAACTCAACTTCATCCATCATATTTAAAGCAATGACCATGGGTAACCCTAAGTCTTGGATTTGACTGACCAAATAAAGATTGCGCTCCAAATTTCCAGCATCCACCACACAAACAACCATGTCAGGTTTGGGAGTTTCAGGAGTGCGGCCCAATAACACATCGCGGGCTACTTGTTCATCTGGAGAGCGGACAGCTAGACTGTATGTCCCTGGAAGATCAATGACATTCACGACCCGATCTTTGGCTAATACAAGTGTTCCTGTTTTCTTTTCCACAGTAACACCTGCGTAATTGCCAACCTTCTGACGAAGCTTAGTAAAGGCATTAAAGAGAGTTGTCTTACCGGAATTAGGATTTCCAGCAAGAACAATTGTTTTAATCGTTTGTTCTGGATTAATAGAATTCTCTTGAGACATAGATTTAGGAAAGAAGTTTTACTTTAATACGCTCTGCTTCCTGTTTGCGTAAAGAAAGAAGGTAACCACGTATTTTAATCTCAATAGGATCTCCTAAGGGAGCATAGCGAACGATTTCAACCATTTCTCCAGGAGTGACTCCCATTTCTTCAATGCGTTCACAATCATCACTATCAGCAACAAAGTTATCGATGATACCTTTTTGTCCGAGTGTCATTTGACTTAAAAGCATCATTTTAGAACCATCCTTAGAATTCATATGGCCTGGTAATTGACAAACATCTACCACAATGATGTTTTGCGCCAGCTCTTTACTGATGACAACCTTACTATCGCACACCTTACAAATCAATGTGCCGCTATCCGCAATCTTCTCAACCATAGAAGATTCACAAAACCCCATCTCCCTTAGACGTTGGCATGTCTTTTCTTCACCAACAAGGCACTTAATTTGACTGCGTTGCCCGACGGAAGACTCGCTAAGACTCTTTGGAGCCTCCTGACAAATACATTCTTTTTGCTTACCTGAAAAAAATTTTTTAAACCAAGCCATATTAATCCTTACCACATCCTGAGCAATGCTTATCTTTTTTATTCTTAAGAGATTTCAATAACCCTTTGGTCAAATACCAAAGGCTGATAGCAATAATCACAAAAACAATAAGTGTTTGAATTTCCATGCGGATTATTTGGAAGTGTCCAGATCAAATCTCACTGGAACAACGACCGAAGATTCAACTGGCATACTTCCTAATTTTGCTGGATGAAATTTCCATTTTTTAACTGCTTCTAATGCTACCTTATCCAGAGAATAATGTCCTGAACTTTTTTCGATCTTCACTTCTTGAGGAAATCCATTTTTATCAACCAAAGCTTTTAGAACAACAGTTCCCTCCCAGCCTTTTCGTCTTGCCTCTGCTGGATAAGCGGGTGCAGGATTATTTAAATAATCAGGCTTAGCCTCTGAAATGGCTCCTGCAGTAGTTTGGACTGTATTCTTATTTTTTCCCTCAGTTTTTATAATAGGTTTCTCTTCTACTGGTGGCAATGGCTTCTCAATAACTTTCTCGATAAATTCAGATGGAGCCTCAACAGGAGTCTCAACAACCATTTTAGGAACAACCTCGGATGGCGCAGCAACCAAATTGACTTCGATTCCACCAAGACCTTGATCAACCCCAAACTGCGGCGGCTTAATCAAGGACAATCCAACCAAAAGAAAAATCACCACATGCAAAACAACTGATATGGAAAAACTCACAGACTTATCTTTGCGTCGTGATTGATCCAGACGGATCAAAGGACACATCATGTCTTTTAAAACAACGCGTTCTGAAACGACATTCACTTCTTTAAGTTCATTTGGCATGATTTTTTGTACGTATAGATACTTTGGTGATTCCGATGCGCCGTACTTCATCCAAAATACCAATCGCCTTTCCAAAATCTGCTTTGTCATCCCCATTAATGAGGATTTTTAAATTTGGTTGACTTGCTTTTAAATGAGTTAATTGGGCAGTCATTTCCTCAAAAGAAACCTTGTCTTTATCCACATAAATATCTCCATTTTCACTTACAGAAAGTGTGACAATCTTTTCAATTTCTTGTTGAGTGCTAGTAGTCGCTGTCGGTAAATTGACAGAAATACCTTGATTCTTAACCATAGATAAAGAAACCATGACAAATGTGGCTAAAAGAAAAAAGATAATATCAATAAGCGGAATAATCTCGATACGGACTCGTTTCTTCGCTATAGGTGAAGGTATTTTCATATTTTATTGACCAACTTAACGATCAAAAGTTCAAGGTATGTCCCTGCATCTTCGATTTCATGTCTGGCATCTTCCAGGCGGCTATTTAAATAATTAAAAGGAATAAGTGCAATAACAGCAATTAAAAGTCCAAAGGCAGTTGCAATCAACGCTTCAGAAATACCTCCTGTAATGACTGTTGGAGCTTCCAATTCTTTATTCCCCAAAAGACCAAAAGCACGAATCATCCCTGTTACAGTACCTAAAAGGCCCAAGAGGGGCGCCAAAGTGATGATGGTATCTAATGTTGAAAGTCCCTGACTAAAACGTTTGAGCTCTTGATTAGCTGCCAACAAAAGTGCATTAGAAAACGAATGCTGCCGATGTGTTAAACCATAAACCAGTGTTTTCGCAACAAAGTCCTGGGTTTCTTGTCCGCATTTGACAGCACTATCAACGTCTCCACGTTCAACATAAGCAAAGATCTTTTCAATCACGTCTGATCGTCTGCGGCGGCGCTCTCTAATAATAAAAATGATTCTCTCAACGACAACAGTCACCGCAACCAAAGAAGTTAAAAGAAGCGGCCACATCACAGGCCCACCTTTGACAAATATACTCCACATAAATTATTTCTCCTTTTTATACTGACGTTTACTTCGCCACACACAAAATCTTTGCCAAGCCATAACAAAACCTGTCCAAACTAAAAAAACAGTGCCAAGAGCTGCCAAAAAAGCAATTGTTTGTCCGATAATACCGCCTGCTTCTCCTGTATGGAGGTAACGGGCCCATATACGATAAGTGCGTCCTAATGTCTGCTCCGAGTAGGGTTCCCATTTAATAAACTGCCCAGAAGATGGATCAATCGTTAATTGAGAACGTTTAGGAATATTGCCGGATCGATTCTGATCAATTGTCATATGGACAGGCTCACCAGGCTTTGCCAAACGCATATTAATTGATGCCCAGCCAGGCACTTGTTCCTTGGCTTGTGTAATCAACATATCATAATCTATTGGTTTAGATTTCCCCTTGGATTGATTTGCTTCACTTGATTCCATCCTTTTCATAGCAACAGGGGGCTCATTACCTGCCATACGATACACTAAATTATTGGCCCATTGATAGCTCATCACAACACCTGTCAAGGTGATCACAATTAAAAAAGGAGCACCCCAAAAGCCAATGACATTGTGTTGATTCCAATCACGGCTGCGACCTTTCAACGACCAATTCAATTTCATAACGCTCTCAAGAGTCTTCCATCTCCAATTGCGCGGCCACCACAGAAAAATACCAGTGACAATCATGATAAAGAAAGCAATATTGCAAGCGCCTTTAATCTGATGTCCAATCGGCTTTAAATCCCCTTCTAAATTAAGCCAGCGATGCCAATCTTCAACTTTCTCAAGGAAATGGGTCATTTGGGAAGGCTTACCTAAAACTTCACCAGTATAAGGATTTACATATACTGTCCCTTCCTCTTTACCCAAATTCACTGCAACAGCTGCTGTTGAATCATACTTAACACTTAACCCTCTAGGCTTACTGTCAGGATACTCTTGGCGAACCTTAGATATCAGCTCATTAAAACTTAATTGAGTCGAGTTGTCCGCCGCTGTTACGTATCTAATCTTATGCTCCGCGAAATCAATAAGTTGAGGACGAAAAGCCAGTATTGTACCTGTCACAGATATAATCAAAATAACTATCCCTGTAGCAATGGCAAATACCAAATGAACGCGGTAAAGAACGTCTCGAACGGTCAGCTTATGATGGGTTTGTCGAGCCATTACATCTCTGCCCATTGTCTAATCAGATTGTGATAAATCCCAGTTAACTGAACGGGATAAGGACTATTAGGGTGATCACGGCCAATGCGCTGTATGGCTGAGTCAAGATCAAACATAATTGTTCTTTGCCCATCATCACGAATCATACTTTGCATCCAAAAGAAAGAGCAAATGCGAGTACCTCGTGTGACTGGCGTGACATGATGAAGACTAGTTGAAGGATAAAGGATCATATGTCCTGCCGGTAATTTGACGCTTTTGGTACCGTATGTATCTTCCACACATAATTCCCCACCATCATATTCTTCTGGATTAGTAAAAAACAATGTGGCCGAAAGGTCTGTACGAATGCGGTGAGGTGTTCCGGGAATGTTACGAACAGCATTATCGACATGGGTACCAAATGCCTGGCCTCCAGTGTAACGATTAAATAGCGGTGGAAATACTTTAAGCGGCAAAGCAGCTGATATAAACAAGGGGTTCTGCCCCAACGCTTGCAAAATCATGTCTCCTACCTGCTTGGCAGCTGGATGATTCTCAGGAATTTGCATATTATCTTTGGCTTTTGCACTTTGATGGCCAGCTGTGACTTTCCCATCTACCCATTGAGCTTCATCCAAAATCTTTCGAGCAGTTTTCACCTGCTCGGAAGTCAAGACATCAGGAATCGCTAATAACATTTATTCTCTCCAACTTAGAATTTAAATTCTGTTGTTAATGTTGTTGTCTGACCAGGCGCTGGAATAAAATGTCCTCCGCTTGAACTATCAATGTATTCTGCATCAGCGATATTGTTCATATTAAGCCTCATGGTCACATCTTTATTAAGCTTGTAGGCAAGCATGGCATTTCCAACCCAATAAGCTGGCATCTGTCTGACATTGAGCGTGCTGTTATAACGTTCACCCACATATTGAGCTCCAGTTCCAAACTCAAAATTAAAAGGCAATTTGTAGGTAGTCCACAGATTGAGTGTGTTGGTAGGAGTATTGCTTAATTCATTACCCACTTCAGCTGGATTGCTGGATTTTATAATATGGCCAAGTAAATAGGTGTATCCTGCAAATACATTCCACTTCTCATTGATACTTCCATTAATTCCTAACTCTAAACCATGGACTTGCTGCACACCATCAAGAACAACCGTATCACCTGCATTGGCAGGGTCTTCTGTGCGGGCATTAGTCTTATTGGTACGGAATAGAGCCATAGTTAAGGCCACTTTCTTTTTAAATAGATCCCACTTGGTCCCAATTTCATAAGTTTCAGTTTTTTCAGGATCAAGGTTAATATTAGTTGTAGCTGTTGGAGTACTTGTTAATGCTGATGTCGCTAAACCTTCCGCAGAAGGGTTAAATGATGTTCCATAAGCAGCATAAATACTTCCTTCCTCGACGGGTTTATAGACAACTCCCGTACGCCAGCTAAGGGTCCTATCAATATGGCCTAGGTTACTAGCCAATGTGGCATTAGGATTGATAGAAATAAAGTCCACATTGAAATAATCATACCTTAATCCGCCACTGAGTTCCCAATGTTCATTGAACTTAAGGGTATCAAATGCATAAACTCCAATTGAATCAACCGTACTTTCAAGTCTAGCACCATTGCGTTGGATGTTTTCATTATAAGGATCATCTGGGTTAGGATTACCTAACGTTGTATTTTGGGAGTCAGTTCCTGTTTTGACACGAGTATAGTTACGATCATTTTCTCGGGTAATTTCAACACCAGGAACGAGCTTGTGTTCAATACTTGCGGTATTAAATTTCAGTGTTAAGTCGGTTTGGTTATCAATGATGGATGTAATCTGGTCTCGTGATTTCCAATCTGTACGTCGAATCAGATCACCAAATTGATCTCCGGCAGTACCGGTATCTATATCTGCAAAACGAGGTGAAGTAATGATTGAGTCACGTTTGGTTTGACCATAGCGCGTTTGATTACTTAACGATATCTCATCACTAAAGTCATGCTCTCCTTTAGCAGTCACAATGTCCGTCTTAACCTTTTCATAATCACGGTCCTTTAAACCATACCAATTACTCCAATCGGTTGGAGCAGGTTGATCACTATAACCGGACAAAGGTCCTGTATTTGGTGGGACCCATGGAATACCATAATCCGGGACATTATTTTGATCTAAATGAAAATAGTCTATTGTTAGGCGATTTTCTGTTCCCAAACCAAATGCAACAGATGGAGCAACACCCCAACGATTATTCTCAGTGATATCACGATTAGCAACTTCATTGGTATGATACATCGCATTCACACGCACCGCGGCACCTTCAAGAGCTTTAAGAGGTTCATTCACATCAAGGGTATAGCGCTGGTACTGACTTGTTCCAATTGCAGCTGTACCGCTATAGGCACGTTCCAATTCAGCTTCTTTGGTCACCATGTTGATGGAACCTCCTGTAGAACCACGTCCTGTATAAGCTGATCCAGGCCCTTTGCTAACTTCCACTTGTGAAAAGTTAAAAGGATCACGAGAATAACCACCAAAATCCCGTACCCCATCAATAAACATATCTGTACGAGCACTGAAACCTCGAATAGTCATTTGATCCCCAGCTGGCGTTCCACCTTCGCCTGCTTGGATACTGATTCCAGGTACATTCTTTAACACTTCACGCAAAGAAGTGGAAGCTTGTTCTAACATAAGTTCTTGAGGAATGACTGTAACTGTTTGAGGTGTATCACGTAAGGGTTCTGTGTATTTTGAGGAAGATAATTCTTCGGGCTTGTATTTCTTCTTATCCTTTTCCTTTTGACCTGTAACAACAACTTCAGGCATCAAGGCAGAATTATCATCGGCTAAGCTAAGTGTGGCTGTTCCAAGTAACGCCGCTGCTCCTAAAGCATTCATCGCTAAAGTTTGAGTATGACTTCTTCCCATTCTAACTTCAGAATAATTCTTAGAATGCCATTTCTGAAAAACAGTCTGTAACAAACGACGCCTACTCCCTGACTTATTTTTTAGGTGTTTCATTGCTTAACCTTTTGCTCTTGCCTATCTTCTTTCATCAATTTCTCTAAATCAGTTGGCCTGATGGATTAAATATTAAATACGTTTTATAAAAACGTATTTAAGTTATCAAAGTATCTTTTTTTGTCAAGTTCTTATTTTGAGTTAAAAATGGGTGAAGCTTGTTGAGACTATGTGTTGGTTAGGATTGGGAGTGATTTGGCCTATTGGATAAAAGAACCATTGTTTAGTCTTTTCTTGCCATTGAATTAATCGGCGGGCTTTTAAAGGATTAATCGTAAAAAGCAGTTCAAAGTCTTCTCCGTCGGACATTGCTTCTTCTAGAGTTACATTCTTATGCAAAGGAATTGATGTTTGGTGTAATTTTGCTCCCACTTGGCTAGCTTTAAGGATATGATTTAAGTCACCTCCCAAACCATCGGAGATATCCATCATCGCACTTGGTTTAAAGTTTTTAACCAAAAATCGCGCCTGTTCAACACGGGGTATATACGTCAAATGTTTACCGCTTTTAAAAGAGCCCCCCAATGGTCCGGTTACAAAAATCCAGTCATTTGCTTTAGCGCCATCCCGAGTGGTTAAATATTTTCTTTCAACTTCTCCTAGCAAGGCTACATTAATAATAATCTTATCGGACTTAATTGTATCTCCCCCCACAATATTTACTCCAAACTGATTAGCCAAAGCCTTCATGCCTTTGTATAAATCTTCCACGTAGGAAACTCTTAACTTAGAAGGCAATCCTAAAGAGATGACTGCAAAGGTGGGCAACCCCCCCATGGCGGCAATATCACTAATATTGCAAGCTAAGGCCTTATGTCCCACATGTATAGGATTCATCCGCCGAGTAAAATGGACGTTTTCTGCCATCATGTCTGTTGTCAAAAGCAGATACTTATTCTTAGACAAAGGCAAGACAGCTGTATCATCTCCAATACCCTGAATGACATTCTTTGAAACAGAACTATACTTCTTGAGAATATCAATCAACCCAAATTCACCCACTGAAGAGATAGTCTTAGGCATGGAAGGTCTTTATGATGTTTTGTATGAAAGGTGAACGAATGATTCCGAATTCTGTGACAATTCCACTAATTAAGGAAGAAGGCGTCACATCAAAAGCAGGATTAAAGACTTTGACTTCTTTGGGGGCCGTTTGAACACCTGCAAAATGAGTAACTTCTTCTGGCTTTCTTTCCTCAATTGGAATCTTTTTGCCAGATTTAATTTTAAAATCAAAGGTAGAGTGAGGAGCGACAATATAAAATGGAACACCGTGATATTTCGCAAGGACAGCCAACATGTACGTACCAATCTTATTGGCCGCATCTCCATTAGATGCAATGCGATCTGCTCCAGCAAAAATAATATCCACCTTACCTTGAGCCATCAAAGTAGCTGCCATATTGTCACAAATGAGCGTCGTATCAATCTTTTCACGAGTCAACTCCCAACAAGTCAGCCTTGCTCCCTGCAATAAAGGGCGAGTCTCACAAGAATAGACACTAAAATTCTTACCCTTCTTCTTAGCGCTATAAAAGACTCCCAAAGCTGTTCCATAATCAGCCGTTGCTAAGGCGCCGGCATTACAAACTGTCAGACAACGCATACCATTCTTAATAAGATTAGCTCCATAATCTCCCATAGTGCGACACACCTTCTGATCATGTTTGAAGATGGCAAGCGCCCTGGCATGTAATAATTTCTTTACTGTGGCTACATCAGCCTCTGGATTTTCTAAAACTACAGCACGCATTTGATCTAACATATTAAACAAATTAACTGCCGTAGGTCTCGAAGTAGCCAAATAATCGCATGTTTGATAAAACAACTTTAAAAACTTAGGCTTATCGCTTCCCTTAAAATTCTGAATACCAAGAATAACTCCAAAAGCCGCTGCGACGCCAATCGCGGGTGCACCACGCACCTGCAGAGTCTTAATCGCATGCCACATTGTTTTAATATCTTTACAGTTGATATACTTCAATTGGGTTGGAAGAAGCGTCTGGTCAATTATTCTAGCGTAACCATTAGTCCATTTAATCGTTTCAACAGACATTACTCTTTCTCCACTTCAATACGAGGAAATAAAGCTTCGTGGGTCTTCAAAACTGTTCCTGGCTTAAGCTGGCCCCAGAGGGGTTTTGTATCCATAGCACCTAGAATCTCAAGAACTGTTTTTGTTTTATTGGGCATTATGGCAGAAAGCATTACGGTTGCGATACGTAAGCCTTCGGCTGCAGTGTAAAGAACTCTCCCCGCACCTGGAATATCTGTCTTAGCTAGCTTCCAAGGAGCTTGGGTCTCCATATATTTATTAAGAAGACGGATTAAATCAATAATACTGACAACAGCTTCTTGAACTTGATAATCATTGATAAGCTTAGTCACTTTGGCTGGCAAAGCATCTGCGATGGATTTAATTTCTTCTTCAGCTGCTGTTAAAACACCAGGATCAGGAATTTTGCCTTCATGATTCTTAGAAAGCAGCCCACCAACTCGATTAAGTAAATTACCAAAATCATTCGCTAAGTCGCTGTTATAACATTTTGTAAAGGAGTCCATGGTAAAGTTGGCATCCAGCCCAAGGACCATTTCTCGCATCAAATAATAACGCACCGCATCTGTTCCGTACTGTTCAACCAAATCCAAAGGATTAACCACGTTACCCAAAGACTTACTCATCTTGGTTTGCCCAATCAACCACCATCCATGAGCAAAAATAACTTTAGGCAAATCTAATCCTAAAGAAAAAAGCATGGTCGTCCAATAAATGCAATGAGTTGTTAGAATATCCTTACCAATCAAATGAACATCCGCAGGCCACCATTTTTGGAATTTTGTGTCATCAGAACCATATCCAGGAATGGAAATATAATTGACCAAAGCATCAAACCAGACATAGGTAACATAGTCTTTATCAAAAGGAATCTCAATCCCCCAGTCCATGCGAGCCTTAGGACGAGAAATACACAGATCCCCTAAAGGCTGGCGTAAAAACCCAAGCATTTCATTCTTGCGATGGTCAGGACGAATAAAAGAAGGATTATTCTCAATATATTCAATCAGTTGTTTTTGATACTTACTCATCTTAAAGAAATAATTCTTCTCTTTAAGCTTCTTAACATCACGAAATTGGCCAGACTCGTATTCAACATCTGTAATAAATCTTTCTTCAGCAACGGAATACCATCCTTCATATTCATCTACATAGATATCCCCGGCATCATAAACTTTCTGAAGAACCAATTGAACAATCTTGGTATGACGCACTTGGGTCGTACGGACAAAATCATCGTAACGAATATCAAGTTTTTGCCAAAGATTCAAAAAACGGGGAGCCAAATCATCGCAATGAGCTTGAGGAGTCATCCCCCGCTTCTCAGCTGCCTGCTTGACCTTTTGTCCGTGTTCATCTAATCCAGTTAGAAAAAATACTTCATCATTGTTGACGCGGTGAAAACGAGCCAGAACATCAGCCAGAATGGTTGTGTATGCATGGCCTATATGAGGCGCATCATTAACATAATAGATAGGAGTGGTAACAAAAAACTTTTGGTTCATTTATTCTTTAAGTTGATCTCATCCATTTGATGTAACGCTAAAATAGCTGCAGATGGAATATTAATAAAATGGGCACTTATTTTATAAGTTTTGCCTTTCATCACTTCCTGGATCCCAACAACCTGCCCTTCAATTTCAGTGACTTGCGGGTATAAAAAAGGAAATTTAATATAAAAAATAATACCCGTTCCAACTGAAAAATAGTCGTAGGAGAAAAACTTTAATCCTCCCTTACTGATATCTAACAATTTATAAGCATTATAAATTTTTTTATCATTTTCTTTGGTAGCAAATGTAACATTATATTCTTTAGGAAATCGAGCATCTTTACGTTTATTTAACATAAACTTTCCCCTAGTTGGAGTTTAATGGAGGATAAGTAGTTTTTTGAATCTTTCCTTCTGCGTATTCCACAACTACAGACCGTTTCAAAATATCAACGTTAATAACCCTTCCCTTTTCACCAGCATCAGAAGTAACTTTTTGTCCCACCTTAGGCAATGTCTTAGACATTTCTCGATATACTTGATATTCATAGGCCATGCAGCATTTCACCCGCCCACAAACACCTGAAATCTTGGAAGGGTTTAATGGCAGTCCTTGGTCCTTGGCCATCTTAATCGACAGAGGATGAAAGTCTTTCATATAAGAAGAACAGCAGAGTTCTCTGCCACAAATTCCATAGCCACCTACAATTTTCGCCTTATCACGGACTCCAATTTGTTTAAGTTCAATTCTGACACGAAACATTTTGGCCAAATCTTTCACCAAATTACGAAAATCAACACGACCCTCAGAAGTAAAGAAAAATAGAATCTTACTGCTATCAAAAGAATATTCCGCCTGAGTTAACTGCATATCTAACTTTGAATCAACGATTTTACGTCGACAGCTTTCCAAAGCATCTTTGGCTTTTATTTGATTATTTGCAATTTGACGAAGATCTCCATCACTCGCCGCACGAACGACTTTCCCAACTGTTTTCTGATCTGAAGCAGTAGGGCATGCTTTATTGGATTCTGAAATGACCTGACCAAATTCATAGCCCTTATCCAACTCCACAATCACAAAATCATGACGTGAACATGAAATATTATTTAAATCAAACCATGCTACTGGTCTGTAATCCCCAACTTTTACTTGAATGACTTGTCCCATATTCTTGCCCTTAGTATGTTAAAAGCCATTTTGGTATTCAGGTTTTCATCCAGGAGTTCTCTGGTTCTAACAACCTGCCTATACATGGCTGATAATTCTTCATAAGATCGCTCTGCCAGCTCTCTGACATCTTGTAAGCGATCTTTGTGCATTAATTCCTCAGCTGGAAGCCCTGCTTTTAAAAGGACAGCATCACGAATCAAACTTAAAAGCACTTGTAATGTTTGTCTGACTTCCTGTTTCTCCAAAGAACCTTTCTTATTTGAAGCTTCATTCATAAAACCATCAAGGACTTGATTCTTACCTCGCAAAAAGTCTTCCTCTAACAATTGACGGGCCTGCCCTATGCATCCATCTGTGTAAATACTCAAAAACTGTGCTGAAGAAGAGGGACATTGTAATATCTCTTCCAAACGGTTTTTAGAAGCTGGAAAGAATTTAATCACATGACAACGTGAACGAATTGTATCTAAATTAGCTTCTACTACCGATGTTGTTAGAATGATTAATGTATTGGATGCAGGCTCTTCTAATGTCTTTAAAAGACTATTGGCCGCTTCAATGGTCATAGTCTCAACATTACGAATAATAAAAACTTTTGTTTTAGCTTCAAAAGCTTTCAACTGCATTCGTCCTAAAAGAAAACGAACCTGATCAATTTTAATAGTATCTGGTTGAGGCTCTAGAATCATAACATCAGGATGATTGCCATGTGCAATCTTCTGACAAGAGGCACATATTTGACAAGGCCTCTCTCCTTGAGATTCGCAATTGACCAATTTAGCAACATCCAAAGCTGTTTGAGTCTTTCCTACCTCTTTTGGTCCGACAAAAAGATAAGCATGGCCTAAGCGACCAGAAGATAAAAGACGCTTAAAATTCTTAATAATTTTTAAATCTACACTACCAAGTATCATTGGATGACCTTATCAATGAGCTTCTTGACTTGCTCAAAAATTTCCTCTTTCCCAGTATCAACATTAATGACTTTAATACGTTCTGGTTCTTTCTTAGCTTGTGCCAGATATCCTTGACGCACACGATTATGATAGTCTATGGAACGAAGTTCAATACGGTCTTTCGTGGGATTAGTCCTTGAAAGCCCCAATTCCGTATCAATATCAAACAATAGCGTTAAATCCGGCTTTATATTTCCAACTGCAAATTGTCCCATCTTCTCAATAACATCCATATCAACTCCATTGCCCCAGCCTTGATAAGCGATGGTAGAATCCAAAAACCGGTCACACAGTACAATCTGTCCTTGATTCAAAGCAGGAGTCAAAACCTCTTCTACCATTTGCGCTCGAGAAGCCATATAAAGAAGGGTTTCACACTCATCTCCCATAGCGTTATTTTTCTCATCAAGAAGAATTTCACGTATCTTCTCACTAATCTTGACTCCACCAGGTTCTCGTAACAGCATGACAGGCAAATTCTTGGATTTTAAGTACGCTAACACCAACGTGGATTGCGTACTTTTGCCAGAACCTTCAGAACCCTCAAATGTAATAAATTTTCCTCTTAAACCCATCGCCACGTTTGTCCTACTTTAGTGTCTTCAACAGCAACACCTTTAGTCTTTAATAAATCTCTAAGTTCATCGGAACGTTTGAAGTTCTTGGATGCACGAGCATCAATGCGTTCTTGTAAAAGCTTTTTAAGCTCCTCAGTTAATTTTTTGTCCTGTTCTTTCAGAAACAACCCTAAGATTTGTCGGGATAAATTCTCTAAGACATCAACAGCATGATAAATAACACCCAAGTAATGAGAATCTTGAGACTTTTCATCAATATATTTATTGGTATCTGAAATTAAATTAAATAGCGCAGCCAGGGCCTTTGGAGTATTAAAATCATCATCCATGGAATCCAAGAACTCTTGCTTGCCTTTGCTAATAAAGTCTTCTTGAAATGGTTCTACATCCTGACCATTCAGCAATTGAGACGATTTCCAGAATAAGACATCAAATTTGTTAAGCGCTTTACGAGCTTCCAGCATTTTTTCATCCGTGTAATCAATGGCACTCGCGTAATGTGAGAATAAGAAGAACATCTTGATTTCATCGGCCGTATATTTTGTCAGAGCATCTTGAATAGTAATAAAATTACCTAATGATTTAGACATTTTCTGACCATTGATGGTCAAAAGCCCATGGTGAATCCAATATTTGGCAAATGTTTGATCGGTGAGCGCTTCTGATTGAGCAAGTTCATTCTCATGATGGGGAAAAATAAGGTCTCGTCCACCAGCATGAATATCAAGTGTTTTGGTATTTAGATGTTTCATGCTCATACAGGAACATTCGATATGCCATCCTGGACGACCTTTTCCCCAAGGACTGTCCCAGAAGGGCTCCCCTTCTTTGGAAGCTTTCCATAAGGCAAAGTCCAAAGGATCTTTTTTATCCGAATCTTTCTCAATACGAACAGCCTCTAACATTTTATCTATACTTTGACCCGAAAGCTTTCCATAATCAGCAAAGCTGCGGACATTAAAATATACATCCCCACTGCCCGTTGCATACGCATGATTTTTCTCAATCAGGCCTTGGATGTGAGTAATCATTCCCGGAATATTATCGGTAGCCTTTGGTTCTAGATCTGCTTTAGATACATTCAGTGACTGCATATCTTCGTAGTAAAAGCGAATCTGTTCTTCACTAACATCCTTACTTTCCCTTTTGGTCTCATTGGCTTTTTGAATAATCTTGTCATCAACATCAGTGATGTTTCTAACAAACTCAACTTTAAAGCCGCGAAATTGTAAATAATGACGGATCACATCAAAGACATACAGACTTCTAGCATGACCAATATGACAGCGGTCATAGACCGTCACACCGCAAGTATACATCTTGACAACAGGCGGATGCTGGGGTTGAAATTCTTCTTTGTGCTTCGTTAGGGAGTTATAAATTTGGATTGGCATATTAGATCATGTAATCTTCATTTTCTTTTGAGGAATGCCCTGTTTTATTTTCTAGAACCTTGATACGATTAAGCAATTTTGTCATCGTATCCATAACAGGATCATTCACATGAGTATGATCTAAAAGGCTGTCGATTTTCTGGCCTTCTTGTTTAGTGATACGCCCAGGAATACCAACAACGGTAGAATTGAGCGGCACGTTCTTAATCACAACAGCATTAGCACCAATATAAGAATTGTCACCAATTGTAATGTTTCCAAGAATCTTAGCACCTGTACCCACGACGACATTATTTCCAATGGTCGGATGACGTTTCCCTGTTTCTTTTCCTGTTCCCCCCAGAGTGACTCCCTGATAAAGCAAAACATTGTCTCCAATGATAGAGGTCTCTCCAATCACTACCCCCATCCCATGATCAATAAAAAACTTGCGGCCAATCTGAGCACCAGGATGGATTTCAATACCTGTAAAAAATCGAGCCATCTGAGAAATCCAGCGGGGTAATAGAGGAATATTCCAAAGCAATAGTTGATGACTAATACGATAGGAAACTAAGGCATGCAGTCCTGGGTACAACAGGACAATTTCAAAAGGACTCTTAGCTGCAGGATCTCGCTCTTTGACGGAAGCAATGTCCTCAGCAAAAACGATATAGATCGTCATAAAAATAATCACCAACACAAGTAATGAAAACATAAATTTTCCCCTATTAAATCCTATTCAATAAAACAGTGGCATAACAGGCAATGCCTTCACCTTTTCCTATAAATCCCAGACCCTCATTAGTTGTAGCCTTGATTCCTATGTCATCCGAATTTGAATTTAATGCTTTAGATATTCGCGCCTTCATTTCCATCTTGTATACGGATAATTTTGGAGCTTCAGCTAAAATAACAGCATCTACATTAACTACTCTATATCCTTTATTCTTAACCAGCTGATTAACTTTCTCTAACAAAATCAGACTCGAAATGTCTTTATACTGAGAATCTGTATTAGGAAAATGTTCTCCAATGTCACCTAAAGAGGCTGCGCCAAGAATCGCATCAGATATAGCATGCAACAAGACATCTGCATCAGAATGCCCCTCTAATCCTAAAGAATAAGGAATTTCAACGCCACCCAAAATCAATTTACGTCCTTTAATAAGCTTGTGAACGTCATATCCTATTCCTATGCGATAGCTCATATCATCGTCCCTGCAACAGCCATATCTTCTGCTGTCGTAATTTTAATATTACGATTGTCTCCCTGAACAATTTTTACCTTTACTCCCAAATTCTCAACAAGCATAGCATCATCGGTTGCCTCTTCTCTCATCTTCTGCCGATGAGCTTTGATTAAAATCTCTTTATCAAACCCCTGAGGAGTTTGAGCCTCCCATAATAAGGAGCGAGGCAGCGTGCTTTTAATACACATATTCTTGTCATTAATCAATTTGATTGTAGGCTTCACAGGAACAGCAAGGATTGCTGCCTTATATGTTTTTAAAGCTGAAAGTAGCGACCTAATGCTTGCCTCTTCAATAAAAGGCCTAGCTGCGTCATGAACAAGAATAATTCGAGCTTTTTTATCGGCCGCTTCTAAACCAAGACGAACTGAATCTGCTCTCATTGCTCCACCTTCAACAACAGCATGGACTTTTGGAAAAGAAGAAGCGATTTTTTTAAATTCCCCTAGGAAATCTTTATGGCCAACTACAACAATCCCATCAATCAAAGAGCATTTCTGAAAGACATTTAAAGACCATGAAACCAGAGGTTTATTCTTTAGCTTCACTAACGCTTTAGGAAGTTTAGCCCGCAATCTGCTGCCTGTACCTGCCGCAACTAAAATAACCTGTGTTCTCATGACTTTTCTAATTTTGCAAATACCATTCGGCCAGCTTGGGTTTGCAAAGCACTTGTGACGTACACTTTTACTTGCTGACCGATTAATTTCTTACCATCAATAACAACCACCATGGTCCCATCTTCTAAATAACCAACGGCCTGATTAGGATCTTTACCTTCCTTAAGCAAACGAATGTCTAACTCTTCCCCATTAAAAATCATGGGTTTTACAGAGTTAACTAAATCATTGATATTGAGCATTTCAATACCTTGCAAAGCAGCCATTCGGGTTAAATTAAAGTCCAACGTGCAAATACGTGCTTCCATGACTCTGGCTAATTTCGCCAACTTTAAATCGACAGGTTCAGGACCTGTTAAATCATCTTCATGAATTCTAATGTCAGCAGCTACGTCTTTTTGCAATGCTTTAAGTATATCCAAGCCTCGACGGCCTCTTTGTCTTTTCACATCATCATCAGAGTCAGCTAAGCGTTGAAGTTCCTGTAAAACAAAACGAGGAACGACTAAGCGTCCCCCTAAAAATCCTGTCTTAAATATATCCCCAATTCGACCATCAATAATGGCACTCGTATCCAACAATACCACACCATCTTTTACATCCTGTCTTTTAAATCTGACATAAGGGATAATTAGATTGAATTCATCCTTGCCCCGCATGGCCATAACGGCTCCCACATATGAGAAAACCAACGTAAAAATAACACGCATGGAGGACTGAACTACATCGCCCAGAGGTAATAATCCAAGAACATCTGAGAGCAGCTTTGCCATAAAAATACCTAACAGCAGTCCAAAAACCATGGATGACAATCCACGTGTAGATGCTTGACGGGATTTAGATTCCATAAAAATTAAAATCGCTCCCCCCCCAATTCCTATAATCAAACCCAGCCTGGGATCATTGTTAATAGAGCCAATTTGATACCCAACAATTGAAGAAATCAGCAAAAAGAAAATTCGAATAGAAAATAATGTCGTCATTACATCTCCCCCTAGAGTTTATCCAACGCTTCTTTGACGGTCGAAACCGCAATGAGCTGAATATGTTGGGGCTTTTCCATATTATTTTTAATATTATTACGTGGTAATAAGCACCTGGTAAAACCTAATTTTTCAGCTTCATTGATACGGCTTGTCAATTGTGCCACCGAACGAATTTCTGCAGCTAACCCAACCTCTCCTAGAATAACCGTATTTGAAGGAATAGGTTTATCCAAAAGGGCTGAAGCAACTGCCATACACACTGCCAAATCCGCCGCTGGGTCTTCAATTCTAACACCACCAACAACATTTAAAAAGATATCTTTATCCCCTAGGTTTAAACCCAACCTCTTCTCTAAAACCGCTGCCAAAAGTGCCAAACGGTTCTGATCAAAGCCTTGGGCTCTATGTCGAACCATTCCAAAAGCACTTTTTGAAACAAGACCCTGGATTTCAACCAAAAATGGGCGTGTACCCTCCAAAATAGGAACCACAACTGAACCGCTCGTGTCTGTTGGTCTTTCTCCTAAAAATATCTGAGAAGGATTAGCCACTTCTACCAAACCAGTAGTTGTCATATCAAAAACACCAATCTCATTAGTTGAACCAAAACGGTTCTTATTGGCTCTAAGTACACGATAAGAAGAATATCTTTCTCCTTCAAAATATAAAACAGTATCCACCATATGTTCTAGAACTCGGGGCCCTGCAATCATCCCCTCTTTAGTAACATGGCCAACCAAAAAAAGAATAAACCCTCGTTGTTTGGCCAATTGTGTCAGTACCGCAGCACTTTCACGCACCTGAGAGACGCTTCCTGGAGCAGAGGCAACCTCAGGTAAAAATACCACCTGGATAGAGTCAATGATGACAACTTCAGGTTTTAATTCATGAATATGATTAACAATAGACTGGACATCAATATCATTGACGATAAAAAAATTCTCATTAAATGATCCCCCCACCCGATCTGCCCGCATCTTAGTTTGTTTTAGGGATTCTTCTCCAGAGACATATAGGACTTTTAATCCACCACGGCTCAAAGCACATCCAGCTTGCATAACTATGGTAGATTTCCCAATTCCCGGATCTCCCCCAATCAAAGAAACTGAAGCAGGAACCAGCCCTCCACCTACCACTCGATCAAATTCTCCGATTCCAGTGAAATGTCTCTTTTCCTTATGAGAATCTACTTCCTTAAGAAGTATTGGGGCATTTTGATCGATCGAGGCTAACTGTGTTCTCAACTTCTCACTTGCAGGACGTACCACCGTGGCTTCTTCTACATAGGAATTCCAACTTTCACAGCTGGGACACTTACCCAACCAACGAGGGGATTGAGCTCCACAAGTCTGACAAACAAATACAGTTTTGGTTTTCATTTCTTAATTTCTTTAGGGCGGTATAAAAGTTTCCAAGGGCTGGATTTTAAATCGACGGTTAGCTCATCAAGATTTCTATAGATAGAATCATCCATCAATAATCGGCCCATGGTACCTTTTCCATTTTTCATATTGGTCATAATTTCACTAAAAGCTAAAAGAGTATCTGCTAAAGATTTCTTATTTTGTTCGGTCAAAATGCCATTGTTAATACTATCAACTGTGGTTTGAACTTTACCAATCAGAACAGTTGCATCTTCGGTCACCTTATCGATGGATAAAGGATCTTTGCCAACAAGCCTATCTCCTGATTTTAAAGACTGCGTCAATACGCCCGGTGTAATTTCTACATATTTCTCTCCAAGCAGTCCCAACTGATTAATGGTGATTACAGAGTCACCTGGAACAGAAATTCCCTCTTGAATCCATAAGATAATTAATACCTTGGTCTTTTTAGTGTCCTTCTCATCTACAAAAATCTTCAAATTTCTTACAATTCCAATTTCAACTCCAGCTAATCTGACAGGAGCAGCATCACGTAACCCATTGACGAAGTTAAAACTTACTTCAATTCCATAACCCTTTTTGGTAAAAGAAAGATCACTGACAGAAACAACAAAATAGGTCAGAATTGCTAAAGCAACTAGAACAAACACTCCAACCTTTAACTGCAGATTACTTTCACGGGACATATGGGTATCTCCTTATTTAATGTGCCCAAAAATTAAATTCTCATCTTCTGTGATGGGCCCATGGGCCTCACCTTTAATGAATTGCTGTACAACAGGGTGTTTTGAATTCTTAATCTGATCGGGCGTACCATCCGCAATCACTTGACCGCGATAAAACATGGCAATGGAATCAGCTATTTGAAAGGCTGAATTCATATCATGGGTCACAACAATAGATGTTACTTTTAACTTGTCTCGCATCTCTTTAATCAAATGATTGACGGCCGCAGCTGTAATGGGATCAACTTCGCTGGTTGGTTCATCGTATAAAATAATCTGGGGCTCCATGCACAAGACTCTTGCTAAACTAACACGTTTTCGCATTCCTCCCGACAACTGCGAAGGTGACATATGTTCTACATTTTTGAGTCCAACTAACTGGAGGGCATCTGCAACGCGATCATCCACAGTTTTCTTGTCTAAACTCATAAATTCATTTAAAACAAACGCAACATTTTCTCCCACACTCATTGAATCAAAAAGGGCTCCCCCCTGAAAAACCATGCCAATTTCCATACGAAGTTTGTTATAGTCTTTTTCATTTAAATCCGTGACTTCAATGCCATTAATCTTAATTGACCCACTGTCTGGCTTGATCAGCCCTACAATGTTCTTCAATAAAACACTCTTTCCCACCCCAGATCGCCCAATGATAGCCTTAGTCTCACCTCGACGCACAGTCAGACTTAAATTATTAAGAATCGTCTGAGAGCCGAAAGATTTATATAAATTGTGTATTTCTATCATAAATGAACACCTACGTTACGGAACAAAGCGACGTCAACTCAAACTTTCAATAAAAAATAAAATACAAATGTAATCATACAGTCCGTCATGATAATTAATATGAAGGATCTAACAACGGCAGCTGTAGTTGCTTTTCCTACCCCTTCAGCTCCTCCACGAACATGCAGACCTTGATGACATCCAACAATAGCTATGATCATCCCAAAAAAGAACGTCTTAACCAATCCAGTCGTAATATCTTTCATGGTCAGGGCAGAAAAAACTAATTTCCAAAACAATTGATCATTAATATGTAACTTATAAACACAAATGAAATAGCCGCCCCAAATCCCAATAATGTCGGCAAGCATGGTTAATACGGGCAGCATCAATACAAGTCCCAAGAAACGTGGAACCACCAAATATTTAACAGGATTAACTGCAAAGGCTTTTAGAGCATCCACTTGCTCGGTGACTGTCATGGAACCAATTTCAGCAGCAATTCCTGCCCCAATCCTTCCAGCTACAATCAAAGCTGTTAACACAGGAGCTAATTCACGAGTAAGCGCCACAGAGACAATCTTAGGAATAAAAAGCTCTGCCGACATCTGGACCATCTGGTAAGCCATCTGGAGGGCAATAATCATTCCCACAAAGAGAGCAACAAGTGCAGCAATAAAAAAACTTCCAGGCCCAATACGAAAAGCCTGGATTAAAGAACGATGACCTTTGTAAGGAGGAATCACAGCCAAGACAACTGTCTGAAAAAAAAGAATACTCAACTGTCCTATATAACGAAGAGCGTTATTGGTCAATTCCCCAGTTTTTAGGACGAGATTAGACATGTTTAAAAACCAGAGTATCTCCTTCATGTTCAACGTTAATTTTGCTTCCATCCTTAAACTTTCCGGAAATAATTTCTTCAGAAAGAGTGTCTTCAATATAACGTTGGATAGTTCTCTTCAATGGCCTTGCTCCGTACAGAGGATCGTAACCTTTTTCGATTAGAAACTCTAATGCTTTAGGCGTTAAAGTAATTTCAATACCCTTATCTCTAAGTCTCTCAACGACTTTTTCAACTTCAAGCAACACAATGTGTTGCAAATCTTCTTTAGCCAAGGGTCTAAAGACAATGATGTCATCGATACGGTTAATGAATTCTGGTTTAAATACTTTCTTAACCTCTGCTAAGAGACGGTCTCGTAAAGTATTGTAGGAAGTATCTTCCTTTTGAGCTACAAATCCAAGGGTCCCTGCATTACGGACGGCCTCAGCACCCACATTGGATGTCATCAAGATAATAGTATTTCGAAAATCTACCACTCGTCCAAGAGAATCTGTCAAACGACCATCTTCAAATACCTGCAGAAGAAGATTAAAGACATCAGGATGGGCTTTTTCAATTTCATCTAAAAGAATGACAGAATAAGGACGACGACGGACCTTTTCAGTCAATTGTCCACCTTCTTCATAGCCTACATATCCTGGAGGAGCCCCAATCAAACGAGACACATTAAACTTATCCATGTATTCAGACATATCTAATTGAATCAAAGACTTTTCATCTCCAAAAATAAATTCAGCTAAGATGCGGGCCAATAATGTTTTTCCAACGCCAGTAGGCCCTAGGAAAATGAACGAACCAATGGGACGACGAGGATTCTTGATGCCAGCGCGAGAACGACGAACGGCACGGGCAATGGCTGTAATAGCTGCATCTTGACCAACAACTGCCTTTTTCATTTGGTCTTCCATTTTTAAAAGACGTTCGCTTTCTTTTTGTTCCAAACGAATAAGCGGGATCTTGGTCCATTGAGAAACAACTCGGGCAATATCTTCATCTCCAATTGTCAAAGATACATCATCACGCTTTTGAATCCATTCCATACGTTGACGTTCAAGTTGTTCTCGAACATCACGCTCTTGATCGCGCATTTTTGCAGCGCGTTCGAAATCCTGGCTCTTAATAAATGCCTCTTTTTCTTTTCTTAATTGTTCGATTTTCTCTTCCAATTCCTTAATATTGTCAGGAACAACCATGGCTTGAAGACGAGCACGAGCCCCCGCTTCATCAAGGATATCAACTGCCTTATCTGGAAGGAATCTATTTGAGATATAACGATCAGACAAACGAGCTGCAGCTTCTAAAGCTTCATCCGAGAACTTGACCCTATGATGAGCTTCATACTTATCACGAAGACCTTTAAGGATCAAAATAGTTTCTTCGACAGATGGAGGGTCAACGACAATTGTCTGAAAGCGTCTTTCTAAAGCAGCATCTTTTTCGATGTTCTTACGATATTCATCTAATGTGGTTGCTCCAATGCACTGAATTTCTCCACGAGCAAGTGCAGGTTTTAAAATATTAGCAGCATCGATAGCACCTTCGGCAGCGCCGGCACCAACGAGAGTGTGGATTTCATCGATAAAAAGAACAATCTTTCCAGAACGCTTGAGTTCATCCATGACTGCCTTAATACGTTCTTCAAATTGCCCACGATATTTGGTTCCTGCAATCATCATGGCTAAATCCAACACCACAATAGTTTTTTCACGCAAGATCTCAGGAACGTCTCCTGCTACGATCTGTTGAGCTAATCCTTCGACGATTGCCGTCTTACCAATACCAGCTTCTCCTAAA
Organism: Candidatus Omnitrophota bacterium; assembly: GCA_044225175.1. Lineage (GTDB taxonomy): Bacteria > Omnitrophota > Gorgyraeia > Zapsychrales > Fredricksoniimonadaceae > JACQCF01. The sequence continues at coordinate 46,370 of JBGAJA010000006.1, read as the reverse complement.
AGAACGGGATTATTCTTTGTACGACGAGATAGAATCTGAATGACACGTTCAATTTCATTCTTGCGTCCAATGACAGGATCTAATCTTCCATCCTTAGCTAATTTATTCAAATTACGGCCATAGGCATCAATCGCAGGAGTCTTTCCTGTTTTGGCAGCTTCCTGCTGTTGGCCATAACCTGCAACCCCAGAACCTAAAAGCTCCATGACTTCATTTCGTAATTTACCAAGGTCTAGACCTAAATTTAGAAGTACACGGTAAGCCATGCCTTCACCTTCTTTGACCAAACCTAAAAGTAAATGTTCTGTCCCGATATAATTGTGACCTAAGGCACGAGCTTCTTCTGCAGAAAGTTCGAGAGCTTTTTTGGATCTTGGAGTAAAAGGAATGTCTCCTACCACTTGAGTTTGAGGGCCAGCTTGAACAAGCTTTTCCACCTCAAGACGGATAGTTTCTAAATCTAATCCCAACTTTTGTAAAACGGCAGCAGCAACCCCTTCTCCTTCTCGAATTAAACCCAATAAAAGATGCTCGGTGCCGATATAATCATGGTTAAAACGACGAGCTTCTTCTTTAGCATAAACAATGACTTTGCGTGCGCGTTCCGTGAATCGATTAAACATCTTTTCCCCCTAACTTTTGGCGAATCACCGATGCTCTTTTGGTGTCGCGTTCAAAGGCATTTAATTTTTTGCCTTCAATTTTTTGCAAATGCGCTGGCTGAATGACAATGAACAATTCATTGAGCGCCTTATGATTAACATCCTTTAAAATCCCCATATCAACCCCTAAACGAACCATCGAGAACAATTCGATAGCTTCCTGACTTGAAATAATCCGCGCTGTTTTTAAAAGCCCCCAGCAACGACAAATCTTATCTTCCAACATCGGTCGATTTTGAATCAATAAAGCCTGACGAGCCTGTTCTTCTTGCTCGATGACCTGACGAATCAATCCATTAATATTTTGAATAATATCAAGCTCACTATGACCCAACGATACTTGATTAGAAATTTGATAGAAATTACCGGAAGCTTGGGTGCCCTCCCCATAAAACCCTCGAGAAGCAAAGGATAATTTGGAGATAGCCGCTAAGACTTTATTGATTTGTTTAGTCATAACAAGGGCTGGAAGATGCATCATCACACTTCCCCGCATGGCCGTTCCTGTATTGGTAGGACAAGATGTCAAAAAACCCCAATTTTCCATAAATGCAAAACCAAGATCTTTAGATAAAGGATCATCAATTGCATTAATGATGTCCCATCCCTCAGTAAGATTTAATCCTGATCGCATGACTTGAATGCGAAGGTGGTCTTCTTCATTGATCATGATCGAAACAACTTCCTCACTTGAAACTAAGAGTCCTTTCCCCTCGGGATGAGAGGCATGTTCATGACTCATTAAATGGCGTTCAACCAGCATTTGACGATCGATTTGATCTAATTCATTCATGCGAAAAAGAGTTGCACCTTTAAGAAATGTAATATGTTTAAGCGCTGCTTCAACAGAACTCAATGTGGTTTCTAAATCTTTTTTAGTTGAACGGCTGGGAAAAGGACTGGCCGCCAGATTACGGGCCAAACGAATTCGTGATGACATCACAATATTCGCTGAAGGTCCTGTACCTCGCAACCATTCACCTGTGTGGTTTAATAATTGCTCAATTTTCATATATTAATCCTCTTGAACAACTAACTTTTTTCTAAATTCTTAATCTTATCTCTTAAAAGTGCCGCTTTTTCAAAATCTTCTGCACTGATTGCTTCTTGCAATTGCTTTTTAATGACATCTAGCGCTTTTGGAAGAGGCTCTTCTGAAATAGCTGCCAATGCTTTAATTGCCACAGGTGGTGTTGATGACGCATTAGGAGCTTTTCCCAAATGCTGGCTTGAGCCATGAATCTTCTTTAAAAGCCCAGTTAAATGCTCTTTAAAAGATGTGTAACATTGCCCGCAGCCAAGTCTTCCAAATTTTCTAAAATCATCATAATTAAGCCCACAGTTGGAACATACAAGCGCTTCTGCTGCTTCTTTGGATTCTTTGCTTGCTGGAGCTGTTTGAGATAATCCAGCTAAAAGATCAGCTAGCCCAAACTGCTGCTCCATCTGCGAACTTTTTTGCCTAGCGCATTCTTCACACAAATGCATTTCGGACATTTGTTCATCAACAATTTCTGTTAAGTGCACTGTGGCTTTTTTCTTGCCGCAAATATCACACTGCATATCTCGTTCCATCCTTCTTGGTTAAATCCTTAAAAGCCTTTAAGAACTTAAGCGTCACAGGCCCTGGTTTTCCTTTACCGATTGTTCTTCCATCTACTCTTACAACCGGAATTAATTCTGCTGCAGTCCCTGTTAAAAAGCATTCATCACTATTATACACCTGATGTCGACTCATCAAACCCTCGTCGGTCTTGATTTTAAGGGTTTTGGCAATATCAAGAATCGCTTCTCGAGTAATTCCCTTTAAGCGGCCAAACATAGGGGTCGAAAGAACACCATTCTTAAGTATAAAAATGTTGTCTCCCGTGCATTCAGCTACATATCCATTCACATCCAGCATGATCGCTTCAATGTAACCTGAATTGGCAGCTTCAATCTTGGCTAAGATATTATTCAAGTAATTCAACGATTTGATTTCACCATCCAAAGAATTGACGTAATTCTTAGTCGTGGCAACAGTAATGATCGCCATTCCATCTTTGTAGAATTCTTGAGGATACAAGGCGATTTTATCAGCAATAATAATCACATTGCTTCGACCATAACATTTGCGTGGATCCAATCCCAAATCCCCATCGCCGCGGCTAACAATCAATCGAATATATCCATCTTTAAGTTTATTGGCTTTTAGAGTGTCCACAACCGCCTTGATCATTTGCTCTTTAGTCATCTTAGGATCAATCAACAGCGTATGTAAACTTTCATAAAGGCGGTCAATGTGTTCTTTGAGACGAAAGACCAGGCCATTGTAAGAACGAATTCCTTCAAAAGCTCCATCACCATAGAGAAATCCATGATCAAACACAGAAATCCTGGCATCTTCTTTATTCACAAATTTTCCATTAAGATATATTTTCATAATTCTCCTTCTAATAAGTCCAAGGCATTAGTATGCCTTCCCCTTTATGAGGAACAATGACTCGTTCTTCAAATAAACCTTTATAATTTCGTAATGATGGCTCAATAAGCTTAAACGAACATTCTAAACATAAAAGTTCTGGATCTTGATTCATATTTTGAAGCACTGGATAATCATCTTCCCATTGAAAACTGCCTTTACCATACAAAGCAACATTTGCCAGATTTGAACATTTCTGACATTTTCCTGATATAGATTCTAACCCTTTGCGGGTTAATTCCCCAACAATATCATCCAATTTAAACTTCTTTAACTCCTCATTAGTATAATATTGATAAGCATAATATGATTTCGTTTTGTCTTCTAAATCTGGATAAATAACCACCATTTTGGATTCAAAATTTAGATACACTTTTCTTAATTGTTCTATAAGATGCGCCCTGCATACCTTTTTATCTTTCCTATTGATCTCAATATGATCTTCGCCTTGTGATCCACAAACTTGACATTTTGAATTTTCTTTTCTTTTTTTAAGTAAAAAATTTAATAAACAAAAAACAATAGTCGTTGAAATCCAAAGAGCAGGATCTGCCCTATTAATCGTCGCTTGCTTTGTTGTAAAATAAGAATAAATTGATATCCCGCAAATAGAAATAACAAATGAAAATATAATTAAAGGCAAATAAGGAAAAAACTTCTTAAATACGTTCCTTAATTCTGGGTTTGCATTTGACTTACTATATACATCTTTTGATTTTTCAAATTTAAAATTACATTTTGGACAATGTGTATTTAAAAGCTTAAGGTCAACCCCAAATGTCCATTTGTCATCAATTAATGATTTTCCACACTTTGGGCAAAGACAAGTTAAAGATTTAATAAAGGCGATACCACTGAACAGAAAAGAAATAATGACTATACAAAAATATGCCCAGAAATAGTTCACCCCAATAATTCTTATACATGTCGACATTAATAAAAGAACTATAGGTAATGCTATCCACAAACCAAAATATACCCTATAAGTTTCCTTCAGTGTCTTTTTATACTCTTTTAATTCCAAGGGAAGTTTTATTAATTTAATTCTGACAAGGAACGAAGCCAAACAATAATAAGTCAAAAAAGGAATAAAAATAAAAAAAAATGAAAATACAATTAAGCTCATTAAATACCTTCTAAAAGACCATCTTTAATCCGAATAATTTTCTGCGTTCTTGCTGCGATCGTTTGATCATGGGTTACAATCACAACGGTCTGCCCGTTTGTCTTATTTAAATTTAATAAAAGATCAATCACCATTTGGCCACTCGCCGAGTCTAAATTACCTGTTGGCTCATCGCAAAATATAACTTTAGGCTTATTCATAAGAGCACGAGCAATAGCCACTCTTTGCTGCTCACCACCGGATAACTGGCTAGGACGATGCGAAACCCTCTGTCCTAAACCAAATTGTTCCATCAATTTTACCCCTTCATCTTCAATTGCGCTTGATTTTCTTGAATTATTTTTAACCATAGCTGGCAGAATTACATTTTCAAGCGCAGTCAATTCGGGAAGCAAATGATAAGCTTGAAATACAAATCCCATCTGTGAGTTACGAATTAAAGCTCGCTCTTTATCATTGAGAGAATAAATATCTTTGCCATCAAAAATAACCTTACCTTGAGATGGCTCATCTAATGCGCCCATAATATGCATCAAAGTTGATTTACCAGCACCGGAAGGACCAATGATGGCAACCACTTCCCCTTGAGCAATATTCAGATCAACGCCCTTTACAACATGAAGGATATAGTCGGCATCCTTGTATGTTTTATGAATATTTGTGGCTTTGATTAACATAATATCTGTACGGAACGGTTTCAAACCGTTCCCCACCCTATTGTTTATTCGTATCTCAATGCCTCAACTGGCTGCAACTGTGAAGCCTTTAATGCTGGATAAACCGTCGCACCATACGTAATGAGCATGGCTGCTCCTACAATCATCCCGACATCAGAGGCCTGGATAAGAACAGGTAAATGGTCGATGTAATAAATGTCTTGAGGCAGTTTAATAAACTGGTATTTCTTAAGAAGCACAATCACACCTACCCCGCCTAGAAATCCCCAGAATGTCCCCATCACACCAATGGCCAGTCCTTGAATCATAAAAATACGATTAATGGCACCTGAGGAAACACCGATTGATTTGAGAATGCCAATATCTTTAATCTTGCTAGTGACCGTTACAATCAATGTGCTAATAATGTTAAAAGATGCAACCAGGACCACAAGGGTCAGGATAATAAACATCGCGAATTTCTCTAACCGAAGCGCAGCAAAAAATGTAGCATTGGCCTCCATCCATGTGCGCACCACAAAAGAAAATCCAATATCATCATACAAAGCTCGTTTGACTACGGCAGCTTTATCAGGATCAGCAACTTTTAAACCAATTCCTGAGACGACATCTGGGTTAAAATGAAAAATTTCCTGGGCTTTATGCAAATCGACCAAAATCAAATTCATATCGTAATCGTACATTCCCGACTTAAAAATCCCGGCTACTTTAAATTGGTATCGCCAGCCCGTCCCAGAAACACCTGAAGCTGGGGCGATAATTGTTAAGGTGTCTCCTATTTCATAACCGTAGTAAGAAGCTAACTGAGATCCAATGACAACTTGATCCGGTTTTAAATCTGCAATTTTTCCTTGAGCTAGATAAGAATCAATTTTTGTGACTGATCCTTCATGGGTGGGATCAACTCCACGTAAGATCAAACTCATGGCTTTCTGACTGTTCTCTAGAAACACATTGCCATGAATAAAAGCAGTCGTGGCAATAACACCTGGTGTTTTATTAACCTGCTCTTGAAGCTGGATATATTTCTTTACGCCCGTTTCTTTTTCAATAAGCACATGGGCATTGGCCCCTACAATCTTCTCACGAAGGTCATGATCAAACCCGCTCATGACCCCAATAACAATGATCAAAGCCATGACACCAATGGCAATACCGCCGATGGCAACTATGTTAATGATGGAAAGAAATTTATCTTTCTTCGCTTTTAAATAGCGAAGGGCTATCCAGAATTCAAAACCCACTTGATTACTCCTGTGCTTTCATTAATGGAAATAAAATAACATCACGAATAGAAGCAGAGTCTGTTAGAAGCATGACTAAGCGGTCAATTCCAATTCCAAGACCACCGGCTGGAGGCATACCGTATTCTAAGGCTGTGATAAAATCCTCATCGATCGTGCGATTACCCGTTTCCACATCATCTTCCAAATCTTCTACAAGGCGTTTTCTCTGTTCAAGAGGATCATTAAGCTCAGAATAAGCATTACCCACTTCCATTCCAGCAATAAAGAATTCAAAACGCTGAGCAACTGCCGGGTTTTCTGGATGGGCCTTAGCTAAGGGAGACAGAAATGTAAAATAATCCAACATAAACACAGGACTTGCCGTTTGCTGCTGGTCTAAAACATCCTCCACCATTTTCATGACAGCAGACTTTGTTAAACGCTCCAATTTCACATGGCCAGGTTTCTTGGCTTTTACTTTTTCAAGCATAAGCTCGGCCGTGTCTTCTGGATTGATATCAAAATTATCTTTAACCACCTTAGCAAATGAACGGCGGGTCCAAGGAGGAGTAAAATCAATCTCTTGATTCTGATACATGATCTTATAGCTGCCATGCACTTCTTTAACAACCGCGGAAATCATATCTTCCGTTAACTTCATCATGTCCTCAAAATTTCCATAAGACTGATACACTTCAAGCATGGTAAATTCAGGATTATGGCGTGTTGAAATTCCTTCGTTACGAAAGTTGCGATTAATTTCATAAACTCTCTCTAATCCCCCGACAAGAAGACGCTTGAGATAAAGCTCTGGCGCGATGCGTAAGAACACGTCCATGTCTAATGTATTGTGATGCGATTTGAAAGGTTTTCCACGCGCACCGCCTGCTAGAGGTTGCAGCATAGGAGTTTCAACTTCGAGGAATCCTTGTTTATCTAGAAAATTACGCATGAAAGAAACGATGCGGCTTCGTTTGATGAATACTTCACGCACCTCAGGATTGGCAATTAAATCCACATAACGCTGACGGTAGCGGATATCCACATCTTTAAGTCCATGAAATTTTTCTGGTAATGTTTGTAGAGATTTGGAAAGCACTTCATATTTTGTAACACGGATACTGTTTTGACCGGTCTTGGTTGTAAATGTCTGACCCTCCACACCAAGAATGTCGCCAATATCCAAGCAATCGAGGGTGTCATAGGCTTCTTGACCCACCACATCAAGCTTGATAAATAACTGCATGCGGCCGGTTTGGTCCATCAAATCCATAAAAGCAACCTTACCCTGCACACGACGGGCCATCACGCGTCCAGCCACAATGACCTGTTGTTCTTCTTTAAAATCTTTTAATACATCTGCAATTGAATGAGAACGAAAATATCTCTGCCCATAGGAGTTAATCCCCTTTGCGCGTAACTTTTCTAACTTATGAATCTTGATACTTCGAACATCTTCATGTTGTTCCATAAAATTCCCTTCAATGATTGAAATTAATACTTAAAGAATGGTTAATTATATAGAGGTGACGACGGGGTGTCAACGTAAGAATCAGAGGTAATTTATGAGTTAAACGCTTGAAGCAGAACTACTTGAAGCAAGCCCCAAAAATTGCCGCAAATCGCTCATGGGTTTGATGTTAATGATGACAGGATAAAAGCCTGGAGCGTTTTGAAGGCGCTGCATCATGGCTGGATCAATGTGGAACTGCCAGCCGGAGGCTGGTCCGCCTTTGGCTGAAATTTCCAAAGGTGTTTCGTCAGCAGTAAAGTCAATACCCCCTCTTTTCAACATAGCTTTATCATTCAAGCCATACTCATTAAGCGCCTGCTCAATTAAGCTTCCTGCATAAGTGCCTTCCCATTTCTTACGCCATTCTTGATTGTCGATAAAGTGTTCCTGAAGCGCAGCCTTTACTTTGTTAGCTTCTGAGGAAAGAACAAAACTGAAACTTCTTCCAGCGGGATCGTTGAGATATTCTAATATGGCCAAAATTGCCAAAGTTTTGCTGCGAAAATCAAAAGATTCCTCAACTCCCTTTTCTGGCTCAGTGACTTGCCATTGTAATTTTTGATCAATATACGCTTGATTTAATAAGCCATGGATGCGACTCAGAACAGGGTAATCTATGGGATTCATATTAATTAAGTCAAATATCTTTCCGTAACTAAGCAAAGCCTTAAGAAGACCGTCTCGATTTTCCACACCTAATAGATCATTACCCATAACAAAATCTTCTTCACCCACATTGACACTTGGATCAATTCTCGTGATTGCTTCCAATAATTGCATACGTTTATTAAGATCTTTATCTTTGCTGAATAGATCAACAATATCTCGCCACCCCATGACTCGTCTTACCCCCCTATCATCTAGTCTATATGAAATTACAAACACAATAGGTATAAGTAAGGCTGCTGAAAGGGTGCTTAAGTAACTCAAATTCATTGTGTCATGCATAGAGGCCAATAGAAGGAATGCCCCCATAGCTGACATTCCTTTTATGGCAGTAGATTGATTGCGATCATATCTAAAATGTTTACTGGCTTGTGCAAAGTCTTTGAGTGGAAATCCTGCTACCGAAATAACAATAGTGGATTGAATTATTTCTCTAGTTGAAGGAATGTTTTTCTGACTCATCGCTCGATCATCTGTGCCTGTCCGGCCCAATCTTCTCGTATACGTGGGACCATCATGATTAGAAAATCTAAAATTTCCTAAACTGTCTTTTTGTCGACGTAATCGTGGATCGTTTTCTTCTTTTGGAAATTGGTAATTCTCTGCTGGAGTGGTTCGGGGTTTCTTAAATTGGTCTCTTTCTGACAATTTTCTTTCAAATTCAGAAAGTTTAATAGTATCTGAAACATGTTGTTTAGATACTATTGCTTGGGTTCTTTCTTTTCGTTGTTCTTTTAATTTCACCATTATTTCATTAACTGCATCTAGAATGTTCACCTCAACTTTATAACGAGCATTCACAAACAAAACCCTTGTTTTATCTAAAATACTGCGTATCTTCTTAGGCGTCTGGGTCTCTAACTGTTCTTTAGTTCCAAAGGGAGCAGCCATATATTGGGCTATCAAAATTTCAATTTCATTAGCTGCTTTTTTACATGCAATATCTAAAGGGGTTGTATCTCCAGAAAGAGCTTTAGCATAAATCTCATTTAGTATTTCATTCAAATTTCCTTCAATGACATCTACAAAATGCTGACATTCTTCAATCATCATAGCCAGTAATTGCTCAGGACTCATCTGAGAAACCAGATTAAAGAGAATGAGATGCGGGCCCTCTGAGCTTGGTTGATAGAGACCTTCAACATCAGATAAACGATCCGTTAAAACAATAGATCCAACGACATCATGATGAGTCGCTTTAGTTGCCAACTTTCTAACTTCATAAACACCTGTTTGCGGGTCGTAAGATACCTTCAAATCTTCTTCTGTTAATTGATTCGCTTCTTTGACTTTAGCAATCGCCTTATCCAACATGTTTTTGATCGCAACGGTCATCATCCTTTTTGATGAATCCAGGATTTCCTGAGCACCTTGGCCTCCGTTATTTAATTTAGCTAGAAATTCTTCGGAGGTATGCAATATCTTTTCCTCACTTGCCCCAGCATCAGCTTCTACGATGAGGGCTTTATCAGAAGGACTTAAATTGACCCCAAGGCCTTGCTCAGGAACCGCGCCATCCATTCGTTCCGCTACAGGAACCTTTCTCTCCAAACTTATTCCATTCCAATGCCAATAACGTTTTTCAGGATCATGGTCAATTCTTTCTCCCTTGATCATGAGGCCCTGAATTAAACTAGATGGTCTATCGATTATTACTCCAATATGATTGAGAGCTGTTCCAACTCCAAATGAAACTTTCTTACCCCAAGGTTTTCCATTGGGTAGAATAAAAGTTTCCAAATTGGAACCTCTTATTCCGCTGTTTCCTAAATACTGATTTAGTTTAAATTCATCCCCATGTTGCGCGTATTGATAAGCAACGATAAGGTCATAATCTGATTGGATCTCAGGAATTTTTCCTTGTTGGCGAAAGAATCTCCATTCCTCTAGGATTTTTGTGGGCTCAGGAACGACCAAAGTTACATTGGCCAAATGACCTTGAGGGTCTTTGTAAACAATTAATTCTACTTGATTAGTATTGCCGATTTCTAAAGCGATCTTATCTTGCCACGCCTCTGCGTGATAAATACTAGAGATAATGTAGTTAATATTGATCTTTTTATTTTGAAAAAATGGAGTCATATTCAAACGGTCTCCATTATTAGATTTTCTGACAGCCAGTCTTAAATCATCTTTAGTTGCAATTCGCATAGAATCAGATGAAGAATACACATCCAACACGGCTGTATCCGGACTTTCTGAGACGGGGTCTATCTTGACAGATACAATCTGGGCTTGAGATATGCTGACTTGAGAAACAAATGATGGATCTAAATGCATCTGCAAAGCGGCATTCATAGCCTGAGCATTGAATGTAGTTCCACCTGAAAAATACTTTCTGGGAATAGGCTTTTGGGTTAGAGGGTCTTGTTCTTCCTTGATATAATTGTAGACTCCTTTTTTGAAGGCTTGGAGGTATTGCTGGTAAATCTTATCTTTCTCTTTTGGATCATTAATGTTTATCCCCTGGACTTTACTTTGATCGGCATACACCTTAGAAAGGATACTGTCTTTAATTTTCTTCTTATACCACGTAGCCAGGATCAAAGAACTATAAACCTGCCTAAGCTGCGCAAAGTTGGCCCCTTCATTGATCTCTTTGGTCAATTCAGGAATAACAACCTCCCGTATGATCTGACTGTGCAAAAAGGTGTCAGACACCTTTTTATCACTCTGCCCCTTCAAAAAGGTGTCAGACACCTTTTTGGAGGCTACGTAGTCTTCTTCCAACATCACCTTTAGCCTGGATTCAACTACATAGGCTGTTCCTGCTTTAGCATTCTCATAAACCACTGCCTTTTCTGGGACTATCCATACCTTATTGAAAGTATTGACTGGGATATTGGTTGTTCCATACCTTTTGGCGGATTCTTCATAGATTCTCTTCCAAAACTTACGGCCAATCTCTTCTTCTGGATACATCAGACTGGCGGTGATCTGCTTTAGCATGTAGTCCTGGGCTAATAGGTCCCTACCCATCTCGGTTTGGCCAAAGCTTTCTGGGACTACGCGGTTTTTCTCATAGGGGCTTAGGTTTACCCATAGGTCGGCTTCTGGGGTGGTTAAAGAGGCCAAAAAGTACTTGATTAGACGGCTGGATTCTTGCCTTAAATTATGTGCATCAGCGACGGAACTATACCCTGGATCTAGGATAAAATCGAAGCGAAAGGGGTTATCTGGATGGACCTTGATTCCTTTGAGCAAAGGTGGGGTCACAGGAGGACTTAAATGCACCCTCACCCCAGGCTTAGGCAGCCCCTGGGGAACCTGGCCTTCCGAACCTCGCAGGTTCGGGAGGCGAGGTTCCAGAGCATTCGCTGGCAGTGGTCCTATCACTGATGTGATTAGAAAACATACAAGAATTAGGATGGCAACGGGGCTCTTTTGCATATCTATATACCTTTATATAAATATGCCACATAAAAGGCCTATTTCAAGGGGTAGAAAGGTATTTTAGGAAAACGGTTTCTATACTATAGTGAATGAATCCGGATTAGAAGTTTGATAGGCACGGATAAACTCTGAAGGAAGAGGCTCCCGAAGAAGATCCCCATCTTTAAGATATGGATAAATCTCACTGTAATCTTTAACACGATCGGTAGAAACCCTTCTTAACATATGCCAAGGCTTCAATTGAGAAGGTTTTTCGAGTCCCATCGCTCCTAAAATCTCAGCAAAACTTTTGATGGTCGCATTATGAAAATTAGCCACTCTTTTATTCTTTTCTGCAACAACAAGACCAACCGTTAAACTGGGATCTTGGGTAGCAACTCCCGTTGGACAAGCATTGGTATTGCAAGTAAGGGCTTGAATACAACCTAAGGACAGCATCATCCCACGAGAGGAATAGCACAAATCAGCTCCCATGACCATATGCTTTAAAATCCCAAAACCCGAATTAATCTTTCCGGAAGAAATAATTTTAACTTTATTTCTAAGAGAAAACCCTACAAGCGTATTGTGGACAAAAATCAAACCTTCATTCAAAGGAAATCCCACGTAATTAGAAAATTCGAGTGGCGCTGCCCCTGTTCCTCCCTCGCCTCCATCCACCGTGATAAAATCAGGAGTGATGCCTGTTTTTTGCATAGCTTTGACAATAGCGACAAATTCTCTAGGTTTCCCAAGGCAAAGTTTAAACCCTACCGGTTTTCCTTCTGAGAGTTCTCGTAATCGTTGGACAAATTGTAGAAGTTCAACCGGTGTTGAAAAAGCCGAATGTCCCGGAGGAGAAATAACACTTTGCCCCATAGGTACGCCGCGGATTTCAGAGATCTCTTTAGTAACTTTGGCTGCTGGTAAAATTCCTCCATGACCAGGCTTTGCACCTTGAGACAATTTAATTTCAATCATCTTTACATTCTCTAATTTTGCTTTTTTAGAAAATTTCTCAGGACAAAACTTTCCTTCTGCTGTTCGGCATCCAAAATATCCCGTACCAATTTGCCAAATGACATCACCTCCCGAAAGATGATACTCTGTAAGTCCACCTTCTCCGGTGTTATGGGCAAAATTACCCATTTGGGCCCCTTGATTTAACGCTAAAATAGCATTGGAGCTTAAAGAACCAAAACTCATGGCTCCGATATTAAAAAGACTAGCACTGTAAGCCTTAGGCCCTTGACCAATCACGACTCTCAAATGAGCAGTATTCACATGTTTAGGCATGATCGAATGAGTAACCCATTCATAGCCCACTTCATAAACATTTTTCTGAGTCCCAAAAGGGATTGTGTCACGCTCTCCTTTAGCACGTTGGTAAACGAGCGAGCGATCCAATCGATTAAAAGGAGTTCCTGATGTATTAGACTCAACAAAATATTGATTGATCTCAGGGCGAATGAGCTCCATGAAATATCTTAAATTACCTATGATGGGAAAATTACGACGGATGGCGTGAGTTGTTTGGAACATATCGGCAAAACCAAGAGCAATCAACGGTGCAAAAATAACCATCGACCACCAAATGGCAGGAACAGCAAAAGATAAAGCCCAATTGATTGCAATGACGGATAGGACTGACAGGAGGAATATTAATCGAACCATGGGATGTATTCTAAGAGGAAGAACTCAAAAATCAAGCGCAGACTATACAAATTGCAGCTTTGTTAGCTAATTCTATTGTTTTTTTTCTATCAATAATTAAAGTCTTGCCAGCTTCAATGGCCAAACAGGAAGCCTTTACCTGTGTCATAGTCGCTATTGTCTTAGGGCCAATGACAGGAATGTCAAAACGATTATCTTGCTTAGGCTTACTTTGTTTCACAATCACAGCACCGAAATGAGCAATACGTCCGCCACGTTCGATGGTACAATCAGTTCCCTCCATCGCTTCAATAGCAACGATTGCTTTTTCTTTAACAACTACCGTCTGACCTACATCAATACCACCCATCATTTTAGCAATCTTAATTCCAAACTCGATATCGACTAATTCACTTAAAGTTGGCGCTCTGGATGTAAGAGTACCCTTAGGAGCCAAATATTTTTGAAGTAAAAATGTGGAATCTAAAAGCTTCATTCCTTCAATGGATAGCCGATCTGCAACTGCCGAGAAAATTGTGTCTGTCTTTCTATCTCTTAATGCATCCGATAGGGCCTGAAATTCTTTGTCTAATACAACGGAAGGATTGAACAAATTGTCAGGATTCACTTGGCCTGCCATGATCACTTCTTTGACGTTGAATTTCTTAAAATATTCAAACAACTTCTTAAGCTCACCTACTTTAAAATATTTAAATTGATCGACGTAGAAATACAGAAGTGGAGATGTATCTCCAATGACTCCTGCCGCAATAATCTTGTAACCTTGATCACGCGCAGCACGAGCAAAGAGAAAAGGAAATTGATTGTTTCCAGCAATAAGTCCTATGACTTTGGGAGATTCCATGAACTTAGGAAATGCCTCGTTTGGAGATTTCAATAAACTCCAAGACCCGCTTAACCTCTGGATAATTACCTAATTGTTCCTGGGCTTGGGCAACCGCATTGCTGCGAGCCAGACCGGAAGTAAAAAGAATCTTAAATGCACGACGTAAAGCAACGATTGCTTCAGAAGTCAAACCGCCTCTTTTTAAACCAATTAAATTTAATCCCCGCAATGTTGCAGGGTTGCCATCTACTAACGAATAAGGAGGAACATCTTGATTGACTTTGGAACAGCCACCAATCATAGATAAGTATCCTACTCTCGCAAATTGATGAATACCTGAAAGCCCTCCAACCACAGCTCTATCTTCAATCGTCACATGGCCGGAAAGCCCTACATAATTAGCTAAGATACAATCATTCCCAATCTGGCAATCATGAGCTACATGAGAACAAGCCATGAAAAGATTGCCATTACCGATCCTAGTGAAACCTCCACCATCGATAGTTCCAGGATTAACAGTTACATATTCACGAAAAATATTATCTTTGCCAATAATTAATTGAACCTTATCAGCTTTGCGGTATTTTTTATCCTGAGGAGGAGACCCTACGACAGCCCCTGTATATAATTGACAGCCACTACCAAGGGTCGTTGTACCTTCAACCAAACAATGATGACCAATTGTAACGTTGTCTCCAATTACAACCGGTCCTTCAATGACAGAATAAGCACCAATTGTTACATTTTGGCCTATTTGAGCATCTTGGCTGATAACAGCTGTTTCATGAACTTGATTAGGCATAATTTTAATTCTTTAGATAAGCAGCTTCTGTATAGGAAAAAAGCATTTGGGCTTCTACTACAACTTCTCCATTGACTTTACCAATGCCTTGCACTTGAGCCGTTCTTTCACGATCGCGAAGAATTTCAACTTCCATGATTAATTGATCTCCGGGAGAGACCACTTTGCGAAACTTTACATTTTCAATAGCCATGAACAAGGCTACTTTACCAGGATGTTGTCCGCTTGTCAAAACAACAACTCCCGCTGTTTGAGCCATTGCCTCGACCATGATGACACCCGGCATTACAGGTTTAGTGGGAAAATGTCCTTGAAAAAACCCTTCATTAAATGTCAAATTCTTGATCCCAATTCCTTTTTTCCCACGCTCCACTTCAATGACACGATCCACAAATAAAAATGGATATCGATGAGGAAGGATATTCATGATCTCATTGATGTCAAAAACTCTTTGAGTTGGCGTCATAACAGTATTCCTTTGTTGTTGTTGAATTTTACTAATCAAAGCTCTATTTAAAGAATGTCCGCTTTTTGTAGCAAATACTTTACCTTTAACAGGCTGACCCAGCAAAAAAAGGTCTCCAACTATATCTAAAACTTTATGCCTCGCGCATTCATCTGTAAAACGCAGCGTATTATCTACAGGACCTGTGGGTGAAATGACTAAAGTATTTTGATGATTAGCGCCTTTACCTAAGCCTTTAGAACGAATTTCCTGAGCTTCTGTATCTAAACAAAATGTTCGCGCAGGAGCAAGTTCTTTTAAGAAGGTATCTTTATTAATATCAAAACATACTGTCTGATGGTTTAGAAATGGATGGTTATAATCTAGAGTATACGTGATCCCAAAACTTTTATCCGGCACAATCATGATGCTTGCTTTGTCATTACTGATCACAATTGGCTGGTTAATTTCCAAATATCGACGAGGGACATTTAAGTCTTCAATTTCTGCAGATTCAAAGAGTTTTACAAATTCCATACTACTGCCATCTAAACCTGGGATTTCCTGACCATTGATTTCTATTAATAGATTATCAATACCTAAACCACTCAAAGCAGCAAGTAAATGTTCTACCGTGACAACGCGCACGCCATCTGCTTCAATGACAGTGCAGCGACTAACCGTAGGATCCATGACAATACTAGCAGCTTCAAGTTTTACAATAGGCTTTCCAGGCAAGTCGATACGACAAAATCGTATCCCTTCATTAGCACCTGCAGGTTTAAATGATAGAGATGCATTCTCTCCGGTGTGCAAACCAGCACCAGATACCGTGACCGATTTCTTAATTGTCTTTTGCATTCTTCTCTAATTCCTCGACACGTTTCTTTAAATCTTGTATCGTCTGAACATATTGATCTAGTCTTTGAATATGGGCGTTGTTTCGGAAAGCTGACTTTAAGGGTTGGGCTGGACTTCCAAAAACTTGTTCCCCAGCCTTAATCGATTTACTGACACCTGATTGAGCAGTCACAACAACACCATCGCCAATTGTTAAATGCCCTACAATTCCTGCCTGTCCTGCCAAAATCACATGATTACCGATATGTGTGCTTCCTGATATTCCCACTTGCGCTATGATCAAACAATGTTTTCCAATTGTGACATTGTGAGCAATATGGACCAGATTATCAATTTTGGTGCCCTCACCAATGATTGTTTTATCAAACCTGGCTCGATCAATAGTAACATTTGCACCTATTTCAACTTCATCTCCAATAACTACATTTCCTGTTTGAGGAATTTTGACATGTTTTCCTTCAACTGTTACGTAACCATATCCATCCGAACCTATCACTGCCCCAGAATGAATAATGACGTGATTGCCTATTATATTTTTCTCTCGGATTGTTACTTGGGGATACAAAAGACAATTATTACCAACCTTTGTCTCATAACCAATGTACCCATAAGCATGGATTTTGGTTCCATCACCGATCACAGCTTTAGATTCAATGACTACATAAGGTCCAATCGCTACATCATGACCTATAACAGCATCGGAAGCGATAATTGCGGTGGGATGAATGCCGGTAATGGAAATTGTGGAATCTTTAAAAAAATGCGTAATCGCTTTCGAAAATGCCAGCGATGGAAAGTCCACCTTAATAACAGTTTTCCCAGGCAAAGAAACTTGCCTGGGAACAATGATTGCACTCGCCTTACTTTCCTTGGCCAAAGGTTCATATTTAGGATTGGCCAAAAATGAAAGGTCACCTTCTTTTGCTTCTTTGAGTCCAGCACATCCAATAAGCTCTAATTCTGGCCTGCCGACCAATTCTCCTTCAATCAAACGTGCAATATCGGCAATGGTCGTACGCGTCATAGATCAATTATTTCTTATAAGTATCATTAAGAGCTTTTAATACTTGCTCTGTGATGTTGGATTCTTTATCTCCATAGAGAACAACCGTATCATTAAAAATGAAAGTATAGCCCTCTTTTTTAGCAATATCACTGACGACTTTCTCAATCTCAATGATAATGTCTTTTCTCATGTCTTCAAATTTCTTACTTAACTCTGTTCTTTTTTGTTTTTGGAAATCAAGAATGTCTGTTTTTTGTTTTTCGATCTTGTCTTGAAGTTTTTGTTTTTCATCTTCTTTTAACAAGCCCATTTTTCCTTCATCATCACGTACTTTCTTGACCATGTCTTCAATTTTCTTTTGAGCATCTTGACTTTCTTTTTGTAACTTTGTGTCATATTCTTTGGTCTTTTGATAATTATTAAAGACTCCGCCTAATTCTACATACGCAATCTTCATGTCCTTAGCGTAGGCTGTTGTGCTCAGGAATAATCCTAAAACAAATAATGAAAAAAACTTAACTGCTTTCATACTTACCTCCCTAATAGTGGTTTGTTTATTAAAATCCGCGACTTACACTGAAGTAAAATTTACCGCTCTTTGAGGAACCATCAGATTGTTTATTTAAAGGAAAGCCGTAGTCTAAATTGATTGGACCAATGGGTGTTTTGACTCTTAAGCCTGGACCTACGCCAGATTTAATACCTCCGCTGCCATAATCCTTGGCCTTACTCCAGACATTACCAGTATCAAAAAAGACAGCTGCTTTAATGATATCAATGACAGGTACCGTATATTCCACTGTTCCTAGGACTGTTGTTTCACCACCGATAGCATCTTGAGTATTAGAATCTAAAGGACCAACTTTTCTTTCTTCATAACCACGGATAGTTTGTTCCCCCCCTGCAAAATAACGCTCGAATATAGGAACGCTTCCTGTATTTCCGTAGGCTTTAATAACGCCAGTTTTTCCACCAATTCTAAGGACAGATGTCTGATCATCGCCAAATTTAAAAGGAATATAATAGCTAGCGGATGTTTGCATGCGATAAAAATTCTTATCTCCACCTAGGACTCCTCCAGCCACGTCGGCACTGTTAATCCATAGCCAACCTTTGGTTGGAGAAAGCGGACTGTCTCGATAATCATTAGTCAAGGAAAGTCCTGTCGAACTTACTACATTTGTTCCCTCTTCAGCTGCCAAGTCTGCGGCAACATTATCTTCCATATTATTAATCTTAATCTCTTCGAGTTTGTAATAACTATTGGCAGAAAGATTGTCATTAAAACTCTTACCTAATCGAAGGTCACCACCCATACGTTTTTCGTCATAGGCATATCCATTGCTGCTATCCTTGGTCACGCGAGTCAAAAATGCATCAAACCCAGCAGATACGGGATAATCAAACATCCATGGTTCTGTAAAACTTAAAATCGCTTGCTGTTGAGTAGAACCTATTTGCCCACGGAGCTTCAAATCTTGCCCCCCGCCAGTAAACGAAGGCCAGTTAGCAAAATCAAAATTCTTTTGTTCAACTTCAACGAAACCAACTAACTTATCGACAGTGCTATATCCGCCACCGAAAGAAAAAGTCCCTGTTTTAGCTTCTTTAACTTGGACCACTAAATCTTTTTGATCTGAGATGTCAGTGTCTTCAATGTCATAACCGACATCTTCAAAATAACCAAGATTTCTTAAGCGCTCTTTAGACTTTCGCAATTTTTTACCATCAAATTGGTCTCCAGGATACATTCTAAGTTCACGACGAACGACAATATCACGCGTATGAGTATTTCCTTGGATCTTAATTTGATTGATATACGCTAAATTCCCTTCTTTGATCGAAATTTTAACATCTACCTTGCCTGACTCTGTATTAAAAGAGGTAGCTTCCTCAGCATTTGCAGAAATGTAACCACGATCGAAATAAGCATTACGTATGTTATTTAAATCTTCTTCTAATTTCTCATGGCTAAAAATATTTCCAGTTTTAATAGTCTTCATATTACTCGTTACATCATATTCAGAAAAGATGCTATTGCCGGAAATTGTCACATTACCTACATAATAACGTTTACCTTCTTCAATCGTTATATTGACGTATACAAGTCCTTTAAAAAATGGCTCTACTTTATAAGTAGCCTTTGCATCAATAAAACCATTTTGTTCATAAAATTCCTGAATACGAGTCATGTCTTCTTGTAAAACATCATCTTTCAAATAACCTGAATTAAAAAGCCATGCCCAGCGAGATTTGATGGTCTTAATAATCTTCCTATCTGTATATGCTGTATTTCCAAATACACCGATACGCTTAATCTTAGTACGAAAGCCTTCTCGAATAATAAAGTGTAAAGTTGCTTTATTTGTTGTCTCATCAATCGATGTTTCAACATCCACTTTAACTTGAGTCAGACCTTTTTTCTGATAGAGCTCTTCTATAGTGTTAATGTCTTCCTTTAAAGTCTTATTATCTAAGAATTTATCCTTCTTAGTGTTCATTTTACTTTCAAGAAACTTCTTATTGTAGTAACGAATCTTAGAGAAAGTTAATTGGTCTACAATAGGTTTTTCTTTGAGTTTTACAATAACCTTATAACCACCGTCCACATCTTCATGATCAATTTGTACATCAGAAAAATGCCCCGTGTTATAAAGACGTTTAAGATCATCTGAGACCACATTTTCTTGGTATTCTTGACCTACACGAGTCTTAATTTTGGCTAATACTTGAGAAACACCAATGGATTTATTGCCTTGAATATCGATAAATTTGACTGTTTTTGCGCCTGGATTAGTTGTGAAAGCATCCGTTGTAGGAGGAGTTTGGGATTCTTGAGAATTTGTCGTAACCTCTTGAGCTAAAGAGTTTTTCAGACCTACAGAAAACAAACTAACTAAGAGAAAAGAAAAAATAATAAAATATTTTTTTTGCATGCGGTGATTATAGGTATTGTTATGAATTGTGTCAACGAACATCGCTGTTATTTTCCTTAAATTATTGTTGGTAGGCCGTCTCAAGGTTAGCAAAACTAACAAATTCCTTAAAAAACTTCATTTTAATTGACCCCGTAGGTCCATTACGCTGCTTGGCAATGATTGCTTCTGCAATTCCACGGTTCTCTTCAGTAGGATTATAGTACTCCTCACGCATGAGAAGCACAACCACGTCAGCATCTTGTTCAATTGCTCCTGATTCACGTAAATCGGAAAGTTGAGGCCTGTGGTCTTGTCTGCTTTCAACGGCCCGCGAGAGCTGACTAATTGCAATCAAAGGAACGCTGAGTTCACGAGCTAAAGCTTTTAATGAACGAGAGATTTCCGAGATTTCTTGCTGACGGCTGTCTGTTTTAACGGAAGCCTGCATAAGCTGTAGGTAGTCTACTATAATTAATCCAATATTATGGGCGGCTTTAAGACGACGAGCTTTGGCGCGAAGTTCAAGAACTGAAATGGCAGGAGTATCATCAATATACATAGGCACATTGGATAATCTACCGGCTGCTTTAGTCAGCATGGGCCATTCGGCTGGAGAAAGAAATCCTGTACGTACTCGATGAGCATCAACTCGGGCTTGGGAGCATAGCATGCGCTGGACTAATTGTTCTTTTGACATTTCCAGTGAAAAAATGGCAACTGGCACATTTTTCTCAATACAGGCATATTCTGCAATACTGACTGCAAAAGCACTTTTACCCATAGATGGACGTCCTGCGACAACAACTAAATCAGACTTTTGTAGACCGGATGTCATTTTATCAAAATCGATAAAGCCAGTGGGAACACCCGTGATTGATTCCTTGCGTTGATAAAGCTGATCAATGGTTTCAATTGTGGTGCGAATAATATCTTTAAGAGCAACTGCTTGTTGTTTTTGCTTGGCGGTTGCAATTTCAAAAATCAAGCGCTCAGCCTCATCGACTAAATCATCAACATTCACATCAGCCGCATAACTTTTACTAACGATGTCTGTAGAATTCTTTATGAGTTTACGTTGAATGCCTTTTTGTTTAACAATGTCGACGTAGTATTTAACGTTTGCCGCAGTTGGAACAAAATCAGCCAGCTGACTCAAATAAGTCAAACCACCTACTGATTCCATCATAGATTTATTCTTTAAAGAATCGGAAAGAGTAATGAGATCGACATTCTTGCGATGAGCATATAGATCTTTGATAGCTTCAAAAATCTTTTGGTGAGAAGTCTCGTAAAAATAAAAGCTATCGATGTACTCGATGGCAACACCGATAGCTTCTTCAGAAATCATCATGGCGCCTAATACAGCTTTCTCAGCGTCAAGGTTTTGAGGCGGGATTCTTATTTCTTCGTTACCCATAAGCGGATTTTAGCAATAACCTCAGGATGAAGTTTAACACCGACTTCAAAAATCCCTAACTCTTCGATAGCTTTCTCAATCACTAAAGATTTCTTGTCTATTTTCTGACCTTCCGCTTCTAAGGCTTTAAGAATTTCTGCTTCTGTTACAGCACCATAAAGCTTTTCTTGATCATTCACTTCAACAGCTACAGTAATAGAAACTTTTGATAATTGATCTGCCTTGCCTTGAGCAACTTTTTTCTGTTCTTCATAAACGGCAAGCTTCTTGGCCTTCTCTTTTTCAATACGCTTGACGTTTGGAGGGGTTGCTGTAATTGCTAGAGCACGAGGAATTAAAAAATTACGAGCATAACCGTTTTTAACTTTTTTAATATCACCGACTTTACCAAGATTTTCTACATTTTCAGTTAAGATGATTTCCATAATTACTTCCTTTTTGATGATCCGACTGGTAATAGACCTAAAAAACGAGCAAGTTTAACTGCTTCTGCTAATTGACGCTGTTCTTTAGCATTCGCATTGGTCATACGGCGAGAGAAAATCTTACCGCGTTCAGTCAAACATTTTTGTAAAAAAGCGATATTCTTATAATTAATATCAGTTCCCTTAGGGATTGAAAAACGAGGTTGTCGAAGCATTCCAGAACGACGACCACCACCTGCTGCATCTCCATCTTTCTTAAAAGGTTTTCTTTCATCCCTTGATGATGATGAAGATCTTCCAAAACTTTTTTTTGCTCCCTTACGTTCCATGAATTATTCCTCCCAAGCTATGTCTTCAGGACTAATAACGTCCACTTCATTATTATTATCTTTAGCTGCACTTTCATTGGTCGCAGCTGATTGACCTTCCGTTCGAGGGCCTAAAAATTGAATTCTCTCAGCACGAACATCAATGGTGGAACGTTTCTGACCATCACCTGTTTCCCAAGAACGACTTTGCAAAATTCCTTCCACAAATACAGCTCTACCTTTTTGAAGATATTGATTACAAATCTCGGCTTGCTTATCCCAAGCTGTGACTGTGATAAAACAAGTATCTTCCTTAAGCTCACCTGTACGATCCTTGAACTTGCGATTAACTGCGATTCGTAGATTGGTCACAGCAGTGCCATTTGGGGTATAACGCAATTCAGGATCTTTGGTCAAATTGCCAATTAATAAAACTTTGTTTAGACTTGCCATAACAATGCTCCTTAAATTGACTTTTCCACGCGGACGGCCATAAAACGCAAGATTTGCTCATTGATCTTTAAAATCGACTGCATTTTATTGATTGCGTTGGACTTTCCTTCCAAATTCAACATATAGTATGCACCTTCCCAAACCTTATTAATGGGAAAACTCATTTTATGTTTTTCAAGCCAAACTGCACTATTAACAACTTTGACTTCTGCTTTAGCGGCAGTATCAGCAACTTGTTTAGCTACTTCATCTTTGATTGATTGCGACGCATGCGCATCAATGATATACACGAATTCGTACTTGTTCATTCGCCCTTCCTTTTCTTATTGAATTGATTCATGGTTGATGCTGTTCCCTGTTGAACCCAGCTGGTCATACAGAAAATAGCTTCATTTATAAAATCCGGCAAAAGTTTCTTTTCGCCAGAGGTGAAATCGGATAAAACATAATCGGCTGCATCTGAAATTGGATTAGCTCCTCCAATTCCAAGACGGAGACGAGAAAAATCTTTGGTTCCCAAGTGTTCAATGATGGATTTAATCCCATTATGACCGCCTGCGCTTCCTGATGGTCTAATGCGCATCTGACCAAAAGCGAGACTGAAATCATCGTAGATGACTAACACATCTTTGAGATCAATACCTTTTTTCTCGACCCACGATTTAAGCGCCACACCTGAATTGTTCATATAGGTTAATGGCATCATCAAAGAACATTGTTCACCTTCAAGTACTACCTTCGTATCCACTGCTTGTGCAACTGCACTTTTCTTAAACTTTACATCGTGTTTTTGGGCAATGCTTTTAAGAACCAAAAAACCCAAATTATGTCGGGTAAATTCGTATTGGCTTTCTGGATTGCCAAGACCGACAATAAGTTTCACTATTTCTTTTCATCCTTCTTTGCAGCTTCGCCTTCTTCCTTCTTCTTTTCCTTCAAAACTTCTGGCTCAGAAGCAGTTGCAGCAGCTTCACCTTCGGCCGTAGCAGTCTCTTCGCGCATAGAACCTGAAACTGTAGCAACTACTGATTCAGGATCCTGCTTGGTTCGAACACCAGCAGGTAAAACTAAATCCTTAACATGAACAGAATCATGAATTCCAAGATTTGTGATATCAACTTCAATATGATGAGGAATGTTTGTTGGCAAGCAGGTAATATCAAGTTCCCACATAGTGTGATCAAGAGTACCACCATCACGCTTAACACCGACAGCCTCACCCTTTGTAATAACTTTGACTTTAATATCAATTTCTTTATCTAAAGAAATACGATTAAAGTCTAGGTGAATAACTTGATCAGTGACAGGGTGGAGTTGAATGTCTTTAATAATGGCTGGAAAATCTGCAACTTTTTTACCATTATCGAGGATGTTTAAATGGTAAATTAAACTTTCACCGGCATGTTGACGATGAATGCGATCATATACTTTACGATCGGCTTGGATTACGGTTGGCTTTGCTTTACCACCATAAATAACGGCTGGAATAAGATCTGCCTTTCTTAAACGATTGACTCGGGCAGAACCTAAGTCACTTCTTAATTGAACATCTAAATTAATTTGTTCCATTTTTGTTACCTACCTTTTCTTTTACTTTCGCCTACTTTACCTAAGTCTTCGAGATTTAGGCTTTGCCACAGTGGCTATCATTAATTTCTTATTTCATCAAACAAGCTGCTAATACTTTCTGCATTGTGCGTACGCGCAATAGCATCGGCCAAAAGTGGAGATACCGTCAACGCCTTAATCTTTGTGCAAGCTTGTGGATCTTTAAGCGGAATACTGTTTGTAATAATAACTTCCTGTAATTCTGAACATTTGGATATACGCTCAACAGCGGGCCCCGATAAGACGCCATGCGTTGCTGCTGCATAAATGCCTTTAACACCAAAATTCTTTAATGCTTCAACCGCCTCAATCAATGAACCTGCTGTTGCAATGATATCATCCACTAAGACGACATTTTTATCTTTAACATCCCCTAAGATATTCATAACTTCTGTTTTCTCAGGAGAAAAACGACGTTTATCAACAATAGCCAAACCGGCATTCAAGCGTTTAGCATAAGCACGAGCCATTTTAATACCACCCACATCTGGAGAAACAACTACCAAATCCTTCAATTGTTTTTCTCTAAAATAATCAGAAATGATATTAATTGCATACAAATGATCTACAGGAATATCAAAGAACCCTTGAATTTGTGCAGCATGCAAATCCATAGTCAAGACACGATTTGCTCCGGCAGCCACAATCAAGTTTGCGACCAACTTTGCCGTAATGGGAACGCGGGGCTGATCTTTACGATCTTGTCTAGCATATCCATAATAAGGCAATACTGCTGTGATGCGATCTGCTGATGCACGACGAACCGCATCAATTAAAACTAATAACTCCATGATATTTTCATTAACCGGAGAACAAGTCGGCTGAACAATGAAAACATCTTTACCACGAATATTTTCTCTGACGTGAACGCGAATTTCGCCTTCTGAAAATCGTCCCACTAGAACTTCTGTTTGCTTTATTTTTAAAGCTTCACAAATTTCAGCTGTTAAAGCTGGATTAGCATTACCACCTAAGACCGCTAACTTCTTCGACATGATCGCCTCTATCTAGGTTTTAGAAAAACTTTTGCCGGAACTCCTCTTGCAAACGCATTTGCCGGTACTTTTGTATTCTTTGTGACTACTGAACCCGCACCTATCAAAGCTTTTTCGCCAATTGTAACTGGCGCGACCAGAACTGTATCAGAACCTATAAAGGCGCCTCGACCAATCACTGTTTTATTCTTTGAGACTCCATCATAATTGGCTGTAATTGTACCCGCACCAATGTTGACTTTTTCCCCGACCGCAGCATCCCCTAAAAACGAAAAATGTTTCATCATGACATTTTCCCCAACGGTGCTTCGGGATACTTCTGCAAAATTTCCGATTTCCACACGATCCGCCAAACGAGTTCCTGGACGAATATGTGCAAAAGGCCCTATTTTACAATTCTTACCAATCACCACATTTTTGTTAATAACTGTGCAGGGATAAACTATTGTGTCATAGCCAATTGCGACATCAGATTCAATATAGGTCGTTATTGGATCAACGATTGTTACGCCATTTTGCATATGCTGATCTAAAATTCGACGACGTATGATTGCTTCCGCTTGAGCCAAATCTTGACGCGTATTGATTCCAAAAGCCAAATTTGCATCTTGAGTCTTTAAGGAGTCGACCTTTTGACCCTTTGATAAGAGAAGTTCAATAACATCTGTTAAATAAAATTCTTTTTTCTTTGGATTAAGTCGAACCTTTTTAAGGGCCTCAAAAAGCTTTTTGCTTTCAAAACAGTACACTCCAACATTAATCTCATTAATCAATGCCTCATGAGGATTAGCATCTTTCTGTTCACGAATGGCGAGAAAGTTACCTTCATCATCTCGGATAATACGTCCATATCCTTGAGGATGATCAATGGCTGCAGTTAATACCGTAACTGCAGCTTTTGATTTTTGATGACGAGCTAAAAGAGATTTGATGATCTCTTTCGATAGTAAAGGTGTGTCCCCGCAAAGGATTAAAATCGTACCACTGTATCCTTTGAGGGAAGATTCCACTCGACGAACCGCATCAGCTGTTCCCAAAAGTTGTGGTTGAAGAACAAACTGCACATCATCACCCACTGTTTGTTGGACTTGGTCAGCGCCATAGCCTACAACACAATATGTTTTCAAAGAACGTAAAGATCGGGTAATTTCTAAAACATATTCGATGACTGTCTTCCCGCAAACTGGGTGCAAGACTTTCGGCACATCTGACTTCATCCGTGTGCCACGACCCGCCGCTAAGATAATCGAACAAAAATTGCCCATAGATATCAAAATTGCCCAGCCAGGACTCGAACCTGAACAACGAGATCCAAATTCTCGGGTGCTACCATTACACCACCGGGCAATGAAATTATTTAGTTTGAACCACAAAAACCTGAGAAAAACGCCTGTCAAATTGCGCCCGGAGGCTTAAAGCATGTTTCTGTGATTGAACTAAAGCAAACACTGACGGGCCACTACCTGAAAAACACACTCCAATAGCACCATCGTCGAAAAATTTATCTTTTAAATGCCTCAAATGAGGCTGTAATGCCAAGATGGCAGGCTCTAAATCATTGGATAAACTAGAGCTTATAGAATATATATTACCTTTCCTTAAAAAAGGAAGCAAAATACTAACATCATCCTTTTTTCTTGTCAACTTTAAATTCAAACGTCCAAAAACCTCTTTTGTGTAAACTTTAAGTCTTGGGGTAGCAAGGACATGCCACAATTTGGTCTTAATAGGTAGGACCTTGATTTTCTCTCCCCTACCCTCTCCTAAAGCATAGGGAGCATCATAAAGGAAAAAGGCTACATCACTTCCTACTAAAGCAGCATATTGAATAAGGCTTTTTTGATCTAAGCCTAACTTCCACAAACGGTTTAAGCCCTGCAATACGGTTGCCGCATTGCTAGATCCTCCTGCTAGCCCAGCGGCAACTGGGATTCTTTTGACAATAGTGATCTCAACTCCTTGTTGAATATTGAAATCCTTCTTTAATCTCTGAGCAATTTGGTAAACTAAATTTTTAGGACCTTTAGGAACATGAGGGTTTGAACAACGAATACGAATCTCTCCTGATGTTACTTTTAAAACGATCGTGTCATGCAAATCAATACGTTCAAAGATCGTTTTAAGTTCGTGAAAACCATCCGGCCTTTTGCCTAAAACATTCAATACAAGATTAAGTTTGGCATATGATTTAAGCGTAAGCGGCTTCATGGAGATTATTTTACTGATAAGTTATCAATATGCTGATTCTTAGCGGAAGATTTATTAAGATTCTCGAGTTTTTGTACTAATTGCGGTTGATGAGAATTCATATCTAAAGATTTCAACCAAAATTTACGAGCCAACGCTGGTTTACCCATAGCAATATACACATCCCCCATATGAGCATAAATAATAGGATCTGTAATGTAGTTCAAAGCTTTTTCTAATGTCATTAATCCTTCGGCATTGAATCCTTGTTTAAAAAGCACCCAACCTAAAGTGTCATAGTACGCCCCATTAGTTGAGTCTAACTCAATTGTATGTCTGGACATTTTAAGAGCTTCTGTTAAATGAGTTCCCTCTTCCGCATAAATGTATGCCAACGAATTCAAAGCCTCCGCATGATCGGGATCAATAGATACAACTTTGCGGAGATTTTCTTTAGCTTGTTCCTTACGGCCCAAGTCCAAATTAATGGAGGCCAGAAGAAATAAAGCAGAAACATTCTTAGGATTAAAAACCAGAATTTGATTAAGCTGCTCGATAGCTTGAGGATACTTAAGTTGCGCATAATACAATTGCGCTAAATAGGCATGAATCTCAAAATTATCTGGGCTATTGGTAGAAGCTAACCTAAGGATTGCTTCATACTCACTGGCCGCTAAATTATATTTCTTTTGAGAAGAATAAATAAGAGCTAACAAATAATGTGCTTGGGATAAATCTGGCTTGAGTTTGACTGCGGTTTTTAAGTGTTGCTGCGCTTCTTTAATATGTCCATTGCGAATGAAATAAGCACTCAATTTTAAATGCGGCATTGGAGCTTTGGAATCAAACTTTGTAGATTTTTGATACTCAAGGAGGGCGTTTTTACTATCTCCATTTAAGTCATCCATAACACCCATAATGTAGTGGGCAAGACTTTTAGATTGAGCTTGGATGGTTCTCTGATCAGCCTCACATACTCCTGAGGATAGAATCCAAAGAAAAATGAAAGAAGAAAAAATCCATTGGCGTGGTTCAAACATGGATGCCTCACAAAGGTAGGGAACAGGCATGCCTGTTCCCTACAAAACAAATTAACGTGTTGCGCGTTTCTTCAAGTGACGCAATGCCTTACGTAATTTCTTACGCTTGTGCGTGCGGATCTTGACGCGTTTTCTTTTTTTACCGCAGGGCATAAAGCTCCTTTTAAAATAAGTTTAACATACTTCCATGAACAAATCCCCTTTCAACGGCCAGGGGGCTAGGCCATACCTACCCTAAGAGCAGGCAACATCTCAATGAATCAATTTATTTAAAGAATACTCAATAATTCCTTCAGCGCCAGCATCTTTTAGAGCTGGAATAATCTGACGAACAGTGGACTCATCAATGACTGTTTCTAAGGCAACCCAAGAATCATTGGCTAAAGGAGACACAGTAGGATTTCTTAACGATGTCAAAACTCCTAATACCTTTTGCAAATTCTTTCGAGCTACATTCATTTTTAGTCCAACCATATTCTTAGCATCTAAAGCTCCTTTAAGAAGCATAAGGACTTGGTCCATTTTTTTCTTCTTCCATGGATCTTTAACAGCTTTATGGTTGGCTATAAATTGTGTGCTTGACTCACATAGAGTTTCAACGATGCGAAGCTTATTTGCTCTTAAAGAAGAACCTGTTTCAGTCAATTCGACAATAGCATCCACCAAACCAGAGGCAACCTTGGCTTCGGTAGCTCCCCAAGAAAACTCAACATGGGCTTTGACTTTATTTTTCGCTAAATATTTTTTGGTGATATTAACAACTTCCGTGGCGATCTTCTTACCTTCTAATCCTTTGGCAGACTTAATTGAGGAACCTTCAGGAACAGCTAAAACCCAGCGGACTTTGTTAGAGGTGGCTTTAGAATACTGAAGTTCAGCTAAACGTTTGACATCTGATGAATTTTCTTCAATCCAATCATTACCTGTTATTCCGCAGTCTAGGGTTTCATCTTCGACGTAACGAGACATTTCTTGGGCGCGCAATAAAACAGGAGAAATTTCAGAATCATCAATGGATGGGAAATATGAACGTGAGGAAACAACTACTTTAAAGCCTGCTTTTTCAAACAAAGCAACTGTTGCATCTTGCAGGCTACCCTTAGGAAGCCCAAGTTTTAATGTTTTCATAAGTTAAGATATTACTAGAGTTAATAAAATAGTTCCTTGTTAATAGGCGTCGATTATAGCAAACGAATATTAAATGTAAAGTAGTAAAAACAACGTTGGCCTCTTAAAGAGGGTTATAGGGTTCTTCTTCCATTGTTCGATAGTGCGGGTATGAATCATCTGATTAGGACCGGTAATATCACTGGCTACACATAATTGGGTCTTAGGATTACATGCAGCTAGGATATCATCCAGTAAACTCTGACTGCGATAAGGGGGTTCCATCAAGATTTGGGTCTGGCCTTCGTTATGAGACCTTTGTTCTAAAGACCTGATTTTCTTAAATCTTTCTGCTTTGTCTTTTGGCATATAGCCATTAAAGGCAAAATTCTGGCCATTAAGACCAGAAGCTGCCAGTGCGAGTATAATTGAGGAAGCACCCGCTAAAGGAACAACTGGTCTTCCCTCCACATGCGCCAAGCGAACAAGATTCGCCCCAGGATCAGCTACACATGGATACCCTGCTTCAGAAATAATACCAATATCTTGCCCTTGAGACGCATTTAGAGCCTCCTCAATCAGTTCAATTGAGGTATGTTCATTAAGATCAATATACTTACATTCAGATAAGGGGAAATCAGGATTAATCTTCTTTAATAAAGCGCGGGCAGATTTAGGTTCTTCAACAAAAAAGACACGTATATGTTTAACAAATGAAGCCACATATGCGGCGATAGAGCTCGCAGATGCTTCCTCAGACAATGTATTTGGTATTAAATATAATTTGGCCATAAGATTAGAAAGTATACCATTCATCGATTTAAATATCTAGTTGTCAAAGCAATAGGGGTCATATATAATCTCACAAAATTTCTAAAACCAATTCTAATCAAAGGTCTTCGTATGCTTAATGTCTTGCGTCATAAAGGTGTTGCCAAGAAAGTTTTATGGTTTGTCACAATCATCATTGTGTTGTCTTTTGGGTTCTTTGGAGTAGCCAACCGTCTTGATCATTCCGTTAACGTTGCAGGTAAAATGTATGGTAAAAGCGTTTCGATTCGTGACTTCGAAAAATCTTATTACGACACACGTGATGAAGCCATTCGAACTTTTGGCGACCAATTCTTTAAATATGGGAGCCGTCTTGACCTTGAATCTCAAACTTGGGACCGTTTGTTATTATTAAATGAAGCAAAAAAACGTAATATCACTGTCAGCAACCAAGAAATTATAGATTTTATTGCAACATTACCCTATTTCCAAACCAGTGGAAAATTTGATCAAACCAAGTATGAAATGATCGTTCAAAACCCCCAAGCTTTTGGTCGTAAAATTAACGATTTTGAACAGGGTGTTCGCTCTCAGTTAATCATCAAAAAGTTATTAGAACAAGTCTCAGGAACAAATACAGTTTCTGATCAAGAACTCAAAAAAGAATACACCCTTAAAAGTGAAAAGATCAAATTGACTTATGCGCTTTTTGAACCACTTACCGCTGCCAAAGATGTCAAGGTCACCGATGAAGAAATCAAGAAACACTATGACACTCACCAAGAGCAATTCCGTAGCCCCATTATGGTGAATGTTCAATACGCTTCTTTAAACTTCCCTGCAAAAGCAACGGATCAACAAAAAGATGAAGTTAAGAAACAAGTTCAGGAACTAGCTAAAGAATTAAAATCATCCGATGATTTTAAATCCATTGCTCAAAAGCATAAAATAGAAGTAAAAGACAGCGGATTATTCTCTCAATCACAGCCTCTTTTGACCTTTGCCTGGTCTCCAGAATTAGTTGAAAAGATCTTTACCATGAAACAAGGCGAATACTCCCCTGCCTTGGAAACCCCGGATGGCTGGCAAGTTCTTCTACTTAAAGAACGTAAAGAATCTTCAATTCCTCCATTTGATCAAATTAAAAACGACGTTAAAAATGCCCTTATTACAGACAAAGGTTTTGAGATTGCCAGTGCTAAAGCCAATAGCGCTCTTAAAAATATTCAAGAAGGCTTAAAAGCTAATAAGAATTTCAAAGAAGTCGCAGAAGCCCAAGGAGCAAAGGTCGATCAAACTCCACTATTTGGACGTGGAGAATTTATTGCCAACAATGGGCTGATCGCTGAATTTCAAGAAGTCACCTTAAAATTGGACATGAAAAATCGCTTAAGCGAAGTGATTTCTACTTCTCAAGGACCTGCCATTATCTACCTTGATAGTGTTGAAGCGATCGATGAGAAACAATACGAAGCTGAAAAAGAGAACTTCAAACAAATGATGTTGGCCCAGCGAAGAAACCAGACGATTGTAGGGTTTGTAACAAAGCTCAAACTCGAAGCTAATATCCAGAACCTGATCAATAAAGACAAAAAGAAATAAAACTGTTACTGAGAACTCAACTGGGATTCATAGTCAGCAGGAAATCCATAGCTCATATTTCGTACTATGCCTTTCTCATCGATGAGAAACACAGAAGGAACGCCCTGCACATTGTACTGTCCAGCAACAGAATTCTCTTCATCTAAAAAACTCTCAAGAGCAATGCCCTGATTACTCAGATAGCTCTTTACTTCTTCTTTAGTTTCACCAATATCCACCAGCACAACTTCTATTCCCTTGGCTTTAATAGACTCTAAATTCTGTCTAACTCTTTCAAGTTCTTCATGACAATGAGGGCACCATGTAGCCCAAAAAATCAAAATCGCTTTCTTTCCGTTACGCGCCTGAGTCAAACTTAAAGTCTGATCATCTGTTCTTTTTAAAATGAAATCTGGAGCTATTCCTGTTGTTTGACGATTAGAATTAGGAACACTTCCCATGGCAAAAACATTCACAGGCATCATCATAAGCACTATCAGCAATAAAAGACGAATCATGGCTTTCTCCTCAATTTTTATGAAACAACTTCATCAATCCATTTCAAATATGGCCAACTGCCAGCAACAATAGGCAAAGCTATGATCTCGGGGTTATCATAACTATGGAGCTTTTTAACCACATTGACCACTTGTTCAAAAACCTTCTGCTTAGCTTTAATCACAAGCAATGTTTCTTTGGAATGCTCGAGCTTTCCTTTCCAAGTAAAATGCGACTCTACCCCGTCTAAGATATTGACACAAGCAACAATTCGCTCTTTCAAAAGCCCTTGAGTAATTTTGCGAGCTTCTAGTTTATTTTTGGCTGTTACTAAGACCACAATGTGTTGATTTTTCATATAAGCATCATTAAGGAGATCATTCGTCCTGATTTGTCAGCATCTCTTCTAAATGAAGGATACTTAGAATTACAGCAAGTGCAAATTCCTGTGTTGGTAATATTCTCTTTCTTTAAACCTGCTTTAAGAAGCTGCTTTATATTATTCTTAGTCACATCTACATACAATTTTCCACCACGCTCAATGATCTCCTCTGGAAAATACTGACGGAACTCGCCCCCTACTTCATAGCAGCATGTTTGAATTGCAGGTCCCAAAATAGCTTTCATCTCCAGAGGATTACTGCCAAATGTTTCTTTCATGCGAATGACAGTTTTGTAAGTAATCTCTTTGACTGTGCCCTTCCAGCCCGCATGGACCACGCCAATGGCTGGTTTCTTTGGATCTAACAACAAAACTGGTACACAATCTGCTGTACGAATTGCAATTGGCAGATTCTTCTGACAGGTAATATAAGCATCTGCATCGGGACAACCACGGGAAGAACTTACGGAATCACGAGCAACCAGAATATCATCCCCATGCACTTGTTTACGCCAAAAGACTTGAGGAATATCACAGCTGGTTTCCTTCTTTAAATAATCTCTTTGTTCACCAGTCAAAGAAGAATCAAAATCCGTTGGCTGAAAGTCCATCTTCCCATCGCCAATGAAGGTAATGACGCTGTGATCTTCAAAAAATCTCATATTTGCTCCAATAAAGGCTTTTCTTCTAAATTAGGCAAGTCCTGGACATCTCGAAGCTTACGCTCAATAGTTCTACTCTTACGAGCAGCATCTTCAATGTTTTTGCTGGCTGAATCGAGCTTCTCCTTGGTTTTATCCAAAAGATCTCCAAACTTACCGAATTCACCTTTCACTGTCCCTAAAAGCGCCCAGACTTCAGAAGCCCTCTTCTCAACAGATAGCGTACGAAATCCCATTTGTAAACTATTTAACAAAGCAGCGATCGTAGTTGGACCTGTCACAATGACGCGGTACTCTTTTCTTAAGTAATCTGCCAATCCTACACGGCGCAGGACCTCAGCATACAGACTTTCAGTAGGTAGAAATAAAATTCCAAAATCAGTAGTAAATGGAGGCTCAATGTACTTCTCGCGGATACTCTTAGCTTCGCCTTTGAGCCTTACTTCTAGCGCTTTGGAAGCTTGTTCAATCAAATCTAAATGGCCAGCATCTTGGGCCAATTGCAAGCGTTCGTAGTCTTCCGTCGGAAACTTAGAGTCTATAGGCAGATAAACTGGTTTTTGCCCATCTCCTGGAAGCTTAATTGCAAATTCAACAGTCTCTCGAGTATTTGGCCTGGTGATGCAATTACGTTCAAACTGATCGGGGGTCAAGATCTGCTCTAACAAATTCCCCAGTTGAACTTCTCCCCAAGTACCGCGCGTCTTCACATTCATTAGCACCTTTTTTAAATCCCCAACACCCGAGGCCAAACTCTGCATTTCTCCTAAGCCTTGATGGACTTTTTCGAGCCTATCACTGACTAATTGAAACGATTCTCCCAGACGCTTTTCTAATGTTGATTGAAGCTTCTCATCCACAGTTTCTCGCATCTTTTCAAGCTGCTGGGTATTGTCTACTTGGATGTCTCCCAATTTTTTTTCAACAGAATCTCTAATACGTTCTAGTTTTTGCTCATTCATTTGAGTAAACGAGCTTAAATTTTGAGACATCATCTGCTGGCTTCTGTCTTGATTCTTTTCTAAAGCGCTTTGACGCACAAGTAGAATGACTAAAAGCACAATGATTATGATGGATAATATTAAAACAGCGATTACCATTCTATCTTTTCCTCTTTATAATTTAGAAGGTTCCCCCGCTCATCGAAATACAGATAGACCTTACTTTTAGCTGTCTTAATAAGAGCGTAGCGATAAAGCCATTCTTGCTGTTTCTGACCATTAACGATTATGTTCTTTACAGCTAAAGGATCACCAAAATTAGAACGAATATCCGCCTGGGTTTTAAAATGTCCCATCTCTTTGGAATTGATTGCAGAAACTAAAGCATCATACTGGGCATTTACATTCTTAACGATCTTGTTTTGATTGTCTTTGTCTCTAGAAAACTCCCCCATGGTAGAAAGTTGCTCCATGTGGCTTAGAATGACGCAGCCATTCAAAAGTATAAGTAATACTAGTGTCATTGAGAACGACCGAAGGGAGTGAAGCAATCTTTTAAGATTGCTTCGTCGCTGAAAAACGCTCCTCGCAATGACACGTATTAGCATAATTTATTTAGAAATACTGATTTTCTCTTCCTGCAGCTTGTCTAATATTACAACTATTTCTCTTAAACGCTTCTGAATTTCTTTAAGCCTCATCCCATACTCTTTAATGACATCTTGATCACGGCCGAATGAATCGCTTAAAAAGCGGCTTTTTACGTAACTTTCCGTCTCAAGATCAGACTTTTCTTTTTCAAGACTCTTGGTTTCTTTTTTGATATCTTCTAATCTTTTAAGAGCTTGGGCATGCTTGTTATGTGCATCTTGAACTTGAGACGTGGCTTTAGCTTGCTCTTTATCTTGTTTTTGTTTCTGTGCTAAAAACTGAGCTTTAGCAGCATCCGTTTTCTGTTTAGAATCAACTTGACCACCAGCCTTCTTTTCTAAGTAATAATCCAATCCTCCATGATAGTGCTTGAGTACTCCGTGATTAACTTCAACCATATGAGTTGCAATTTCTTGCATGAAAAATAAATCGTGGCTGATAAACAAAAGAGTCCCTTGATAACTCTTAAAGCAGCTTGTCAAAGCCTCCACCCCATCGATATCCAAGTGAGTTGTAGGTTCATCCAAGCAGATAAAATTAGGCGGATTCAACAAAAGCTTAGCTAAGATCAAACGGCTTTTTTCTCCTCCAGAGAGAACATTGACAGGTTTAAATACATCATCGCCTCTAAAATTAAAGACTCCCAGAAGAGTTCTTGCCTGTTGCTGCGGAACTGATCTCTCCGTTGCCGTAAGCAATTCTTCCATGGCCGTTCGATTAGGATTAAGAACATCCAGCCGTGTTTGTGAGAAATATCCTAAGTCTACCTGATGACCTAGCTTTCTTTCACCACTATCAAAAGGAATCATTCCTGCGGCCATTTTCAAGAGTGTCGACTTACCCGCACCGTTTCCACCAACAAGGCATATCTTTTGCCCCTTAGTGATTTCAAACTCCATATTGTCGTAAACTTTCTTATCAGGATAAGACTTACAGATTTTACTCATGGTTAAAACGGTATAGCCGCTTTCGCGGGTTTGTGGAAATTCGAAATCTCGAATGGAATGCTTTTCTTGGGGAATATCAATCTCATCCAAACGTTCTAATTGACGTCTTTTATTACGCACAGCCCCAGAAAAGTTAGGTTGGGCATGAAAACGCTCCGCAAAACGCTCTAACTGCTCACGTTTCTTTTCAACCACTTTAGATTGCTTCTCTAAAGACTTAAGCCGCATGGCCTTGGCTTCTTCATATTCTTCGTAATTACCTTTAACCTTAGTGGCCCGCCCATCCTCCAAAACAATCGTATAGTTAGTAACACTATTTAAAAAGATCTTATCGTGGGAAATCATTAGGAATGTTCCAGGATACTGCGCTAAATAGCCTTTAAGCCAAAGGGTTGCTTCCAAATCCAAATAGTTAGTAGGTTCATCCAGCATAAGAAGATCATATTGATAGACCAAGAGCTTAGCTAACTGAGCACGCATTTGCCATCCGCCGGACAAATGAGCAATGGATTTATGAAATTCTTCTTCTTTGAAACCCAGCCCAGTGAGGATCTTCTCTGCCTTATGCTCTAAATCATAGATTCCATTCTTTTCTAACAATTCCAGGACATCTCCATAACGAGTGGAATCTGCCTTATTCTCATCTTCTAACTTATGTTTTTCATCCAATAATCTACGAACCTCATCATTACCGGAGGTCATCTCATCCATAACTGTTCGATCAGTTGGATAATTTGCTTCCTGGGCCATGTAACCAATTTTAATTCCCTTTTGGATTTGCACACTGCCTGAAGAAGGTTCTTGTTGGCCCAGAAGAATCTTAAACAGCGTTGTTTTTCCAGCTCCGTTAGGACCAGTCAAACCAATACGTTCATTAGCAAAGATGCTAAGGGTGATGTTATTGAGCAATTGTCTTTGATCGAAATTCTTTGAAATGTTAAGTAAGGTAATCATAAATTATTTGGTAGAGACGCAAGATCTTGCGTCTCTACATTCCTCTTTCGTAAGATGTCTCCATTGGCCAACTTTTAAATCACCAAGATTTAATGGTCCAATTTTGATGCGTTTTAAAGAAACGACCTGATGCCCCACACTTCGAAGCATGAGACGGATTTGACGTTTTCTTCCCTCGTGAATGATCATCTGGAAATCTGTATCCGCGACATTATAGCGAACTTCTTTGATGAGGCAAGGAGCAGTTTTTTGATCCTCGATAATGACCCCTTGTCGTAATTCCTTCTGATTTTCTTTAGTCAACTTACCTTTGACCTTTACTACATATGTCTTATCTAAGTGAAATTTAGGATGTGTCAGCTTATAGGCAAGCTCTCCATCATTGGTTAAAAGCAGCAGTCCTTCACTATCTCGATCTAACCTTCCGACGGGGGATAAGAAATGCAGGTCCTTAGGAAGCAAATCCAAGACTGTCTTATCTGCAAAAGGATCATCCTTGGTTGTGGTATATCCAACCGGTTTATGAAGCATAAGATAAGTATTATTCTTAACACCAATCTTCTTACCATCAACCGCGATGTCTTCCTCTCCAGTTACTTCCGTGGAAGGTTCCTTCTGCATACGACCATTAACCGTCACTCTGCCTTGCTGAATGATTGTCATTGCTTGACGTCTGGAGCAAACTCCGTTGTGGGAAAGAAAGACTTGTAATCGCATAGTAATGAATTAAAACTTTTTTGCAGAACGTCGAAAGACGGATGGCTCTTGGATTAAACTTCTTTGACGCATAGCTTCATAAATAACAATGGCTGCACATACAGACACATTAAGTGAATCAGCCGTACCTCGCATAGGTATGCTCATCATTTGATTCGAATTCTTCTTCCAGAAATCACTTAAGCCCTTATCTTCACTGCCTAAAATGATCCCCATAGGACCTGATAAATCCACTTGAGTATAATCTTGTTCGCTATCAGGAAATAGCCCACAGGTCTTGATCTTATACCGTTCTAAAAAACGTAACACCGATTCCTGGTTAGCAATCGCTATAGGGACACTAAAAACTGTCCCTGTACTAGCACGAATAACATTTGGATTATACAAATCTGTTTTAGTATCAACGAGAAGAAGACCATCTACGCCAGCTGCATCACATGTACGTAAGATTGCCCCGATATTTCCAGGTTTTTCCAAACCTTCCGCAATGACAAAAAGGGAGTTGCCAGATGGTTTAAGGTCAGACAAAGATTTCTCAGGAATACGAGCTATGGCCAATAGCCCCTCTAAACGCTGACCGTAAGCAATCTTTTCAAAAACACTTCCAATCACTTCAATGACTTTAATATGTTTTTGTTTAAGCAGTGCCAGCAAATGAAGATCGTCTTTCCCTTCCAGGAATTCATGACAAACAAGGACCTTCTCAATTTCAACTCCCGCATGGTAGGCACGAGAGATCTCACGGATGCCA
This sequence comes from Candidatus Omnitrophota bacterium, assembly GCA_044225175.1. Lineage (GTDB taxonomy): Bacteria > Omnitrophota > Gorgyraeia > Zapsychrales > Fredricksoniimonadaceae > JACQCF01. The sequence goes on along the minus strand of JBGAJA010000006.1, from coordinate 7,740 downwards.
TCAATCAATGTCATATGATTCTCACGTCGAGACTTGACATCACGAAGAGCGACCGCTTCTTTAATTAAATGGTTCTGAAGACTAGTTATTTTTTCCATATGTCCTTCCAATAAAGGTACTTATTATAAACTAAATCAAAGAATGCGCCTTTAAAAATCTTACGAGCTGTTCTTTAACAATCGGATCACTCATCAAAGCCCCTTCATTATGTGACCCAAGCGTTACAATAAACTCTTTAGGATCTAACGCCTTTTGGTAAAGCTTGTGCCCCATAGAAAAAGGAACTACTTCGTCTTGATGACTGTGCAGAAAAATCTTTGGAACCGATACTTGATGTATCTTAGATAAAGAATCAAACTTAAGACTCATCAAGAACTTAGGAAGATAGGGATACATCCGATGGGCCATTTCTTTAGCGGAACTGATCGAAGATTCCACAATTAGACATGCGACCTTTCTGGAAACGGCCAAATCGATCATCACAACTCCACCCAAGGAAGCGCCATAGGCAATAGTACGTCGGAAATCCACATCACTTCTTGTTTGAACATAATCAAATACTGCCTGGGCATCCAAATAGATCCCAGACTCACTTGGGACACCCTCGCTTAAACCATAACCACGATAATCAAAAGCAAGAATATTTAACCCAAGATCATGGAAAAATTTAATCTTCGATATGCGATTCCCTATTGTTCCTGCATTTCCATGAGCAAATATAACGATAGGAGCATGGGCATGTGTTTTGATAAGCCAGGCATTGATCTTGATTCCATCCTTAGTTGTTAAATAAAGATCCTCATGGTCCAATCCTACGCTGGCTGGCGTCTCATTAATGGATTTGCCTGGGAAGAACACAGAATTATTCTCTAAGTATTTAACTAGAATGAGAAGAGCAATAAAGAAAATAAGAAGGACAGTAATTATAGTCAGCATGAGGCGAGGGCAATTACTCTAATTTCTTAAAGGTGCCAAGGAAAGCATGATCCTTATAGATTTAAGAATTTCTTCAATTTTACAAGGCTTGACTAAATAATGGTCTGCCTGTAAATCATAGGCCCTTTGTAAATTAGACATTTCACCAAGGGCAGAAACGATGATCACAGGAATCCATTTCTTAGAATTAAAATCCGAGCGTAACTTGCTTAAGACAGAAATACCATCCATCTCAGGCATAATCAAATCCAAAATGACGACATCGGGATACGTTGTTTGAATCTTTTCCCAGGCATCTTTACCATTAACAGCAGTAACCACTTCATAACCAGCAGAAGCAATCTTTTTAGCAAGAATTTCAAGGACTGTTAACTCATCATCAGCAAGAAGGACTTTAATAACCGGCATAGGATGAATATCTCATGTGGATGTAGTTGTTGGTCTCGCAGAGGAATACTGCTTCAAATCATAACGAATTTCTTTTTGAGGCATTGCGATTCGTTCGATAGAAACCTCAGCCTTTGCAAAAAAGCTTTCGGCCAATGTATCATGATAATCAGAGAAAACGACGACTCTCTTGACACCAGCTGTGATCAAAGACTTGGCACATGTGGTGCAGGGCATGTTGGTGATATAGGCTGTTGATCCATCAACGGCACGTCCGCCTCTGGCAGCCTGCACAAGAGCATTCATCTCTGCATGAACTGTTCTGACGCAATGATTATCAACAATGATGCATCCAACATCTTCACAATGTTCATCACCTGGGATTGATCCATTATATCCCGTTGAAATTACATTCTTGTTTTTAACCAATACACAGCCACAATGCATCCGCGGGCATGTCGCTCTTTCGGAAGCCAGCATAGCTAGCTTTAAAAAATATTCATCCCAATTTGGTCTTTTCATAGTTCTCCTGCATAAAAGATGTCATTATTTTACTAGTTTAATTTCATCTTGCGAGCAATTCTTTCAATTGCTTGTCCAAAGATTTCAGGTTTTGGCAAAAGACTTAAAACTAAATATCCTTCTTTTTCAAAATCAAAGAAATATCCTGGATGAATAAGAACGTGCTCTTCTTTTAATAACTCTAAAACCAAATCTTCTTCAGATTCAATAGATGAATCTTCAATGATAACATACCACCCAGCTTCTACTGAAAGTACATTGAAATCATATTGAAGAAGCGCCTGCAAGTTGCTCTCAACTCTTTTTGAGATTTGTGTTTGAATGGACTGGCTATGAGACAACCATTGACTCACAGCATTTTGCACTGGGGTATTGACTGACAAGTAAGTGTCCGCAATGATTTCTAAGCGATCCAGAGCAGGAGCAATATATTCTTTGGGACCATTGATAGCAATCCAAGATAATTTCATTTGAGGCAGCGCTAGAATCTTCGAAAGGCCGCTTAATACATATGTCGGAACTTTATCGTTAGAAACCAGACTTTGTGGAGGCTCACTTGGATTAATTGGATAATCCAAAAAGACCTCATCTGAAATAATGGCCATATGATTCTTTAAGCAAATTTCATTTAAGAAATCTCTATCTTTCTTCCCCACATAGGAACCCGTCGGATTATTCGGATTAACCACAATCACAGCTCGGGTATTGCGTTTGACTAACGCTTGAAAAGCCTCCGTATCAATCTGCCAACAGCCATCATACATTAAAGGATAATAATCAAATTCGACATCGTGCAATTCCAAAATAAATTGAAATAAAGGATAGCTGGGACGAGGAATCAACACATGGCTCCCAGGATTTGTTAAGAGCTTAAGTAAAAAGGAATATCCTTCCGATGTACTGGACGTTAAAACAAGTCTATGGGGTTCAATTGTTAAACTTCTTTTTGCATAGTAATGAGCAATTGCCTCTCGGGCTGGAAGAATGCCCTTGGCTAAAGGTGAGTACGTCAAATTGGAAGGATCGGAAAGATTCTTAAGAAGATCTAAAGGATAATCAAATCCACATCGTGTTGGATTAGATTCCGTTAAATCAAGGATCTCAATATTTTGTTCTTTAAATTTCTCTATGGCAAGACTTAGAGGGTTATTCTGCAAGGACCAATCGGTTCGGTTAGAGAAGATGAAATCAGACATTGTCAGATGAGCTTTTAAGACGCGCAATTTCCTGTTCTTTACTCTGCAATACTTTCTTTAATTCTTCAAATTCTGATTTTGCCACCCATTGAATGTCTTCGCGCTTTTCTTTGAGCTTGGCATTCTCAACTTTTAACTCCTTTAGATCTTTATTGGCTTGAGAAAGAGTCGTCTCAAGACTGGATGCCTTGATAGATAGCTCTCTTTTTTCTTCTTTGATAGAATCTAATTGGATCTTAATCTCAGCGGCTTGCTGTTCAATACGGATACGTAGGGAGTGTTCTTTTTCTAAATCCCCTTCAGTACGATAAATCTGGTCTTTTAAATCTTTTTCATGCACTTTGGCCTTATCCAGGTTACCCTGTTCCTTCTCCCGCCAACTTTTCTCTTGAGAGAGTTTTTCTAACATATCTTTCTCATGAGCCTTATACTCTTCTGCCTTTTTTTCCAATTCTTTATATTGAATCTTCAACTTCTCCACATCACCCAATAGTGCATTGTTATTTCTCTCCCAACGCTCAGCAATGATCTTCCAATCTTTAGAAGGCTCTTTTTGAAGTGTCGCTTCAGCTGCCATTTTAGCCTTGATCTCTTTGGCTTTTTTCTTGGCAGAAGTAGTTGATTCTGTCGGCATAGTGTAAATGACGATGGCAAAAGCAACCAAAACAACAAAAACTAAAATAATGATCCAGAACATAGAAGTATCTTAATTTAAAATATATCCCCTAACAATGAATACTATTAATAAAAGCCCCCGCAACTTTCCCTGAATGGACACAGGGCGGCGAGGGCCTTAAGAATGCTAACCTAATAATAATGTGACATCATGAATTGGTGCCATCTTAAGAATCACAGGATGGACACCAGAAAAATCTCCCCGTTTAAAATCCGCCATTTGGGCTGGGTCCCAACGCATATCAATTTTCTGACCATCGACATCAAATTGCATATTCTTGGAATTAAGATCAATACCTCCAGGGGATTCTGAGGCAATCATGGCAGAATCATTATCTTGAGACCAGACTTGCAGATAATGAAGTCTGTTCTCATTAGGAACTCCTGGTTCTAGAGGATTTCTTAAAATATTGATTATTTCTCCTCTCATGGATGGGGGAAGCTGCCTGCCAATACTTATTAAACTCAAGAATATCCTATATCTTACTAATTCCACAGGCTCTTGAAACTTAGAACCTAACGACGACGCCAATCTTTCGCGAAAAATATCTATATATTTTAAATGCAATGAATTAAGAAAAGGAATCAAGGCAATAACAATAAGACGATAATCAACTAATGCAGGGTCATTACTCTTGATTATTCTCTCAATAATATCTTCGAATGTGATGAAATATGCAGGCCCAACATCTGCATATAATTTTTGTAAATGTTGTGGGTCGAAAGAATGTCCTAAGACATGCTTATCATCTATAAAGCTTTTAAATTCAATAAATCTGGAATTAGAGATCAATTGTTGGTCATCTTCTGATCTTCTCATAGACTCTAATTGGCCAATCACCTTTGTAATCTTTGCCTTATTCAAGAAAGGATCATGTGCTAATTTTCTCAAAATACCTATCAACTCATCCTTCTTGTTAAATCTTATTATTGAAGGAATATTCTCGCTGATTCTAGACAAGACCAGTGCCTGAACTGCTGAATTTGGTTCTATATTAATATTTAAAGAATCAAATAGGTACGGAAGTGCAGTCTCAACATCTAAATCCATCATTGCCTTAAGAGCTTCTTTTCTAACTTCAAAACTGTATTCTTTACCTGAATATTTACCTTTATCTATATACGCACAACCTTCAAGAACAGCTCTCAATTCATCCGGAGGAAGCTTTAAGAATTCTTTTTTATGAGCCCGCATGATTCTAAGGGCAGCCATACGAGCCTTATAATTTAACCTATTTGTTGTTTTCAAGACCTGAAAAATAACATCTGCTGAGTATTGTTCGTGGTACCAATCTTTTCTGTCGCGTACGGCAATTGCATCTACGGAACGAAATCTTCTTGCGAAGTCCTCGGCGGCACTAGACAACTGATTAATAGGTAACGTATCAATGGAAGCATCCTCGGTAAGTAAAAAACGCAAAGCATTCAAATCGACAAAGGTTTGATTCTTTAATTTATCTTTTTGCAATTCCGAAATTAAATATTCCTTTCTATTAGAAAGTTTGATGGAATCTATATTCTCTAAAAGAATTAGTACCGCACCTTCTCTAACACGGATAGAATTTTCAATCTCAGGATCAAGTGAATCCACGATATATGTCACTGCATCATCTAAAGAAAAGTTAGCTATTGTCGTAAGTGTGCTGATTCTCACACCCTCATTATCCTCAACACCAGGATATTTACTAGTTCGAGGATTGAATGCGTGTGGAATCAAAATCTTTAAGAGAGCTTTTTTGTCGATTCTCGATTTAATATAATCTTTCCTTAAACGCATATACATTAAAACAGCTAGACGATGACGATAACCTCGATCACCATCATCTGTATTTAGCACCTCTTTTAATGTATAAATAGAGAGATTTTGAGAGGACAATTGCTTGATTTCTTCTACATAATCTGGCGCTGTTTTAATTCTCTGGATAAAATTAGCTGCTTCTTTAGAAATCTTGGTTGGATTAACCGGGGCAGAATCATTATTCAATTGATCTGGGAGAGAACCCATGCTTATACTCATACCTGCTGACATTGCGCTATCCCTCGTCGCAACAGCAGCGGCAACTGCAGCCCCATAGGCGGAGGCTTGTTGGACTTTGACAATCTCTAGGCGTTCTTTGGTCCATCCCAATCGATCAAGCGTACGCCTCAATTCATTCTTGACCAGATCGTTTTCCCAATAGACGCTGCCATCGATGACAATCGTATACTTCTCTTGCTTTTGATACACATGAATATAATCCATGATCCTTCCTACAATTTGCCCTACCAAAGATCCAGCACGGATTAAAAGATTATGACTAATTTCTTTAAGCATATCTGCTTCTTCTCTTGAAAGTATGACGTTTATTCCAAATTCTTGATTAAGATAAGCACTTAGTTCTCTCTCGTCCGAATTTCTTATAATTTTTCCTAAGATCTCACTACCAATATCTTCATCATCCCATCTTTTAGAGGTAGAAATAGTTTCATAATTCTTATAATGAGTGACACCCATTTGACGAATTTTCTCTCTTAAAAGCTGGACTAAATATTTACCAGAAACCATTTTCTCTAACATTTGTTTGTATTCGGGACTCGATTTTATAAAAATATTCTGGTCTGCAAAAGTACGCAGGATTGTTGAGACTTGACTATTTCCTGCTTCAATATTAATAATCCTACCCTGACGGTCGGTCACTGAAAGATTAGCCCCAGTTCCCAAAATAAGCCCAATCACAGAACCTAGATAAGACAATTGAGTTGCAATCGTATCATTGACAACAGCATCCACAGTGATTGGCACTGTTAAGCGAGTTTCTTTCTTAATTGCTTCTGCTAATAACAATTGAGGATTTCTTCCCTTAACCTTTGGAATCTTCCATCCCTTAGTATTACGAAGAATTTCAGCAGAATTGATGGAATGATGTTTCATTGGAAAAGCAAATGACAAACCTAGGGAATATTTTTCTCCGTGAGGAAGCTCAGGTAATTTCAAATCAGCCATCTTCTCTGCTACAAAGGCGAAGACTGCTTGGGCAGATTTTGATTTTAATTGTTCAGGAAAGACTATTTTGTCATAGTAATGGACCTGCGGAGATTGTCCTGGAATTAAATCCACACGCACGAACCTTACAGTTGATCCACTAAAATCAACCCCCAAGAAATGACCTTTTTCTGTTCCATTAAGTGATTTTAAGAAAGAATTTAACCAACTTAAGTTTCCAATATCACTACGCTCTTCTTCAAGGGTCTGTGAAAGATTCTTAGTAAATTCTTCCTGTCCCCAACGATCTAAATCTTGATCACTAACTCGAAATCTATCATTAGGATTTCTTTGCATGATTAAAACTAATTCCTTAATGTCGTTGTAGCTTAAGCTTTCTTCAGCATTCAGAGCCCCTGATCTTCTTTGCAAGCTTTGCGCTATATTATTCGCAATCTCAAAAAGATTATTTTCAAAAGCTTTACTCTTAAATCTCATAGGAAGAGCTCGTTTAGTATTAGCTAAAATCCTATGTTCTTCGACCCTAATAATAATATTCTCTGGATCTGTTGCTTCTTTTTTAACTGTCACTGTCCATTGTCGTGTTGTGACGACTTTTTCACTTGTCATCGCTTGATTTACAGGAGATATCGGCGTCTTTTGTATTCCAGCGGTAATAGAAACCATTGCTCCATCTGTAGCAAATCTTCGAACATCAAAATCTTGGCGATTACTGGTCACTACTAGGCTAAATTGTCCTAACACTCCCCCTGAAAAGTACTTCCTTGGGGTCTTTTGTCCATTGTTAATGTCATCTTTAATGTAATTGAACACGCCTTTCTTATAAGCTTTTAAGTATTCCTGGTAAATCTGCTCTTTGATCGTCTTATCTTGGGTATCTACCCCATTAATCTTGGCTTTGTTGCTGTAAACTTGATTCAGTAAGGATTGCTTGAGGTTTTTCTTATACCAGGCAGCTAGAATCATGGAATGAAAGATTTGGCGTAAGTTAGCAAATGTCTTACCTTCGTTGACCTCTTTTTCCAACTCTGGAAGGACGAT
>JBGAJA010000009.1:0-24382 GCA_044225175.1 Candidatus Omnitrophota bacterium | reverse complement strand
TGGAGGTATTGATTGTAGATCAATTCAATATCCGTAGGGGCAGGTCCCTGTGCCTGCCCTTTTTTTGGATCAACATCATTTTGTTGAGGGCGGCCACGGGGAGACGCCCCTACGTATTGGATTCCTGCCGTTTTATTTTTATCCGCATACACCTGCGCCAAAATCGAATCTTTAATCTTCTTCTTGTACCAAGTGGCTAGAATCAAAGAACTATAAACCTGCCTAAGCTGCACAAAATTGGCCCCTTCATTGATCTCTTTGGTTAATTCAGGAATCACGATTTCCCGTATGATCTGACTGTGCAAAAAGGTGTCAGACACCTTTTTATCAACCCGCCCCTTCAAAAAGGTGTCTGACACCTTTTTGAAGGCTACGTAGTCTTCTTCCAACATCACTTTCAGCCTGGATTCCACTACATAGGCTGTTCCTGCTTTAGCATTCTCATAAACCACTGCCTTTTCAGGGACTATCCACACCTTGTTGAATGTATTGACTGGGATATTGGTTGTTCCATACCTTTTGGCGGATTCTTCATAGATTCTTCTCCAGAATCTCTTTCCTATCTCATCTTCTGGGTACATAAGGCTGGCTGTGATCTGTTTGAGCATGTAGTCCTGGGCTAATAGGTCACGTCCCATCTCGGTTTGGCCAAAGCTTTCGGGGACTATGCGGTTTTTTTCATAGGGGCTTAAGTTCACCCACAGGTCAGCTTCTGGGGTAGTTAAAGATGCTAAAAAGTACTTGATTAGACGGTTGGACTCTTCCTTCAATTTATGTGCATCAGCGACGGAACGTGACCCTTGATCTAGGATAAAATCGAACATAAAAGGATTATCTGGATGGACTTTGATTCCTTTGAGCAAAGGTGGGGTCACAGGAGGACTTAAATGCACCCTCACCCCAGGCTTAGGCAGCCCCTGGGGAACCTGTCCTTCCGAACCTCGCGGGGTCGGGAGGCGAGGTTCGTGAGCATAAGATGGTAATGGCCCAAGGGTATTGATCAAAAAGACTAATAAAGTGAATATACGTAAGAAAACAGGCCATGGCTTCTTGCAGGCAGCATACCTGTGACTTACACATAAATCTATATTTCTGTGCATAGCAAAAGTGTACAATATATATATTATTTTAGCTACTTAGGATAAGTTGTTATACAATTCGCTTATGAGAGTCTTATTTTTTCTAATTTCCTTACTTTTTTGCTTACAAACCTCCACTTTAGTTCATGCGGAAGACCGCTCAGTGATAGGCCGCATGCAAAGCATTACTCCCTGCATTGTGGAAGTACGGACAGTTCTGAAGAAAGTTCTTACAACCAAAAATGGCAGAAAAGGGATTGCTTCCTATGAACGTCATGGAGCGGGCATTATCATTGATCCTTCAGGGATTATTGTCACGAATACCCATATTATTGCCAATGCCCCTCAAATTTTAGTCGGTTTATCTAATGGTAAAGTTTATGAGGCCTCTGTTTTATATATCAACGAATCCGATTTCAGTTTTATTAAGATTGATCCACCTTCAAAGCTGAAAGCAATTTCATGGGCTGATTCTTCCACCGTTCCTATTGGAGAACCCATTCTGGCTATTGGAAATTCCGATTATGATAATCAAAGTATTTTAGGAGGACAAATTACAAGTTTAATTGAAAGCATGTCCACGAATGCTATTGAAATGTTGGAAGTAAATTTGAATCTGTATCAAGGAGACAGCGGAGGCCCGATTCTAAACAAACAAGGCCAGCTTTTGGGTCTCATCATGGGCAAACGTCAAAGCCAAGAGAGAAGAAGTTATGCAATCGCTTCTAACAAAATCCGTCAAGAATATTTGAAACTTAAACAAAACATGCCATAATTGCTTCCAAATGAATTCTAAAAAAACATGGCTCATCTTTTTTCTCGCGGCGGCAATTCTAAGCATATACGTCCGACTTTATCCTTTGCGTGCCCATATCTGGGATCCCTCCTATGATCAAGCTTCCATGTTTGTCATTTACAATATCAAGAAATCGTTACTTGAAACCATTCATGCCCAAGCCCCACAAATTCCTTTTCCTGAAGCCGAACAAATGGCCACTCAAAAACTTAATGAAACGCTTCGCAAAGATTCTGCCAAAGTTCAACAAGCGGTTGAAAATGCTAATCGAAGAATTTTTGAAGCTTCTGGAAAAAAGCCCAATATTTATCTTCTAGAATCAGACACATTCTATTTTTATTACCTGACAGAAAATATAGTTAAAACCGGACACATGGCTGATGTTGTTAAAGGAAGCAAGTATCTCGACCCTCTCATGGCAGCTCCTGATGGTTTCTGGCAGCCTCGGACTTATCACCCTTACGTAGGTTTTTATCTCTATAAATTCCTAAAGATATTTGACCCTAATATTCCTTTAATGTCTGCGGTTGCGTATACCCCTCTTATTTTGATAATTCTTGTACTGGCTGCTTTCTTTTGGGCTTGTAGAAATCTTCAGATTTCAGCTGTGTCTTGCTTTGTAGGAAGTTTATTTTTCTCACTGGCACCAGTCATTCTTAAAAGATCTTCCCTTGGATGGTATCGTACGGATCCATACAATTTATTTTTCACGATTATTCTGGTTGTGATTGTCATTAAAGCAATCACACAAAGTACATCAAAGAATTTTTGGAAATACGCCCTGGCGTTTGCTTGTTCTATCAGCGCTTTTGCAGCGATTTGGCAAGGCTGGGGATTTATGTTGGCCATGACAATTGCCATACTGGGAACTTGTATCGTTTATGCATTCTTCATTAAAGACTTTAGTTCTATCAAACGCTATGCGGTTCTTGGGATCTCTTTCGTTGCAGCAACAATTCTTGGGATTAGCCTTCTTTTTAGTTTTACAGATTTCTTTACCCTTCTGCGAGAAGGTTTAGGTGAACTTCAGAAATTTACTGTCAAACAATTCGGTCTTTGGCCCAATCTTTTCATGGAAGTAGGCGAGCTTAAGAAATCCTCTCTTCAAGATCTCCTTTCAGATACAGGGGGATTGTTCTTCTTACTCTCAAGTTTGGCTGGAGTTGCCTATAGTGCATTTCTTGTCATAAGAAACAAAGACAAACAATATGCTCTAAAAATTATCAGCTTGGGTACCTTTCTGATTGTTTGCATTGTCATGACACTTGCAGCGTCACGTTTTTCCATCTTTGCTATGATTGGATTGAGTTTATTCTTTGCAATTGCAGTTGAAGGAGCACTTCAAAGAATCCCTCTGTTTAAGATTCTTTGGGTACGCGCAGGATTTATTGTTTTTCTTGTACTTTTTATTTGGATCAATAGCAATAAAAACATAACCACCGTATTAAACCCCATTTTCAACTCCGCTTGGGAAGAGGCATTAATTGAGATTAGAAATAAGACACCTAAAGACAGCATTATCAATAGCTGGTGGCCTCCAGGGCATTTTATTAAAGGCATTTCTCATCGTAAAGTCATGTTCGATGGAGCAACTTTAAGCCAAAGCTCAACAGGATATTGGATGGCCAATATATTCTTAAGCGAGGATGAAAAGAAAGCTGCAGGTCTTTTAAAAATGATTAATCTCTCCGGTAATAAAGCTGTAGATTTCTTGACAGCCAAAGGCTTAAAGACCTCCCAAGCTGTTGCTCTGTTAACAACAATTTCTTCCAAATCAGATCAAGAAGCCAAACTCTTATTACAAACTGTTCTTCACAGCCAAGAAGATGCAAACTACCTATTACTTCTCATCCGAGGAGGTTCTCCCCATAGTTACATCCTTCTATACAATGAAATTGTTGATCAAAATCTGGGGCTTGCGTTTATGGGAAAATGGAATATTCAGAAAGTCGAAGAAATTAATAACAGTCCTTCTTTATTGGAATCTGTCCCCTCTCGAAATAGTCCTTTATATCTTGATTTCTTATGGAATCTTGCTGGTGGCCAACCCCATTACAGCCCTTCCTTGCAGCTGCTCAAGGAAGATGATAGTAATTATTATTTTAACGAAAATCTAATCGTTAATAAATTAACCATGAAAGCCTCTATCCAATCCCCTACATATGGGAAAGGTTCTCCTATAAGTGTGGTTTATCTACGCAGCAATCAAATCAGTGAGAATGAAAACTTAGGAGCAAATCTCAAATATGCTGTTGTCATTTATAAGCAGGACAATCAATTAATGGCAAGATTGATGGATCGTAGTTTAGCGAATTCTCTATTGATCAAACTTTTCTTCTTTAATGCGGCAGGAATGGAGCATTTCAATTTGTTAACTACTTCAAGCGATTTAACAGGTCGCACACAAATTAAAGTTTTTGAAGCAAAGTGGTAGATGACTATAGAGCGTCTAATTTTCCACTTAGACGGACCTTGACCCCCTTAGGAGTATCAGGGGTATTTTGAAAAGTATTTTTATCTTCAGCACCTTCTGAGGATTCTTCAGGATCATTGAGAACAATACGACGATTTTCGCGAACAGCTTTCTCAAGTTTATTGGCCATATCATCACTACCCATCATCTTGAGTTGAGTAATCACATCTAAAACTTTCCCTCGCTGATTATCTGCAAAATAAGCCATCCCTAAACCTAAATAAGCATTAGGACTGGGGATACTTTTAATACAATCTTGAAAATACAAAACAGCTCGTTGAGGATTAATTCTTTTTCCAGTTAAATAAATCCACCCTAAAGAAAGCTTCACTTCAGGCATATTGGGATTAATTCTCAAAGCCTTTTCATAGGCCCCCATTGCTTTCTCTATTTTACCTGCAGAATAATACAATCGACCTAATTGATCATAGGCTTGAGCATTAGTCGGATCTTTCTCAACGGCAAGTTTATAGTAATATAAAATTTCTTCAAACTCTGCACCCTTTTCCTTCAATGATAAACCTATTCCAATATAGGCAGGAACAAATTGAGGCACTTCTTTGTTAATTTGTTTATAAATCTCTATAGCCTGATCATATTGACCTTTATTGTAAGCATCTAGGGCAGATTCATACATTTCTCGTAAAGTGGCAGCATTAACAGAAAGTGAACTTAAAGTTAAAACGAGAAATAAAAACCAAGAGAACAACTTAATTGGTTTTGGGGGTTGGTGCATTATCTTTTTTGGTACTTGAGGGAGGATTAGCTACTTTAGGGGTATTCTTCTTAGACACAATGACTTTCAAAATTGTCATTGTGGCTTTGACTTCATCGCTATCAGCCTTCTTCGAAACTAAATTATATTTTACAATCTTTGTAAGTTCATCTGAAGAATTAATCAAATGCATAAACGTAATTACTTCTGTAAACTTCCCCGAACACTCTACATCAGCAGAATATCTGACATAATTTTTATCTATTTCACCTGTAGTTGGTGTAACTTTGGCTAAAACCACATTTGCCTTAGTGGCAATCATTTCTATCTTCTTTAAGAATGCGGAAATGATCTCATCATCCGTAAGCACTTTTTCAGTGAAATAACCGTTAATTGCATTAGACTCTTTAAGAATTTTGTTCTTATATGTTAAAAAATGCAAATTACTCTTAATAGAATCTTCTTCCTTGGCGATTTCAACGTCTAATGCCGATAAACGAGACATTGTTGGAGCAATAAATAAGCGATCAAAAAGAGCTGCCACCAAAAGAATAATCGCAATCGTCAATAATTTCTTATCTCGTGCAGAAAGCTTAGAAACAAATTCGCTGATTTTAGTGATATATGCTTGAAACAAGTCTTACTCCTTGGGTGTAGAATCTTTCAATTGTAAATTTAACTCAAATGCTGCAACATCCTTACCATTATCTTTCTTGGTCGCAGTTGACTTAGTTTTAACATTTTTAAACATTGGTGAATCTGAGAGGGTCTTAACATAGGAAAATACACGAGATAAAGAGTCTGAAATTCCGCTCATTGTTAACGAACCATCTTCATCAACAGAAATGGTATTTAAATAAATTTGTGATGGAGTCACTCGATAAAGTTCACGAATAATATCTAAACTGACCATTCGTTCTTGCAGATACCCCTTAACAATATTTAATTTATTTAAACGTTCTTGAAGCTGACTTACTTCCTGACTCTGAGAAGCATATTTCTCTTTCAAATTACGATTCAAGAAAGATTCTTTGAAATAAATCTTACTCATCATAGACGCACCCAATAAAACAAGAATAATAAACGCAGCAGCAACAGTTTTGATAGCCTCTTGACTTTGTTTCTCAACGTTCTTTTTAATAACCATTTCCTCTGGCATGAGATTGACTTCGTGCTTACCAATAGTGGTTACACTAGCAATAACATCCAAGAAAGAATCGTCAGCAAAATCGACTAATAATTTATTTTTTACAGAACCTGCATTGATAAAATTGACATAAGGGCTAAATCGTACATCTGTTTTAAGTGTTTCAATTAAAGATGGGGGTAAATTTTTAACAACATCAGAATCCGTAGTCAAAACAAAAGATTCAATGGGAGTGACGGCATCTTCACTATTATAAGCAGCCATTGATTTATTAATTTCTTCTAGAAGCTTATTAACAGATTCTTGGCTATCGACTAATTGCTTTACACCAATAGGTATACTACGAGAGAAGACAACTGAACCTCTAGCTACTGCAAGGAAATTGACTGAAGTTAATGCAACATCAATTACCCCTACGGGAGCCGATTCTCTTTTCAATGCAAGTCCCTTGGAATATAAACGACCAATTCCCTCAGGAACAAAGAGAATCTTATCGGGATTAAGAGAAACTTTTTCTAAAACATTCAATCTGTCCTTAATTACATTACGGTGAACAATGACTAAGAGAATCTTAGTATGATTTGCAGCCCCCGCTCCAAGATTAATATAACCAATCAAAACTTCTTCGCGAGAATACGGAGTATGTCGACTTGCTTGAAGATTTATAATTGATCTTATTTCCTGAGGATCTGCTGAAGGCACTTCAATTGTTTTAGAAGTAGCAATACTTGCTGGTATGACACAAACTACAGAAGCTTTACGATCAAACCCATTAAGAAGTGTTTTAAGAGAAGAGCCTAATGATTCAACGGATGAATCTGCTGCAGATGCACGAGCAACTTTTTCTACAACACCAGAAGAAGTTACCTGCGCAAGTTTAATAATTGTTTCGTTGAGAGAGAAACTTAGATATCGTTTATTTGTACCGAACATTCATTTCCTTTTTTTTATTTAATTTATTATAACTAAATTATTTTTACGTACCATTCAAAAAATAATTATTTTCATCTCTCTTGCCAGTACACAATCTTATTCTCTCTTGCAGAAATTACGCAGCGAATGGATTTAGCAAAAGTATCGTGCGCCAAATGAGCTTTAAATCTCGCAGTAAAAAAATACGACGTAGTTGTTAGTAAATTTTTTTGACTCAAGGAATCAATAGAGCGAATCTCCGCCGGTAGAAGCTTTGTGAAAGATTTCGTTTCTGTTGCTATATCAAATGTTTTCTGAAAAATATGATCGTCGATTGTTGCCTCTATTTTATCTCTGCCCTGACGAGCTTCAAAAATTTTTTCAATGACCGCATCGTCTAATCCTAAAGCGCTTAAAACTTCTGCTGATGCAGTATTAATATTAACTTTTCCATCTCCATAAATCGTCACATAATCGATTAACTTCTCATACCACTCTTTGGTCATTCCCTTGACCAATAATATTTCATCAAGGGTTTCATAATTTCCATCCTTCTTCACATATGGTTCGTTTAAATTACTATAATATTCATCGCTAAAAAAACCTTTAACCTCGCTCTCCCCATATTGACGCCAATCAAGCAAAGCTCTCGCCAACTTCTGAGCATCTTCTACTTTGAGACCCAAAACCTTCTCTATAAGAGCTGATAAAACATCAGCATTAGTGAAATTAAGATTGATCTTTCTTTCCTCATCAACAACACCAAAGAGTTCCCCCTGCTCAGCTAAAGTGTAAGCAATATCTGCATGATCGTCCCCTAAACTGTACTGTCCCAAATCAACAGGATTATTGTGCAGGTTCTTCTTCACATTGGGAGTATAAACCCAATTTGATGAACTTAATTGTGAGCTGATATATAGTGTACTGTATTTAACAGATGCATCTAATAAATGACAAATGCGATCACGTTGGTCTAACTTTTTCAATAAGACAATCTTTTGACGTATACCTGCCGCAATTCCGACTGCCAAAATAGTTAAAAATCCCAGGACCCATATTGCAAAAATCAGAACAAAACCCTTTTCTCGGCTAAGGAAACTTTTTTTATTCATTATGCACCGACCGGGATAGGAATATAACGTTTAATCTCGTGCTGGCCTTCTTGATCACTAAAGCGTATCTCAACCATAATTCCTGCAGGCGTTTTTTCAGAAATATCAGATTTTAGCAACAGGCGATTCTCCGAAACAATTTCATAATGAAAGACTAATTCATCAACCCCACTAACGACTGGCAGTTCATCTTGCTTCCATCTGTCTTTGATAGCCTGAGGATAATTAGCTTGCTGACGATATATGGTATGTTTATCAAAGTCGTAGCGGTATTTTACAGAACCAATTTGATTAATAAGCCCTTCCGATGCTCGCGATGATTTGCTATCAGCTTTAGTCATAACGACGGCAGGAAAAGAAATTTGTGTGGCATTCCCCTTAAAACTTAGACCCGAGAGGACAACAACCGATCTTAGATCTTCGGCAATTTTATCTAAAAAAATGACCACTTCAGCCTCATTATTTAAACGCTGCGCTTTACTCCATAACTTCAATCCATTAATGAAACAACGAAAGATGGCAAGACCTACAACTGAAATTAAAACAGAAACCAACAGGATCTCGACTAAGGTAAATGCTCTGGTCTTGAGTTTCATATTCTTGTTAAAAGACTTTCTCTGGATAAATGCATGAGACGACGTCCATCATACCAACCCAACGTGACTTTCAGTCGGTATGCATAATCCAATCCCACCTGAGGAGCAAGATCAATGGAATAATTAAAATCAATCCATTTATGATTAATCTCTATCGTCTCTGTCATAGCTCCCCTATTAAATGTATTATCCTGATTTTGTTTATAGGAATGAGTAATGTCTGCTATTTTACTTTCAATCATTTGGCTGGCATGCAGACGGCAGGTCAAGTAAGAGAGGTGATCGACATACATAAAAAAACTTTTGTAAATCATGACAATTCCAGCAGAGAGAACAACTAGAGCAACCATGATCTCAACGAAGGTGAAACCTTTTGCTTTATTGCCAATTAACAACATCGTCCTTTTCGGAAGCTTCATCTTTGCCTTTTGAGTAAAGATCATAATCAGAACGGTGTGCCCCTGGAGAGACATACATATAAGCACGGCCCCATGGATCTATAGGCTCTTTCTCTAAATAAGGTCCGTTCCAATTTTGAGCTAGAGGGTTTGTGGTGGGTTTTATACGAAGGGCAGCGAGTCCCTGCTCAGTTGAAGGAAAAGTTCCATTATCTAATTCATAAAGCTTTAAGGCTGTTGGAATATTCGCATCAATATCACTCTTAGCTATCTTCGCTTTAGCCTGCTCTCCTCTTCCAGCCAATCGAGGAATAATCATGGCAGCCAAAGCCCCAATAATGATCACAACTAATAAAATCTCGACTAACGTAAAACCTCTTTTGAATTTAAGAAACATAAAACCCTCCTCATTAGTTCCAAGAAAATTTATTGGTACTGCCTCATATATTGAAACCATTTATCCTGCAAAGTCACTACAGAGTCGATACTTGGATAAGAACTTTTTAATGCTTGGTCAAAACCTTTCCCATCTCTTAAATTACGGCACAAATTAACGAATGATTCTTTACCATAAGTTTTAACTAAAAAATCTACAATGTAAAGACTTTCCGCATAAAATATCGATGCATCTAAAGAACTTAGCTGCACTAAAGCGCCAGGATTTTGTAATGTCACTATAGAAATACCCTGCCCCCCTTGAATCAAACGCGAAAGAATCAACCGATGATTTTGATCATCCCACTCACGCTCCTCCATTTGTGCTACCCCTTCATCAAACCATACAGGAATAGAATGTTTAGACCCTATAAAATCATGCAAAATTAAATGACCAATCTCGTGTGGCAACGTGCTTTTCAGAAAATCATCTTGATCTTTGTATGTCACAATCATACGCTGATTGATAGAAGATAAATGACTAATGGCAAAACCTTTTGACCACAATGGTCGTCCTGTTGTCTTAATAAATTCTTCTTGAGAGGAAAACAGTACTATCGGAACCCGCTCATCCCATGTCCAAAATTTCTGATAACGCGCATACCCTATTCGATCAGCAATAGACCTATAATACTCCTCAGCTTTATTTAAAATCTCTCTAGGGACATCGTCCGTCATTCCATCTTTAAATATCACCTTAAAATGCGTTCCGTTGATCTGCTCCCATCCCTTAAAGTCTAAATTAAATGCATCCGCTTTTAATGAAAGAAGAAATAAGAAGAAAATAAACAAAACGCTTCTTTTCATCTTAACGACCAAGAAGATCCATTGAAAAAATAGGCATTAGCATGGCAAAAACAATAAAACCTACAACCAAACCGACCGAAAGAATCATAATGGGCTCTAAAAGAGTTGTAATCACTCGAATGCTATCATTAATATCTGATTCATATGTCTCAGCAATATCTCGAAGAGATTCCTGTAAGGATCCACTTTCTTCAGCAACCGTCAACATTTGAGAAATCATGCTTGGCATTAAGACCGATTGATTAATACAATTCCCTAAACTTTCACCCGATTTCAAACCTGAGAAACTTTCCATTAAGTCAGCTCGCAACTGTGGATTAGTTATAGTAGGTATGGCTATCTCAATTGAACGAACAAGAGTTAATCCACTATTTAGCAGCAAATGTAGCGTGCGAGTAAATCTTGTTAAATCTGTTTTGATGATCAACTCTCCCACAAGAGGAATAGTTAAAAGAACACGACCCATAATAATCTGCGCAGCCTGAGTGTGACGCCACTTATTAACAGCGACAGCAAAAACAGTCATAGAAATCCCCAGCACAATCCAATAAGCTTTGAAGAAATTACTGACACTCATTACAATTAATGTAGGTAGGGGTAGAACTTGAGAAGTGTCCGCATAAATGACAGCAATCTTAGGAAGAACAAAACTGAGTATAAAAAATACAGTCATGCAGCCAACACCAAGCATAACAAAGGGATAAACCATGGCGCCTGTTACTTTTGAGACAAGTTCCTGCTGCTTTTTTTGAAATTCAGCAATATCCAAAAGCACATCCCGTAAATTCCCTATCTCTTCTCCGGCTTGAATCATTGATACATATAATGAAGAGAAAACCTGGGGGTATTCACTTAAAGCCAAAGAAAGAGATCTTCCACTTTTCACACTTAAGGTAACATCATTGAGGATCTTGGCCATATAAATATTCTTCGTTTGCGCACTAATAACCTCTAAGGCCTTAAGCAACGGCACACCGGATTTAACTAAACCACCTAATTGTTTAGTAAATTGATATGTTTCTTGAGACTTGATTCTTCGAGGTTTAATCTTACTGACAAGAACTCCATGGGAAACCTCTTCCAATGATACTGGTACAAGATGCATCTGCTGAATTAATTCCAGAGCTTCATCTGAATTCTGGGCTTCTAGACGCCCTGTGACAGTTTCAGCAGAACTCTTCTTGGCTTTATAAAAGAAAAATGGCATATGATTATTAGACGGAGGAAAGAACGTCTAGATTATTTTTTGAAGTTACGTACATCACTTCTGAAGGAGTAGTCAATCCTTTAACAACGCATTCCCATCCATTTTGACGTAATGTTTTCATTCCCATGGAGATCGCAGTTCTCTTAATGGCCTCCACCTGTGGTTTGGCGACCAGCATGGCGCGCATAGTTTCATTCATCGATAAAATCTCATAGATAGCAGTTCTTCCAAAATACCCTGTCCCATAACAATGATCACAACCCTTGCCCTTATAAACTTTAAAATCTGTAGAAGAGACCGATTGGGCAATTTCTTCCCGCACGATGGGCAACACATCATGATCCTCTTGTTTACAGTTGGGACAAATCAGACGAACCAATCGTTGTGCAACAAAAGCTTCCACCGAAGATGCAACTAAATATGGCTCAACCCCCATGTCCACCAAACGAGTAATTCCACTAGCCGCATCATTGGTATGGATCGTTGAAAATACTAAATGTCCAGTTAAAGCCGTCCTTATAGCAATTTCTGCAGTTTCTAAATCACGAACCTCACCCACCATGATAATGTCTGGATCATGGCGTAAAATACTTCTTAACCCTTCTGCAAAACCAAAATTAAGCCTAGAATTAATTTGAATCTGGGTAATCCCTTCCATTTCATATTCAATGGGATCTTCAATGGTAATAATTTTATGCTCATCTCGATTTAATTCATTTAGACAAGCATAAAGCGTTGTAGTCTTACCACTTCCAGTTGGACCAGTAACAAAGATAATTCCATGAGGCTGAGTAATAAGTTTACGAAATTGTGTTGCGTTATGCTCATTAAACCCTAAGCTCTCCAAAGTCGTTCGCATATTCTTCGTCGGTAGAATACGAATAACCATACTTTCACCACGTGGGGTTGGAATGGTTGAAATGCGCAAATCCAAGTCCTGTTCATTAGTTCGAACAATAGTGCTGCCATCTTGAGGGAGTCGTTTTTCTGTAATACTTAAATTCGACATGATCTTGATCCGAGATAGCATAGGAAGAAGAAAAAGTTTTGCTTCCGGCGGAAGGTTCCCATCAATTAAAATCCCATCAATACGATAACGTAAACGTATTTTATTCCGATAAGGCTCCAAATGGATGTCAGTTGCTCTTTTTTGATATGCTTCTAAGATGATTTGATTCACTAATTTTGAAACAGAAGGATCTTCGCTTTTCTTTTCAATATCTTCAACCCAAGCCTGAGTATAGTTCTGATGCTTATGCTTAGGTTCTTTGGTCAAAATCTTGTCGATAGTATCTGACGCCAAACCATAATATTTCTTAAGCGCCTCTTGAATGTCTGATTTTAAAGCTAAAACAACTTTTAATTGAAATCCTAAATGGACACGGATGTCATCTTCTACTCGCACATCTAATGGAGACGAAATCGCTAACTTTAATTGATTTCCTTCAATAGCAATAGGCATAAATTCATAAAAAGATGCAAATTTTACAGGCACCTTATCAATGACACTGGCTGCAATTTCCATATGCTTTAAATCTACAATTTCTAATTTCAACTCTTGGGAAAGAGCTTCAACAATCTGGCGATCCGTTAGAATATCATGGCGAATAAGATAGCTATGAAGATTGCGGCGCTCACCTTTAGCGGAGGCAATATAATCTTCAGCATCTTGGGACGAAAAAAGCCCAGATTTAGTTAAAACATCGACGAGGATTTTGTTAGCGACAGGCTTGTACATCTTTTAGATCTTGGGGGCGCGGCCGATCATATAAAAATCCTGGGCTTCCATATGATCATAATCACCACGCAGGATTCGTTCACAACCGATGATATTATCTTCCAAGGGTACGTATTCACCTTTTTTACCCGTGAAAACTTCACTAACAGTGAAGGGCTGTGTCATAAAATTATACAACTTCTCGGCTCGCTTAAAGACTTTTTGGTCATCCTTACTCAATTCTTCTAGACCAATAACTGCAACAATACGCTTAAGGGAATTGTGTTTACTAAAATGCTGAATGACTTGCTGGGAAACATCATAATGGCGACGACCCACAACGTTAGTATCCAAGTTCGTACAAGAACTCTGCAAAGGGTCAATCGCGGGGTACATACCACGCTGAACTAAATCACGGGAAAGAACAATAACCCCGTCAAGAGTCGCAAAAATAGAAACGACAGCAGGATCAGTCATATCGTCGGCAGGAACATATACAGCTTGCATAGCTGTAATAGATCCACCACCTTCAACGGAACGAATACGTTCTTGAACAGTATTGACTTCAGAAGCAAGCGTCGGTTGATAACCTGTTTCTGCAGGAACACGTCCTAAGAGAGTTGAGACTTCTTGACCACCTTGAATGAATCGATAAAGATTATCCATAAACAACAGAACGTCTTTGTTTTTAGCTAACAAATACTCTGCCATTGTAAGTCCTGCATTAACAACTTCAGCACGCGCACCAGGAGGTTGATCCATTTGACCAAATGCCAACATAACTTTTGGCAAAAGATGAGCTTCTTCCAATTCGTAAAAAAGCTCGTTTCCTTCACGAATACGCTCTCCTATCCCACAAAACACGCAAGCACCACCATGAGCTTTAACGATGTTATTGATAAGTTCAAGAATAACAACAGTCTTACCGCAACCTGCTCCTCCAAGAACCCCTGTCTTACTCCCCTTAATCATAGGATATAGAAGATCAATATACTTGATTCCTGTTTCCAAAAGTTCTGGAATTTCTCGTCCAGTTTTCTTAAGATCAAAACTAATTTGATCAGCAGGACGACGAATAGGAACAGTTGTAGGACAATCATAAGGCCCAGCATTATCTAAAGGTCGACCAGCAGCATCCATAACACGTCCAAAACAGCCATCTCCAATAGGAATAGCTACAGGTTTTTTAGTATTGGTACATGGAGCACCTAACTGAACATTTAATGTCTCCATAAATGAAATACATCTAACCAAGCCTGGACCCAAATGCTCCGCTGTCTGAAGAACTATTCTGCGGCCATCAAAAGCGAATGTTTCAATACAGTCATAAACTGCCGGCGCTTCTTCATCTTCCGGAAAACGGACATCAACAACAGGCCCTTGAACAGCTGCTACTCGCCCTGTATTCTGCTTAATCTCTTGATTTTGATTTGGAACGATGGCATTTTCCATATGTATTTTTTATGCTCTTTTTAAGTTGATTTATTTTTTTAAAGTCATCATTCTTGCTGAGAAAACTTCTCGTAAACTCTTATCAATATCCCCACGACGAGCCTTACGATATTTTAATTTAACAGCATCTCTTTCTTTTCGCATTTTTCCAAGACTATTATCCAATTGTTGTGTTTGAGCGGAAGCAGCAGCCAAAGTAGTGTCATAAAAAATTTCATAAATTCTTGATGACAACCAAAGATCCGCAAGATACCCACTCATATCGACTGAATCAGACTCTTCAATAACTCTACGGAAAGTCTCAACTTTTTGCTTTTGTTGGGGTAATAAATCTTCACAGGGAAGAAGTTTAACAGCTCTGGGCTTAATAACCGTATAGTCTTTGGGCCAGGGATAAACAGCAATAACCTTTCCCAATCGTCCTTCCATAACTTCTTTAACCAGATAATTCTTTATTTCTACTGCAACCTCGTAGTAACCTCGCTCTTCAATTTCTTCCCACGTGTGAGCACTCTTTTTTCCCATCGAATCTAATTTAGCAACACCTTTTTTACCGACAGTGAGCAAAATAGCATCTGGTGTTTTTTCTAACTCTTCCATTGTTCTAGCAATAACTCTCGTATTTAAATCTCCAATAAAACTTTTTTCGGTAGAGATAATGAGAAGAGCTGTTTTAGGATTATTATTATTAACTAAAGGATGACGAACTTCAGAAAAACTAACCAAGCTAAAAAATTCAGTAAAAGACTCACTAAATCTATTGAATTTGGTTTTCTGGGCAGACATAGCATGATATTTCATATCAGCTACGTCTTTTAAAACTTGGATCAAATCAACCAAGTCCTTAACTTCATTAACTTCGACTTTAACTTTATTAGCCTTACCCATAAATTAAGAGGTGTATTGTTTTTCCACTTGGGTTTTAATGGCATTTGCAGAAGCTTTAAACGAACTTTGCAAACTACCATCCAGCATTAAACTCTCAAAGCGCAAAATAACTCCGCCAATTAAAGTCTTATCAATTTTAGGATTAAATTTAATGTCTCTGGCTGCTTTTTCCTTAAATAGCTGAGTAATAATATTTAATGATGCCTGATCCAATGGATTTGCAGTTATAACATCTGCACTTTTAATATCAGGACCAAGTCTTTTCATATCTACATTCTTTAACTGTTCTAAAAACTCAGTAAAAAGCTGCTTATCTAAAGCATCTATGGCCGTTTTACTAAAAACTTCATCGATAATTTTGACTGAATAGTCAACAATTTTGATTTCCATTCCTTTTTCAATTTCACGACGAATACCTTCTTTGGCATTTTGCGCTTTTACAATGATTTCTTCAGCTTCAGCACGGGCTTTTTGTATAATTTCATCTTTTTGTTTAGCAGCCTTTTCTTCCAGCTCCTGACGCATTTTACGCTCCATGGTGTCGAGCTCTTTTTGACGGCGCTGAAGTTCATTGTCTGCTTCTTTAATTTTAATATTTAGTTCTCTTTCTCGCTCACGAGCAGCTTCTGCATCTTGATCTAAACGCTGTTTTGCACTATCTACTGGTTTAATCAATAAATAATGCAATCCTAATAAGATAAATCCTGTACAAAAAACAAATAGGACAATTATCTTGATAACAAAACCCCAATCTAATTCCAGGCCCATATTATAACTCCTTTTATGCCAGATAGGTGTTAACTAAACACACGATAAAAAATAAATAACATCGTCGATGCAATAATTTCAACAACAAAAAGCTGAAGCAATGTTACCGTCTGAATTTTAGCAGATTTAGTCGGAAAATTTCCTAAATCATTAATCATTTTTGTGCCTAATAAAGACACCATAAAGCAAGGCAATCCTATAATCAACGCAAAATATGAAATAAAAAGTATTCCTTCATACCAAAACCGAAAACCCATAAAGCCTCTTATTTTTTAAATAGTTGAAAAATAATGAGTATCGCAACAATCGAAATCGCCTCGACAAACACAAGCATAATGGCCATTCCCATAAAAATCTTAGAAGCGGCTGAAGGGTTTCGACTCAAGGCTTTAATAACAGCATATCCTAAAATAGCAATGACAATAGACGGACCCATTACTGCAATAAACATAACCGTTAAAATCAGAAACGTTTCTGCTAACATTAAACATCCTTTGGCTATAAATAATATTTCTTTAACACTATCTTATCCAAGCGACTTTTGAGCCGAAGCAACTGTATGCTCTGTTTCCTCTATCAAAATCGTGCATTCATTAGCAAAAAATCTTATAATTCCTGAACGAACCGGAATATCTCGTTTCCAATCAATTACTATGTCCCCTTGTTGGACCAAACCCACTAACGGATAATGATACGCCAAGAGCTCATACTCACTTCTGTCACCAATAATAAAAACACTACTTACATCACTTTCAAAAACAACATTTTTCGGGCTTAGAATGGTACACCGAAAATGCATTTTATTTTTAGCCATCTTCTATTCCGCTTTAGCTTCAACCACCTGAGGCTGTTCTGTGTATTCATCTAAAACATCAGGAGTTTCTTTCTTTCGTCTATCTATTAAAGATTTAATATATGCACCAACCACTTCGCTCATTCCTTTTTCGATATCTGGATCGAGCTTTCTTTTTTCTCTTAACATCTTTAAAAGCTCTGGCTTATTTTTTCTCGTATATTCCAGAATTTCTTCTTGAAAAATCTTAACTTCAGGAATCGTAACTTCATTAAGCATTTTCTTATTAAATGCATAAAAAATAATGACTTGAATTTCTTGCATTACAGGCTGATCTTTATCTTGCCTCAGGATTTCAGTTAAAATAGCGCCTCTTTTGAGCTTTTCCAATGTTTCATCCGAATGCCCAGTCGTTTTTAATTTAGAAATGCGTTGCAATTCTCTAAACTGCAAATATTCAAGACGTAAGGGCCCAGAAAGAGCTTTAATAGCTGGCCATTGTACTTTTGATCCAACTCTTGAAACCGACAACCCTAAATCCAAAGCTGGTTTCTGGCCTTCGCCGAAAAGCGTACTACTAAGAAGTATTTGACCATCAGTCATAGAAACTAAATTTGAAGGCACGAATGCGGTCAGATCGCCTTCAAGAATTTCAACAATTGGAAAAAATGTAATTGAACCACCACCATGTTTTTCATCAAGGAAACATGCACGCTCAATCATTTTAGAATGAAGATAAAAAATATCTCCTGGATAAGAGTCTCGACCAGGTGGACGACCTAACAAAAGAGAGATTTCACGATAAGCCCAAGCGTGTTTGGTAAAATCGTCAAAACCAATAAAGACATTCTTACCTTGATGTAAAAAATGTTCCGCTAAGGAACAAGCAACATAAGGAGCTAAATACTGCTGCCCTGGAGGAGCAGATGCACCTGCGCATACAATCATACTATACTTAAAACACTCGTGATCTTTAAAAAGCTGGACTATTTTAGCTAAAGCAGATTTAGGCTTTCCAATAGCAACATAAATACAAAGCACATCCGTACTCTTTTGATTAATAATAGTGTCCGTAACAAATGTTGTTTTTCCTGTACCTTTATCTCCCAAGATTAATTCTCGTTGTCCAAGACCAATAGGAATCATGGCATCAAGTACCTTAATTCCTGTTTCTAAAGTCTTTTTAAGAGGTTGTCGAACTAAGATTGGAGGAGCTTCGGGAAAGATAGGATGAAATTTCTCACTTTCTATAGGACCCAAACCATCTAAAGGATCACCTAAAACATTAACGATGCGTCCAATGAATTTATCACCTACAGGCATTTCAAATGGTTCAATGGAAGCTATAGCCTTATCACCCGTCTTTATCTTATCTGTTTCTTTTATCATCAAAACTTGCGCTTCATCTTCATTGAAACCAACAATCATTCCCATAGTACCATAGCCAAATTTTATTAATTGACCATTAATACAATTTTTAAAACCTTTCACGATAATGATACAACCGCGCATAGCTTTAACAACACCGACTTCAGTATATTGTAATTGCTTTAGACTCATAAAAATCTCACATTAAATTATTTCTTATCCGATGTCTTAGCGGCTTCTGAATCACTGCTAACCTTATCTTTATTAATTATTATTTTATTATCGCGAGATCTCAAGATCCAAACCAAGAAACTGACAACAGTTAAGAATCCTACAAAAATTAAAATCCAAAAAATAAATTTCCAAGTATCCCCTTCTGAAACTTTTGTTCTATCAAAAACCGCCTTAGAAACATTTGAGACGCCTTTAAGAGATTGCATTTTACGTAAGACATTTTGAACCTTACTTTTCTCTAAGTCTTCTCTTAAGACAGACAGCAGTTTCTCTAAACTTTCTACCTCAGCTCGGGCCTTATCAAAAATCTTTTGATTATCCCGAAATAAGCTTATGTGGTCTCCGATATTCTCTTTCTTTTGTGCTTGAGATGTTTCCAGAGCAGTTAATAACTCATTAATACCCTCAAAAAGAATCTTAGCACTTGCAGCATATTTAGACTCTTTTAGTATGTCATTAGCCGTATTGCTTCGACTTCGTAAATAATCAATCTCTTTTTGAGGAATAAACCAAACATCTCGGATACCTATAGTATATTTCTTTTTTTCCTTAGGCTGGAGCTCCTCTTCTTTATATAGAAAAAGAGATTTCTTTTCCTGATCAAACCGAACTTCAAAACTTTCAAACTCAATTAAATCTTCTGGACTTACTTCTTGAGGTAAAAAATGTTTGTTCTTATAAGTTTTAGCTTTTTCAAATGGATTCTCAACGTCTATATTAAATCTTATTATTTTTTCTTGCTTGATTTCAGTTGGATCTGAACGCCAATAATCTACTGCTAAAGCATTGTTTTCAATGCGCTTCAATTCTTTAGAATAGGTCCTAAAAGCATCCATTCTTTTCTCGACACTGTCCGCTTTGGATCCTTTTTCTTGTAAAAATTCCAATTTTTCTATTAGATGATCTTTTAAAGCTTGCCCTTGTTGCGGATTATTTAACTTTCCTATTTGTTCATACCCTTGTTCAATTTCTTTTTTTATTCCTTCCACTTGTTCTGGAGAAAGCTTCCATACATCACGAACACGAACACGAAATGTTTTAGATTCTTTAGGCTGAAGAGTAACTTTTCCATGTACATAATAGTTAGCATCATTTACGTTATAATCCAAATCTAAACCATTGGTATCTAAGATATCTGTTGAACCCAAATCCCCAGGCAAATTAAAGTTTACAGATGATTCTTTAATTTTGTCCGTTCCGTTTACGGCCATGACATTAATGTATACATCAGCTCTAGAATATGAAAAAGAGCAGAATATGGTTATTCCAAGCAAAATAAAAATATAAAGAAATCTATTCTTAATCATTATTATTCGCTCTCATACCAAGTCTTAACAACAACATCTTGTACCTGTAAAGCTTCTCTTAAGGCATTAATCTTAGCTGTGATTTCTTCAAGCTTTTGATTAACTTTTTCCATATCCTTAGCTTCTCTCTCGGATAATTCTGCAACTGTCATAGTATCTTGTAAACCTGATTCCGCAGTTTGTTTATCAAGGATCTTTTTGAGCATATCGAAAGTCTCTTTAACCAAATTGGTGTTATCACCTTGTCCATTAACTATTCCAGAAAGATCTAACTTCATAGCTTCAATCGAGGCTGAAAGGTTTTCTAATGCAGTATTTACATTGCCAGACCCCAAAAGTGCTAAGATTTGTTGTGTATAACCATAGGCAGCACTTGCATTGGATTCTGCATTACGTACATGCCCAAATAATGTTGGACTAGAAGTAGGTGAAGCAACAGTTCCAACTACAGTTTTAAGGTTTATGAGGTTTCCAAAGACAGTAGTTGAGGCTGCAGTGTCTGAAGCAGAACCTAAAACAGCGCTAACAGTTGTTACAATCGTCTTAATTTCATTTACTGTTGAATTAGAAGAGACTGCTCCTACTAGACTGGTGATGTTATTCAATTTTCCAAATAAAGTCGTAGTAGCTGTATCATTTTGAGCTCCTACATCATTAAAGACTGAGGTGACATGGCTCATCATCGTGTTTAAACCTGCCCAATTCACACCAGCAGTACTAGAATTAGCTGAGTCAAGCCAGTTAACGCCACCGCGAGTCATTAAAGCGTAGTCGTACCAATTAATTCCAGAGTGAGTTTGAACATTTACATCCATCCAATTAACTCCAGTATTAGATAACTCACTTAAACTCATCCAATTAACATTATTGCTGGATAATTGGCCTATACCATACCAATTAACGTTTGCGTAAGATAGAACATTGATTCCACTCCAATTAATACTCGCTGTTGATAAGGCTTGGAAATTTTGCCAATTAATACCTGATCTTGTTAATGAATTTAAGTCCATCCAGTTAATCCCTGTACTAGCAATTTTCATTATATCTTGCCAGTTTACACCTTGAGTACTTAAGACTGCAAAATCATTCCAGTTGATTCCTGTAGAACTCATCCTAGCAATATCAAGCCAATTAACTCCAGATCCGCTAATATCTGTTAAGGCACTCCAATTAATGTTCTGATATGAAAGTGAAGCGATATTTTCCCAATTAATTCCACTATTAGCTAGTGAAGCAATACCTGACCAATTAATGGAACTCTTTGTTAATGTTTGAAAATCGTTCCAATTAATACCTGTACGGCTCAAAACATTCAAATCATTCCAATTAATTCCAACAGTACTTAATCTTCCAAAATCAAACCAATTAATACCTGTTTTAGTGATTACTCCTAAATCATTCCAATTGATTCCTGTTCTACTTAGGGCATTTAAATCATTCCAATTAATTCCAGATTTTGTCCATACACCCAAATCAGCCCAATTAATACCTGTTCGTGTTAATAAGTTAAAATCATTCCAATTCACACCAGTTCTACTTAATACATTCAAATCGTTCCAATTAATTCCAGTGTTACTTAATACTGAAAGATCATGCCAGTTTATTGCTGTGTTTGATATCACACCTATATCATTCCAATTAATCCCTGTTCTACTTAATACATTTAAGTCATTCCAATTAATTCCAGTTCTACTTAACACTGATAAATCAAACCAATTGATTCCTGTTCTACTGATGACATTGAGATCATTCCAATTAATTCCTGTCTTACTTAATACTCCTAAATCTTGCCAATTAATTCCGGTACGACTAATCAAATTGATATCATTCCAGTTAATTCCTTGATTACTTAGTACACCAAAGTCATTCCAATTAATTCCTGTCCTACTTAGCACATTTAAGTCATTCCAATTAATTCCTGTATTGCTTAATACACCTATATTTTCCCAGTTGATACCTGTTGTACTTAATCTTGCAAAATCTTGCCAGTTAATTCCGGTTCTACTGATCACATTGAGATCATTCCAATTAATTCCTGTCTCACTTAACACTCCAAAGTCTTGCCAGTTGATTCCGGCCTTCGCTAACACTCCTAAATCATTCCAGTTAATTCCTACCTTACTCAATACTCCAAAGTCCTGCCAGTTGATTCCGGTGTTAGCCAATACCCCTAAATCATTCCAATTAATTCCAACCTTACTCAACACTCCTAAATCTTGCCAATTAATTCCTGTTTTGGCTAATACCCCTAAATCATTCCAATTGATACCTGTCTTGCTTAACACTTCTAAATCTTGCCAGTTGATTCCCGTCTTTGCTAACACCCCTAAATCATTCCAGTTGATTCCTGTCTTACTTAACACTCCAAAGTCTTGCCAGTTGATTCCTGTTCGGCTGATTACATTGATATCATTCCAATTAATTCCAGTCTTACTCAATACTCCAAAATCTTGCCAGTTAATTCCAGTTCGACTTAACGTCGCATGTAATACTTGTAAATCATTCCAGTTAATTCCTACCTTACTCAACACTCCTAAATCTTGCCAGTTGATTCCGGTCTTCGCTAACACTCCAATATCATTCCAGTTGATTCCAACCTTACTTAATGCTGCAAAGTCTTGCCAGTTGATTCCACTCTTTCCTAATACTCCCCAATCATTCCAGTTAACCCCGGCCTTGCTAAATACAGCTAAATCTTGCCAGTTGATTCCGGTCTTCGCTAACACTCCTAAATCATTCCAGTTGATTCCAGTCTTACTTAACACTCCTAAATCTTGCCAGTTGATTCCGGTCTTTGCCATTACTCCTAAATCATTCCAATTGATTCCGACCTTACTTAATGCTGCAAAGTCTTGCCAGTTGATTCCGCTCTTTCCTAATACTCCCCAATCATTCCAGTTAACCCCGGCCTTACTAAATACGGCTAAATCCATCCAGTTAATTCCGGTTCTGCTTAACGTATTCAAATCATTCCAGTTAATTCCGGTCTTACTTAACACACTTAAATCATTCCAGTTGATTCCTACCTTACTTAATGCTCCTAAATCTTGCCAGTTAATTCCCGTCCTGCTTAACACATTTAAGTCGTTCCAGTTAATTCCGGTCTTAGTCAACACTCCAAAGTCTTGCCAGTTGATTCCAGTCTTTGCCAACACTCCTAAATCATTCCAGTTGATTCCCGTCTTACTTAATACTCCAAAGTCTTGCCAGTTAATTCCCGTTCGGCTGATTACATTGAAATCATTCCAATTAATTCCTGTCTTACTCAACACTCCAAAATCTTGCCAGTTGATGCCTGTTCGGCTGATCACATTGATATCATTCCAGTTAATTCCGGTCTTACTTAACACTCCAAAATCTTGCCAGTTGATTCCGGTTCGGCTGATTACATTGATATCATTCCAGTTAATTCCTGTCTTACTTAATACTCCAAAGTCTTGCCAGTTGATCCCGGTCTTACTTAACACATTTAAGTCATTCCAGTTAATTCCGGTCTTACTCAACACTCCAAAGTCTTGCCAGTTGATTCCTGTTCTACTGATCACATTGATATCATTCCAGTTAATTCCTGTCTTACTTAACACTCCAAAGTCTTGCCAGTTGATTCCGGTCTTCGCTAACACTCCTAAATCATTCCAGTTAATTCCTACCTTACTCAAGACTCCTAAATCTTGCCAGTTGATTCCGGTCTTCGCTAACACTCCTAAATCATTCCAGTTAATTCCGGTCTTACTCAATACTCCAAAATCTTGCCAATTAATTCCTGTTTTGGCTAATACCCCTAAATCATTCCAATTGATCCCTGTCTTGCTTAACACTGCAAAGTCTTGCCAATTGATTCCACTCTTTCCTAATACTCCCCAATCATTCCAATTAACCCCAGCCTTACTAAAGGCTGCTAAATCTTGCCAGTTGATTCCTGTCTTACTTAACACATTTAAGTCATTCCAGTTGATTCCTGTCTTACTCAACACTCCAAAATCTTGCCAGTTAATTCCGGTTCGACTTAACACATTTAAGTCATTCCAGTTAATTCCTGTCGCATGTAATACTTGTAAATCATTCCAGTTAATTCCTACCTTACTCAACACTCCTAAATCTTGCCAGTTGATTCCGGTCTTCGCTAACACTCCAATATCATTCCAGTTGATTCCAACCTTACTTAATGCTGCAAAGTC
>JBGAJA010000005.1:0-186673 GCA_044225175.1 Candidatus Omnitrophota bacterium | reverse complement strand
CAATTTTGGCCTTAAGTGGGTTTTCATGGATGTATTTTAGAACTTCTTTCATTCCTGCATCACTAATGACTGCATAAGACTTATATCTTCCCTGCCAAAAATGACCAACATAAGCATTCTTTTGACGATATTTCTGACTAGGATCTGGTGACACAATACTTAATTAAATAATGGCGTACCCAAAATTACTCCTAGAGGTATTTTTCAAAGATCAATTACAGGAATTAAGTATTGTGTCCCCGGAACTCTAGCTATTTTTACCTGTCACTATTTTGTGCCTGGCACCTTTTATAGAATCTACCCGGTCCGACTATTATTTTCATTTTGCATAGTTAGAATATTCTCCGGTACCATCAGGAAAATTAATCTCCCAAATTTCATAGCCGGTAAAATTAAATATCTGAAGTGTTCGATTTTCATTAAAATCAAAAAGAATATCACCCGTTACTGTATCTAATTGAGCTTTAAGAACGTATTTGCCTTGCAGTTCTTTTATTATTTCTTCTTTGGCATTAATGGGGGCAGGAAGACCATATTTTTGTTGATGATCAAAGCTACTAATAAAAGCTTTTTGATTTCTTATTATACGCCAATAGTCCGCTCGGAGTTTAGTACCATCCGAAAATGTTATTACTATAGATGCTGAGCCAGACTCTGGATAAGTATTATTGTCTATAATGTTTGTAACTTGACAATCTTTTAGCTTTAAGAGACTTTTTTGAATTTGAGTTACCATAATTCTCCTTAATCTTCTATCCAATAATTAATTTAATCACAACCTAGATATTATCTAAATACATGCTGTGGGTTTATTAC
Source organism: Candidatus Omnitrophota bacterium (assembly GCA_044225175.1). Lineage (GTDB taxonomy): Bacteria > Omnitrophota > Gorgyraeia > Zapsychrales > Fredricksoniimonadaceae > JACQCF01. Next base: position 185,857 of record JBGAJA010000005.1, on the reverse strand, counting down.
AATCTTCTTGGATCTGGTGACACAATACTTAATTAAATAATTGCGTACCCAAAATTACTCCTAGAGGTATTTTTCAAAGATCAATTACAAGAATTAAGTATTGTCCCCGGAACTCGGCTATTATTAATTGCGTTAGTAGCTTGAATCTACCCGGTCCGGCTATTTCTATTGCTTTTGAAACTAGAATCTTCACGATCTAGCTATTTACTTTTTTAAACTAAGTAATATTTTCTTTAAAAGCTCAATTCCCTCAAAATTACAATATTGACCTTTTCCTGAAGGCGGATGGGTATCTGGTAATTCAACACATATCAATCTAATTCTCTCAAGCTCAGGATCTTTTAATTTTATTGAAATAAAATCATCCCAATCCCATTTGCCTCCTTTATCATTGATAAAATCTTCAATTATAGTAACCACTTCTTCTCTAGATAATTTCATTTTATTCCCCTGAACTAATTATTGTTTTGTAAAAAAATCTTTGTGATAGTGAAACCCTTCACCATAAATCTTAAAATTCTTATTACCTATACTAAGTCGAAAAACTTCAGATTTCGTTACATTGTTCCATCCCCAGCCCAAACGAACATATGGATTATTATTTAATACACCCACACCTCTAGCAAACCAAGCATCTGCCTTTAATAAATATTCAGCACCTTTAATTTCAGGAGCTAAAGCTAAAAATGCGCCCTCATTTATCCGATACTCATTTTTAATTGAATCCATCACATTTGAAGCATAATCTTTTATCTGATTAGCCCCATCTATCGCATTAAAACCACCCTTTACGTTTAGTGGATCATTAGCCATAACAGCATCACTTATATCGGCATCGTTAAAACCCTTCACATAATAATTCTTTGCATCCCACTCTTTAAAATTAAACTTCTGTTTTGCCGCGTCTGCATTTGAAACAAAACCCCTTCTAGCACTCCAATTCCCAAACTGCTCCGAACTACCTATACCTTGAAGCGCTCCCATAATTCCACCAGTAATCGCTCCCAATCTTGCTCCATCACCAAAATTTCCTCCTCCAATAATTGAAGTTATTCCTCCTACAACTGCTCCTTGAGCAGCTCCTACTGCTGCATGTGCGCCTACATTGACAAAAAAATTACTAAAAGTCCCTGATCCAGGCAGTATGAAATTTGCTGCCATGCTTACAACGGTCACTGCAAATTGATTCCAATTTCCAGTCGATATAGCATTAAAATACTGGGACCGTTTCTATCTAAACCTTTATCAAATCTAAACTTCCATCAGAAGTGTCCCCATACTTTGTTGTTTCTATTAACCGCTCCATGTCATGGTTAGAAAAATCGAAATATTTGTAAGCACTGCTATATACATAGCCTTTTAAATCTTCAACAATTTTGGCCTTAAGTGGGTTTTCATGGATGTATTTTAGAACTTCTTTCATTCCTGCATCACTAATGACTGCATAAGACTTATATCTTCCCTGCCAAAAATGACCAACATAAGCATTCTTTTGACGATATTTCTGACTAAATGACAATAAAGTTTTCTGCATCACAACAGACAAACCAATCAATTCTTGCACTTGTATCAGCCAATGAGCATGGTTATCCATAACTACAAAACCATACACCTTAAAACCTAATCGTTTTTGAAAAATCGCGAAACTCTCTAACAAAAGGATTTTTGTTTCATGCCGGCTTAAAAACATCTGCCGGTTGTTGCAACGAATTATCACATGATAAACAGCCCAATCCTGATGAAACCTCTTATGCCGTGGCATGAATTTTCTTTTCTTATTGGGGAAATTATTTTCATATACTCTAAACAATCTGTTAAAAGTGAGGGGACACTTCTAACAGAACTCTATATTTCACAATTATTTATCTAGAAACGGTCCAGTTATTTTTAGGCTACCCAATATTTACTTAACAAAAACTCAATGTGTCCCAGTTTTTCAAAATGAGAGTTTTCTGGCTTCACTTATTGGTTCCTATGCTCTTCTCTGGTATGCTTAATTTAAACGATCTTTTCGAAATAATATAGGTACTTAGTAGCAAACGGTAGTGAACAAATAATTATCAAGATCGTCAAATATTCCATATTAAAGATACTGATCGCTGCAGCTATCGCACCTACTATTAAGGCGTAAATGATGATTTCCTTTATCCTAAATTTGACTTTGAATTTATTATTACAATGCTCACAGGTTTTAATAAGACCAATTTGATATAGGGCTTTTGCCGAGTTTTTATTACACCAAGGACAAATCATTATGAATCTCCTGATAACTGATCTCTGCTCTTTGATCCGTTCTCCTTGATCAATTTCGTAATAATATCTCCCCTAACCACCTCTTGTCCTTCAAAATTTAAATAAATCTTGGCGGGTTCTAATAAATAGTTCTTACTAGATTTAATTCTTTCAAGAAGCTTCTCTTTTGATTCATATAAGAGAGCTTCTTTTCCTACCAATCCCCATGTTTCCCTTCCATGTATCAAAAATACTGGGACCGTTTCTATCTAAACCTTTATCAACTTTAGACTTCCAACAGAAGTGTCCCCCTACTTGATTATTTTGGTTGACTTAGGGACACTTCTGACAGATCTCTTTATATCTCAAGCGTTATCTAGAAACGGTCCGGCTATTTACTCTTTTTATCCCACCATTTTGGCAATTGTTTAAAAAAGGGGATAATCGGATTAAACTTACCACCCCATAGACATGAGTTTATACGAAAAGCTTCCAGCGCATGCTTCGGATTATCTGGCCGAACCAAAAAAACAAATCTTATTGGTCTTAATCTTAAATTGAGGCTTAAATTACCCATTAATATATTTATCTTCCTGGAAAAGTTTCAAGATATTTTGGTTTGTCTAATAAAGTTAGCGCTACACTATCACTAGTGATTATTATTTCATCTCCTATATCACGTGGAATAATATTAAACTTTACCTTTCCATTTCTATTTAATGGCACTGGGATTTCATTTTCCCAACACAAATTATCGATTTGGAGGGTTCCATCTGAAATCAATATAGGACACTCTCTTATTACTCCCACAACATTACAATTTCCTTGAAATAGCAGCTCGGCCTTTTGCACATAAACAACTCCCGAATCGATTCCTGGAGTTCCTTCAGATTCATGAAGGATAACTGAGAAAAAAACCTTTATCTCGTGGCTGCTACATTTGATAGATTCTATATCCGAATCATGTAACTCAATTGACATATTGGACATACAATTTCCTCTATTCTTGCAGATTATTAATTCTCAGGGTACGGAGTATCTGGAGGTAAATGATCTTTTCCTCCATCCACATGAACATGGTCTTTACCTCTCCATCCTGGCATACCGCTCTTTCCCTCATCAAATCTCCATCTTTCTGTGAATTTCCCATCAGGACCATATACTCCAAAACTTCCAGGTCTATTTGGATTTTCAACAGCATTACCAGGCAAATTATTAGGTGTTTTAGAAGCTAACATCAGCACTTCAGATCCCACACTTAACGCCGATAAAACTGTTCTAACTACTCTTGCCCCTGCTCCTACAGGGCCTGGAATATACGAAGCTCCCGCTAAAATTCCATTCACTATTTGAGGCGCATAGTCATGAACGAACGAATTTGATGTATACCCAATCGCCGACATTTCAGCGCCATTGATAAATCCAGACTTAAAACTCCCGCCAAATGCTGCTGATGTTGCTCCTCCTATGATACCCCCTAACGCTGCTTGTCTCACTACATCTTGAATGTAATTACCCGTTAAATGAAATATCCCATTACTTTGTCCTGCCCACTGACCGGCTCCGGCACTGATCCCTCCAATTAATGCATTCACCCCAACATTACCACCAGTAATTTCTGCACCAATAGCACCTGAAGCCGCTCCTCCTGCAAAATGGGCTATTGGGTTCATCGTAGTCCCTAAATGGAATCCTCCTATGCCACCGAAGATAGCTCCGCTTATCGCCCCCGTCAGCATCCCCATCCCTATATTACCCCCAGTCATCCCCGCAGTAAACCCTCCTATTCCTGCCCCTGCTATTGCTCCTTGCACTACCCCCATCATAAAAGGACTTAGGGCCGGAGCTAAATATGGCGCAGCTACAAATAAAACTGCTGCCGCAATAGCAACTCCCATACCTGTAAAGAACTTCTTCCAGGACCACTTGTGGCCATCGAAGTCTACCCGGCTCGTGGGATTATTACCACAGTAAGAATATCGATTAAGCGTCTGTGGATCATTTGGGCTCTGTACGACGGTATCAGGCGTGATCCAGCGGCCTAACCGAGGGTTGTTAGTCTGGCCGCTTTATTACCAATTCCCATTTGAAAAGGGCCAAAATCGCATTTACTACCACTCCGATTTTGAAATTTTCGCTGTAGTCACTTGCTTATTCAATTGTCAAAGAGCGCTTTTTAAGACGTTTTACCTTGGATGATACCTTTTATGGACTCTTTTTAAATCTGTTGCATTGACGCGTGTGTATACTTGCGTTGAGTTAAGCCTTACATGTCCCAGATGTTCCTGAACATACCGAATATCCGCACCTTTTCTTAACATATCTGTCGCACACGTCACTCGAAGTGAATGTGTTGTGATTCTTTTCCTTAACCCGCATTGGAACACATATTTCTTCACAATATCTAAGATCCCATCTTTACGAAGCCGTTTTCCCCAAAAGGACAAAAATAGCGCCTGACTATCCTCAAAATCAATTCTTGGTCGCTCTTCCTTTAAATATAAACTCAAATATTCAAGAGCCATTTTGCCGATAGGAACAACCCTCTGATACTTAGCACCCCCTTTGGGTGAACGTACATGTACCATTTCCTGTTCATAATCGATATCTTCTATATCAAGAGACCTCAGCTCATTGGAACGCAGCCCCGTAGAATAGAGCATTTCTAAAATAGCTTTATCTCGTAATTTTAAACGCTCCTGACTTGCCATCGGAGCATCCAATAATGTATTGATTTCTTTTTTATTCATACAAGTAAAGTGCAAGCTTCCCTTATCTTGAAATGATTCCCAATCAACCCTCGGATCATCATGCAGGAATTCAAATCTAAGAAGAAATCTGAAAAATACCTTCAATGCCCTCAGGAAACGATTTTTATACCCATTACTGGCAGGATTGCCACGCTCTCCTTTGTAACTACATACGTAGCTGTAATAATCCCAAAGAAGTCTTTTATCGACTTGAGTAAGTGTGGATATATCTTTGTTAATGATAAACTCATAAAAGACTTCAATACCTTTTTTGTACCATTTTATAGTTCCTTTACTGAAACCGCGGGCCAACGCATATTCGAGGAACTTTATCTTTAATTCATCAAGTTCGGTCAATTTATCTGTTTTAATTGGCTTTGGTGGAAGATTTTGGGATTCTTGAGTGATGATTTTATAATAGTCTTCCCAATTTAGATTTTGAGTAAGGTCATATGAGAGTATTCCTTCCGTGTACAGATAACGAAAGAAGCGAATTACGCAGCGCAATCGTTCAATCTGACCGTTGACAACCAAAGAACCTTCCCGCCCCTCCACAAGCTCTTTCCACAGGAATTCACGGTATTGAACTAGAGTATTTCCTCTTACAGAATAAAAGCTTTTGATTTCATTATGTTCAAGGTATTTAACAAAACCTTTGAGATGTTGCTGAATGGCGTTTAAATAGCCATAGGAGATTTCTTTCTTTTGGTCACAAGAATAGCGACGAATTGCCTCCTCAAAGGTGTAATGATGCCGCAATTGTCTTCGGGGCAATTCAAAACTTGGAAAAAATTCGGTTGTGGGAGTGGTGGGTTTATACATAAAAATAAAATTCTAGGCTGAATTACTTAGATCTTTTGGTTCAAAAACCCATGTATAGAACCTTTGCAAACGATAACCTCTTGGCAAATTTCTTCTATACTTTTAACTATTTGGGTTAGCTTTGGCTTTATTGGATCTTGATCAGAAAATTCATCCCAGATTATTTTCTCTTTCTTTTTAATCTCTTCATAATGTTTCTTCCTATCTTCTTCATTCCGAAAATTATCTTCCGGCCACATCATAATTAGAAATCTAGCAGCGCTAATAATTTCTCTTAGTAAAGCATTTAGCTCATTAAAGGGCTTGGCCTTCTCCTTTCCTATTTGGGACATAAATCTATATCGAAGCGAATGGATCTTACTAAAAAGCTCTTTATTCTGGTTATATCTCACAAAAATAAAATTTGCCCTTTTTCTAGCCTGGAATTCTGCTTCACTTTCCTTATCATTCTTAACAAGCGATGACGTTTCATCTTCAAAACCTAAAGGATGTCTTATCCATTCAATAACATCTTGGGCCTCATAAAATAAACTTAATGTTTCTTCTGCAAGTTCTATGTTTCTACGCCCTCGATGCTCTATTTGCCAAGAACCAATTTTATAAAATGTTATCCAAAGACCAATTATTACCGACAGATCTTTAACAAATTCCACAATATCTTTAAAGTCCATAATAATTCTCTAAAGTTTGAAGCTATTTTCTTTATTGTTTTAATTTAGGACCGCCAGCCCCATAAATAATCGTAGCAATGGCATAATTTTCATTCTGATGGCGTGAGTCATATTTTAGCTTACCTACAAAAGTCTTCTCATAAAGTTTTATTGCATCTATCAAGCCCTTCTTATTAACCTCCACCAATTGTGAATGGACATAATCTCCACCCAAATCAATGCAATTCTGTGTCACGATGTGCGTATGCCATTCTTGGAGGTTCTTAACAGTATCACTTGTAACAATCATACCCTTATCATCCGGGCCCATCTCCCATACTCCATGAGCTAAAACATCTGAAACAATTGCATAATGATGAGAAGCATTGGCACGAGGAATTACTTTGCCTCTCTTTTCAACAGGCCTGGAGATTATTTTAATTGTCATATATGAAGACTTAACGTTATCTGCATTACAATTAGTGATTAAAGCGAATGAAAATAAAATATAAAGAATACTTTTCACAGTTATATTAACCGCCGTTACAATTTTCACATACCTCAAGAAGGCCCCTCTCCCTCAGATATTATTTCTCCAGTCTTCTTATCAATAAGAACATTAAGCCACTTTAGACCTTGATGCCATCTAACTTGAAAAGAAGTATTAAAAATTACAGACCAACAATCATGAGCGACTGATAAAATACAATATATCCTATAACTATCCCGAGGATATTTCCTTTCTAAGTTTTCCTTTATCTCCTTTGACACTTTTTTGGGATGACCTTCATTTCCTGAGGTCTCAATAAAATATTCATTTTGCATTAACCAATCAAAAATCTCTTCACCTTTCATAAATTTATTCTTGAATTCTTCTTTTGTAATTACGCCACCATTTAGGCCTGGCCCTTGTTCGACTTTTGGATTAAAAAAGTTTATATCTTTTAAATTATATGCTTCATCAATTAAATGATTCTGAGCAATAATTGCAGCCTCTTCTTTACTAATTCCATCTGAAAAATCAACGATTCTCAATTTTTCTTTAATGGCTTCTATTTTATTTTCATTACCTGACATAGCCATACTCCCATCAATAAATAGAACAAAGAATACCATAGTAATTAAAATAGCATTAAATTGCTTCATTTCGTTCCTTTCTTCCTATGGTCCATCTGGGAAACCAGGAGCATGATAGCCAATTTGATCTACATTCCTTGCCCCCGCAGCGTATAAAACACTTCTTACGGCATAATTACTATTATGATCAAAAGCGTTATATGGCATATTGCGGAATGTCTTATCATACAATGATATCGCTTTATCTAAACCTGCCATATTTACAGCTACTTCCTGTGATATAGCATAACGTCCACCCATTGCTTCAGACATATTTGAAGTGTATTCGGTGCCCCAATTCTTTCCAGCAGTATCTGTTGTTTGAATTAAACCTTTTTCAGGCCCCATTTGCCACTTATCCCTTATGTCCATATGTCTTGGTCCTGTTGTACTACCAGGCATGCCATCTGCTTTTGCTAAAGGCCTGCTGACCACATCGACTGTTCCATCTGTATTATTAACATTTAATGCCCGCATTGAGTTAATTTCTTTCTCATATTGAGCAATTCTCACATCTCGATCAGATCGAAAGCCGTTTCCAGCCTGCCAATTCCCAAATTGCTGCGAAGTAGTTACCCCTTGAATTCCACCTCCTATTGCTCCTCCAATCGCTCCTGCTATAACTCCTTGTGTAAATGTGCCCCCCATAATCATTGAAGATATTCCACCGATTAATGCCCCTTCGGCAGCTCCTATTACAGCATGTAATCCTATATTAATAAATAAATTGCTGGATAGGGCTCCAAATCCAGGCATAAGAAAACTAGCTGCAGCACTGATACCCGCAACTGCTATTTGTCTTCCTATCTGACTCCAATCATTGTTGACTGCATTGTTAAGTAGAGTCCCCACAAAACCAATATATGGCGCTATTGTATTTACAACTTTCTTAAACAACTTACTAAACCAGCTATGTCCCGAAGGATCAACTCGATTAACGGGATTATTTGAACAGTACGAGTACCGAGAAAGCGTTTGCGGATTACTCGGCGCTTGCACGACAGTATCAGGCGTGATAAAGCGGCCTAACTTCGGATCATAGTACCTCGCGCCGTAAAAGATTAAGCCTGTTTCGTCGTCAAATGGTTTGTCGTTGAAATATTCCCAGCCGGTTTTGATTTTAGCGCCGGTTCTTTCAAAACGCGAGAGTTTTCCGAAAGGATCGTATTCACTCAGCGATCTTGAGGCTCCGGTTGCGTCGCTGATGACATTCGCTGAGCCTAGGTGGTCCATGTGGTAGAAGTCAACCTCAGCGCCTGTGACAGCGGCTATTCTTGTACTGCCTAGGAAGATGTTTCTTGTTTTTCTGGTGTCTTCGATTTCATAGAGGTTTCCCACATAGGTCGTTTGACTGGTCACCACATCATTAGGGCCAAAGTCTATATTGCCCATTTGGGTGAAGAATATGTCTTTGGTGTCATCGTTGCGATAGGCAGGATCAAGATAACGATACACCACCTTACGTGTCCTGCCTCCGTCCCCGTCGTAATAGTACTCAGCAATCTTCTTCACAGGCTTAGCCATGGGCTGATATCCAACCGCAGTCAATCTGTTTTGAAGATCATACACATAACTCCAAAACCCTTTGGATGTTTGCTTGGCAATCATGTTGCCGTTAGGATTGTAACGGTATGTGGTTCCGTCGCTGGTAGACGTCACAGCATGCACGCCAGCATTCAAACCATACTGATAACTTAAACCATCTTTAAGGGTGATGTTGCCGATTTGATCATAGGCATATGTCTTTGTGCCATAAGCCCCCACAGCCTGGATCAAACGGTTTAAATCATCGTATTTGAATGTCTGTGTGCCTGTATTAACGACATCCGTGATTTTCTTGATCTGCCCTGCAGCGTCGTACTCATAGGTCAAATCTTGTAATTTCTTGGCAGCGGTATTAGCGGTATAAATACGTTTTAAGCGAAACGACACAGGATCATACGTATAAGCGGTTGTCACCCCATTGCCATATTGGATCTGTGTCATTTGACCCGTGGCATTGTAATCAATGGACTTAACATACTGATAATTGCTTGCAGCATCTATCACAGACACCACCTGCCCTGCCTGGTTATAAAGATACTTTATCTGGGCAGTATCAGGATACTGCAATTGTTTAAGACGGTTTAAGGCATCGTACTGACGCGTGACTTTATAAGTGGTATTGTTAATGACCTTGGTGGATTGAATTTCCCGGCCTAATTCATCATACGTAAAGCCAGCAGAATCATTGCCATACAAGACAGAATTCAATCGCCCCAACGCATTGGCTTGATTGGCCTGATCATATCCATAAAACACCTGCTGCAAAGACGTTGGCGATACAATACTCGTCTTCACCTTCAAACGATTCAGTGGATCATAGCTAAATTGGATCTTCTTATTTAAAGCATCCCTCTGCTCAATCAAATTCCCATTATCATCATACTGATAGGCCCAAGTTCCCATGTCCGGATCCACCATGCCTGTCTTTCGGCCCAAGGCATCATAACTGATCGTTGTCACATTGTTTTTAGCATCAATGACAGATATCAAATTCCCCACAGCATCATAAATATACTTGGTCGTTGCATACAACGTATAGAAGCTCGTTTTGGCATAATCAGCCGACCTGCCATCTGCCCCTGTATATTCTTCTTTTTTGGTCAAACGACCAGCTGCATCCACATAGGATTTGTTCATATGTCCATTTTCATCAACCACTCTTGTCATCCCATGATCATACGTAACCGATGAAAAGCTGCCATCAGGATTAGTCGAATACAAAACCCTCCCCATCGCATCATACGTCGTCTTAGACGAAGGAACGCCAGGATCAATGGGATCCATCACACCTAAATTATTGGACGTAAAGCGAGGCAGATATTTCTTAACAGGAAGCCCGCGATTGTTATACTCACTTTGCCCTGAGACAATGAATTGCCCTGCCTTTGGTCCTAACGACTTTGCCTGAAGCAGACGCCCTAATCCATCATAATATTCCACTGAGTCAATTGTCCCTGAAAGCCCATGATCAACCCTTGTCTTGGTTGTCACAGACATATACTTAGAGAATATTTGATAGCTTTTGAGAACACTTGGAAGAGCAACACTGTCCTTAGGAGAAATCGCCGTTAAAGGTCGTCCGAATGTATCAAAGCTCGAGTAACTCACCTTATTGTTCACATCCGTCACACTCTTTGGCTGTCCCCACAGTCCCTGCAAACTATGCCCATCATTTAAGGGTTGTCCAGCAACCCCATAATAGGTGGTCTTGGATATTTGATTAAGCTGATTGGTGACAGTCACAGGAAACAAACGCACATCAGTGTCATAGGTGACGCTCGTCTTATTACCCAAAGCATCCGTTGTTGTCAAAAGATTGCCATACACATCATACGTATAGCTCGTCTTAGGATCAGGCATGCCAGTGACACCCAATCCATTGATCTTGGTGGTCAATCGTCCAAAAGTTGGAGAAGAATTGTTATCGCTTGCTCCATCATAATTAAACCATGTCTGGGCCACTGTCTTATTAGTGATATCCTGCACATACACCCGCTTAGGCAAGCCTAAAATCCATTTGCTGGTATTAGAAACATACTCGGTTTTAGTGACAATTTTGTCATTCCACGTGTCATTTCCCGTCGCTGGATCAACATCTCCATAATTAATGACCTGGGTAGGATTCCCGTATTGAGGATTTTCTCCATAGATCATTTCCTGGGCTGTTCGTCTGGCGGTTGGGGTCCCATCATAAATATAATTATCACTACGCCACAAATAGACAAACTTGGATGTTTGACCGGTTGTAGCATTGGTCGCAATGTCCTGGGTCTTCCATTGATTGACACTTTTATTATAGAGTTTGCCAGCCGCATCATAAGCGGCCTGCTCCAATGGCCTGCCTTTGAGCCAATGGTCCTGGGCAAAGGTGGTCTGCGTATAATTGCCATCCGCATCGATCACCTTCACCTCTCCAAATCCCTGAAACTCTCGATACGTTGCATCCCACTTGCCCTTAGCATAGCTATAGTTTGTTGTGTAACTATGTCCAAACCCGTCGGATGTGGTTGTGGATTTAACCACCTGCATAATCATAGGCATAAAGATGTTCTGATAGTGAGCTGAAGAGTCATAGACAATATCTGTGGAAGCACCAATGCCATTGTTGATCTGATTCAGCATATCAACAGGTTTGCCTTGGTTGATATACATAGATTTCCCTTGCTCAAAGCTTGAGACGATATAATCCATCATCCCATCTGCATTGGCCTCTAACATCATCGAACTATGATTACTAAAATTCGAATTAGCGGAGAATTCTATCCCGCTTTCCCTCCATCCATTGCCAGTATTTAAATACACTTTTGCCCCAACGATCAGATCAACTAAGCCATCGCCATTGATATCTGCAAAAAATGTTTTTCCATCTCTTAGATCCGCGGAAGAAGGGATATATTGCATCCACAAAGAATTAAAATCCTGTTCCCAACCATTACTAGTATTGATACAAACCTTAATATCTCCCGGAATTATTTGTATAATATCTGATAAACCATCTCCATTTAAATCCACCATGGTTGATCCGTCTTTAACAAAATCTAAACCAATCATGGGCCACTTGGATGTGTAAGTCCAACCTTTTGAATCCAGATACTTTCCTTTATTATTTAAGAACGTTGAAAAACTTCTATAAGGGCTCCCTCTGGCAACAAGGACGTCCACAAAGCCATCTCCATTCACATCTGCAAACTCGGTTGACCCAGGAGCTGTATACCCATAACTAGGTTGATTGTATTCATAATTGATAAGCGCATCATCGGGCAACTCCCATGCAGAATCTTGAGCATAGCCACTTTGCCCATCGTTGATTCGAGCGCTCTTAATATAATAACCCCCGCCTCCATAATAAGGGTCCCGCTTAAAATTTTGAATGGAATCAACTAATCCATCCCCATTAAAATCAAGTAATGTAACCCCATTGTAACGAGAAACATCATTGTTGTACCCTAAGAAACCCTCTGGCGCACCAGGAACCATAGTCATACTCAATTTCCAAGAATCAGAGGAATCCCAGTTCTTATGTTTATTGTTAAGTCTAACGAGCGTGCTAAGACCAGAGGACCACTCCGAGCTATATTGAATAATGTCAGAATAACCATCTCCATTAAAGTCACCCACGCGCAGCCCATAATCTAACCAATAGTTTGTATGACGAGTAAAATAGGAAATATTATTCAAATCCCATGAGGTATCTTCTTTGTATTCTGTATGAGCTGTATCTGTATAACTAAACGTCACTGCGGGAAGCGATGTTATCCCATCAGCTCCAAATTGCTGAATGGATTGCAATAAATCTCTTTGCGTAGAAGCACTTTGTTTATAGGTGAGCAGATAAGTTGATTGGTTGATAGAATTGACTGAAGTTTTAATTTGATCAATGCGCTTCGCGTTTGAAACTTTAAATCCACTCATATACGACACACTCTGTTGGCTGGCGTCCGCATAAGTGATCGTCACTTTCGCATAAGGTGCCAGTGATTGTTGACTATTTCCTGTGTAGTTGATTGTTTGAGGATAAATCTGATTACCATCTCTCATATAGGTAATTGTCATGTAATTACCATTAAGATCTTCAACTCTATTTAATGCCCAACGAAAGATATGACTAGGATACTGAGGATCGTACTGACGCGAGTCATCTGTATTGCCAAAATAATACTTGGTCCCCTTTTTATCAGTCACTAACCAATGGTCGTCAATGTGTTCTATTTTGGCAAAACTGCCTTCGATTTCAGGGTAATAATAATTAGGACCTGCTATTAACTCTTGCGATGATCCTTGGGTTAAAATAAATTGGTCCTCATTATCAAAATAAGACGACACCCCTTTCTTCGTCGATCGCTGTATGGAACCTAAATCTAAACTCCACCCTACCCCTGCCAAACCCAACCCACGATTACTGGAACTATAGCTCAATGCTAACTCAGGCTGAATACCTCCACGTCCTGGCGGCACCTGAATTGGAATACCTAAATTAGCACTCCCCACAAAAGGATCCACATGTACGGATGCTGCCTGCACATTGGGTGTAATTCCAGCGCTAGAACTAGCCCCTGGGGGTGCTGCCGGAGGATTTTTATCATCCTTGGCAGTTTCTTTAGGCTCTGGCTTAGAAGCTGCTTCAGGGTTCTTCTCAGAAACCTTCTCCTTGCTAGAAGCATCTTGGGCTTCTGTGGATTTGGGCGATTCTTGATTTTTGATTGTTTGCGATGATACGGAAGATCTGCTCGATTCTACTTTGAAGGTGCTTCGGGGTTTAACCATCTCAGAAGGCTTTGGGGCTGCATGGACAGGCGTTTGGAGACCTAGAACAACGAGCGCAACCACACATATTCTTCTGAAATCTTGATTCATACCGTTCTCCTATTGGGTAATTCTTAGTAGATACGGTACAAGACTACCATGTATTGATTAAATGTCAAATATTTTGTTAAATATTGACAAAAATAATTGCATAAAAAACAATTATCAAGCTTTACAAGACCTAAAATTCAATTCCCGCCTGGAGGCCTATTTCGGTGGATTTATTCTCGGGTTCGTAGCCTTCTACTATAAAGGATTCATTTTGAACTGTACGTGTATCTGATTGTTTAATATGCCAATAGCGGACATACGGAGAAAGGAGGAAATTCATAGCATCAGATTTTTTGATCAAATCGATGGAAGCACGAAACCCAAATCCCTTTTTCTGTTGATTAGTAAGATCAGGATATTCTGTCCGAGGCACCCCGGTATTAGCTTGGCTTAAATAAGAAGTCTGCCAACCTCTAATAAAGATATCATATTCGGCATTTAAACCAATATTCCAATCATCAGAAGCTTTAGTCAGAAATTCAAAACCTAGAGGGCTGTAGAAATACTGAGACCTGCGATCATAGCCCCCTTCCCCTGCTTTGCTAAACGTATCATACAAGAAACGATACCCAATTCCCCAATAAGGAGTGATCTTTGATTCAGAAGCTAATTGCAGATCATGCCCAAACCATACACGCGGTTCCAAGAGATAATCATTGATATTAGTTGCAGTACCATCATCACTTTTATATTTAACAAGTCCGTAATTAGCATGGGCATCTGCTTTAACAACATTAATAGCCCAAGATTTGGAGAAATATGGACGGGCATAATAGGCCCCGTGAATCCCTATAAAAGCCCCGTTTTCTTTGACATTTAAACTGGGTTCTTTATAAGTGATGTAAGAAACTTCTGGAGATAATTCAAATTGATATTCCTCGTTGCGAATTTCAGACGCACTTCTAGAGATAGGCGCTTGATTAAGATTGGCAGTTGTACGTCGTTTTTCTGGAATAACAGCAGCATCGTGTTTTTTGGAAGTTTTCTCTGAAGGTGGCTCTAATTTTGCCTCTGACTTTGCCGCAGTAACTATAATAGGAGCAGAAGTTACCTCTTTGGCTGGATTTACATTCGCATCTTCACTGTTAATTCTTCTTTCCAGATCCGAAAGATTACTTTCGGTTGAAGCCAACATTCTTTCATGTTCCTTCATCTTGGCTCTTAAATCATCGACACTATTAATTAATTCCTGAACATCATCATTGACATCAGAAATTTGTTGGGAAAAAGATGGACCTGAAACGAACATACATGACATAACAATTAAAAATAATTTTAAAAACATACTCCTCCATTGTTTATTAGCTATTAATTTTATTTTGAATCTCCAAGCCTATATTCTTTCCAGCAAGTAAAAACCCAAATGCTTTCGATAAGAAAAAGTTTGCACAGTAAATGTGTTCGGCCCTTGATTGAGCATTAAGGAAAATGTGACCCCTTGGCCTAATATCGCTTTTGAAGGTGTATTTGTACTAAAAATCAGCTGATCATTGTGCCAAAATTTGCACGCACCATAACAAGCTAATTCATACGTAACCTTAACAGGTTGTTCAACATTCTTAAAATGGACAAAGCTTGCAGAAGAATCATTGGGGTTTGATCTTAGCCCATCGATATACCCTTCAATGTTTCTTTCCATTTCTGTTGAAAGGCGCGGGTAGTTCGTTCCATAAAGTAAGATTTTCTTTTTCTCTAGTGGAAGTTTTAAATACGGCGAAACCATGATCCAGTCCAATACAAAATCCTTATTATTAGGTTCTATTTCAAACAGCACATCTAATTTGTCATGTTTAAGCTTTACGCGAGGATCATTGATTAATCGCTCGTATAAATCAACTTCCCCAAGATCATTAGAAAACGCCACATAATCACTTTTCAAATAGGCTTTGGCAACCAACGGGACATCAGGTTCATCTCCGTTCCATATACCATATTGTTTTTCAAATAATTCTGGGAATTGTTTTGCCATAAAGATAGGGTCTTGTTGAGCTAAATATTCCGCCTGGGGTGCCGCCCATACATAGGAGTGTGAAGTTAAAATTGGGGCAGCCACCTTTGAATGTTTTTTTAATTGATTGCTGAAATTATTCCAATTTTCTTGATAATGCTTTGTAAAAACACCATTGTTCTCTAAGAGAGCATACGTTTGTTGGCATTGAAATATTCCAAGCGAAAGGCAAAGGCCGAAACTCATCCAAAGAGGTATTGTCCTGCCACCTGGCAATCGGGTTTGAGATCCCAAGACCAGCCCTCGTTTTTGCATTGTAAAAGCAACAGCAAACGTCACAAATGGCACAACATAAGTCACAAATCGACGCATAAAAATAAACAGCACAACAAATACAAGCGCATTAATTGTAAAAAAGACCTGCTCCCTAAAAGGCTCTATTTTTTCATCATATTTTCTCTCTGCCGATTGCCAGAGGATCCATAAACCAACAAACCAACCTAGGTTTTGAATTAAGATATCCATAGATGTTAACGGAAAAAGCTCCTGCGGCAGGGTCATTGCTGAATGAAATTGTAAGAACTTTATATATTGAAATTGCCAAACGATCAAGTTGGAAGGAAATCCCGGATGCAATAACAATCCAATCAATGAGCCTAATAAAATAAAAATAACAATTTTGAAGTCCCATTCTTTGTATAGAATTCCCAAAGATAAAAACCACAACAACGCAAGCCCCAAAGGAATATGATAGGCTGCATAACATAAACAAAATAACGAAGATAAAATGAGCGCTGTTAAATATTTCTTATGTGAAACCGACCAAGTTATAAAAATTAAAACTACCATCGCCAATAATTCTGCTTTTAGCTGACTTAAGCGCATGGCAAAACTCGCTGATGTGATGATAAGCCATAGTGGAATAATCCAAGCCCTTTGGCCAATACTTTTCATGCATACATAAAAGACCGTTGTAAGGACAAGTGCTCCTAAAAGGGATGAAACCAGTGGAATTCCAATCTTGGCAGGCAAAAGATTCACAAAAGGAATCAATAAAACATGGAACAAGAAGTCTTTGTCCCCAAAATGTTGATTCATGATACTAAAACGCCCCCAATCCACCTGATCGACAAATCCTTGGTTGTAATACATTTTTGCGATCGCTAAGTGGAGATATCCGTCCGTATCAGATAAATTGATGAAGCAGCTAAAAATAAAATAAAGAAGAATGGTGCAAACGATAAAAAAAAGGAAATGGGGCCAATGATTTAATTTCAAAATATCGAGTCTATCCCTTTCTATATTTCTATACTTTCTATCCAAAAGGCAAAAGGCACAAAAGGTGCCAGGCACTTTTTAGGGACAGTTAATTCTTTAACTTCTTACCTATCTGATATTGAAACCAATCGGAACCTATTGCTTTCATCTTTTCAAATTCATGAACTTTATCTATCCCCTTTGCATCAACAACGGAATGATCATAGGGATCAACAATCAAATCTTCTTTCCCTAATTCATAATATCGACTTGAACTATGCGGCCAATCAATTGCTTTTTCTACCATTCCGGCTTCAACAGGATTATGCTCCACATAATTCCCACATACATTCAAATAAACTTCATTCTCAATAAGTTTGACCTTATAACGATCACGCCATACTGGCCCAAACCTTTTATGAAATATATTGTATTGATGTGTATAGGATTTCTTAAGCACCTTCATTCCTTGTGAAAACCGAAAGGTATCCTCAATCTCAACAACCATATGAACATGCGTTTGCATAAGACAATAGTGAAAAACCTTAAACTTATATCCCTTCTTAATCTCAGCCAGCTTCTTTTTAAAGAATTCAAAATCTTCTGGTTTTTCAAAAATCTTTCTTTTCTCTATTGCCCGAGTAAAAACATGAGCAAAACAACCGTTATAAAGCAACACTTCTCTAGCTATCCTTCCCATCTTTGAATCCTTTTATTCCTGATCAACGAAACCTTACCTGTCCCTGATTTGTGCCTGGCACCTTTTACTTTTGATTTGTGCCTGGCACCTTTTACTTTTTACTTTTATTCCTGATCAACGAAACCTTACCTGTCCCTGATTTGTGCCTGGCACCTTTTATTAAAACCTTACCTGTCCCTGATTTGTGCCTGGCACCTTTTACGTCTTGGCACCTTTTACGTCTTGGCACCTTTTACGTCTTGGCACCTTTTACGTCTCATTCTCGAACAAGTTAAAGTTTTTCCAAAATTCCTATTAAATCGTTGAATGATTGTTCTACATTTTCCCCATACTCACCAGATAAATAATCCCAGCCGTAAGATCTTTTTTCATCTTCTATAACTGTCTTAAGACTATTCATATCATCGTCCAGAAGACTTTTAACAATAAGACTCGCTGATGCAAGATGTTTTTGATATTTGATTCTATCAGCGGAATAAGTAGTTTCAGTTAAAGATTTATTTAACACCCCGATGTATTCAGTAATTTGATTTAAAATTTTATTTTTGTCCATCTTCTCTATCCTTAATCAGAAACTCCCAATACTTTGGCAGAAATTTTACCTGTAGCCGTACGTTCCATTCCTCCCCCCATCATCTTATAACGGGGCTCAACCTTAGTAGCGGGACCAAATATATTTGCGGGAACTTCTAACCTAACTCTAACCTCAGGCGTATGATCTAATGCTAACCTTTGTTGAGCTCTATGCATATTTGAATTAGCTGAATTTGTAACATAATGCGTTCCGGAACGACCTCCTCTTATTAATCCAGTATCCTTAGTTGCTTGTAATTCTGCTTTTGACATCCATCTTTCCACAACTTCAGTTCCCTCTTTACCTGCCAACCGTTCTGCCCTCATCAATGTTCCTGCTCCACCAGGAACTCCTGGTGCTGCAAGGGCAAGACTATCTGCTAACAATGCTATTCCCGTTCCCCATCCTGGATGTGCATTATACTCTCTAACTGAATTGACAAAAGATACCACATCCCATGCTGTATCCCAAAATCCATTGGGATTCTGTGCTTCAGATCTTGGTGGGGCTGTATCATAACGCCAACCACTATTTACCCCTGTCACAAGACCTGAGCCCGCAACACCTCCTAAAAATCCTGCCACATCTCCCGTTCGATACCCGTTAATTCCAGAGGCAATCACGACACTCGAGTCAAATATTTGTTGTCCTATCTTACCAAACCCTTGACTTACCGCAAAACCTGCTACAGCCGAGCCAAATCCGAATGCCGCTCCCCACATTGCACCCTGCCCTATATTTCCTCCACTCATAGCTGCATTAGTAATTCCTCCCAAAGCTCCTGCAATCGCCCCAGCTAATACAGGCCCCAATGGTCCTAACACAATTGCACTTAATGCCGAAACGACTCCTCCAACAAAAGAACTCCAGAACTTCTTCCAAGACCACTTATGGCCGGTCGGATCAATTAAATTAACAGGATTGTTATTACAATACGTATATCTGTTTAACGTCTGTGGATTACCAGGTTCCTGAACGATTGTATCCGCTGTTATAAATCGTCCTAACTTCGGGTCATAGTACCTCGCCCCATAGAAAATCAACCCCGTTTCATCATCAAATGGCTTGTCGTTAAAGTATTGCCAACCCGTATTAATTTTGGAACCAAAACGCACGAAGCGGCTGATCTTTCCGAACGGGTCGTATTCGGTAAGCGACCTTAAGGCTCCTGTGGCGTCGGTGATGATGTTCGCAGAGCCTAGGTGGTCCATGTGGTAGAAATCGACCTCGGTGCCTGTCACGGCGGCAATTCTTATGCTCCCTAGGAAGATATTCTTGGTTTTCCTGGAATCCTCAATCTCATACAGGTTTCCTACATAGGTGGTCTGACTGGTCACCATATCATTGGGACCAAAGTTGATATTGCCCATTTGGGTGAAAAATATGTCTTTGGTCTCATCATTGCGATAGGCGGGATCCAGATAACGATACACCACCTTGCGTGTTCTGCCTCCGTCTCCGTCGTAAAAATACTCAGCAATCTTCTTAACGGTCTTAGCCATAGGCTGATACCCTACCGCAGTCAATCGATTTTGATTGTCATAGACATAACTCCAAAACCCTTTGGATGTTTGCTTAGAAATCATGTTGCCATTAGCACTGTATTTGTATGTGGTCCCATCACTAGTTGATGTGACGGCATGCACACCAGCATTAAAGCCATATTGATAGCTTAGGCCGTCTTTAAGGGTGATATTACCGATTTGGTCATAGGCATACGTCTTTGTGCCATAATTTCCAACAGCCTCAATGAGACGATTGAGATCATCATACTTAAATGTCTGTGTGGCTGTATGAGCAGCATCTGCGATCTTCTTAATCTGGCCTCCAGCGTCATAGAAATAATATAAATCCTGCAGCCTCTCTCCAGAAGTATTAGTTGAGTAAATGCGCGTCAAAAGAAGGTTCAAAGAATCATAAGTGTATGCTGTAGTCACCCCATTACCGTATTGAATCTGGGTCATCTGTCCGAAAGCATTGTAATCAATCGACTTCACATATTGATAGGAAGTAGCCACATCCTCGACGGAGACAACCTGCCCAGCTTGATTATAAAGATACTTCACTTGAGCATTGTCAGGATACTGCAGCGTCTTAAGCCGATTCAAAGCATCGTACAGGCGGGTGACTTTATAGGTGGCGTTATTGATGACTTTAGTCGATTGAATTTCCCGTCCTGATTCATCGTATACAAAAGCGGCTGAATCACTGTCATAAATTACAGAATTCAATCGTCCCAGTGCATTGGCCTGGTTCTTTTGGTCATACCCATAAAAAACCTTCTGTGAAATAGTTGGTGAAACAACACTCGTCTTAACTTTCAAACGATTTAATGGATCATAACTAAATAGAATTTGCTTATTTAACGCATCCTTTTGCTCAACCAAATTGCCATTATCATCATACTGATAGGCCCATGTCCCCATGTCAGGGTCCACCATGCCTATTTTACGACCTAGAGCGTCATAACTGATCGTGGTCACATTGTTTTTGGCATCAATAACGGACGTTAAATTCCCCAGCGCATCATAGACATATTTGGTTGTGGCATAAAGCGTGTAGTAGCTTGTTTTGGGATAATCGATCGCCCTTCCATCAGCTCCAGTATATTCTTCCTTTTTCGCCAAACGCCCAAAGGCATCCACATATGACTTTTGCATATGGCCGTTTTCATCCACCATTCTTGTGATCTCATGGTCGTATGTGACCGATGAAAATCTGCCATCTGGATTCGTCGATTTAATGACCCGTCCCATGGCATCATAGGTAAACTTAGAAGAAGGCACGGTGGAATCGATAGGGTCCATCACGTTCAAACCATTGGATGTAAATCGTGGTAAATACTTCTTAACAGGAAGGCCGCGGCTGTTGTATTCGCTTTGACCAGAAACAATATACTGTCCTGCCTTGGGGCCCCAAGACTTGGCCTGAAGCAAACGCCCCAACCCATCATAATATTCAATCGAATCAATCATCCCCAAAACTCCATGCTCAATCCTTGCTTTGGTTGTCACAGAAATATAGTTAGGGAATATTTGATAGATTTTAATGATGGTCGGAAAGCCAATGTTATCTTTAGGTGATATGACGGTAACTGGCCGTCCCAGAGGATCAAATTGCGAGTAACTCACCTTATTGTTTACATCTGTCATACTCCTTTGTTGTCCCCACAACCCTTGAAGGCCCTGCCCATCATTTAAAGCTTTCCCTTCGACGCCATAATAGGTGGTCTTAGATGTTTGATTGAGCGCATTAGTGACGGTCACAGGAAACAGATACACATCAGCATCGTAGACAATCTTTGTCACATTGCCCATGGGGTCTTGTGTTGTTAAAAGATTTCCGTAAGCATCATAGGTATAATATGTGGTCGGATCCGGTGTGCCAGGCCTGCCTAACCAATTATACTTCGCGGTTAAACTCCCTTTGCTTGGAATCGCGTTCACACTGCTTGATCCGTCGTAACTAAACCATGTCTGGGAAGTAATTTTGTTGTTGAAATCAAAAATACCTGTAAATTTTGGCAAACCTATCAGCCAACTGGAAGTATTGTGGACATACTCAGTAATATTGACAATCTTATCATTTCCGATGTCATTGCCCGTCGCTGCATCTACTTCTCCATAGTTAATGAGCTGGGTCACATCCCCATATTGTGGATTTTGGGCATAGATCATTTCCTGGGCCGTGCGCTTGGCACTTGGCATCCCATCATAAAGATAATTATCTGTGCGTGACAAATAAACAAACTTGGATATTTGATTCGCTGCAAGATTGGTTAATATATCTTGAGTCTTCCATTGGTTTACACTCTTTGAATAAAGATTGCCACTGGCATCATAGGTACCCTGTTCTAAAGCTCGGCCTTTCAGCCAATGGTCCTGGAGAAAGGTCGTAGTTGTGTAATTACCCTCCGCATCAATCACCTTCACCTGTCCAAATCCCTGGAATTCGCGATATGCCGCATCCCATTTGCCATTAGCATAGCTATAGCTTGTGGCATAGCTGTGTCCAAATCCGTCAGAAATTGTTGTTGATTTAACCACCTGTTCAATCATAGGCATGAATGTGTTTTGATAATGCGCTGAAGAATCATAGAAAATATCTGTGGTAGCCCCAATGCCATTATCAATATGGTTCAATAGATCCGCGGACTTGGCCTGGTTGAGATAAAGTCCAGGCGAACCTGCGCTTTCATAAGTCAGGTAATCCATCATTCCATCGGCATTGGCATCTAGGAATTGCGTGGCATAGGTAAAGAAACTGACATCACCCACATTACCTTGCCATAAATTCCATCCACTTCCTGTGTTCATTAGGACATTAGCATTGGCTCTATCGCCTTTTGAAGTGACGATCAAATCAACCAAACCATCCCCATTGATATCGATGGTTTGAGTGCTTTGATCAGTGAAATCTCCCAATTGAGCATTGCTGTTCCATCCTGAGGAAGTATCTTCAACCAAGCCTTTAGACGTATTCATAAAAACGTGTGATTCACCCGCTTTGCGATAAAGAATATCGGAAAGACCGTCGCCATTAAGATCCACAAGAATCGCTCCCTGGGATAAATCCGTATAATTATTAGATGGTATTGAAAAAGAATTATTCAAATTGAATGTTTTATTCCCTTTGGCATATCCATTGACATAGGCTCCCTGTTTGCCTCCCAAGGATTGCACAAGATCTAGAAACCCATCCCCATTGACATCTCCTAAGACCGTTCCATTGGAAGATTGAGGGCAGTCATAAATACAAACACCGTTGGCTGTTTCTTTATAAAAGGTGGCTCCGCTTGGCATGGTCCAACTTGTATCAGAAGTCAAAGGACCATTTAAACTATTTCGAAAATGAGCCCATCCTCCGCACAGTCTTTGGCCGTTGGAATTTAAAACATCACTGGAACCGATAACATCTGTCAAACCGTCTCCATTGATGTCTGCCATGAGGGCCCCTGCATAAGCTCTTGGATTACCCATGTTCACAATATAGCTAAAAGGAACTGTATTTGGATCTAAAGCCCAGGTGGTATTGAGTGACCAGCCGTTGTTTTTGGTATTTAAATAGGTGTAGGCTTGTATGGAAGAAGAAACTCCTGCTGTAAAGAAACTACGAATAAAGTCGGGATATCCATCGGCGTTTAAATCTGATATTCTTACCCCCGCATCGACGGGCTGCCCGTTATAGGAATAATTTAACGTTAAATCAGAAGGTATTTGCCAGCCTGAAGATTGGAATTGTGGCAGCCCTTGCTGATAAGAAAAGCTTACAGGAGGAAGTGTTGTGGTGCCATCAGCACCTATTTGTTGGACGGACTGTAATAAATCCCGCCCCGTAGAAATGCTGGGTGCATAAGATAACCTATACGAAAATTGATTGTTGGCTTTCACTGAT
Source organism: Candidatus Omnitrophota bacterium (assembly GCA_044225175.1). Lineage (GTDB taxonomy): Bacteria > Omnitrophota > Gorgyraeia > Zapsychrales > Fredricksoniimonadaceae > JACQCF01. The sequence continues at coordinate 162,015 of JBGAJA010000005.1, read as the reverse complement.
GTATTAATACGTTCAATTCTTTTAGATGTCAGAATCTTAAATCCTGCAATATAAGAACTAGCAGCTTTAGCTGTATCTCCATAAGAGATTGCCACCTGGGCATAAGGCAAAAGAGACTGTTGAGCGTTTCCTGTATAGTTGATTGTCTGAGGATAAAGTTGATTGCCTTCTTTCATGTAGACAATCGTCATGTAATTGCCATGGAGATCTTCAACTCTGTTTAATGCCCAGCGAAAAATACGGCTGGCATTATCAGGATCATATTGGCGGGAATCATCGGTGTTTCCAAAATAATACTTCACCCCCTTTTTATCAGTAACCAGCCAATAATTAGAAATGTGTTCAATCTTGGCAAAGCTGCCTTCTATTTCAGAATAATAACGATTAGCTGTATTTGGATCTGCCACCAAATCCTGAGATCCACCCATGGTGAAGATGTCCTTGCTATCATCATAAGAAGGCACACCTTTCTTTGTGGAACGTTGGATAGAACCTAAATCCAAACTCCAGCCGACCCCTGCCAAGCTCAATCCACGATTGCTAGAACTATAACTCAATGCCACATTAGGCTGAATCCCTCCTCGACCTGGAGGAACTTGGATAAGAATACCCAAATTAGCACTACCCATAAAAGAGTCCACCTGCACCGAAGCTGCCTGGACATTTGCAGAAATTCCGCTACTGGAAGATCCTCGAGGAGATGGTGGAGAATTCTGATTAGACAAATCGATTGGATTGGAAAGTGTTTCGCTTTTAACAGCTTCTGGATTAGTTGAAGTCTCCGGAGCTTTATTAGTGGATTGCTCTTGTTTAACAGCATCCGAAGAGCTTTGACTGGACTCTGCCTTAGGAGTAGTTCTGGGCTTGACCATTTCAGAAGCCTCTGGGGCTGCTTGAACCGGAGCTGTCGGACACATAATTAAAACGATGGCAACAGCTACAAAACTTCTAAAATACTTATTCATAGCATTCTCCCCTCAAGGCAAATTATTCCGGCATTGATTATCAAAACTAATAAAATTCGGCGCGGTGTAGACGGATACATACACAGGTGAAGATCCAGCCGTATATCCATAATTCGTATAAACCTTTGCGGATAAACCATAATTTCCAGTAGACACATTTTTCCATGTGTATTTATAGGAGCTGGATGCTGATGAAGAAATCCCTATTAAATTGCTTCCCTCGTAATATTCCACCTTAGTAACATACCCATAGGCTGTGGAAGCGTACGCTGTCAAAATTATATTAGCCGGCTGAATAGAAGAAGAATTGTTTGCAGGTGATGTTATGCTAACCGTAGGATTAGGCGCCTTAACAGAGACGTAAACTGGCGCTGATATTGCTGACCCAATCGAAGTATAGGCCTTAGCTGTTAAGGTATAATCGCCTACACCAGGATTATTCCACGTCGTACAATTATACATATTAGACGCCCCGTCATATTTGTCGCATAATACAGTTGAATCTCTAAAGTAGGTGATCCTAGTGATAGTGTAATTGCCAGCACTGGCGCTCACATTGATGGTAATATTATTTACTGGCCACGTGAAAGAAGAATGATTGGCTGGGGACGTGATACTGACCGTGATAGCTGCATAGGCATTAGGAATAATGACAATGCTTAAAAGAACAATCAAAAAGAAGGTTTTTCTCATACTTTTTTCCAGTCATTAAATCCAAATTTTTAAAATTTAGTGGTTTTCTTGTGAGACTAATGGAAAGATAACATGCGTTTGATTTAAAGTCAAATTATTTTGATTTTAAAGATATGCCAAGAGTTTATTTCTTTGATTTTACTAATTTTCCTACTGCCGGAAAATCTTTTAAGGGGGTCGTCCCGTGAGGGGACTTCTTAAGGAGTTCTGTTAAGTCTCGTCCGGCTAATACTTGAGATTCAAAAGGTTTTCCTTTAGTAGGAGAATGAGTTCCCCCTCGCCATAAGCGGCTTTCGGTTACATCATAAATTACCCCTTTAACAGCCACATACGCAGGACGACCATTTTGCCCGTCATACTTCTTAAGCTCTTCTAAAGTCAGATTTAATTTTTTTGCATAGACATTATCTTTGGGATGATAAAGGATTTTGGGATCAGTCTTGCTGTAAGGAATGACTTCTGCCTTTTGATTAGGATCTGTAGCATAAATGACCTGCCCTCCTGCATTCCAAGCTGAAACCCCACCTTCTAATACATAGGTATTCTGATACCCATAATCAGCCAAAACGTTCGCTGCATAAGGCGCACGCCAAGCAGAATACGTGCAATAAAAAACATATGCTGGAGTTACTTCTTTTTTGAATTCCTTGATACGTTTCTCGACTTCCGTATAAGGGACATTAATAGCCCCCTCAATATGTCCCGCATCATATTCTTTAGGTTGTCGAACATCCACCAACACAACATCTTTATGCTCACTCTGCCATTGACGGACCGTCTGGGAATTCACATAAGGCGCTTTAGGACGGGTTGGAGCATCTGCGAAGGAAATCGAAACAGACATCGACAAAAGAACTATAACCAACATCATTAATTTTTGAATCATAATATTTCCTATTAAATTATTGATTTACACCCACTCCAGCTTCAAAAACCATTTCTCCTCCATAATGCGCGGCTAATGTCACCAAAGCGCCAATAACAATAAGAAGAATTAAAAATACCACTCGAAACACTTGAACATTCTTAGCTTTTAGAAACCAAAGCACTGGGGTCACAGCCAAAGATATCCACAGCGTTAAAAAAGCAAAATTCTTATGCTCATCCAAAGTAGGGTGCGCCAACCCCAAGCGCTTCTCCTCCCAAAGCCCTGACAAAATCACAATCGGAGTTGAGATAACCGCCAAGATAAACATCATCCAAGCCGCCTGATACAGATTATCTTTTTTGAACAACATTCCCAATATCTGCACACCCAAAGCACTTATAAATAGGGCTATAGGAAAATGGACGAGTTTGGGATGAAGTGGAAGAAATAGCTCAAGCATTAATGTGACTAAAACTTGAAAGTATTAAATTTCTTAATTGGAAAAACTAGTTTATTAACCGATACTACATTACGTTCTTTTTTAAATAATGCTTCGAAACATTTTCCAACACCAACCTTATCATATACAGATTTAATATTGGCAATTCCAACAAAATGTAATTTATTCATAAGCGTTGGCTCATATTGTAAAAGGACTTTGAATAATTTATTCTTCAACTCTTGGGATTTCCCAACAATCACCGTATTCTTAAAAATAGAATCATTTGAAGATTCTATTAAAACATTACAAATAATAGATCGTCGATCACTATATTTAATTGGAGATGGTAATAAAAATACAGCTTCAGCTATAAATTGCTGAACATTCTTTTTATTATCAATATTAATCCAGTACTCTGATTTTGGTAGTAATAATCTTCTAGCGGAATCAATATCTTTATAACTTGATAAAGTAGATCGCCCTAAAATTGCACCTGTCTTTAATGGCCCATTAACCTCAAAAACATCATTAATACCTAAATATTTACATTGGCCTTCTCTAAACTTCTTACTGACCCTTATTCCTATTTGATTCGCCTCTTTATTTAATTCCTTTAAATTCTTTACATTAATTATAAAACTTTGTAAGACAACATTAGTTTCATGATTATCAAGCTGATATAAAAAAAGAAGGGTTATTCCTACATATTTTGTAATATTCATTTCATTTCTCAACTATAGGATTAGCCCCAAGGTTTCCAACCTGAATGATTTCTTTTCTTATCTCCCCCCTCTTGTCTCTGTTTTCTAGCTTGACCTTTTTCGTGCTTACCTTTAGTACTAGGCCTTTTACCCTTTGAATGTTCCTTTCCTCCAGGCTTACACTGTTTTCCATCATCGCCGTCATCACCATTATCACCACTATCTCCATCATCGGCATCATCCCCATAATCCCCATCAGACGAAGAGGAATCACCTCCTCCATACTCATTCCATAACCACAATCCCCCCATTCCTATTCCTATACCTAACCCCACCCATCCTAAACCCGCCAAACCTGCTAAACCTTCAAATCCACCAAAAGCTCCTAATCCGCCTATCACTTGAGCATAGTATCCATACGGATCAATCCAATTTATAGAATTATTCCCCACATACTGATACAAATTCATCGAATCATAATAGCCAATAGGGTCTCTTTGTAGGAAACGGCCGATTGTGGGGCTGTAGGTGCGGTTTCGGTAATAGTAATTGTTGGATTCTTCGTCGAATCTTCGTCCGGTGAATCTGTATGGATTACCTATGGCTGAAGTTGTAATTGATGGCGTGCCGTAAGGATCATAGGTATAGTTCTCAACTACTTCTCCTGTGGCTTTGGAAAGCTCTGTCACAGATCCTAGGCCGTCATAGTGATAGTAATAAGTATTTGTACCCCTGGTCATACTTAATACTTCATCTATACCTGACCCGTAAACGTAATCCGCTTGAAGATTCCCTGAAGAAGATCTCTCTTCAACCTCCCTGTCTCCATCATTAATAAAATAAGTTGTTAGCCCGTTGACTGTCTTAGAGACCCTGCGATTAAACGCATCGTAGGTGTATTGAGCATTCATTCCCGTTCTCTGAACAGACTTTAATCTATTCTCTTCATCATATGAGTAGGTGTTCTGACCATCATAGGTCAAGTTACCATCGACATCATAAGTGTAAGACGGAGAACCAACCTTGGTGTATTGATTAACTATATTAGTCACATATGTGGTTCCATCCACTACCTGGCGATTGGCTACTTTATCATAAGTATAAGTATGGGTTTGAGAACCGCTGACATTGATTAATTCATAAATATTATTGTAATCATAATTAATGGTCTGGGCACCCGGGGCGCCTTGGGTCTGCATTTGCTTACGATTCCCCACCTGATCATAAATAGGATAAGCATACTCTGAAACAACATCACCCTGAGCAGTCTTATTCTTAATATCAGTTAATTGATTGGCCAAATCATATTGAAATTCACTCTGGGTTGGGGTGGGAGCTATCTGTTGTAAGGTAGGAATAGTACGGCGATCCAATGGGTCATAAACATTAATGGAAATTGGCAGCAATCCAACCTTAACAAAGGTCATATTGTTATTGGGATCATACGTGTAATCAATACCCTTACCTGAAGGATAAGTAACCCTTGTTTGATTGTCCCTCTTATCGAATTGATATTGAAGATTATAGATACTAGAAGCAATCGTCTGAGCATTGGTTTGAATGCGATTAAGATGGTCGTACACAAAATGATTGTTCGAAGCAGCAGTATTAGCATCTGTTAATCGAGAACCCAAATCATAGGTATACGTGGCATTAAGAGCTGTATGGGCAGGATACGTTTTAGAGATCAGACGATTTAAAGCATCATAACCATATTGAATAGTGACATTCGTCCCTGTAGAAGGCTTAGTGAGTTTCTCGAAGTTAGAATTCTTGTCATACTCAAACTTAAAGACTTTCCCATCAGCATAAGTTTCGGTAAATTTACGGTCAAAAAGATCAAAGGCATATGTTGTAGCACGATTATTCGCATCCGAAATCTTCCTAATATTTCCATTTGTATCATAATCATACTGAGTTATTCCCTGAGAACTACTAGCATCCTTAATTTTAAACAGCAAATTACGTTCATCATATTCATAGGTGGTTGTATGGTTCTCAGCATCCAAGACCGAAATTAAATTCTCATTATTATCATAGGTATAAGTTGTAATGCGATTCAAAGGATCCTTGACTGTTTTGGGATTGTTTAAAATATCATAAGTTGTTTCAATGGTTTGCCATAAAGTAGCGGCACTATTAGCCTGACGCTCCTTTTTGATCACATTACCGTTTTCATCTCTAGTGAATTTCGTCAAAAACCCTCTAGGATTCTTGATTTTGACCAGCCAGCCCAATTCATTGTAGGTGTAATCTGTGATATGTTGATTAGGGTCAATTACTTGGTCCAAATATCCAAAAGAATCATAAGAAAGCTGTGTAACCGCATTAATTCCAGATGGATCTTTCTTGATTGCTTGCAAATATCCCGTGGCAGGAAAATAATTATATTGGGTAATATTTAAATTAGGATCTTTAACCTCAATGATCTGCCCATAGGTATTGTAAATCGCCTCCCACCTGGGTGTTCCAAGAGAAACAGCCGGTAAATCCAAATAAATCAAATTGCCTTTTGTTCCATAATGCGGATGATTGGCTGGAAGTTCATAATCATACGTGTATGTTGTGACATTTCCTTTAGCATCCTTGAACGTCTTCATTTGATTAAATTTGGCATCATAGGTGGCGCTCATCACAATATCATTGGCATCACTGTCCCCAGCAGTCATGACTGTTTTATAACGGACTTGAAGCAAGTTTCCTCTCTTACGATAATCTGAATTTGTTTCATCATATACATACTTGACGCCATTTCCCTTTGGATAGGTCACAGATGTCATCATCATGTCATTGTTGTAGGTATAGTTAGTGATAAATGAGGCTGGATCACCAGGACGGATGGACTTGGTAAATTCTTCTTTTCGCGTCACATTACCACTTGTATTAAAAGTGTAAGTTGTCACAAATCCTTGTCGGTCGGTAACAGTCGTTTTATTCGCAACTGCATAATTAAAAGTCAGATAGCCGGTTCCCAAATTCTGTTTATCCACGCGGCCATTAGAATCATAATGATCACTCATAAACATCTGTCCCCTGGCATCTTTGATGGACATTAAATCATGGTTAGCATAGGAAAAAGTCTTTTTTATACCTGCAGGATATTGAGAAATGGCAGGAAATGTAATGGAGAGCAAATCGTTTGTATTTGGATCATACGAATACTGCAATGTTCTCCCAGCAAAATCTGCAATGGTAGAAAGCCTTCCATTAGAATCATAGGAGAGATTTACAAATCTACCTACAGTGTCGGTGATTCTAATCAGACGATAATCATAGCCAATGACAGCTTGGCCTGAACTATAATTGGAAACACCAATAATAGGTAAGGCTCCAGCTGGATCATAAGCGAAAGAAATACGGTTCTGATTACGATCTTCAATAGCTGTTAATACACCGTTGACATCAAATTGATACTGCTCTCCTTGAGCCTTTGTCAGTGTCCACGTCCCATCTGCATTCTGTACCAATGTTTCAAAAAATCCTGGTGGAGGTACATAAACGCCCCCTGTGTAGGTATAAATGTCTTTACGTCCTGATTTGACAATAGCTACATTTCCATTTGAAAGAGTTTTAAGGCGAGCGTAATAATTGATTGTCCACCCATAACCGAAACTGCCATTATCGTTTGATCCGCTGGTATAGGAATGCTTAATGATGAGATTCATGCCGCGCCCACGGATGTTTAGGTCACTGCATTCATAAATTTGCTCTCCAGTTGCCAATAAAACCGGATCACCACCACAAGGCGGATTATTTTCTGGTTGATCAGGAGGTTCCCCATCTCCAGGACCATCTGGTACTCCAGTCTCACCGACTCCTTGTCCGCTCTCACCCCAAACTCCACCATCAAAAGCAAACACAGGATAGGGAGCAAAAGAAGAAAAAACAAAACACACAATTGTCATTAAAGAAATTATTTTAAGCTTTATGATTTTTGACATACACGCACCTTAGTTATTAACTTCAATCAACATGCTAGCGGACCCTGTTTCACCTGTGTAAGTGGTTAAATTAACTGTGATCAAGTGTAGACCATTATTAAATTTACTCGTATCGAGCTGATAATTAAATGGATTAAGGCCTTCCTCATCTTCAATCAGAAATGTCTGATCAATATAAATCCCTAATTCATAGCGCTCTTCCGACAACCATAAATGGTCCTCGGGGTTAAGACTAACACGCACAGTAGATTTTCCTTTTAAGATAGGTTTTTGTTGAGTATTTAGTGGCGCATCCGGAAAAGAAAGCAGGATCTGAGGAGATTTTTTGAAGCCTTTAATCACGGTGTTTTGATTTCTTTCTTTAGAATCAATAGGAATGCAGTTTAAAACAAGCATTAAATCAGGACGGTTGAGGAAATTCATTTGACCAGAGGTATCTTTGCCGTCCCAAATTTCTTTATGAGGACCAGCTTCTCTTTGATCCCAATCTAACAGATTCTTTAATAATGCTCCGCCATCTCTGATCCCAATGCGAATCCGCACAAGTGCGGGTTCTGGCAAAGTGTATTTGATCTCTCCTGTCTTAGAATCAAACGACAAATCCGTGGCATAAATTTCTCTGGGTTGAAGATCTGAGGTAAATTTTGGCGGCATAGGACATGATTGATTCTGTGGAGTCATGGTATAGCATCCTGTTGTCGTGACAAGCACAATGAATAATAAAAAAACCCCGCCTATCTTCATATTATTTCCTTCTAAGATGCTTTACTGTTACAGGAATTGTGCTTGTAGCCAAGACGTGCCCATTACCATCTTCCACATCAATACGCACTTGATGCACCCCATCTAATAAACCGGTATAGTTCCTGGTTACTGAGAAAGGAAGTGTTTGGTTCTTGAACTCAGCTAAAGGCATAGAATCAAGTATGTACATGATTGTATAAGCATTTTTATTGCGATATTGGTTTGACTGGAAATCAGCACTGACTATATAAGTATTTTCTACATCGGTTCCCACCTGGTCTTCATCAGCTTGTTTGATACTTAACACAATAGGAAAATTAGAGTAAAGCTTACCTTGGGTCTTTTCTGAAACTTTGGTTTGAGCATAACTAATGCCTTGAGCTGCACAGATACTAAGCACACATAATAAACACACAATAATGTTATTCATCGATTTCTCCAAATCTTGGGTCAATAGATTCTCCGTCTTGTTTGGTTAGTTGCCGTAGCTCTAGGCCATCTGGATTCATGGACCAAATCTGTTGGTTTCCAGAACGATTAGATACAAAAAAGATAGTCTTGGAATCCTTAGAAAATACAGGGGACGTATCCAAGCCTGAGTAATCCGTTAACTGGCGAATCTCTTTAGATGCAATGTTAAGCATATAAACGTCATAATTATTGGTTCGATTAGAGCTAAATAAGATTGTTTTGCCATCTGCAGAAAAACTTGGATGATTATCTAACATGCCTCCCTTAGTCAGCTGCAATTGTTTTGAGCCATCGGGATCCATCATCCACAAATGAAAACTCTTAGTTGCCTTATCTGACTTAACAAATACAACTTTGTCTTTCTGCCAAGACACAGAAGGTTGAAATTTCGCCTCATTATCTTTAGTCAAAATTCGGGTGTTATCTCCATTGATATCGGAACGCCAAATATCACTAATGTCTTTGCTGCGAAGTTCAAAACGCACAAACACCATTTCCTCATTACTTAAAAAATAAGGATTAGTAATATTACCCAACTTTGAAAGGATTTCCTCTTCTGTTTTGTTCTTTAAATCATAGAGAAAGACTTGGCTATTATTATTACGAAAAACAATCTTATGACTATTCATCGTCCAATTGGCATCTCGTTTATCTTGGGGAGAGCTTGTCACTTGCTCTGGATGGCTGCCATCTGGATTCATCATCCATATTTGCCAATACCCATTAGTCAAATGGCTATACATGACAACTTCACGCGCCTCACAGACGAGTGGAAGAACAATAATCATTAATATTAAAATCAAGGGTCTCATATGTTTAAAAAACCGTAATATTTCCTTCCCTGATAAAAGATAAACCTTTTAAAGTGACTGCAGTTGTTCTAATTCTATAGCTGCCGGGTCCAAAGACTGTTTTACCAGCATTATCTTTCCCATCCCAAAAAGTAGAATGGGTGCCTGATTTTGAAAAGACATTTGTTTGCAATGTGCGGATTAAAACCCCTGCTGGAGAAATGATTTCAACAGTTACATTGGCATCAGTGGAAATACTAAAATTGATCTTAGTTTGTTGTCCGTATAACGGATAAAAAGCATAAGGACTTGATGTAACGGAACTGATAAAACTTGTTGGAGCTGTGATAACAATCGAATTGTCTGGCAATACATTGGCCCATCCACGAACAATATAGGAACCACCGGGCACAACATTGCCATCATTTCCTCGCCCATCCCAAAGTTCACTATTATTGGTTGAATTTCTTGGATCATAATTCAAAAGAGTCCTGGCTTCGGCAGGGGCTGTAACGATTCCTATTTTTAATTGCACCCAGCTGGGTTTCAATAAACTATAGTTAATGGTTGCTGTCTCTCCTTGATAAGGATCAAAATTTGCCGGAGTAACAGAACCATTTTGGATCGTCACACTTCCTAGGGAGTATACGGGATCATAGAGAGCACTTCTTTGGCCATCTATTGTATTTGCTTCCAAAACAAACACATAGGCTGATGGAGCCAACAATACGCCCAGAGAATCGGCCCCTGTCCATGTAATAGATTGCTGGCCTAGATGGGAAGTTATAGGTCCTAATGTATCTTTCAATTCTCTTTGATAAGCCCCATTGGAATCAAGAAAAGCCCTATATACTTTTAAGACCACATTAGCATCACGATCAAGGCTATAAGATATGGTGGACATTTCTCCTATGGTTGTATTGATAAACCTAGGACTAAATGTGACATTGGTCAAGCGAAGACTGTCTAAGGTGATTGTTCTTAAGACAACCGTGGCATGACCTGCTTTGTCTTTAACAGTTAGGCGCAGCGTATAGATATTATTAGCAATGTTTGAAACATTCCAATTTCCAAGGGCCCCATCGGTCACAGGAGTTGAAGAAGACAAAAACTGTGTCCACGACGTCGGTGAAGGCCCCACTCCATAATCTAAGGTATAGTTACTTAAATTTAAATCAGACGCAGTTCCTGTAATAGGAATGAGCAGATTAGTGAGGGTTTGATTGTCTATGGGAGAAAGAATCTTTGCAATAGGAACAACCGTATCAACTGTAACTGCCCCAACTGGGGATATGGCGGACATACCTGACTCTTGATGTTGAGCAGTAACTTGATAACTATAAACCCCATCTGCAACTAGATTGCCTGATTGATCTTTTCCATCCCACACAAATTGTGCAAATGTGCCTGACCCAGTCACTGTTCTTTTGACCTGTAGATTTTGGTCCTTAATTTGGACCGTATAGTTTCCAGCTAAGGTCAAGCTTGCTGAAATAGTCGTGGTCTCTATATTCGCATCGCCATCAGGTGAAAACTGATCCGGATTGTCTGCCAAACCATAAATCGAAAAGGCAGATACAATGACTGAGTCCGTAGCAGTAACATTTTGTGCATTCTTAACCGTTAAACGAATAGTCATTGCTTGATTCATGACCGGAGGAACATTCCAGGATGCTAATAGACCATCATTAACGGCGGTTGTACCAGAAGCAAATTGAGTCCATGACGATGGATTTTCACCTAAACCATATTCCAGGATATAAGAACTAAACGCAGATCCTGAGGCTGTTCCACTGATTTGGACCTGTGCTCCAATGACCGTATAAGCTGTTGGAGATGTTATTTTCGCAATCGGCAATGTGTTATCAAGAATTTCTGAACCTAATAATGAAATAGAATCGGAAGTTGAAGGATCGGTAGCTTGGATCTTATAATTATAATTACCATTACCGAGCACTTCGTTATTCGCATCATCACCCAACCACACCTGATGAATAGTTGATCCTGAACCTGATAAAGTTTTAACCGTGGTTCCAGAAGAATTTTGAATGGTGATGGTCCAATTTACATTTTTATTAACTACAGCGTGAAAAACACTCTTTCCTTGGTTTGGATTAAAACGCTTGGGGGAAATATTCACATTATTAAAAAATAAATTTGAATTAAAAGGCTCACCTAACCATGGTTCATAGTTTATATTTCCAGTGATCGATTGGCCTGAACCAGAACCGCCTCCAGAAGGACCTGAAGCATTGGCCCACCAATTAGCTTGAGCAGCCATACTAGAACCATTGATGGCAAACGCTCCTCCCAATGCATTATTGATAAAAGAGTTTGATGTAATAGCCGAAGAAACGGTCGATGATCTAAAGGATACACCAAATCCATTGTTATTGATAAATTGGTTCTTTAGAATTTGAGGAAAAGCTGAACTGGCTAAAGATATCCCATCATTTTTATTGTTTCGAATAATAGAATTAGTAATAGGTACGGATGTGTTTAAAACAATGGCATGAGATGCGTTGCTGCCTGCATATTCAACAATGACATTATCCAAAGCGCTGGATGTTGGATCGATTTGACTGCCAAACACCATCCCTCCCCAATCTCCTGGAGCAGGATTTGCAGAACTAGAGGTAAATGCAATAGGTTGATTAGGAGTTCCTTTGGCGTAAAGTCCTCCCTGCTGACCATCACCTATATTAAAGTAAATTCCGGCATTTGCTTTGACAACAACACCTGGCTCAATCGTAAGAAGAGCATTATTACGCACATAGATGTGGGTAGTGAGTAAATAAGGAGCATTGTCCTTAGTCCACACTGTAGGATTATAAATATAACTTCCTGTAATTTTAATCGTATTGCCAGCACCATTATTGACATATGTGTTATTTCTTAACACAGGAGAAACTACATGGAAACTAGATAAACCTATTTCCACAGCTTGAGAATTACTTTCAAAATGATTATTCGTAATATTCATCGCACCTTTATAAACTGCCAATCCCGTTGTGGCATAGTTAATATTGGCATACTCGATTGCACTTAAAATAGGGTCATTTTGATTATAAATAAGAATCCCTCCCCAGCTGCCAGGAGCAGGATTTGCGGAGCTAGAGGTAAATGTAATGGGCTGATTAACAGTACCTTTGGCTACTAAATATCCGGATGGAACGCTGTCGGCAATACGAAGATAGATTCCTGGGTCAAATTTAACCGTAACTCCAGGTTCAATGGTTAAAACTGCATCATTACGAACATAAACTTGGGATGTGACCCAATAAGGTGCATTGTCTTTGGTCCAAACGGTAGAATTATATATGTAGCTTCCAGAAATCTTAATGGTATTGCCATTTCCATTATTAATATATGTGTTGTTCTTCAGGACAGGTGAAACCACAAACGATGAACTCAAACCTATCTCGAGGGCTTGTGAATTACTCTCAAAACGATTATTAACAACATTCATAGCTCCCTTATAAATAGCCAAACCAGTTGTAGCATACTCAACTATTGTTTGCTCAAACAAAGATTGAGTTGAATCTGTTAAATTAGAAAAAATGATCCCTCCCCAACTCCCAGGAGTGGGATTTGCAGCAATAGATGTGAAGCGAATAGGCTGATCCGCTGTTCCTTTAGCGATCAAATATCCAGAGGGCACGCTGTCTGCAATGCGAAGATAGATTCCTGGATTAAATTTAACTGTAACACCCGCTTCAATGGTTAAAGTGGCATTATTACGAACATAAACTTGGGATGTGACCCAATAAGGTGCATTGTCTTTGGTCCAAACAGTGGAATTATAAATGTAGCTTCCCGAAATCTTAATGGTATTGCCATTTCCATTATTAATATATGTGTTGTTCTTCAGGACAGGTGAAACCACAAAAGCTGAACTCAAACCTATCTCGACGGCTTGTGAATTACTCTCAAAACGATTATTAACAACATTCATGGCCCCCTTATTAATGGCCAAAGCGGTTGTAGCATACTCAACTATCGTTTGTTCGAAAGCAGATAAAGATGAGTCTGTTAAATTAGAAAAAATAATTCCACCCCAATCGCCTGGCGCGGGATTTGCAGCAATAGACGTGAAGCGGATGGGCTGATCCACCGTTCCTTTTGCAATCAAATATCCAGAGGGCACGCTGTCTGCAATGCGAAGATAGATTCCTGGATTAAATTTAACTGTAACACCCGCTTCAATTGTTAATGTGGCATTATTACGGACATACACCTGGGCCGTGACCCAATAAGGAGCATTGTCTTTCGTCCAAACTGCGGAGTTATAAATGTAACTTCCTGTAACTTTAATAAGATTATTTGAACCATTGGCTACATAGGTGTTATTTCGAAGGATAGGTGAAACTGCGAAACTGCTGCTTAATGCAATAGTGACTGCACCAGTCGAGTTAGTATCAAATCGATTGTTTGTGATAGTGGGAGTCTCTCTAATAACGCTGATACCGAAATTATTATTATTTTGAATCGTTGAATTGGTGATAGGAATGTTGACGCTCAATGAAAGAGCACTATTTCCCCCGCTGCCCGCATACTCAACAATCACATAATCCAGAAAGCTTTGGCTTGAATCTGCTTGGTATTGAAAATTAACAGCACCCCAACTGCCAGGAACAGGCGCGGCGGCAGAAGACGTGAATCGAATGGGCTGTGCCGATGTTCCCCTGGCATCCAAGTAACCCGCCGAGGAACCGCCAACATTCAGAGAAAATCCATTATTAAACTTGACTACAACCCCTGGCTGAATTGTCAGTTTAGCTCCATTTAAGATAGAAATGGTTTTTGTGACAATGTAAGGAGACCCTGTGGTTGTCCAAGTGGTATTTGTCGTAATATCTGCGGTGACATTGGTATCAGCAAAAGCTATAGAGGAAAAAACTAAAATGAAGAGTGAAAAGAAAGCAGGTAAAACATGGTTGAGTAGTTTAATCATAAAATTGATTCCAATAATGTTTCAATTTAAATTCCTGCCACTCAAATAAGACTACGTTTTTGTTTAATTATGTAAAACTTTACATCAACAATATTAATTGCGCAATATTTTAATTACCTACAAAACTTTCAGTATGACTGTAGTTTATTAATATTAGCATTACATGTCCTTCCCATGCGTCCCCGGATCTTCCATTTGTACCAGGCATTAGCGTACAACTATTAGCTAGTGCAATATACGGCGAAAAAATAGAGCTTAAAAAGATTGTGCATGTAACTAGTGAAATTGTCTTAGTCATACCTATGGGCTTAGTTCTAAATTACTTACCTGTCACCACTTTGTGCCTGGCACCTTTTATGTTTTATGTTTTTAAAACTCAATGTGTCGGTTTTTCGCAAAACAATTCAATGCATCCCGATTATTTGCTAACAAACTCTATGTCATAACCTCTACTCTTAAAATATTGAGCCATAAGTTTCACTATGTAAGCATATTCATCAACATCCAAAGATTCTTTCTGATTGAGGGGTTGATAAAATCTTAGGTCTTTTGAAGAGTTTTCAATACAAACTATCTTTTCTCCTCTAATATTTGATTTCTCAGCGTAAATATTTAAAAATTTGCCTTTATAATTTACAATATAATTTTGTGGACCCTCTGGTTTCATAAAAATATTCTCTGACAACTTAATTCCATAAATATTTTTTTGACTTGGCAATACCCCCCGCAGGCCAAACAGACAAATCAAAACAGACAAAACGTACCATGTGGCACATATAATCCAATTAACCTTAAAACAGGAAGACAAAAAGAATATTAAGACAATCATAAAGATTGCAAAAATAAAGACTTTAAAAGAAAAAAACATATTTGAGATATGTGAGTATTTATAAAATTTTAAAATTTTTCTAAAAAAAAGCTTATTTAAAATAAAAAAAACAAAAGATGAGAATACAAAAAATAATAAGATTGAAAAAAGTATAGTTGTCATAATTTTTACCAAAGATATGAATCTAATTCATTAATCGGTATCCCTCTACTTTCAAGAATACGCCTTTCAACAGTATTATATATACTCCTTGACCAAGGGTTATTAACAAAAGCTGTAACTGCCCCCTTAGCATTTCTTGCAAAAACTCCAGACGCAAATCTCCAAACACCATTAGGCACATTGCTTCCCAAAGAATTTAAGAAAGCTCCACCAGGAGTATTAAGAATAGTACTGCCAAACCCATTATTTGCTGCATTAAGAGCAGCTTGTTGAGCACCTTGTCCCGAATACAATAGGGTTTGAGATCCTGCATTAAATAAATTAGCTCAAAAAACCGGGACACATTAAGTTTTTCTAGGTCGCCCATTAGATCTTGGCTTTAAATCTTCCATCTTTACCTCAAACTTACTAGCAAGCGACTGAAGAAAACCTTCTTCACCTAAAGGCAGACCATTTAAATTCCGCTTTCTAATCTCATTTAGTACATCTTCTAGCTCTGGTTTCATTAAATATTCCTTCCAATCTTCTATTACTGAAACAGCTGGACAATATGTCACTAGGGGATTTACTTCCACATTAACATGATGCCTCGCACTGGACCATGGATATTCCCATGCTTTTTCAACTATCCTTGCACGTACAGGGTTGTTTTCCACATAATGCAGGGCTCTCATAAGATAGATCTCGTCCATCACAAAGCTAATAAATCTGCCCTGCCACAAGTAACCTCGCCAGCCATAGCGAGCATTAATTTGACATGTAAATCGACGATTCGTTTCCGCAACAGCCTTAGCCAGCCCTTCGCGTGTTTTAGGAACCAAGATCAAATGTACATGATTATCCATTAAGCAATAAGCCCAAATCTCAACATTGTGCTTATCAACCTGCTCCTTCAATAATTTAAGGTAAAGGATTTTGTCCCCAGGATAAAAGAATACTTGCTGTCGACGATTACCTCTTTGGATTACATGATGAGGTCTTTCAGGAACTACTATTCGATACTTTCTTGGCATACCATCCCCCTATTCTATTGCCATAGGGGAGGTTTGGCTTATAGTTACTTGTTTTTAAAACTCAATGTGTCCCAGTTTTTTGAGTATACTTTTTATATGCCTTCTCAAAATCTTCTTTCTTAACCCCATTATAACTACTAGTCAGATTCGCTTTTGATGAATTATAGTTCTCCGACCAAATGGGCGCTTTCAATTCTGTTCTAATAAACTCAAGCTCTTTAAGAACCGTGTTTTTTTTAGGTAACTTTTTGTAAGAAATCAAAATCTTATCAGTTGGAAAGAATTCCTTATTTTTTTCAACCACGTAACCAGACTTAATAAGCCGAGAAATTCCACCTTGAATCTCTTCTAATGAAAAAATTGCGTGATTAATAAAATCACCATATCCAATTATATTTGATAAACTTGAATCTGCTCGCTGATACGCATAAATAATTGCTAATAATAACCATGAATCCGCACACTCAAACTCTAATTCTTTTTTCATTCCCATCCCCATTTTTCTTTAAATTTTTGTTCCATTTCGTAAAAAAGGCTTCTTTCTTTTCTACTCCAATCAATTCCTATATCAATTAACTTTCGACCTTGTAAATACATTCTCCGTAGCCATTGATAATTATTTCTAAGAGCCTTATCTATTCCTATTTCAGAAGGCAACTTTCGGGCCTTATAAAAATTTGCTCCCAAGCATTGAGCTTTAAAAAAAACCGGGACACATTAACTTTTCTTAGGCTACCTTAGCCCCAATAGTTGCTTACTAAAAACTCAATGTGTCCCGGTTTTTTTAACTTGTTTCTAAAACTCAATGTGTCCCAGTTTTTTTCCCCAGGATAAAAGAACACTTGCTGTCGACGATTACCTCTTTGGATTACATGATGAGGCCTTTCAGGAACTACTATTCGATACTTTCTTGGCATACCATCCCCCTATTCTATTGCCATAGGGGAGGTTTGGCTTATAGTTACTTGTTTCTAAAACTCAATGTGTCCCAGTTTTTTTCTCCCAGTTTTTTGCCAGTTTTTTTCCCAGTTTTTTTATTTCTTAGGTATCCGTCAAGTTGTAGTTAGGTTACCTTTTTCATGGCAGCAGAACTCCCATGCATATTCTTAAACTCAATATTCAATACAATTAACTTCTTCACAGATAATTTCTAGAAAAGGATTCTTTTGCTTTGAATTAAAGAAATTAAATTTAAAATAATCACCCTGCTTACTAAAATTTAATTCATTTATGTCAGAAAAATCTAGATTTTGATTCTGAAAAAAGATAAAAGATTTCGTTTTAATAAATCTTAATTCAACACGTTGATCTTTTTTAGCAGATGGATAACTATTTAGTATGAGTTCTGTGTGAATATCGCAATTGACTGCATCTTTTGGATCACCAACACAGTAAATTAAATCGCCTGTATCTCTATCGACACTTCTTTCTTTTAAAAAAGAAATCTTATATAAACTTCCATCATGACAAAAATTCAAATAAATCAATAATTCCTGCATAGCTTCTATTGTTTTAGGTAAATGATTTTTCATAGATTTCCTTTATTATTTTTTATCTAATGGACCAGTTCTTCTTACTATCCTAGTTTTTCCTGTTTTTGGATCTGTATGTTTTTCTAACCAATGTTTATGACCATCTTTATATGGCCCATGAGGATGGTCATAGTGTTCTTCGTCTGATCCCGGTATTTTCTCACCTGAAGGTTTTTTGTCATTAATCGGACAAACCTCTCCTCCTCCACCCGAATCATCAGTTTTATCTCCTGCATCATTAGCTTGACTAAACATACTAGGAATTATTGAAGAAAGATTCTTTATTTCTTCATAAGCTTTATAAGCCCCCCATGCGACTCTACCCCAATAAATCAACTCTCCAATTAAAGGAAGAATCCACGTGAATTCTCCATACGGATCCGTATAGTTAATAGGCGAATTAAATGTGTATTGATACAGGTTCATACTATCGTAATAGCCTATTGGATCGCGTTGAAGGAAACGTCCAATTACAGGACTGTACATGCGTTGACGATAATAATAATTTCCTGATTCTTCGTCGTATCTTCGGCCGGTGAATCTGTAGGGATTGCCTATGGTTGAAGCTGTGATTGATGGCGTACCATAAGGATCGTAGGTGTAGTTTTCTACTACTTCTCCGGTGGCTTTGGTTAGTTCTGTGACGCTTCCTAGGCCGTCGTAGTGGTAGTAGTAGGTTTGGCCACCTCTGGTCATGCTTAGAACCTCATCGATTCCTTCTCCATAGACATAATCGGCTTGAAGGACACCTGCAGCATTACGCTCCTCTACTTCTCGATCTCCATCATTGATAAAATAAGTCGTTACTCCATTAACGGTCTTGGATACCCTCCTATTAAATGCATCATAGGTATAACTAGAAGTCTCACTCGAGACATTTGTTTTTAATCTATTCTCCTCATCATACGTATAGGTGTTACGGCTATCATAAATGAGATTGCCATCGTTATCATACGTAAAGCTGGGAGCACCTACCTGGGTGTATTGATTGACAGTGTTTGTGACATATGTTGTCCCATCGACCACCTTTCGATTAGCTACCAAATCATGGCTATAACTATGACTTTGAGACCCGCTGACGCTGGTCAATTCATAGATATTATTGTAAGCATAGTTAATCGTCTGTGTTCCAGGAACACCTTGCGTTTGCATCTGCTTGCGATTACCTACTTGATCATAGATTGGATAGGAGTACCTGGAAATCAACCCTCCCCCGACCGCTTTGTTGGTGATATCTATTAATTGGTTGGCTAAATCATACTGATAATCCGCATGCGTGGGAGTGGGGGTGATTTGTTGAGGGGTTGGAATTGTACGACGATCGAGTGTGTCGTAAACATTATTGGCTATTGGCAGCAAACCCACCTTGACAAAGGTCATGTTGTCATTGGCATCATAACTATAATCAATACTCTTTCCTGAAGGATAAACCACATTCTTGCGGTTGTTTGTCTTGTCGTATTGATAATTTAATACATAAGGTATGGTATTGATGGTTTGAGTGTTGGTCTTAATACGATTTAGATTGTCATACACAAAATGGTTCTGCGCAGAAGCTACATTGGCATCCATCAAACGGGAACCAAGATCATAAGCATAGCTGGCATTGAGCATTGTGTGAGCAGGATATGTTTTACCTGTTAAACGATTTAAGGCATCATAACTGTACTGAACGGTTACGGCAGGAGTTGTGGATGGTTTGGTGAATTTTTCAAGGTTAAAATTCTTGTCGTATTCGAATTTGTAAATCTTCCCATCAGCGTATGATTCTGTAAACTTACGGTCAAATGAATCAAAGGCATAGCTGGTGGCATGATTATTGGCATCGGTGACTTTTTTCACATTGCCATTTACATCATAATCATACAATGTGGTCCCTTGTTGCGGGCTGTTAGCATCTTTAATTTTAAAAATCAGGTCACGTTCATCATAGACATATTCCGTCACATGATTTTCAGCATCCAGGATAGAAATTAAATTCTCATTATTATCATAATTGTAAGTTGTAACACGACCTAAAGGATCTTTAAAAGTTTTAATATTATTAAGTACATCGTAAGAAGCTTCCAAAGTCTGCCAAAGGTTTGCTTGCCCATTGGCTTGACGTTCCAGCTTGATGATATTACCGTTTTGGTCACGGGTATATTTAGTCAAATAATTCTTCGGGTTCTTTACCTGAATTAACCAACCTAAGGCATTGTAGTTGTAATCTGTCATATGATTATTGGCATCTGTTAGCGTATCGGGATAACCAAAAGCATCGTATGTCATTTGGGTTATGGCATTGATTCCAGTAGGATCATGACGAATGCTTGACAAATACCCCGTCGAAGGGACATAAGCATAATCTGTCAATATACCGTTTGGATCTTTGACTTCTATAATCTGTCCATAGTTATTGTAAGTTAGTTCAACTCTTGGGTTGCCTCCTGCTACAGTCGGATAATCAATATAAATCAAGTTCCCGTTAGTGCCATAATGGGGATTACTTGTAGGCAATTCATAGTCATAGGTCACGTTTGTCACATTACCTTTGGGGTCAGTAAACGTTTTAATGAAATTAAAATTAGCATCGTAGGTTACGTTCATGACAATATCATTGGTATCATTGTCCCCTGCAGCCATGCTGGCTTTCTGACGCACTTGCAATAGATTGCTGCGCTTTCGATAATTAGGATTAGATTCATCATAAACAAATTTGACACCATTACCTTTAGGATACGTTACAGATGTCATAAGCATGTCATTATTATAGGTATAGTTCGTCACAAATGAGGCAGGGTCACCTGCATGGACAGAGGCAGTGAATTGTTCCTTGCGGGTCGCATTTCCCTTGGCATTAAATGTGTAGGTCGTCACAAATCCCTTACGATCAGTGACTGTAGTTTGGTTGGCGACATTATAGTTAAATGTCAGGAATCCACTTCCTGAATCCTGCCGATCGACCCGCCCATTCGCATCATAATGGTTCGTCACAAACACCTGGCCTCGAGGGTCAGTGAATGTCACCAAATTATGGTTCACATAAGAAAACATCTTTTTGATTCCGGCAGGATATTGAGATATGGCAGGAAATGTGATCGATGTCAAATCATTGGTATTTGGATCATATCCATATTGAAGGGTACGTCCTGCAAAATCAACAATAGTGGCAAGCCTGCCATTGACATCATAAGAAAGGTCTATAAATCTTCCTACAGTATCTGTAATCCTTTTTAAGCGGTAGTCATAACCAATAACAATTTGGCCACTCCCAGATTGTTGATAATCAGAAACCCCAATAATGGGCATGGATCCACCCGGATCATAAGTAAAGGTGATACGATTCTGATTGCGATCTTCGATGGAAGATAACACACCATTGACATCAAATTGGTATTTTTCACCATGGGCTTTCGTGAGTGTCCATGTTCCATTACCGTTTTGGACCAAGCTTTCAAAAAAACCTGCGGGAGGAACATATACCCCATTGGTAAATGTATATTCATCTTTTCTTCCCCCCATCACAAGCAATACATTGCCGCTAGATAAAGTTTTAAGACGTGCATAGTAATTGAATGTCCAGCCAAAACCAAAATTTCCATTATCATTAGAACCACTACCATATATATGCTGGATGGTTACATCCATCCCACGACCCGGAATACGCAATTCAGGACACTGGTAAATCTCTTCTCCTGAATTTAAATAAATTGGGTTAGACGTAAATGTAGGACAGTTGGGCGGTTGATCACCAGTCTCACTATTTGCTGGAGGGCCAGATGCTTGGGTCGATCCACCAACTCCTTGCCCCGTATCCCCAAAGGTATCGAAAGCTTGGGCTAAATAAGGAGCAAAACATGAGCAAAGAAAAAAGAAAAGTGTTGTTACACAAACAATCTTAGATTTTATGATGTTAACCATATTACTTCCTACCTAAAAATGGTGATATTACCTTCCTTAATATTTAAAGAAGAACTTGATGGTATTGTCGCTGTTATTTTAATCTTGTAATCACCGGCAATCACTACTGTCTTTCCAGAATTATCTTTCCCATTCCAAGACACAGTATGGCTACCTGCTTGTAAAAGAACATTCGTTTGGATAGTGCGAATCAATGCTCCAGTAGGAGAAATAATCTCTATTGTCACATTAGCGGCAGTTGAAATATTAAAGTCTATGTTTGCCTGTTGACCATAAGCAGGATAAATAGCAAACGGATTAGCTTTAATTAAATTGACGATATTTATGGGTGATTTTATCACTATTGCATTATCAGGAAGTATTGCAGTCACTGCCCTCACAGAATAAATCCCCCCAGAAACAAGACTACCATCATCTTTTCGTCCATCCCAAAATTCTACATTATTAACCACATCCCTAGATACATAGTTTAACAAAGTTCTAAACGGTGCAGGTTCCGATGTATCACCAACCAATAATCGTACCCAGCTTGGATATGTTAAACCATAATTAATAGTGAGCTCTTCTCCTTTATAGGGATCAAAACTTGCTGGGTTAATGGCTCCATTTTGAATCATTGAACTCCCTAATGAATACACTGGATCATAAAGATCATGTTTTTGCCCATCCACACTTGTTGCTTCCAAACTAAAAACATAGGCAGAAGGGGGCAGTATTACCCCAGCAGCATCTCTCCCCATCCAGACAATTGAATTTTGTCCCTTAGGCAAAGAGACTGGACCTAGTGTATTAATAAACTGTTTTTGGTAAGCTCCATTACTGTCTATCCATGCACGATAAATTTTAGTGACTACTAAACCATTTCTTGATAAATCAAAATGTATTAAGGAGTTTTCGTTTTCAGGAAAAAAGAATTTAGGTGAGAATGAAATATTTGCCAAAAAATTATCCGTATAAGTAATCTGATAATTACAATTTACACAATCATAATTATTATCATTGACCCAAATATAATACACTCCGGTATTGGAAATTTGTGCGATCAGATTTCCATTTGTGGTACTAGTGGCAGATATAAGCTCTGCCCCATCAGCAGATCTTAAACTAACGCGGGGATCAAAAGAAGGAAATCCTGAGGTATTTGAAAAAGGAACAGATAGATTATCACCAGCTTGGGCGGTAAAACTATACACGTCATATTCAGTCTGAAACGATATTGTATTATTAATGCTTTGGTCAAAATTGATTGGCGTTACATCAACAGGATTATTTAACCGCTCAAGTGTAAATTGATAATTTCCAGTCTTATCATAGTTATTATCCATCACCCATAGGTAATAGGTTCCACTGGCAGCAACTGTAGTTATTAATGTCCCACTAGATTCTCCATTGGTCAATTTGACCAGCTCAGTACCATCTGCAGTTTTTAAACTTAATAATAAATCAAAGAATGATGTCCCTGAAGTATCTGTAAAAGGAATGAATATTTTATCTCCTGCATTAGCTGTGAAACTATACACATCCTGCTCTGTTCGATTAACTATGGAATTATTAAGAGTTTGACCATACGCAATCGTTGTGACATCAGCCGGATTATTCAACCTCTCAAGAGTTATTTGATAATTGCCCGTATTATCATAATTATTGTCCATGACCCAAAGATAATATGTTCCACTGGTAGCAACTGTAGCTGTTAATGTCCCTCCCACTTCACCACTGGTCAACTTAGCTACTTCGGTTCCATCCGATGCCTTTAAACTTAACAATAAATCAAAAAATGATTTTCCTGACGTATCTACAAATGGAATGGATATTTTATCTCCAGCGTTAGCTGTAAAACTATAGACATCTTGTTCAGTTTGTTTAACTATAGAACTATCCATAGTCTGCCCATAGGTAAGCGTGGTCACATCAACTGGATTATTCAACCGCTCAAGAGTGATCTGATAATTACCAGTGTTGTCAAAATTATTATCCATAACCCAAAGGTAATATGTTCCACTCGTAGTAATTGTTGCCGTTAATGTTCCACTGCCTTCGCCATTGGTTAATTTGGCTATTTCTGTACCATCGGCTGTTTTTAAGCTTAACAATAAATCAAAGAATGATTTTGCTGATGTATCTACAAAAGGAATGGATATTTTATCTCCTGCATTCGCTGTAAAACTGTATACATCTTGTTCTGTTTGATTAACTATAGAACTATCAAGAGTTTGTCCATAAGTAAGCGCCGTAACATCAACCGGATTATTCAATCGCTCAAGGGTGATCTGATAATTGCCTGTATTATCATAATTATTGTCCATGACCCAAAGATAATAGGTGCCGCTTTGAGTAATTGTATATGTGAAAGTCCCTCCTACTTCGCCACTGGTTAATTTAGCCAGTTCTGCTCCATCAGATGTCTTTAAACTCAATAGCAAGTCAAAGAATGATTTTGCTGATTTATCTACAAATGGTATGGATATCTTATCTCCCGCATTCGCTGTAAAGCTGTACACATCTTGTTCTGTTTGGTTAACTATAGAACTATCCATAGTCTGACCATAGCTAAGCGCAGTAACATCAATCGGATTATTCAACCGCTCAAGAGTGATCTGATAATTACCCGTCCGATCATAATTATTGTCAGTAATCCAAAGATAGTATGTTCCACTTTGAGTAATGGTAAATGTAAAAGTCCCTCCCACCTCACCACTAGTCAATTTGGCCACTTCTGTTCCATCAAGGGTCTTTAAACTTAGCAATAAATCAAATAACGATATAACTGATGTATCCACAAATGGGATGGATATTTTATCTCCTGCTTGTGCAGTAAAACTATACACATCCTGTTCTGTTTGGGAGGTAATAGCAGCACCTATAGTTTGTCCATAAATAATAGCTGTGGTATCTACAGGATTACTTAATCTCTCAAGGGTAAATTGATAATTACCTGTGCTATTTGAACCATTATCAGAAATTTCTATAGTATATGTGCCATTGGAAGGAATGGTTGCTGTTAGATTTACAAAATCAGTTGCATGTTGACTTGCAATCTGACTGCCACCTGAATCACGCAGAATTATATTAGGATCAAAAGCAGAGGTTCCTGAGATGTCTCTAAGGGAGATCAAGATACTCTCTCCAGCTTGCGCTGTAAACGTATAGCTATCAATCTCAGAACTTAGAGAAATGGTCCCATTGATTGTTTGGCCGTAACTAATGACATCGGCCAAGGCAAAAGAAGAAGAAAATAAACAAAAGAAAAAACACAAAAAAAGAAGAAAATTATGGAAGGACTTAGTCATATATTTATTTAGAATCATTCTATATTTATAACTATTTAACGCGAAGTAAAAATGACTTATTTACTAATAAAGCTCTCTTTATAAACAACAATTCTTCCATGAATTAAATCAGCATTATCTGTCTTCTTCTGCAAAGCAAGCTCATTAATGATTAATGAATTTGGCGAGCTTTGCAGAGTATACAAAAATCGATGAATATCCACCCATTTCCCTTCGATTTCGGCTTCCAGGGGATATATGTGTAGCAGGGATTGGTCAAAATCTTTCTTTGTCACAACATTCATCAAACTCACATTAGCGTCACGGGCTGATGATTCAACAGAGGTAGATAAAGCTTTAAAAGTCTCCTCCTTTGTATGGACTGCCGCTCCAAAGACTTGCATCAGCTGTTGATTACCCTTCTGCTGATCCTTAGCCTTTTGAACGATCTGTTGATTCCTATTAAGGCTCTCTTTGGCCTCTTCAATATTACTCTTCACATCAGAGGCATAATGAAACAGCGGCTTGGCCACAAATTGGACAATAACATACACTCCCACAACTACCAATGTCCCTATCAATAAATTTTGTTCACGACGATTAAATTTTTTCATTCCAGGATTATTCCTTCTTAACCCGACAACTCATTTTAAATTCACTTAACTGTCCTTCTTGGGTTTCTTGTTTGTTGACATGTTCTAAGTTGATATTTTCAAAGTAACGATTATTCACAAACATCGCTTGCATATCTGTAGGATCAGATTCTTTAGATGCAAATCCTTCTAAGGTTAAAACATGGTCTTTTAACGCGAGACTTGTTAACACAATAGATTTAGGCAAGGAGGTGTAAATTTCATTAATAAAATCCGCGACAATAAGGCGGTTGTTGATCATTAATTGGAGTTTTTCAAATTGACGGATCTTTTGCTTAGCTTGTGCTGCTTCAGTCTGCGATTGGTTCACAAGAACTTCAAGCTTACGAAGAAGCAAAGCATCTTGAATAAAATTTAAATTCAGACACACAACAATACTGATAACAGCTAGAAAGCCTAACAACGCAAGTCGAATCCACTGGGGATTGCTGATTGTTCTATGATGCGAAGATTTAATACTAGAAGGTCTAAGATCAACCAGAATATTTTCTTTTGTTCTTAACAAGCCTTCCATGGAATTTAAAGACACCCCTTGCTCGGCCTTCTCCACTTTAATCATATGAATTTCAACACCATATGTTTCCTGCATATAGGTCTTAAAATCTCCTCCCATTTCCTGGGTGGAGGCGATAGCAATATGTTTAACAGAAGAACCTAAGTTGTCTTTGGCATAAGAATCCAGGGTCAATTTAATTTGATTCAATAAGTCTGCATTGGATTGTGTTTCTATGTAACGAGAAGTGATTAATCCAGTGGAATCTAAGACACAGAATTCTGTTTTATAAGGGTCTCTGTCAATTAAAAGCGTTGTTTCAAAACTTGAAGATTTATAATCCTTATACCAATACCACAACCCCAAAGAACTCAAAGAAACCTGATGAGGCGTCAATTTAGATTTTTGAAGAATATTAATGAAACGGGTAATTGTCTCCAAGGGAACAATCACCACACACACTTTTGTATACCCATCCTGCGTCTTATTAAGAGGAATAAAATCAATCATCGTCTCTTCTCTCGAGAAAGGCGTACTATTGGCAGAAAGCAGTTCAACCATAGAATTAATTTGCTTTGAACTTTGGGAAGGAAGGTCTAAATGGCGAAAGAAAACAAAATGACGCGATATAGACACTATGATCTGTGTTTCCTGGAAATTAAACCGTTTATCTTGATGAAGAGCCAACAGCTTTCCAATCAATTCTTCATCGGATATGTTTTTGTTTTCTATAATGACTCGGGCTGGATTTGCTGCACTCGATAAGCTTTGAGCAATCTTGATATGATGATTATCGAATTCAATGACTGTTCTAGTTTTAAATGACATGTTTAAATTTCGCGGGTTTGTTCTGTAACATTCAAAACTTCACTGGGAGACGTTAGACCGAGGGCTATCTTTTCCCAGCCATGCTGTCTCATGGTTTTCATGCCTGCGATCACAGCCCTGGCTTTTATTTGAGAGGCTGACGCACGAGCTAAAATGAGGTCTTTAAGCTCATCATCAATCATTAAAAACTCACTGATGGCCTGTCGTCCGGAATAACCGGTCATGCGGCATGACTTACATCCTTTGGCTTCATAAATGGTGGCATTTTTAATATCTTCCTCTTTCAATTCAAATTCACGAATAATTTCAGGCGTCACCTTCATTTTCTCTTTGCATACAGGACATAAGAGCCTGACCAAACGCTGGGCTACAAAACAATTAACGGAAGCCGTAATTAAATATGGTTCGATTCCAATATCCAATAATCGGGCCACCCCACTGGCCGCATCATTGGTGTGCAATGTTGAAAAAACCAAGTGACCTGTTAAAGACATTTGGATGGCAATTTGGGCCGTTTCAAAGTCACGGACTTCCCCAATCATAATAATGTCTGGATCATTACGCAAAATAGAACGCAAGCCCGTGGCAAAGCTAAGGCCTATGTGGGGCTGAATTTGCATTTGAACAACCCCTTTAAGCTGATATTCAATAGGGTCTTCGATCGTAATGATTTTATTGTCTTTCTGATTAAGATCAGCTAAACATGAGTAAAGAGTCGTTGTTTTTCCACTTCCTGTTGGACCTGTTAAAAAAATAATGCCATTAGGTTTTTTAAGCAAATGATCCAGGTTCTCACGTTCATCACCGGAGAATCCTAATTCATCAAAATTAAAAAGCCTGAAAGAATTAAGAATACGAATAACACAGCTTTCGCCACATGGTGTAGGCAGAAAAGAAACACGCAAATCCAAGTCCTCACTAAAGACCTTCACCTTACACCTTCCATCCTGAGGAAGACGCCTCTCTGCGATATTAAGGTTACAAAGGATCTTGATACGAGACATTAATCCTTCATGGAAGTAATTCAGATTAAGCGGGACTTTCACATCATCTAAGACACCATCAATCCTGATACGGATTCGTACCATATCTTCAAAAGGCTCAATATGGATATCGGTCGCATTATCTTTATAGGCTTGAAACAAAACTTGGTTTAAAAACTGGCTGATCGAAGCTTCGGAACCCTTCTCATCAATCGTCTCAACCAGAACCTTTTCTAAAGGCGACTGCACCGTTGTCATCATCTGCTCAATTGTTTCAGCGCCAATCCCATAATGATTCACAATAGCTTCGATGATTTCATTTTCAGGAACTAAAACCCCCTTCACCTGACACTTGGCTATGGTTGCAAGGTCATCCAAAAGCTTCACATTGGAAAGATCACTGATAGCAATC
This sequence comes from Candidatus Omnitrophota bacterium, assembly GCA_044225175.1. Classification (GTDB taxonomy): domain Bacteria; phylum Omnitrophota; class Gorgyraeia; order Zapsychrales; family Fredricksoniimonadaceae; genus JACQCF01. The sequence continues at coordinate 133,368 of JBGAJA010000005.1, read as the reverse complement.
GTTAATTGATTGTTTTCAAATTTGATAGGAAAAACTTTATAGTAATTTGCAGCTTTAGCGCCAATTCGATTGAGCACCTGCGTAGAAACAGAAATTTCTTTAAGGTTTGGAGATCCCACATTAAACTCTATAGAATTTAATTTTTGATCCATATTCTCTTAAGGATTCCCTTCATGCACCGGACTATAATAAGTTTCACCTTGTTTAATATCAACCAAAGGATACCTTTCAGGGTCCACATGCACATCCCCGCTAATAATATGAGGAGTCAAGAAGATAATGGTTTCTGTTTTATTGATGCTGCGATTCTCACGTCGAAAAGCTTTTCCTAACAAAGGAATGTCCCCTAACACAGGAATTTTGTCTTTAGAATTCTGGGCCTCATCTTTAATCAAACCACCAATAATGATAGTGACATCATCTTTGACACGAATTACTGTTTCCACCTCTGATGTGTCAACAATGGGAATTTGATTATTATCTGATGTGGTTAAGGATGTAGCTGCTGAAGATACCTCAGGCTTGATCTTCATGGTGATATATCCATCATCATGAATGGTTGGCGTCACATGCAATTTAACTCCCACATCGATAAAATTAACGGTTTGCGCTGTTGTGACTGGCCCTGTTGCAGTTGTTGTGCTTGAAGTTGTCACATATGGCTTTGTGGTCCCTATAAGAATTCTTGCTTCCTCATTATTAATGACAGCAATGCGAGGATTAGAAAGCACCTTTGTCTTACCCATGGTCGCAATCATATTCAAAACTGCGTTGTAACTATCTTTGCTTAATGTGCCAATACTAGCCGTGCTGACTGGGGAAATAGCTGAACCCAAACCAAAATTATTAGTAAAATGAAGGTCGTGATACTTCTCAACAATAGCCTCCCAATTCACCCCCATTTTATAACTATCATCAAGTGTAATCTGAATGATCCTAGCTTCAATCAAGACTTCTTTTTCGTTCTTATCTAAAGCTTCAACAATCGTTTTCATTTCCTCAATCTTAGGAGCAATATCGGTCACAACTAGAGTGTTGGATCGAACGTCCGATTGAGCGGCTCCAATGTCTTTAGTCAGCATGGGCGTGATTGCTTTTAATATATTGTCTGCCTTGGCATAATTGATCTTAAAGACCTTGGTTTGACGGGGAATGTCAATTTGACTGATTAATTTCTGAAAATCTTTGAGTTTATCAGGGGTATCTTTAATAAACAGTTTATTGGATGCCACATCAAACTTGGTAGCCCCTATCCTGGGTGTTAATTGTTCTGTGATTTTACCTGCCATGCCCTCCACTGAAACAAATTTGAGCTCAAATGTCTGCCATTGGGTTGGGAGATCTATCGTTTGCAAATAATTAATCATGAATTTTACTTTCTCAGGAACGTCTTCAATCATGAGCGTGTTCGACTGATCATCTGAAACAATCCTTCCATCAGCCGTCTTCATTTGCATAAGAAGCGCTAAAGCATCCATGGCTTTAATAGATTTTAAAGTGACAATCTTATTTTGAGTTTGACGGCCGAATTTAATACCATACAACTGAGCATAATCTGACTCTGGCATAATTTGGATTACCCCATGGTCTTCGACATAGGCCAAATTGTTGGATTTAAGGATAATGGTTAAAGCTTCATGCACTTCAACATCTTTAAGAAAAATAGTCACTCGCCCCTGGACTGCCCTTCCAGCGATAATATTAAGACCAGACTTATTAGCAATCAATTTTAAGGCATCGTTGATGTCAATGTCACGTAAATCTAAAGCATCCAAAATAATAGGCTTCGTCGTAGATATAGCTTTTTCTTGAGCGAAAGAGAAGATTGGAAGAACTAGAAAAATTAAGAATAAAACAATCTGTTTCATGAGCTTTGGGGCCCTTTCAGTGGTATTTCAATTGTCTGTCCTTGATAATTAAGAAGAATTTTATCGGATTCAACGCTTTTAATGCTCATCCCTTGATTGGGAGTTTCATCAATAAAATAACTTTGATGCATATTTATATCTTCTAAAACGACCTGCGGATGCCCTCCTAAAGAAATGCCTACCACCTTAAGATTAGCCGGAAGTTGTCCTGTGGGAAAAATCGCTGAAGAATCTACATAAGGACTAAAAAGATTCCTATTTTGCATGTGTTGAAGATACATTTCATAAGGCTTGGCTTGTGTGAGAATCATATCTACGGCGAAAGTTTGAAGGGAGTTTTCTTTAAAAGACATAATATCAATAGGTTGGCCATTAAATTTGAGTAACACATATCCACTATAACTAAAACATATAATAGCCATGGAAAGAAGGACTAATTCAATATTTTTTAATATTTTATACGTATAAACCATGTCTAATTACCAGTTGTTTAAACGTTAAACGAGTTACAAAAGTATATACCACAAACCACAATATATCCACTTTCTGGAAATATAGCATGCTATTGATTAAATTACAAATATATGTGATGTAAAAGCAAGCAAGGGCCAGCGCCCTCTTTGGCACTGGCCCTTGCTGCTATTGAATCCTCTCTAGCATTAATACTTAACTATTCTTTTTTAGGTTCCTGAGCCCCGTGTTCATGAGGCGCTTCATGAATCATGGTGTGAACCTTGTGAGCATCTTCCAAAAAGATAAACGGAACGCTCTCAACTACTGCCTCCGGACCGAATGGAGCTATAACACTCACAGGAGCAAAAACCCATCTCTCTAAAAATGAGTTTGCCTCACGTTCGTAGAGATCTTCCCCGGTTAATATTGTTTTACCCCCATTGACTAATGCAACCGGAGGAAGAAATGACAAAACAACTCTTACAGGTGCAGGTGGTAAGCCTGTTCCGTTATATCGACCGTCAAAGGCCCGATCTAGGTTTCTCATATGATAACCAAGATTCTCCCAGGAAGTGTTATAAGGCCCGCTAATAAAAGGCTTATCTGGAACGACCTTATCCGCACTGATTTCCAGCTCATTTAAGGTGACCGTTTCATTATACATCCCTGTCTTAGGATCATAGGTATTAGTTAATATAGAACCCGATTGCAGACGCGTGCTTACAGGAGCGCTATGCGTTGCATAGAGACGAACAATTTCAGAACCCGATGCAGTAATAAAGCTTGTTCCTGCAGTAAGGGCCGCCTTCTTAGCAACTCCTTGAATCACAACTTCCTCCAAAGTACCACCAGGTATGACCTGATAGCCTGTGGGATCAATGTTATTTATAGGATTATTGTAGACATAACTGTAGCGATTTGCATTTTCCGACAATAAAGGAGTGACAATGTAAGGATCAGCACTGACAAAATGATTAGTGCTGGAATCATACATTCTTCCTTTCATGTCAATCAAACCAAATCCATCCACCTGCTCATGGCTAGTATACCCATAATTACTTAAGCTGGTGATTGGCGTTGTGGCTTTAGTCCAGTTTGGATTACGGCGCGCCCCAAACGAATCAAAGCTCAAATTCTCAACAACTCCAACAGAAGGATCATAAATCATACTCAATGAGTTAAGGTTGTCATAAGAGAAATACTTCCAATTAGGAGGAAAACTATTTCTCAATGTCAGCATTCCTTCAGGAGATGAAGAAGTGCCATATAAATAATGCTTATTAAGAACGACCCCATTAGGCAAGGTCACTTTCTCAAAGAGCTTATTGACATATAGCGTAGTCGTTGTCCCTGAAGGACCTGTTTCAACTTGCTTGATCTTTTCTCTAAGAGGGTTATACGTAAATGCGGCTGTTCTGGTTGATTCACTAATACTACTTGGCTTATCAAACGTATACCAATTGATCGTATGACCAGCATCATTTAGAAAATCCCAGCCGAGTGTCCTATTACCATTAGCATCATAGTTGATAACAGAACATAAATTGGGATCACAAGCGGAAACAAGCGCATGCGGCCCTGCTCCACTGGTCGGCCCGTAAAACAGATTTGGACTAAGGTTAGACAAATTAGAGTCAAATGTCATATTTCCAAGTTGATCATATTGGAAAGACCTTGACTCCAAAGGAGTCCCCGCTCCTCCGCCAACAGGGGTTGTAAAACTATTAACACTCGTCAAACGATTCAATGCATCATAACCGAATATTTCGGAAATATTCACTGTTGGTCCAGTTGTATCAAAACGTATACCCACTTTACCAAGAACATCATAAGCATACTCAAGACGCTTATAAGGAGTTTGAGGAATACCTGCTTTAGTCCATCCAAACTCAATCTTCTTAATTGGAGTCCTGAAACCATCATAGGAGAAACGTGTTCCAATGTTCCCCTGCTCTTTGGTTGTCGTATACCCAAAAGCATTCTTAGAAAGGACTTTCCATAATACACTTGAAGTCGTGTTATCTGTAATAGAAGAAAGATACCCTGTTGCAGAATAATGATGTTTGATCTCAAAACTTCCTGTATTCCCTGGAGGATATCTTAATACATCCAATCGACCAGCAGTGTCATAAGAGCGCACTGTGGTATAGGTGTTTGAATCACCTGGAATTAAAGTGCTTGTTGTGAACAATCGTCCCAAAGAGTCATAGGTATATCCCTCATCAAAATTATTCCAACTATGCAAATGAGAGATTTTTCCTATTGCTTTTGCACCCATATCATATGTCCATGTATCTACCCCTTGATCTGTCTTTGTTTTAATTCTTCCCAATAGATCATAGGTAGCAAAGATGTGATTTCCCTTAGGATCATTAATAGCTGTGACTTCTCCTAGGGCATTGTGAGCATATGTCCAATGGCCTAAATCAGGATCAGTCAAATCTTTGACTAAATCATTTTCAAAGATCCGTGTTGCAATGTTTCCATTAGCATCTGCAGCTTTGACCTGATTGTTAAAGCCATCGATATCATATGTCATCTTGGACATTAAACCATTATTATTGTTTCGATGGACCACTTGATTGACTTGATCCAAACGATTAACAAAATAATCCGTTTTTTGATTAAGCGGATTGACCATGGTGACCTTTCTCCATAAAAGCCTTGAGGTAAGGTTTGTCAAAGGATGAGTATCTAAAGACGCTCCACCGCTATAGGTATATGTTGTGCTTCCTACAACTGGAGGTGTTTGTTTAGATAGTCTTCCCTGAGCATCATATTCTAAGGCTGTAGAAAAGACAGTCGACCCTTTAAAGTAAGGAAACGTATAACTTTTTAATTGCAAGGCATCATTATAAGCCTTATCTGTGAATATAGCGGTCCCATCAAACCCTACCTTTGAAGAACGGATTTCTCGTGCACGAAGATCATAAAATACCGTCGTATCAGGAGAGCCGGATGTTTTTTGGCGCACCCATCCTACTGCTTTTGTAGGGGCATTGCTTGATTCTGAAGCTGGACAATATTCTGTTGTCGTTGTGACAGCACCAGGCCTCGTTTGAAGGATTTCTCGGCCAAAGCCATCATAAGCAAATGTTGTTGCTAATGAATTAGGGTCCGTAATATTTGATAATTTGCCATATTTGGATTCAAAAGACGTCAACGTGACTTGATTAAGCGGATTAATTAAAACAGCTGGAAAACGTCCCTTCGCATCATAAGTAATGTTTGAGATACGAGTCGATATATCGGACCCACTCACGGTGACTTTCTTAATATTTCCAAAACTATCACGTTCAAATGCTGTGGTGATCGTCTTACCAGAGGGTTCTAAGTTTCGTGTGATAGAGTCCATCAGACCTGTTGCAGGATCAAAGACCCTATTGATGACTCTAGCTGGTGAAGCAATTGGCTGACTCATGGTGATTGTGGTCGATTGCGGCAAACCTAGCATCCAAATAGGTGGAGCGGTCAGATTTAAGAATGTTTCTGTAATATTCTCTCTAACCAAACCAACATCCGGCCAATTGATTTGAGTATTTGTCACATTGTTATAGATATCATAGGTGTAATTAATGACCACACTTTTTGTAAGGGCCCCATTAGGCTCCCTTTGCTCTTCATTTTGAGAGTTCAACCTAATAATATGAGGAGCTGGACCTGAAGTTGCGCTCCAATTAAATAATTGGGACGAAACAACCGGGCCTTCTTGCTCTGCAATATATGTACGTGTCACAGAGCCTTTCTTGTGACATGTTAAAGGATAGGCTTGTTCATACTGGGTCGTATCTGTTTTTTGGGCTTGGTAATCAATGACTTTAATCTCAGAAAATCCTAAAAACCCATAACTGCGATGGAGCTTGGCCCCTTTATAAGAATATACCTGCTGGTACATGCCATTGTTTCCATTGGAAGAACTTTTCAAATAAACAACATACATAGGGCCACGAAAATTAATGGTCTCACTGTCAAACCCAGCTAATGATGTATGTCCTTTATAAACTCTGTCATCAGTAAGCGGCATGTAGTCAAATTCATCTTTCTTGCCATACCCATCTGTTACGCGGGTCATTAAATCTGGAAAAGGATAACTATTGGCTGTAGTAACATGAAGCTGTCCATCAAAGGAACCTGAGGAGAATTGAAGAACATCTGTACGGCCATCGCCATCAAAGTCTCCAAGATAATCCTCATCAATCTTCCCAAACCCTCCTCCCCATACAAAAGGAGTACGCAGTTTGTTTCCATCGGAAAGCAAAAGGCGGGCATTTCTCTGTTTTGTTGGATCAAAGGTTATTAGATCGCTTTTTCCATCTCCATTAAAATCTGCAATACGCGTCAAGAAGGAAAGATCAGTGGCAGGAAGATAGTCAAGAGCATAAGGAGCATTCTCCACACTTAATTTATTGCCCCCTAGTCCTACAGTGTAATTGGCTTTAACAAAAGGTACACTTCCAGACTTAGAGTCACCGGTTGAATAATATACATAGAACCACGTCTCGCGGACAGTCACATCTTTATTATCTATAGTCCCATCACCGTTAGTATCGTATTTGGTCTGAGAAGTGTCTGCTTGAAAAAGAGCCAAATCCATCTTACCGTCACCATTAAAATCTCCTGGCAAAATAATATCTGGCTCAGTTTGATGATGAGGAACTATAGCAAAGCCGAAATTGAATACTGTAGGTGAAGAAGCTGTCCATCCGGTTGCATTCTTATTGGTAAACCAGACATAAGCTTTGGTAGGATTAGAATAATCAAAACGCACGACATCCGTCTTTCCATCACCATTAACATCACCCATCAATACATTTTCAATTGGCAAATCATTATTACCGCAACTTAATCCAATAAACTGGCACGAAGCCCAACTTGGCTGAACATTCAGTTTCGTCCCATCATTTAGAAAAATATGCCCATTGTTAAAAAACTGCGCGATATCTGTTTTCCCATCCCCATTAAAATCACCAAATGAGGTTTCATCAATCTTGCCCACAGCACCTGCTTGATTACCAGACAGATGAGTAAATGCATTGCTTCCATTAGAGGTATAAACAATACCATCTAACGTACTACCTGGACTTTCAAAATTCATAACATCCATAAGACCATCGCCATTAAAATCACCTAGCTTTACCTCATCTGCTTCAGGTACATTGTTGGAGACTTGACGTAAGTACAATGTTTCCCATGCGCTATTTTTATTGAAATTATAACCACCTCCCGAATAAAGTTCTGTCGAAAGCCATACATGTTCGCTTGGAGGATCGCCAAATAATGGCGCTTTAGCAAAACCAACCACGTCTGTCTTCCCATCTCCATTAACATCCCCTAACTCAGCAATAATAATGTCGTGATTGAGGATCTTGTACCACTGCTTAAACCATGCCACAAGTCCACTGGCAATCCAAATGATCGCACTTGCCCATGGAGCTACAATGAGTGAGGCAAGACCCAAAGCCAACCCAGTTGTTGCAATGACCATGGATTTTGTATCTGGAGCACTTTGAAGGGCGCTAAAATTTGGAAAGAATGCGTCCCCATAGGCCACCTTTCCAGAATGCATAAAGCTTCCATCAGAATTCCCAAAGCCGGTTGCCCATGTTGTATCAATATTTGAACTGCTTTTAGTATTACCTTTAAGATTGCCTGTTTGATCAGACCAGTTCATGGTGGTTTTAGGAAGGCATTGACCTGTAGTATCACATTCCTCTACCCAGACTAATCTTGCACGTTTTGTGGCAAAACCATCCTGATAAGCCAAAGAATAACTATTTACAAGATCAGCACCTGTACATGTGTTACTCAAGCATGTTCGTATTTTGCTTAATAGCCTGCTTGTCGCAACAAATGAGCCGCCTTGATAAAAAGGGACTGCAACACGATCAGTATAATCAAATTTGACAAAGTTATAAGGCAAAAGACCTGTATTAGTGTTTCCTGTATAGGCAATATCATTGATACGATATTCGCCATTGGCATTATTTTCTATATAGGAATACTTAATGTAGTTGCCTTTATGATCTGAGTATTTGTTTGCAGCCCAAACACGTACATTTGTGTTGGTTGCAGCTCCTTGGGCTTCAATTTTGCTGTCTGCGGTCTTACCATATTCAGTAATGGACCCTGCTTTGGCTTCTACAATAAAGTAATCTGCATTTGTTGAGGTTGTTCCGTAGGATTTAATTCTGGAGAATGTTTCTGGTTCTGTTTTGTAATCTTGTACACCACCTGAGGGAGGCCCAATAGGAATAAGCCTTTGACCATCCAAGCAATACTTGTCATCAGAATCATAATTCACTGACCCTCTAAATCCGTCTAAACCCATGTTAGCTGAACATCGTGTGATACTGGAAAGCCCATTAACGCTCCATCCCATCCCAACTAATCCATCCCCCGCTTGGCTATTGTAATTAAGTGATAATAACGGCTGAACATCAAAAGTCCCTGGAGGTACATTGATCGGAATAGAATACGTAGCTGCCCCTGTACATGAAACTCCGCCTTCTCCCGGTAAAGTTCCAGGAGCACAGTTTGCACTTCCAACATTCGTAACAGTTTGGACTTGAGGGGATGCCATATCATTAACCATGCCAATAGGCGCTGCAAAAGAAAGGCCTGAAGGAATCATTGTGAATAAAAAACAAACCAAAACAAGCATAACTATAGATTTGTAAACGAGCGTCTTCCTAAAAATAGGGGATGAAATCTTCATTGGACCTCCAGAAGTATTGATGCATTATAAATGGAATTAAACCGAAAATATTGAGGTGAGATGTATTTTGAGGATGAATTATTTTCCAAGATGGCTCAGGATAGCATAAGACAAATTAAAAATCGAACAATTAAATATTTATTACTGGAGGTCCATTGTTTATGTACCCAGCCTATATTCCTGTGACACACAACGTAACCTTATTTCTTCTTAGGCCCTAGCCTATTTCTTGTCCAATAACTGTGGACCAACTTCTTGATAGAGAGTATTCACCTTATCTGCGTCTTCTATAAGAACAAAAGGAACAGTCTCTGTTATTTTAGCAGGAGAAAGAGGAGCCACAACATTCAAAGGGGCAAAAACCCATCGCTCCATCACTGAATTTGCCTCACGATTATAAATGTCCTCACCTTTTCCAATTGTCTTTACTCCATTGATGAAAGAAGTAAGTGGGAATATTGAATAATAAATTCTCACTCCCGCAGGTGGTAGACCAGTCCCATTGTAGGCAGCATCAAAGGTCCGATTAAAATTGTTTACATGATAACCTATATTACGCCAAGAACTCTTGTACAGGCCTGAGATAAATGGCTTATCATCAGCTTTTTCAAAACTAACATTCACCTCTTTCATCATGACTGATTCGTCAAACATCTGTGTCTTAGGATTATATGTATTGGTTAAAATATCCCCTGAAGGCAGCTGCGTGCTGACAGGGGCACTGGAGGTCGCGTAAGCACGAGCAACTTCTAACCCACCAACAGTCACAAGAACTTGCGCTGCCGTATGTCTGGTAGCTTCAATCACCACCTCAGGAAGCAGGTTCCCAGGCATGACCTGATAACCCGTTGGATCAATATATGTTGTCGGATTATTATAGACATAGCTATAACGGTTCGCATTTTCGGACAATAAGGGATTGGTTATAAAGGGGTCCGCAGAGATGAAATGATTGATGCTTGCATCATACATCCTGCCTTTCATGTCCACCAAACCAAAACCATCGAGCTGTTCATGGTTAGTATAGCCATGGTTGGTTGAGCTGGTAATCGGTGTGGTTGCCCTTGTCCAGTTTGAATTACGACGTAATCCCAGAGGATCAAAACTTAAATTCTCAACAACCCCCACAGATGGATCATAAATCATGTCCATCGAGTTAAGGTGGTCATAGGAGAAATATTTCCAATTAGGAGGAAAACTACTTCTCAATGTCAGCATTCCCTCAGGAGATGAAGACGTGCCATATAAATAATGTTTATTTAACACAACCCCCGATGGCAAAGTCACTTTCTCAAAGAGTTTATTGACATAAACTGTCGTCGTTGTCCCTGATGCACTGGTCTCTACCTGTTTGACTTTTTGGCGAAACGGATTATATGTCAAAGACACTGTTCTTGGTGATTCAACAATACTACTGGGCTTATTGAATGAATACCAATTGATGGTACGACCCACATCGTTAAGAAAATCCGGACCGGAAACCATGTTCCCGTTGGCATCATAATTGATGGCCGCACAGGCATTCTGGTCACACGCTGAAACAACAGCATGCGGTCCTCCCCCATTAGATGTGGATGGTCCATAGAACAGATTGGGACTAAACGTTGACAAGTCAGAGTTAAACGTCATGTTTCCAATAGCATCATATTGGAAAGCTCTCGATTCGAGAAATGTACTGGGACCTCCAACAATTGGAACTGTAAAACTGTTCGTGCTGGTCAGACGATTCAAAGCATCATAGTGCATGTCTTCAAAAATATGCACTGTTGGTCCTGTCAGGTTCTGACGCTGGGATAGATTACCTAAAGAGTCATAGGAATATCCAAGGGTTTTAAATGGCGTTGTGACAACTCCTCCCTGGGTCCATCCAAATTCTATTTTCTTAATTTGGGTCCTATTAGGATCATACGTAAAACGGGTTCCAATTGCTCCCTGTTCTTTGGTTGTTGTCAGACCAAAGGCATTCTTAGAAAGGACCTGCCATAACACAGCTGAGGTAGCTTTGTCTGTGATTTTCCAGAGGAATCCATCAGCAGAATAATGATGCTTGATTTCAAAACTTCCTGCATTCCCTGGTGGGTATCGTAAGAATTCCAAACGGCCAAGACTATCATATGCGCGTAACGTAGTATATGTCGTCATGTCCCCAGGAATAATTGTATTGGTTGTACTCAATCTTCCTAAAGAATCATAGTTGTAGGCTTCATCAAAATTATTCCAACTATGCAGATGAGTCAGTTTTCCTAAGGCCTTAGTTCCGACATCGTATGTCCATGTATCTACACCTTCTTGATCAGTCTTAGTTTTGATACGCCCCAATAGATCATAGGTCGCAAACACATGATTTCCTTTAGGGTCATTAATGACGGTTGTTTCACCCAACACATTATGACCATATGTCCAATGACCCAAGTCAGGATCAACCAGGTCTTTGACTAAATCATTCTCAAAGATCCGTGTTGCAATGTTTCCATTAGCATCGGCAGCTTTGACTTGATTATTAAAACCATCCATGTCATATGTCATCTTTGAAATCAGATTACCATTATTTTCTCTATGGATGACCTGGTTGAGTTGATCTAAACGATTAATTAAATAATCTGTTTTTTGGCCAAGAGAGTTCACCTTAGCCACCTTTCGCCATAACAGACGAGATGTGAGATTAGTTAATGGATGAGGATCTAACGAGGCTGGGGCACTATAAGCAAATGTATCAATACCTCCGTGTGGAGAAGTCTGCTTAACAACTCGTCCCTGTGCATCATACTCTAACAACGTAGAGTAAGCCGTAGCGCCTTTGAAGTAAGGAACTGAGAAACTCTTGGTTTGCAAAATATTGTTATACTCCGTATCAGAGAATATGGGAGTCCCATTAAAACCCGGGGTCACTGAACGAATTTCTCTGTGAAGAAGATCATAAAAGACCGTTGAATCAGGCGCTCCCGTAGTCCTTGTTTGCACCCATGAAACAGCCTTTGAAGGAGCATTGATCGACTGAGAAGCAGGACAATATTCCGTGATGGTAGTTGTTGCATCCGGCCTGGTCTGAAGGATCTCACGACCAAAACCATCATAAACAAATGTTGTTGTTAATATATTGGGATCAATCAGAGTTTCTAATTTTCCAAACTTGGTTTCAAAAGACATTTGGGAAACTTGATTGAGTGAATTGCGCATGGTTGAGGGGAAACGCGCTTTAAAATCATATGTAAGGATTGAAACTCTAGGCGCTATATCAGTTCCTGTGACCGTAAATTTCTTAATATTTCCCCATGAATCACGTTCAAATACGGTGGTTAATGTTTTATTGGGTTGTAAATTCTGAGTCATAGACTCCAATAAACCTGTCGTCGCATTATAGGTTCTATTCATGACGCGGGCTGGCCCAGGGATAGGCTCATTCACAGTAATGGTCGTTGTTAAAGGAAGACCTAGAATCCATTTTGTTGGATTAATGGTATTTAAAAATGTCTCTGCAATATTTTGTTTGACCAATCCTACATCCGGCCAATTGACCTGAGTATTCGTCACATTGTTGTAGGCATCATAGGTGTAGTTAATCACATTACTTTTCGTCAAGGACCCATTAACTTCCCTTTCTTCATCCGCTTGGGAAATAAGCTTAATGACATGAGGGGCAGCTCCCGCAGAAACATTCCACACAAATCCTTGTGAAGAAATGACTGGACCTTCTTGTTCACTAATATAGGTGCGAGTCGCTGAACCTTTCTTACGACATGTTAAAGGAAAAACTTGCTCATAGAGTGTTGTATCGGTTTTTTGGCCTTGATAATCAATTGCTTTGATCTCAGAAAACCCTAAAAACCCAAAACTACGATGGATCTTTGCACCTTTATAGTTGTAAAGAATTTCATACATCGTATTTTTATTACTTGATGAAAGTTGTCTAAAAACAACATACATGGGGCCGCGGAAATTAGTTGTCTGACTATCAAATCCAGCCAGTGAGGTATGGCCTTTATAGACCCGGTCATCTGTGAGTGGTTTATAGTCAAATTCATCTTTTTTACCATACCCATCGGTTACCCTGACCATCAAATCAGGAAATGGATAGCTATCTGCAGTCGTGACATGGAGCTGTCCATCAAAGCCGGCCGCTGCAAACTGAAGAACATCGGCACGCCCGTCCCCATCAAAGTCTCCGATGCTAACTTCATCAATCTTTCCAAAACCACTTCCCCACAAAATATCTGTACGCATTTTGTTCCCATCTGAAAGCAAAAGATGGGCGCTTTTTTGGGTGGTTGGATCAAAATTGATAATATCGCTTTTCCCATCCCCATTAAAATCCGCTATGCGAGTCATAAAAGAAAGATCTGTGGCTGGAAGATAATTCAGAGCATATGAAGCATTTTTAAGACTTAACCTATTCCCTGCCCCCAATCCAATCGTATAATTAGCTTTAACAAAAGGAACACTGCCCGGCTTAGAATCCCCTGTCGAGTAATAAACAAAGAAATTGGTCTCACGGACAGACACATCACTACTATTAACTACTCCATCTCCATTGGTATCATATGTAGTAGTTGCCGTGTCAGCTTGAAAAAGGGCCAGGTCCATTTTACCGTCCCCATTAAAGTCGCCTGGCAAGATCAAGTCTGGCTGACTTTGATGATGAGGAACAATAGCAAAACCAAAATTAAATACAGTTGGTGAAGATGCAGTCCATCCTGTCGCATTCTTATTAGTAAACCAAACATAGGCTGTTGTAGGATTAGCATAATCAAAACGCACCACGTCCGTTTTCCCGTCCCCATTAACATCCCCCAGCAAAACATTTTCAATTGGCAAATCATTACTACCGCAGCTTAATCCTATAAATTCACAAGAAGCCCAGCTTGGGTTATCGACAAATGTACTCCCATTGTTCATTTTTATATGTCCATTACCTCGAAACTCCGCAATATCAGTCTTTCCATCGCCATTAAAATCTGCAAATGAACTTTGTTCAATCTTACCAACACCATCGGCCTTATTGCCAGGAGTATAAGAAAAAGCGCTGGATCCATCGGATGTATAAACAACACCGCTTAAAGAAGTTCCCAGGTCTTCAAAATTCATAACATCCATCAATCCATCTCCATTAAAATCTCCTAGCTTAACCTCATCAACTTCAGGAACATCATTGGAATTTTGTCGCAAATGCAATGTTTCCCAAGCGCTAATCATATTAAAATGAAAGCCACCCCCTGGGTAAGGTTCAGCAGATAACCAGACATGTTCACTTGGTGGATCACCAAATAATGGGGCTTTGGCAAAACCAACTAAGTCGGTCTTTCCATCTCCATTCACATCCCCTAACTTAGCAATATAAATGTTGTGCTTGGAATTGGTATACCACTGCCTAAACCAGGCCACAAGCCCACTAGCCACCCAAATGACTGCGCTTAACAAGGGACTTACAATTAAAGAAGCAGCTCCGAGCGCTAAGCCAGTGCTTGCAATGACCATGGATTTTGTATCTGGAGCATTTTGTAAGGCGCTAAAATTTGGGAAAAAAGCATCTCCATAAGACACTTTTCCAGATGACATAAAACTGCCATTTGATCCCCCAAAACCACTAGCCCATTTGGCATCATAATTGATACTGCTATGGGTATTACCGGCAAGATTACCCCCTTTGTCCGACCAATCGATTGTTGTCATGGGAAGACACTTGCCTGTTGTATCACACTCTTGAATTGATGAAAGCCTCCAGCGTTTTGTTGCATAACCTTGTTGATAGCGTAAAAAATACGTGTTCACAAGATCATTGCTAGTACAGTTATTGCTTAAACAGGTTCGCACCTTGTTTAATAGTTTGCTAGAACCCACAAAAGACCCGCCTTGATAAAATGGAACAGAATCACGATCAATGTAGTCAAATTTTACAAAATTGTAGGGCAAAAGGCCTGTGTTGCTATTTCCCGTATAAGCAATCTCATTGATACGGTATTCACCACTCGCATTATTTTCTAAGTAGGAATATTGAATGTAATTTCCTATCTGATCAGAATATTTGTTGGCCGCCCAGACACGAACGTTCGTGTTATTCGCAGCTCCTTGAGCTTCAATCTTACTATCCGCTGTTTTACCATATTCTGTGATGTTACCCGTCTTGGCTTCTACAATAAAATAGTCAACATTCGATGCAGTTGTGCCATA
Source organism: Candidatus Omnitrophota bacterium (assembly GCA_044225175.1). Lineage (GTDB taxonomy): Bacteria > Omnitrophota > Gorgyraeia > Zapsychrales > Fredricksoniimonadaceae > JACQCF01. The sequence continues at coordinate 118,167 of JBGAJA010000005.1, read as the reverse complement.
AGATTTGATTCGAGAGAATGATTCTGGTTCAGTTTTGTATTCTTGAACACCTCCCGATGGTGCGCCGATTGGAATGAGCCTTTGACCATCTAAACAATACTTGTCGTCAGAATCGTAATTGACTGAGCCTTTAAAACCATCCAAACTCATATTAGCGGCACAGCGAGTAATGTTAGAAAGCCCATTCACACTCCATCCTATCCCAACCAAGCCATCACCAGCTTGGCTATTATAATTCAAAGATAATAAGGGCTGGACATCAAAAGTCCCTGGAGGAACATGGATGGGAATTGTGTACGTGGCAGCCCCCGTACATGAAACACCCCCTTCTCCAATAAGAGAGCCAGGAGAACATTTTGGGCTAGTAACATTCAATGACATTTGAGCTTGTGCGGACCCAACATCATTGATCTTGCCGATGGAATGCTCTGCAAAAGAAATTCCTGAAGGAATCATCGTGAATAAAAGAGAAACCAAAACAAGCATAACTATAGACTTGTAAACGAGTGTCTTCCTAAAAATAGGGGATGAAATCTTCATTGGACCTCCAGAAGTATTGATGCATTATAAATGGAATTAAACTGAAAATATTGGGGTGAGAAGTATTTTGTGGATGAAGTATTTTCCAAGATGGCTCAGGATAGCATAAGACAAATTAAAAATCGACTATAAAAAATGCTAACGCTTTAATTCCCATGGATCAAACACTAAAGTTTCTAGATTTAACGGAATTTGACCGCTAAAAATGGGAGGCATATTCCGGTCATATTCCGGTGACACACGACGTAACCTTATTTCTTTTTAGGCCCTGGCTTATTTTTCTTCAAAATTCTTCCTAATTTTCCTTCTAGCTCCTCTAAAAATGCCTCTCGCCCTAACGGTCGTCCGGTGCAGCCATGTATGCGCAGATGCGCTAACTCCTTCTGATCATCTTCTTCATTTAAATAACTTTCCCAATCTTTAATCTCTTCTTGTAAATAGAACTTAGTCAGAAGATCTTCTACTTTTCCTTTGATATGCGCTTGAGCACTTGACCATTTATAATCCTGTGCCTTAGAGACCATTTTTGCCCTTACAGGATTTCTTTCTACATACCTTACGGCAGCATATAAATATTTTTCATCTAAAGGAGAACTTAAGAATCTACCTTGCCACAAATATCCTCGCCAACCTTCTCGAAAATTGATCATTCGAGTATATAGTCGATGCGTTTCTCCTATCCCCCACATCAAACTACCTTCACGCTCAGGAACGACTATCAAGTGCACATGATTGTCCATCAAACAGTACGCCCAAACCTTCAAACCAAATAACCTCGATTGCAAATTCAGAATCTTCAAGTATTCATCTTTATCTTCTGGTTTGATAAATACATTCTGCCTACGATTGCCTCTTTGTATTACATGATGTGGATAATTGATTGCTTCTACGCGTGCTATTCTTCCCATATACCAAATTCTTTTGGGGAGGTTTAAACTGTCCTATTGGGAATATAGGTTAATACATTTAAATTAAGGTTACGTCGTGTGTCACCGGAACTCTGTCACCGGAACTCACCGGAACTCTGTCACCGGAACTCAAGTATTGTGTCCCCGGAAATTTGTCACCGGAAAATATATCACAGAGAAATGTATAGGCCGGAGCCGAAACTTCATCGAAAGTCTCTTAATTAAATAGGGTCTAATCTAAAAGAAGAAGGATGTCCATGAGAGTCGTAACCATTAACGAGGATCTGACAACGATCATTGAGATCATCTGCCCCCAGCAAAACACGCCCTCCCAAATCATTAACCCTAGTTCTAAGATCAATGAGTTCGTTTGTACGAATATTAAATAAAAAAGGATACCTATCCATCATATTAAATAAACTTACTACACCAACAATAATTCCTTGGCTATTAATCGCATTAGCAGAGCCTCCATCAGTATTTGAGACTAAAATGTCTTTGAGAGCGTATTCACCTAAAGAACTCTTAATCCAATATACTGGACGAGAAACTCTATGGTATGGCTCCACCTTCTTTTCAGAATAACCGACGATTATTCCATTATTATTCAGATTTTTAGCTTGAGTCATGTCACCCTCAAGAGAAGGAAGGATTGTTAGTTGTCCATTATTCCAAACAAATCCTTTCTCAATAGAGTCATAATCAATCACTCCTGCAATTATTTTATTATCGTTCATTGCCAAAGAGACAAACTTTCTTCCATATAGATTAATATCAAAAATAATGTGCCCATTTTGCCAAACAAAAGTTTGAGGATATAAAGCACCCCCATTATTAGTAGTAAATTTGTTTATTAAAACTTGATCATTATTATTTATATCTTTTACAGTTAGAAAACCTGGAGTTTTCACAGTTTCAATAATCTGAAATGAATGTTGATCGTACCAATAACCCGTTACAGAATCACCTTCAAAACTAAAAACATCGCCTACGACATGATTCCGATCATTAATGCTATTAGCATAGCTTTGATTACCTTTCTTAAGATCTGGATGAGTATCTTTTATACCTTCCCCATCGGAAAAATAAAAAGCATGCTGTAAACCATTAGGTAAAGAATAATTTCCTATAGAATTTCCCAAGATATTTAAATGAACTGCATTTGTATTCTGATTGTTATTGTCTACATAACCTAGATCAATAATATTAAACTTTGAATAATTACATGCATTTATTGATATTTTCTCTTTTTGAATTGGATAAACGGGTTCATTAGAAAAAGAGGGTTGACAAACCAAACAAAATATTAAAACGAGACTCCAGAATAGTGTTTTCTTCATAACTCAACCTCTTTCTTAGTTAACTTCTACAAGCTAATCCAATTGTTAATCATTCTTATTTTGTCTTTATGAACACCTTTGGGCAAAACCTTTGCACAGCTGCTCTAACTTGATCAAATCTTCTATTGCTCTATCAACATAGTCTTCTGATAAATTCTTACCGGTTTTAATTAACTCGAAGGCTGTTCGTGAGGTTTGAAGCTTGTTGCATATCTCTGCGTAAAGCTCAATAAAATCTTGGTTAGACATGACTCTTTCTATTTATGATCTACTGCGAATTCGGTACGTGTTCCCGGAACTCTTCGGGTCAGTTCAATGTGTCCCAGTTTTGTACTGTTTACTCACTTGAAAACTCAATGTGTCCCAGTTTTGTCACGTCGCGTGTCACCGGAACTCCAAACCCGTTTATTCAATTTGGGTTACGTCGTGTGTCACCGGAACTCTATGAATTTGGGTTACGTCGTGTGTCACCGGAACTCTATGTTCGTCCTTTTGCGTTCTTTGTTTTTTTCTTCAGATTAACTTTGATTCTCACCTTTATCCTTACATGATGGACATTCTTCTAATTTTGTAATTTGAGCAAGCCATTCATTAGCTGGAGCAGTCCGAAGAATAGGCCAAACTGGTTTGTATCCGCATTTAGAACATTTTATAGATTTACAAAACCAAATCAAAGCACTCAATACTATGAATATTCCGCTTATAGATAACTCGAACTCACTAATCCAAGTAGGCATCCAAGCTTTATTTATAACCATAATCATACCCACAAAAATTACCATTCCTAAGAACATTAGAAACATAAAAACTCCAAGTTTCCATATTTGATTAGTGCGTACTAACCATAGCTCATGAAGATTATTAAGATCTTGCATTACTTACAAGCCTCCTCTGGGATAAAATATGTCTGTATTGCAGAATCTATAAGAGATCCTACAATTACTCCAGTCTCAACTGAGAACCCGACTAAAAGCGTATTTATAGCACTATTAGCCAAAACCGAAACTCCTAAACCTGCTACAACAGAAATGCCAGTCATTCCTAAATTTGGAGCATACGTTCTTTGGTTATAAAGATATTCCCTTAATGCCATAGTAAAAGAATATAAACCTGTTTCCCTAGCAACTGCTCCAGCTGTGAGAGCGCCTATTGCTGTTCTACTTAATTGGGTAATTCCTCCAAAAAAGAAATTATGATTTACCTCTAAAGAATCTCTTAAATTATCCTCAAAGATCTGGGGACACAATACTTAATTATGCATTCCTTTTGGGCCCAGGTTTTTGTTTAAAAAAAGATCTTTGTAGTTGCAGCTCTAGCCCTTCCACAAACTCTCTGTCCCCAAGTGGCCTTCCAGTATTTCCATGTTTACGTATTAACTCTATCTGTTCATCTTTTTGCATCAAATACTCTTTCCAATCTTTAATTTCATTTTGCAAAAAACACACAGATATCAAATGATCCTCTTTCTTCTCAACATGGCTCTTAGCACTAGACCATTCATATTCCCAGGCCAAATCCACCATCTTAGCTCTTACAGGATTACGCTCAACATAACGCATGGCTGCATATAAATATCTTTCATCTAAGGGATAACTCATAAATCGTCCCTGCCACAAATAACCTCGCCAGCCTTTTTTAAAATTAATCCTTCGCGTATACCTTCTATGCGCCTCCGCTAAAGCTCTAAAACTTTCATTATCGCTAGGCACAACAATCAAATGCACATGATTATCCATTAAACAATACGCCCAATATTCAAGGCCATAATTTTGTCCCTGCTCTTTTAATAGTCGCAGATATTCCAAACGATCTTCATTGTCAAAGAACACCTGCTGCCTGCGATTACCCCTTTGAATAATATGATACGGTAAACCTTCTGCTACAACTCTTGCTATTCTAGCCACAATCCCTCCTCGCCTATTTAGCGGGGGAAAAGCTTAATAGCCTTTGTGTGTTTTTATTTATCAGTTTTTATAATTAAGTATTGTGTCCCCGGAACTTTCGGAACTTTATAGAGTGATAGCTAAAAATCTCTCTGATTATTTAATAATTGAAGATTCTTCTCAATGACAGAAAAATACTTCTTTAAAAGAGTTCTAATATTATTAATTTTATTAGAAATTTTGCAAAAACGGGACACATTGGATTTTTTAAATATCAAGACTATGAGGTTCCAAGAAAAGTCAATGTGTCCCAATTTCTTTATTTGCACCTTTTTTTCTCGTTATTTTTCAGGTATTGTTAATCCTAAATCTTTTAAATATTTTAAAATTTCATCCCATTCTTTAGGACTACACTCAGAATAAATATTTCCATGAGGAATATTTAAATGGATTATTTTTTCATCATCAAATAATTCAACTGCGTAATTTCCTTCAGGAAGAATATATTGCTTAAGTTCCTGAAGACTTACTACATTAGAAATCCTGTCAAAATTCCTTAATCTTTTAATTTTAAGCATAGCAACCTCCGTATTATTAATCTGGAAAATCTGATCCTCGAAAATATTCTAATCCTTCCCCTGATTGTTTTCTCCAAGGCTGAGGTTTTGGAACACGTGGTCCAGCAATAGGTTCATTAGGATTAATTTTCATTTTCCTTACAGCTGTTCCAGCATTACGTGGGGGCAAATTTAATGCATTTCTGGCTTCTTCACCCACTTTATATGGAGCTCGAAATCTTGTACCTTTTGCTAACCATGGAGATTGATAAGCTGTATCCCCTTTGGGGTAAAAAAAACTGGGATGAAAAAACTGGGACACATTGACTTTTTCTATTTACTCACTTAAAAACTCAATGTGTCCCAGTTTTGTATTAAAAACTCAATGTGTCCCAGTTTTGTATTTCCCGGAACTCTAAGTATCAAAAACTATTTCAAATAACAATCCCATACTTTTTTTGCTATCAAGAAATTCCCTTGCCTTTAAATAATTTAGGGCATTTTCATCAAATTCAATTGAATTATCCATGGAAGGCTCTGTAATATTATCTTTTATAAAGAACCCATCAATACCCATTATATTAATACTTCTCTTTCTGCTTCTGCAACCATTTCAAACGCAAAATTGATAGGTACTAATAAAGTTTTACCTCTTACTATACCTTTGGTCTTAAATTTCTTCTCAATATCGTTAAAATTATCCATGTTATTTCGTCATAAAAAAACTAGGACACATTGACTTTTTCTGTTCACTCCCTTAAAAACTCAATGTGTCCCAGTTTTGTCTTACATATTGCATCAAATTCATTGAATCATAATATCCAATTGGATCATACTGAAAGAACCTTCCTAAGGTTGGACTATAAAAACGATTATAGTAGTCATAATTTCCAGTCTCCTCATCAAATCTCTTTCCTGTATACCTAAATGGATTCCCAATAGCTGATATAGTTACCGATGGTATTCCATATGGATCATAGGTGTAGTTTTCTGCTACTGTTCCTCCTGAGATGTTTGTTAATTCGGTTACGCTGCCTAGGCCGTCATAGTGGTAGTAGTAGGTTTGCCCTGCCCTGGTCATGGTTAAGACTTCATCGATTGTGTCTCCGTAGACATAATCAGCAGCTAAGGTTCCGGCAGCTGTTCTTTCTTCGATTTCCCTATCGCCATCATTAATAAAGTAAGTTGTGGTGCCGTTGACTGTCTTGGCTATTCTTCGGTTGAAGGCGTCATAGGCATATTGGGCACTCATGCCTGATCGATTGGCTGTGGTTTGGCGGTTTTCTTCGTCGTAGGCGTAGGTGTTTGTGCCATCGTAGGTTAAATTACCATTATTGTCATAGGTGTAGTTAGTTGTTCCGACTTGAGTGTATTGGTTGACTGTATTTGGAACGTACGTTGTCCCATCTACTGTCAGTCTGTTGGCTACTTTGTCATAAGCATAGCTGTGAGTTTGAGAGCCTGTTACACCTGTCAGCTCATAGATGTTGTTGTACGCATAGTTAATGGTCTGCGCTCCTGGGACGCCTGAGGTTTGCATTTGTTTGCGATTACCCACATTGTCATAGGTTGCATAAGCATACTGAGCAATTAAGACATCGGATACGGCATTATTCTTTAGATCAATTAATTGATTGGCTAAATCATATTGATATAAGTCCCTCATCACAGAACTTGGCGCTGGTACGGATGATGGAAAGGCTTTGATAGTTCTTCGATCTAAGGTGTCGTATGTATAGTCCACAATAGGCAAAAATCCGGCATTCACTAGATCCATATTGTCATTAACGTCGTACTTATACACAATGTTCTTGCCTGAAGGATATGTCACCTTCGTTCTATTGCCGGCTTTGTCGTATTCATAGCTTAGGTTGTACACAATTGAAGCAATCGTTTGGGCATTGATTTGCAGACAATTTAGGTTGTCATACGTCAAATGATTGATAGCGGCTGTTGTATTGGCATCTGTTAGACGTGAACCAAGATCATAACTAAGGCCCACATCCAATGAAGGATGGGCTGGATATATTTTAATGAATGGATTTAAGCCATCAGATGAGGCAGGATATGGAAAAAGGATTGAAATGAGAAATATAAAACATGTGCTTAATGCAACTTGTTTAATCATACATAGTTTACAAACCCGTTTATTTAATTTGGGTTACGTCGTGTGTCACCGGAACTCGTCCTATTGCCTGCTTTGTCGTATTCATAACTGAGATTATAAGGGACAGCATTAATGGTTTGAGTGTTGGTTTGCAGACGATTTAGGTTGTCATAGGTCAAATGATTGTTAGAGACCGTTGTATTGGCATCTGTCAGACGTGAACCAAGGTCATAGGTAAGCCCCACATCCAATGATGGATGGCTAGGATATGCTTTGGATGTTAGACGGTTTAAGGCATCATAACTCTGTTGAATCGTCACAGCCGGAGTAGTTGAGGGTTTGGTTATTTGAGTTACATTCGAATTCTTGTCATAGCCAAAGGAATAGACTTTACTGTCTGCGAATGTTTCCGTCAGCTTACGGTCAAAGAGATCGTAAGTGTAGGCGGTTGCATGATTGTTAGCATCTGTGACTTTGCTTAAATTAGCATTAACATCATAGTCGTATTGCGTTGTTCCCTGAGCACTGTTGGCATCTTTGATCTTAAATAATAGGTTGCGTTCATCATAAATGTATTCGGTTGTATGCCCTTCAGCATCCACAACTGAACTTCTGTTCTCATTGTTATCATAGTTATAGGTTGTAGTATGGTTTAATGGATCTTTGGAAGTCTTTAAATGGTTAAGCACATCCACTACAGATGTCAAGTCTATATAAATTTCATCACCCTTAGTTCCGTAATGAGGGTCATTGGTGGGGAGTAGATTGAAGATACTAGCTGAAGTAGGATATGGAAAAAGGACTGAACCGAGAAAAATAAAAAATATAGTTAATGCAAATTTTTTAATCATATACCTGAGTATACGAGGCCTCTAGGATTATTCATAATCTATCAGTAATTCGGGTATATATTCTAAAAATTAGAACTTTCAATTACAGAAAATTATTTTAAACTAATTTGAGCAAGAAATTGCTCTCCTGAGGCAAACTTTCCATTTATAGAAAGAGTTCTATTCTTATCTGCCTTAGAGATTGGAGCTCCAACATGTCGAGCACTAATCCAAGCAGATTTTTCTATATTGCCATTTATTTCAATTGGCAATAAAAACTCCAAATAATATTTAGATACCTCATGAGTTTTAACTACAGCCTCAATAGTTAAATTTGGAATTAATCCATTAGGCCCAGCTTCAATAGATTCCAACATTACTAATTTATTTAAAATTTTATCGGGATACTCTTCATTCATATTCTAATTACCTTTCATTAAAAGTTGATTAAGGTAAAACATATTCTGTTCCTCCTCCTAATTGATCATTACTTGGTTTTACTTTACTTGGTCCTTTTAAATATTGGAAAGGATTAACATTAGCTCTTCTTACAGCTGTTCCCGGATTATATTTTGGTAGTGCTAATTTACTAACTGCTTCCTGACCCGTTTTGTAAGGAGCTCCCCATCCCCAACCTCTAGTAAAATAGCTTGAAGTATAGCCTGGATTTCCAGCAGGGTAATATTGATAAAGAGGTCTGGCCTCCCAAATACCGAAAGCTAGTGTGGTTGCTGTCGCATTACTTGTGCATGGCGTCCATAATGAGGCTAAACCGCCCATCAAATTATAAAATCCTCCAGCCAAAGGATTATTGGTCTGAGCAGCTTGATTAGCCCAATAATTTACAGCTTTCTGGGCATATTCTTCTCCTGCATCAACCCATCCTATTCCTGGAATTGTAAGCAATCCGCTAGGATCTGTGTAATTAATAGGATTATTATGCGTATAAGCAAACATATTCATTCCATCTCCATATCCAATTGGATCATACTGAAAGAACCTGCCTAAGGTTGGACTATAAAAACGATTATAGTAGTCATAATTTCCAGTCTCCTCATCAAGATCTGGGGACACAATACTTAATTATGCATTCCTTTTGGGCCCAGGTTTTTGTTTAAAAAAAGATCTTTGTAGTTGCTGCTCTAGCCCTTCCACAAACTCTCTGTCCCCAAGTGGCCTTCCAGTATTTCCATGTTTACGTATTAACTCTATCTGTTCATCTTTTTGCATCAAATACTCTTTCCAATCTTTAATTTCATTTTGCAAAAAACACACAGATATCAAATGATCCTCTTTCTTCTCAACATGGCTCTTAGCACTAGACCATTCATATTCCCAGGCCAAATCCACCATCTTAGCTCTTACAGGATTACGCTCAACATAACGCATGGCTGCATATAAATATCTTTCATCTAAGGGATAACTCATAAATCGTCCCTGCCACAAATAACCTCGCCAGCCTTTTTTAAAATTAATCCTTCGCGTATACCTTCTATGCGCCTCCGCTAAAGCTCTAAAACTTTCATTATCGCTAGGCACAACAATCAAATGCACATGATTATCCATTAAACAATACGCCCAATATTCAAGGCCATAATTTTGTCCCTGCTCTTTTAATAGTCGCAGATATTCCAAACGATCTTCATTGTCAAAGAACACCTGCTGCCTGCGATTACCCCTTTGAATAATATGATACGGTAAACCTTCTGCTACAACTCTTGCTATTCTAGCCACAATCCCTCCTCGCCTATTTAGCGGGGGAAAAGCTTAATAGCCTTTGTGTGTTTTTATTTATCAGTTTTTATAATTAAGTATTGTGTCCCCGGAACTTTGTCCCCGGAACTTCTGCCCGGAACTCATCATCTTTAGTAAGCAGCTCAATTGATTTTCTTATCATAATATTTGCAGACAAAACCTCTCCGAAGGGTAGAAATAATGTAATTAATCCTAATGACCACCAAGTTCTATTCATCAGATTATTAATTTTCGCTATAGAATATAAAATCATTGGCTTCATAATGAGACATAGAAAGAAAAGAATAAAAGCAAAAGAGTATTGATAACTTATAAAATGAAAAACTGCATTCATCCCATACCCAATAGCTAAAATAAAATAAATTATTAAATAAAAATTAAAAAGATTATTTAAACGTTTTGCTTCTTTCTTAATAAGATTTTTCTTAATTTCTAAATTATTCATTTTCCCTCTAATTAATAAAAGACTATGGATGCATTCTTAAAAAACTCTATTATAGGGGCTTCTATTCTATAAAAAGTTCCACTATAAGATCCTTCAGATAGAAATACTCTTACCGTTCCTTTAGCATTAGCTGCAAAAATTCCTGACGCAAGATCCCAAACCCCCTGAGGCAAACCTTTACCACCTAATGATTTTATTCCACTATTCAAAGTATTTAGTAGTCGACCTCCAAAAGTGTTTTCAATTAATACTCCAGAACCTTTACCTGCTCTTGCTGCATTTAAAGCACTTTCTCCTCCAGAATATAAAACTGTTTTAAAACCTGCATTTAGTGAAGCCGCTGCACCTAAAGCAAATTGCGCTCCTATGCCAGAGACTTCACCAGCTTTATAAAAACCACTACATCTATTTATTACATCATTATAACCAAGTTGGTTTCTAATCCAATTAGTTCCACCAAATGTTACAGCATCTCCAAAACCAGCAGAAAAATTACTAGTATCTCTTAAAAATTCATATCCACTATATAAACCATATGGATCAGAATTTATAATGGAGTTATTTAATGCATATTGATACGCATTCATTGAGCCTGCATAACCGATAGGGTCTCTTTGTAAAAATCCACCTATAATTGGACTATACATCCTTGCCCATGCTAAATGCTATTAACGGAAAAAGAGGCCAATTGAAACCGACAAGGTCTTTATCTTTGTGATAAAGCCTTAACGATAATGACACGAGCTCTCTTAATCCACTCAAACGCAAAGCGTAAGATCACTATGACCCGTAACATAAAAAACGAGGCAACCAAACCTTACTTGCAATTGTCAAAGAACATTACTCATGTGGCGGACGGCTCATCCCTTAACTCCTCCATAGCCAAAAGACGTAAAAGACGATGTCCTCTTTAATTAGAGGCATCCAACATGCTCTTCGTACTTATGAAGGCGTGGATGAGAGGCCAATTGAGCACGACAAGGTCGATATCCTCTTTGAGGAGAACACGCCTTAACGGTAATTACTGAGCTCTCTCATCCACCACATTTTCAATCAAAGATCGATATTTAAAGCAGATGAGACGTCAATTGAGCGGTGCAGGGTCTAAATCCTTTTTAGGATACGCCCCAATCGAATCTAAGACGACATTTCTCATCCACTATATTTCTAACTGGCCACTACAATTTGGTCACTATATATTGGTTCATTGTGACCATCGTTATAATCTTCTTTATTTTTCATCAATGTAAATGCAATACGTAATATTTTACAGGCCAATGCCATTAAAATCTTTTTCTTCTGTCCTTTAACTGTCTTCTTGCGGCTGACCATATGCAAAAATTTAGTTCTTAATGCGCTGTCATTGCGAGCTGCAACTAAGGCCGCCTGATAAACGGCTGAACGTAAAATAGGTTTGCCTCTTCTTGAGATTCTTGGATCACCTGTAAATTGTCCTGATTGGATCTGGGCCAAATCTAAACCAGCCAGTTTTAGGATCTGTCGGCTGGAACGAAAATTATCAATATCACCGATCTCTGTCAATATCGTCGCTGCTAACACTGGCCCAACACCTGGAATCGTTTGTAGTCGTTCATAATTCGGGCAGTCTTTGGCTAACTCTTGAATCTGGTTTAATAAATCTTCCTGGATTGTTTGGATTTCTTTGATCCTTTGGATCAAGAGTTGGGTTTCATACTGCAAGGATAGATTTTCATCACGACTGCCGATGCTTTCATGGGCCAGCTTATAAATGGTTTTTAATTTGAGCTTTCTGGCACTTGGCCCTGAATTCTTGACCACATCTTTCATAAAGGCCTCTTCCGAGACCTTGCAGATGTTCTCAGGCAATGTATAGCGTTCTAAAATCGTCATTGGAACCAGCTCCGACACCTTCGGATAAACCTGGGTGAATTCCGGAAAGGTAATACACAAAACATTGTTCTGTAAGCGGACTTTACAATGACCGCGTTCTTTGGATAAACGGTTGTAAATGGTCATAAGGCGTTTCATATCACCGTAAGGTTTGTCTGGATAAGCAAAATACAAAATTTTGCCTTGCTTCATGCAATCCGTTACATTCCAGGCATCTTTGACATCGTTCTTGTTCCAGGATAAATCCAACGTGTCACGGTTGCGCTTGGCGATCACACTTGAGATCATGACCACAAAAATATCGTTCTTTGATAAAAATTCAGCTAAAGCCGCCATATAATTGCCGGTTGTCTCTAGACCAACAATGGTTTCTTGCGGCTCAACAGCATCTTTATATTCGCGGATCTTCTTTAAGAAGTGCTCATAGCCTTGCTTGTTGTTCTCGAATATAAACTTTTTATTCAGCACACGGCCTGCTGAGAGCATAAAACTCGCATTGTGCTTGTCTTTTGAGACATCTATGCCAATGAGCAGATAATTCTGTGCTTCTTTGATGTTTTGCTTGATTACTTCGAATCGTTCACGTCGTGGATTGATCATACTGGACCCTCCTGGTTTGCATGGTTTAACAACCCCCATTGCAAGTAAGGTAACAGTAGTACAATCCCCCGATTGCCTCACTACTTTATGACAAGACTTTGAAAATCTCTAGTTCTATTTTTTAAGCTCATTAATTTTTATTTCTTTTAAATCTTCCCCTGGTTTTTCAAAACGGTAGAGAATATCTTCTTCAAAAGAAATTTTAATCTCTTCAAAATGCTTAACTGCATTCTTTACTGATTTACCATTATCTTTAAAATGCTTACAAAACCATTCACCTTCCATATAATTACTCTGTCTTAATTCAATTGCCAATGAAACTTTATGAAAATTACAATAAATTTCACGATTTTTATCTGGCCAAGTTTGAGGACCTTTAAAAAATTGACAATTATAACAACCTAATCCAACAGATTCCCATCGTCCCTCTCTAGGAAAAGAATCTTTAACCATCATCTGTCCTTTCTCTTATTTGTAGGGGAATTTATTCCCTCTGAAATATTCATCGCCGCCACCTTTACCAAACTGCGGATTACCAGTAGCAGGCCTTGGTCCCACTACGTATTCCCACCACGGGACTCTTACTGGCCTAACATCATATGGTTTATTAGGAAGTTGTAATTTATCCTGTGCCAAATCAAAATTTCTTCCATAGGGAGGATTAATTCCTCTTGTTAGATAACCACCATTAGGATTGGAACCTTGTCCTATATATTTCGAAAATCCTCCTAATAATCTTGCGCGTAATGTTCCACCGCCAAGAACCCCCGCAGTTGAATTACTTGAACATGGCGTCCATAGAGCAGCAAAACCACCCATGAGGTTATAGAACCCACCCGCCAAGGGGTTGTCTGCTTGAGAAGCCTGATTAGCCCAATAATCCAGGGCGGACTGGCCGGAACCTTCACCAACATCGACCCAGCCAATCCCTGGAATTGTCAGTAACCCATTGGGATCTATGTAGTTAATGGGGTTATTTCGAGTGTAACTATAGGCATTAAGGCTGTCAGCATAGCCAATAGGGTCTCTAGACAAAAATCTGCCTATATGAGGGTCATAGTATCTACGACGATAATAGTAATTCCCACTCTCCTCATCAAACCTTCTTCCTGTATATCTAAAGGGATTTCCTATGGATGAGGTGATGACTGATGGCGTTCCGTAGGGGTCGTAGGTGTAGTTTTCAATGACTGTTGTTCCTGAAACATTAGTCAACTCTGTCACGCTTCCAAGGCCATCGTAATGATAAAAATATGTTGTCCCACCCCTTGTCATCGTTAGTACTTCATCTATGGAATCCCCATAAGTGTAATCGGCTGATAAAGCTCCTGAGACTGTTCTCTCTTCAACTTCCCTGTCTCCATCACTAATAAAGTATGTGGTTGTGCCATTAATCGTCTTGGCTATTCTTCGGTTGAAGGCGTCGTAGGTGTATTGGGCGCTCACGTTTGTTCCCGTCAGGCTGGCTAGGCGGTTTTCTTCGTCATAACTGTAGGTGTTTCTTCCGTCGTAGGTGAGGTTGCCATTTAGGTCATAGGTATAGGTTGTTGGGCCTACTTGGGTGTATTGGTTGACCGTGTTTGGGGTGTAAGTTATGCCATCGGCGGTTAACCTATTGGCGACTTTGTCATAGGAATAGCTATGCGTTTGACTGCCGCTGACACCAGTTAGTTCATAGATATTATTGTAAGCGTAGTTGATTGTCTGTGTTCCTGGAACTCCTGAAGTCTGCATTTGAGTTCTGTTGCCTACATTGTCATATGTGGGATAGGCATATTGAGCTATCAATGTACTTGCGACTGCGTTGTTCTTAAGGTCAATCAGTTGATTAGCCATATCGTACTGATAGAGATTTTTCATCACCTGCGCTGGAGCTGGCACTGTGGATGGGAAAGATTTGACTGTTCTTCTGTCTAATGTGTCATACGTATAATCCACAAGCGGCAAAAGGCCATTGTTCACTAGGTCTATGTTGTCATTCACATCGTACTTATAAACAATGCTCTTACTTGAAGGGTATATGACCTTCGTTCTATTACCTGCCTTGTCGTATTCATAGCCTAGGTTATAAATCAAAGAAGCGATCGTTTGGGTGTTGGTTTGAAGACGGTTTAAAGGATCATAGACAAAATGATTGCTTGCACCTGTGACATTGGCATCAACCAGACGGGAGCTTAGATCATAGGCATATGTAGCGTTCAGCAACGGATGACTAGGATATGTTTTGGCTGTCAGACGATTTAAAGCGTCATAGGCATAATTGATTGTGACAGCTGGTGCAGTTGAAGGTTTTGTCAGGTCAGTTAGATTGGAATTCTTGTCATAAGCGTAGGAGTACACTTTGCCATCAGCAAATGTTTCAGATGCTTTTCGATCAAAGAGGTCATAGGTGTAATTGGTTGCATGAGCGTTGGCATCCGTGATCTTGGCCAAATTACCATTGATATCATAATCATATTGCGTCACACCTGGCACATTGTTCGCATCAGTCACTTTAAAAAGCTTATTGCGTTCATCATACTCATAGGTCGTTGTATGGCTCTCTGCATCCACAATTGAGCTGATGTTCTCATTGTTATCATAATTGTATGTGGTGATTCGATTTAAGGGGTCTTTGATGGTTTTAGGGTGGTTTAAGATGTCATATGTCGTCTCAACCTTCTGCCATTGCGTGGCCCCACTATTAGCTTGACGCTCAACTTTAGTCACATTACCGTTTTCATCATGCGTATACTTAGTCAAATAATTCTTCGGGTTCTTCTCCTGCAATAGCCAGCCTAATTCATTAAAATTATAATCCGTTGCGTGATTATTGGGATCAGTAACTTGGTCCAGATAGCCAAAATTATCATATGTTAACTGTGTGATCGCATTGATCCCTGCCGGGTCGCGTTTGATTTTGTTCAAATAGCCTGTTGCGGCAAGATATTCATATTGCGTGATGTCTGTGGTTGGAGATTTGATTTCTGTCACCTGACCGTAGGCGTTAGATGTAAGTTCAACCCGAGGACTTCCTCCAATGACAAATGGTGCATCAATGTAAACCAAACTCCCCTTTGTTCCATAATGAGGATTATTTGTTGGTAGCTCATAATCATAGGTGTACGTCGTGATATTACTCTTAGGATCTGTAAATGTTTTAATCTGGTTAAATTGGGTGTCGTAGGTCATGTTAATGACAATATCAATGTCATTGTTATCAGCGGCAGCCATGCTAGATTTACGACGCACCTGAAGAATATTTCCATGCTTTTTAACATCAGAATTTGCACTGTCATAGGTATATTTGATGCCATTGCCTTTAGGGAAGGTTTGAGATGTGATTAGCATGTCTGCGTTATATGTGGATGTAGTCACAAACGACGTCGGATCGCCAGCATGAATACCAGATGTAAATAACTCCTGTTTAACCATATTTCCCAAACTATCAAAGCTATAGGTTGTCACATGCCCATTTCTATCTGTGACAGTGGTTTGATTGGCTACACTAAAATCAAACGTAAAGTGGCCTGTCCCTAAATCCTGCTGGTACACCCGACCTTGGGCATCGTAATGGTTAGTCACAAATGTCTGGCCTTTGGCATCAGCAATACTAATTACACGATGATTCGTGTCATAAATGAATGTTTTAGGCAATCCATTGGGATATTGCGTGGTTGCAGGTTTAGTGATGGTTAAAAGATCATCTGTATTGGGATCATACGTAAAACGCACCACACGCCCGGCATAATCTGTAATCGTTAAAAGCCTGCCATTAGCGTTATAGGAGAAATTAATCTCACGTCCCACCGTGTCTGCGATCTTAGTCAATTGATAATCATAACCAATGACCACATGCTCCCCTGGTGTCTGGGTAAATGATGAAATCCCAATAATAGGGATAAGCCCGGCAGGATTGTATGTAAATGTCAATTGATTGCCATTGCGATCAGCAATTGAGGCCAGAGTTCCATTAGCATTAAAGTTATGTTTTTTACCATCTGCCATGGTGAGCGTAAATGTGCCGTTGGCATTTTTGACCAGTTTTTCAAAACGTCCAGCCGGAGTTGTGTAATTTCCTGCCGTAAATGTGTACTGGGTCTTGCGGCCATCCCCTGTCACAATGGTCACATCATTGGTTGTCAGCTCGTGAAGCATGACGTGGTAATTCAAGTTCCATCCATAACCAAAAGCGCCGTTCAATGCCAAGCCGCTAAAGTAAGCATGTTCAATGTCCACATCCAGTTGTCTACCAGGAATCGTTAAATCATTGCATTCATAAGAAAATTGTCCGTTAGATAAAAATACCGGGTCCCCGCACTTAAAGGGCTTATTCTCACTTCTTTCTTGAGTTTCCTGGCTCATGGGTGGCGGATCCATGGTCACGGAACCTAAAGTCTGGCCAAATCCATCACATGTCCACAGCCATGCATCCCAGTAGCATGCAGCATGTGCTTGTTCACAACAGCACACAAAGACAATAGAAAGAAATAAAATTTGTAATTTAGACTTAATCATTAATTTGCAATCCTAATATTGCCATCTCTTTTAACTTGCACTCCAAATGAATCAACAGCTATCACTTGAATGCGATAATCTCCTGGCGTATTGACTGTCTTTCCTAACGACGTTAGGCCATTCCATATCAATGTGTATGTGCCAGCGGATTTTTGGACATTGGATTCCAAGGTGTTTACGACGGTATTTCCATCGGGCGTCAAGATATTGACTGTAACACTGGCTGCATTATTAATTGTATAAGCAATGGAAGTTGCTTCCCTATAGACAGGACGGATCAAATAAGGGTTGCTCCCCACAGATGTCACATCTAATGTGGTATTTTTGTTATTGATCACAAGCACATTGGAGGGAAGCCTGCTTACTGTTGCATCAACCACAACCGGCTCTGTTGATACAACGATATTTCCAGCACTGTCTCTACCGTCCCAATAATCCACGTTCCCGCTCACATCTCTTGGCTGGGCAGTAATTGCAATCACAGAATGATTAAATCGAAGAGACACCAAACCAAACGATGAAAGATCGTATTGCACTTTCAAACGTTCTCCTTGATAGGGCGAGAATCCACTTGAAGGTGTTAAAACCACATTAGAAATGCCAGGCTCACTTTCATCAAATGTCATGGGTTCATAGTGTCCCGCATATCCCCCGCTTGCCTGCGCATCAATCGTATAAAGATAAGTCCCATTAGGAAGCACAACATTCTGATTATTCTTTCCATCCCACAAATCAAAGTTATTGCCTACACTCTTAGCATTAGGACCAATTGTCCTGACTAAAGTTGATGGCGGTTGATAGATCTTGATAGTTACATTAGAGGCCATGGCAAGATTGTAATTAATCGATGCTGCTTCATTACGGTTAGGATTAAAAAATCTTGTGGTCACGGTATTATTGGTAATGGCAATATTCTTCCCAGGCTCAGCTGCCAAATAATTAGCAAAATCAATTTTGGGACGGTAGTTTTCATCAAAGTAATCAAAAATATGGCTTTGAATCACTGAACGGTCAATTGAACCCCACCAATTAGATTGAAAATTAATAACATTAGAAGACTGGTTAAAATTGACTCCGATAAATTTATTAAAGATATCATATGTTCCATTATTCAAAATCGCATTATTATTAACCACAGGACGAGGAATATTAGAAGATAAAGGGCCAGTTGTTTCTAAAACGATCCCATAGGTAGCATTGTTTTGGATATAACTGTTTCCAATGGAAGAGGTACTTCCACTGGAGAAATAAATACCTGTGGTATTGTTTTGGACAATAGAGTAATTAATGGACGGGCTGGAATTCGCAATGAACATCCCCCTCTTGGCATATTCAATCTTGCAATAGCTTAACGTAGAAGCTTGGGCCCCATAAAAACCAATTTGCTTCCAATACCCCACCGTTGGACTATCTTGCTTAGACGTAAAAACAATATTCTGAGGGGCTGTCCCTTGGGCATTTAATATTCCATTGATAAGCAATTCATAATCGCCATTAAACAAAACTTGAACTCCTGGGGTTATTGTTAAAGTCACGCCTGGAATAACAGTCACGTCTCCTTCAACAATATAAGGAGACCCTTGCAAATTCCATGTGGTGTTCTGACTGATATTTCCAGAAACATGTGAACCTGTTTCATTGGGAGTAGCTGATAACTCATTCGAATTCGAACTCTGTTGGGTACTATTGTATGCAGTAACAACAAAATAATAAGGCACCCCTGGCGTTAATCCTGTGACGGTATAGTCCAACACATTACCGACATCAATAGTATTTGTATAATTACCAGAGTTTGTACCGTAATGGATTTTATAACCTGTGGCCAACTGACTGGCATTCCACATTACATTGACACCATGATAAAGTCCTGTAGCACTCGTTAACACAGGATTAGGTATGGTGGGATTTCCACCTGGCCCATCAAGGTATGGAACATAATTCACATGAGGCAAGGTGCTTTGGTCATTAAAATGAAAAATTTTGCTTTCTACCTGGACCAAATCTGTTGATCCCCACCAATTGTTAATAGCATTGATTGTATTTGCTGCAGTTCCATTTGCAGATACTGATAAATTATAAACTGTATTATTATAAATTGAGTTGGAGTTAATTGTAGGGTTTGGATATTGACCAGCGCTATTTCCATTTAAATTAATCCCAGTAGTGTTATTGATGATTGTATTATTTGTAATATTTGATGATGAGATTGTGCTAATTGATATCCCAGTAGGATTGTCTGAAATAATATTATTAGTCAGTGTTGGGGAGGATCGGTTGATCAAAATACCGTTATTAAGATTATTTCGAATTGTCGAATTGGTAATTAAAAAAGGTTGTGAGGTGGAACTTGAAATAGTAATAGCAGAATCACTTCCCTGGCCTGCATCCTCGACGACCACGTAATCCATCTTGCTTGTGCTTCCAACAGGCACACCCTGGATATTCAATCCCTTCCAACTCCCTTTGATGCCTTGCTGGGCCAATGAAGTAAATTTGATCGGCTGGGCTAAAGTTCCTGTGGCATTGAACGACGTATTTGTCTGGTTCAAATTAAAACCCGTCCCTGAAGCAAATCGCATTTCTACTCCAGGTTCTATAGCAATCACGCCCCCATTAACCGTGAGATAGTTGGCCATCTCATAAAAAGTATTATCCTTGGTTAATGTCGTTCCATTAAAAATAGCACTAACTGTAGATGTCATTTTAATTCCATTAGAGCCATTGTTCGTGTATGTATTATTCCTTAATACTGGTGAGATTACATGATTTGTTGGCTGGCCATAGAAGATGATAATCGGATTGGAATCATTATTTACAAAAGTATTTCCAGTAATATTAGCAGTTGTCCCTCCTGTAATAGAAAGTCCTACTGAATTATTAGATATCACATTACCTGTCAATGTAGGTGTAGAGCCATTGATTAAAATACCATTATTGAGATTATTACGAATTGTTGAGTTCGTAAGAAAAAACGGTTGAGTGGTTGTACTTGTAATACTAATAGCAGAATCACTTCCCTGCCCGGCATCCTCGACGACTACATAATCCATTCTGCAAGTACTACCAACAGGAACACCTTGAATACTTATACCTCTCCAACTTCCTCTAATTCCTTGCTGGGCCAAAGATGTGAATTTAATCGGCTGGGCCAAAGTTCCTGTGGCATTCAGAGACGTCAGTGACTGGCCAAATCGAAATCCAGCCCCTGCTCCAAAACGTATCTCCACTCCAGGCTCGATTGTCATTGTACTATTACTAATATCCAGATAACCTCCAACCTCATAAAATGTATTATCTTTAGTCAATGTCGTACTAGTTCCTATAGGAGTGGCTATTTTTATTCCATTAGAAGTATTGTTTGTATATGTATTATCTCTTAAGACAGGTGATGTGGCTCCAAAGCTATAATCAAGGTAGATTGGTCTTTGATTGTTTGAAAAAAGGGTATTTTTGACTGTTGAGGAAGCATTGACAATATAAACTGCATTAGCTGCATATTGCATATCTGCATACTCAATAATACTTGCGCTATTAGATCCTCCAGCAAAATAGATTCTGTTCCAATTTCCAGGAGCTGGATTTGCTTGATCTGAAGTAAAAAGAATTCTTTGAGTTTCTGTCCCTTGAGCCTTCAATACTCCATTGCCGGCTATTTGATAATTTCCTGCAAAACGTACCTGGACACCTGGTTCAATAGTCAATTTCTTTCCATTATCAATATTAATATTTGCAACAACGATATATGGAGAACCCGCTAAGGTCCACGTAGTATCTGAAGAGATCGACCCGCCAACATTCGTAGCAAATGATGGGTGTGAAAAGAATAAAGAAATTAAAAATAAGGATATTGAGAAAAGAGAGGATAAAAACAACTGTGGAGATTTTTTAATCATAAATTTTTGTCTGCTAAGATTTAATCCAAACATAACATATGATTAACCAAATATCAAATAATATTTTGACTTAATATCAAAGATATTTAGTCCAGAGCAATTGCTTCGATATCAGCTGGCTTTTCAATATTATAAACGGTAACCGAAGGATTAATACGGCGCATGAGGCCTTTGAGGACTTTTCCAGGGCCTATTTCGATAAACTCTGTGATTCCCTGGGCGATGATATATTCAACACAGGCGACCCATTGGACGGAGGATGTAATTTGATTAACTAAATTTTCTTTGATGGCTTGAGGATCGTCTTGAGGCAAGCCATTAACATTGGAAAGAACTTTGACTGCTGAAGATTTTATATCCACAGAACTTAATTCTTTTGAAAAACGATTGGCTGCATTGGTCATTAAAGTGGAATGAAAGGCCCCGCTCACTGTTAAAGGGATAACCTTCTGTCCTCCAGCAGCTTTAATGGAATTAATAGCAGCCTCCACTCGAACGTCATGACCTGTGATAACAATTTGTTCATTAGAATTAAAGTTCGCAATCTCGGCCCCAGTTTGATTGCATATCTCCAGAAGTTTGACTTTATCAAAACCAATCACAGCAGCCATAGCACCTTTGGCTTCTTTAGTTGCATCTTCCATAAAAGAAGCTCGCTTTTGTACTAAACGCAATGTATCAGCAAATGTAATCACATCCGCCGCAGCTAAGGCCGAATATTCACCCAAACTTAAACCTGCGGTAAATTTAACGGAAAAATTCTGAAATTTAGGATGAGACTGAAAACTTCTTAGAATGGCAATACTCGTCGTGAGTATAGCAGGCTGGCAGTACGCTGTTGAGGTCAACTTCTCTTCCGGCCCTTCAAAAATGACCTGTTTTAAACTATTCGCACAGATAGAATCCGCTTCATCAAAGATGTCCTTGGCTTGAGGCGAGCTTTGATAAAACTCTAGCCCCATCCCCACCTTTTGCGCCCCTTGACCTGGAAAGATTAATGCTATATTTTTTGCCATTTGATTATATTCGCAGCACTGACGAGACCTGCACCAAAAGTCACCAGAACCACGTAGTCACCTTTTTTAATACGTTTCGATTTAGATGCTTCATATAAAGCAACAGCGATCGATGCAGCAGACATGTTGCCGTATTTATCAATATTAATGAAAATCTTTTCTTTTGGGATCTTTAGTTTATTGGCAACTGCAGAAATAATACGGTCATTGGCTTGATGAGGAACAACGCAGGCTATTTGTGAGGTTTTAAGTTTAGCTTTCTTGAGCACTTCTTCAACCGCATCTGCCATAGAATTAACAGCTACTTTGAATAGTTCCTGCCCATGCATCACAACAAACGGAAGCTTAGGAGCACTTTCCTTCTCAGGATGAATAGGGCTGCGGGTTTCATTTCCCTCAACATGCATCAAATCTCCCTGCTCACCAAAGGCTTGCATAAAATCAGCCACAAATCCGCCAGACTTGACCTTGCCTAATACAGCAGCGCCAGCACCATCACCAAAAAGTACGCACGTATTGCGATCTTTCCAATCAATTAATCCTGTAATACGCTCAGCAGCGATGACCAACGCATTCTTATAAAGACCGGTTTGAATATATTGCTTGGCAGTTGTGAGAGCATACAGATACCCTGAACATGCCGCAGAAATATCAAAGGCAGCAGCTTTCTTGGCTCCAATTGCCTTCTGCACTTTGCAAGCCATGGATGGGAAATTACTATCAGGACTGATCGTTGCCACAATGATTAAATCGATTTTATCTGCATGAAGTTTTGAATTCTTAAGCGCTTCTTTGGCTGCATGAATGGCTAAATCGCTTGTTTTTTCGTGGGGTGCAGCAATGCGGCGTTCGGCAATTCCAGTACGGGTTCGAATCCATTCATCTGATGTTTCAACCATCTTTTCTAAATCGAAATTGGTGAGCTTCTTGGATGGCAAATATGCCCCTAAACCTAGGATACCAACCTTGATCATAAAACCTCTTTAATCTTCTGGAGAATATTATGCTCGATTTCACTCTTAGCACAACGAATAGCATTTTTAATGGCTTTAGGAGAAGAACGACCATGGCCAATGATCACAAGACCATTGACTCCTAATAATGGCGCACCACCATATTCTGAATAATCAATCGATTTCCTGGCCTCACTCAAAGAATTCTTCAATAACAATGCACCTAAAATCGCAATGGGGTTCTTTTTGATTTCTCGCTTCATTAAAATACCGACAGACTCCATTAATCCTTCTGAAACCTTAAGTGCCACATTTCCAACATATCCATCACACACAATACAATCTGCTTTCCCTGTGTAAATCTCATTGGCTTCCACATTTCCAATAAAGGCAGGTTCATTTTCTTCTAAAAGTTTATAAGCTTCCTTCTCAAGACCTGTTCCCTTACCTTCTTCAGAACCTATGTTTAAAAGCCCAACCTTAGGGTTTTCACGGCCAATCACTTCTCGGACATACACTTTGGCCATCTTGGCATATTGCAACAAATGTTCTGGTTTGGCTGCTGTATTAGCACCCATATCAATCATTAAGTTAAAATCTTTAAGGGAAGGAATAACACATCCAATGCCTGGACGATCGACCCCTGGGATCATTCCTAAAACAATAGTTGAAGCTGCCACCACAGCGCCAGTATTTCCAGCGCTAATGAAAGCTCCATAGCCTTCCTTTTTAAGAAGACCAATTCCAAGGGTGATTGAGGAATTCTTTTTCTGACGAATGGCGACAGCAGCATGATCATCCATGGCAACTACTTCAGGAGCATGAACGATTTCAATTGATTCTTTAGGATAAGAGTATTTCTTGAGCTCTGCTTCAATCTGTTCTTGCTGTCCAATTAAGACAATTGAAACCTTGAACTCTTTAATAGCTTCAATCACTCCAGCAATGACATTCGCTGGAGCATAGTCCCCGCCCATGGCATCGACAACAATTTTCATGCAGAATCCCTTATTTAGAAGATTTAGCTACTTCAACAATTTGCGCACCCTTATAAAATCCACAGAATGGACATATACGGTGAGGAAGCCCTGGTTTTTGACACTCTGGGCATTTACGCAATGAAGCAATAGTGACCTTCCAATGGGTACGGCGTTTGCGTCCGCGTTGTTTGGAATGTTGACGTTTTGGTAATGGCATTTTGATTCTCCTTTATTGTACGGGCTTGATTAATCAAGCCCCTACGTTTATTTGCATTTACATTGTTCTAAATTCAAATTCGCCCCGCAACCAGGACAAATCCCCTTACAATCATCCTTACACAACACTCGTGCGGGATTAGCCATGATCAATTCCTGACGAATCTCCTCACCTAAATCAATATATTCAACATCATTGGTAACTTCAAAATCAAAATGATAGTGGCTATTATGGACTTCATGAAAATCCTGCAGACATCTTGCACAAAAATATCCGTAATCTGCACTAACCTTTGTATCTGCCACAATTTGATTATCTACGCGTTGAATCTTTGCTATCACAGTAATAGGCGACCGTAAATCTATCTCTTCATCTGATAAACCAATTCCTTCTTTAGGAATTGTTTGATTAACCTCCAGTCCTTTAGAGGTGATATCACGAACAGGAAACTTAATCATCTACGAAGCCGTTCTTTAAGTTTACGTTCAACAGCTTTGGGAACAAAAGAAGATATATCGGCATTTAAACTCGCTACTTCTTTTAAAATACTTGATGATACAAAAGAAACATGTTCTGAAGGCATTAAGAATACCGTCTCAATATCTTCTGCTAAACGTCGATTAGTCAAGGCAACTTGGAATTCATAATCAAAGTCGGAAGTCATACGAAGACCGCGAATTAAGACATTGATCTTCTTAAGTCTGGCATATTCAATAATAAGTGAATCAAAGGTGTCGACTTCCACTCCTTTGATTCCTTTGGTAACTGTTTTAAGTAATTCAACTCGTTCACTGATTGTGAAAAGTGCATTTTTTGTCGTATTGTTGGCAACTGCCACAACCACACGACCAAAAACGCGGGCGGCTCTTTGGATAACATCCAAATGGCCATTGGTGATAGGATCAAAACTTCCTGGATAGATTGCTGCTTTAACTTGAGGCACTAGAATTAACCCTTTGTAATATCGTTAGATAAGAAGATCCATATGTTCGCTGTAAAATAACCTCAAATCCTTCAGGAATTTCCAGTGAATCCATACGATCATACTGCGCAATCATGAAACTGCGAGGCGATAATATATCATTGGACCCTAATAC
Source organism: Candidatus Omnitrophota bacterium (assembly GCA_044225175.1). Lineage (GTDB taxonomy): Bacteria > Omnitrophota > Gorgyraeia > Zapsychrales > Fredricksoniimonadaceae > JACQCF01. The sequence continues at coordinate 92,677 of JBGAJA010000005.1, read as the reverse complement.
TTTCAAGGTTTTTTTAGCCAGTTTGAGCCCATATGGAGGGTCAAAAAAGATGATATCAAAGCGCTTTTCTTCCCTGGCTAAGCGCTTGATTGTGGCCATCGCATCCCCTTGAATAAGGCTATGGGCCCCTCCAAGTTCAATTCCCAGCAATTCGCAGTTTTCACGGATAACTTGGACGTTTTTAGGGTCATGTTCAACCATCACAACCGAGGAAGCCCCCCTAGAAATCGCCTCCATACTCATAGCCCCGCTTCCCGCATACAGCTCCAAAAAAGACTGCCCCGCCAAATCATGCCCCAAAATATCAAAAACCGCCGCCCGAAGCACATTTTGGGTAGGCTTAATGCCAGCTGGCATGTAGAAATTACGGTTTTTGTATGTTCCGGCTAGTATTTTCACTTATTTTTCCTATCTAGAATTGACATAAATAATATTACAAAGAAACTAATGATGAACAAAAATATAATTCCATACTCAAAAGCAAATGTTAAAAATAAAAAAGGATTATCCACAATCTCCGCTAAAGAGAACCTTGGAGAATAACCACTTCTGGTTCCCCATAATGGAAAATATCTGCCATGATAAAAAGCATATCTATTTCTTTCATTTTTCTCACGTTGGCTAGAATTTATCATGAATTCAACTACAAACTTCTTCTTAAGAGCGCTTTTAACACCCTTTTCACAATCCATTAATAAATGTCTTGTACGATCCTCATTAGGATAAAAACTCAAACAATCACTAGCCTTAACTGTAATCAAATCCGACACACAATTTTCTACAATATAGCAATAATCATTAAACGTTAAATCCCTTTGGGTTTGTTCTGATGGAAAGCACGGCGCTAAATCTTCTGCGCTCAACTTACTTTTACATTGATAAACGGCTTCTTTTTCACTATCAGTTAATGGAATTCTTTCTTGCTTCAAGGCAATTTGTTCACCTGTTCTAAAAGCAATACAATTGTCTTCTGTTGCAAAGCCATAATCAGAATAATAATCCTTACAGTCTTTCTTGTGTTGAGCGATGATAGTTTCTGGGGAACAAAAAGCAGGTATACAAAGGAATAAGGACAATATTATTAAAGCTAGTATCTTCATTCTTAAACTTTTCTTTCTCTTGATCGATCTATATCTATGTCTAAATCTATCTTTCCTCTGAATTCCTGAATATGAATTCCCTCCCCCTTGTGGGGAGGGTTAGGGTGGGGGGCATTCAATCGTTCCATTATCTTTTTCAGCACCCCTTCCCGATTTCCTAAAACTTCATGATTCCAGAACCTTAATACATCAAATCCCTCTCCTCTAAGCCATTCATCACGGATTTTGTCGTTATCATTATCCGCATGTTGTCCACCATCGACTTCAATAATCAATCGTTTTTCGAAACTAACAAAATCTACTATGTAACAACCTATTATCGTTTGCCTACGAAATTTGATTCCAAGGCTTTTCAGGCGCAGCATATCCCAAAGGTGCTTTTCAGCTTCTGTAGGATTTTTTCTTAATTCTCTGGAATTCTTTGTTAAGTTCTTTTTCAATTTCCCCTCCCCTAACCCCTCCCACAAGGGGAGGGGAATTAAGGAAAAACTAACCAGCTAAAATCAGGTCCAAATACTGTGGATATCGCTTCTTGATGACCTGCTTAATTACTCTATTGGCTGGTTTTTGTAAAGAAGAATCTTCTTTGATCAAAAGGAAGGCTTCTTGACGGGCTTTGACTAATAGGTCCATGTGGATGATGGGATTGGCTACTTTAAGCTCATTAAGCCCATGCTGATGGCGTCCAAAGTAATGGCCTGGCCCCCTAATCTCTAAATCATGCTCTGCGATCTTAAACCCATCGGTTGTTTTAACGATGGCCTCCAGGCGCAATTGCGATTCCTCCGTCGTGGAGTTAGCTAAAATAATACACATAGCATCCTTACTACTTCTACCAATTCTTCCTCTTAATTGATGCAATTGACTTAAACCAAAGCGCTCCCCATGCTCAATGAGCATAATATTGGCATTAGGCACATCAATTCCAACCTCCAGGATGCTTGTTGCGACCAAGATATCAATCTCATGGCGTTTATACTTGTGCATGATGTCTTCAACCTCACCCCGGTCCATCTGGCCGTGAACAAGGGCCACCCTTAGATCTTTAAACTCATGCTGAACAAAATGCTCAAAACGCTCCGTTGCGGCTTTCAAATCAAGCTTTTCGCTTTCTTCAACCAATGGATAAATGATATAGGCCTGTGTTCCCTTCTTGACCAATTCTCGAACCTTCTCATAGACCGCTGGAGCCTTCTCATGGGGAAAATGATATGTTTTAATCTTCCCTCGCCCAGGCGGCAATTCATTAATGACAGAGACATCCAAGTCCCCATAGAGCGTTAAACACAATGTTCTTGGAATAGGGGTTGCCGTCATGATCAAAATATCAGGATTAAACCCTTTAGCTGTCAGCATGGCCCTTTGGTTGACCCCAAACTTATGCTGTTCATCAATGACAACAAAACTAAGCCTGGCAAACTCAACGGTCTCTTGCAGCAATGCATGAGTTCCAATGACAAGATCGATCTCTTTATTTTTTAACTGTTGATGAAGAAGCTCTTTTTGTTTCTTAGTCATGCGGTTCGTTAAAAGGCCAACACGGGTCTCAGCAAATACACCATCTTCAAAGAATCGTTTGAAATTCTCATAGTGCTGGGTCGCTAAAATCTCTGTAGGAGCCATAATAGCAGCTTGGGTCTTATTTTGAATCGCTGCCAAACAGCCAAAAAAAGCTACAACTGTCTTACCTGAACCCACGTCTCCCTGCAAAAGCCTAAGCATAGGACGGTCTTTCTTCATGTCCTCTATAATTTCTTCGATTGCTTTTCTTTGTGGAGATGTCAGCATAAAAGGAAAACATCTAGAATAAACTTCAAGCAAAGAGTCTTTCACTGCATGCGAAAAACCTTGCTTTTCCACAATGCTTTGTCGTCTTAAAATGACACAAATTTGAAATAAGAAGAACTCTTCAAAAGCAATACGGCTAATGGAGGTTTGCTGGTCTTCTTTACTGGTTGGAAAATGAATTTGTTGAATGCTTTTGGCAATATGATCTAGGTGATGACGCTTTAAAATCTCAAATGGGATTAAATCTTTAAGATCACCCCCATGCATCTTTAAAGCTGTATCCATGATCTTTCGAAGATATTTCTGTGACACCCCTTTAGTTGTAGGATAAATAGGTACAATACGGCCCATATTAAGACTCTCATCCTCCGTCGATATAATCTCAAAATCGGGACTAATCACCTGAAGACGATTCTTAAAGATATCAACCTTCCCATGGACAACAATCTTTTGCCCAAGCTTAAACATTTTTCCCAAATAAGGCTGGTTAAACCACACACAGACAATACGACCAGAGTCATCTTCAATTGCAATTTCAACGACTTGCTTTCGAGAAAACCAACTTTTGCGCGCTCCATCTGCAATGATTGTTCCACTGAGCGTTTGCCAAGTTCCAGGTTGCAGCTTAGCAATCGCCGTAAAATGACTACGATCTTCATAACGGCTGGGAAATAAATATAAAAGGTCTTCAACTGTCAACACCCCTAAATTAGCCAACAGCTTAGCCTTAGCAGGTCCAACACCTTTGAGATATTGAATGGGAATGTCAGATAAATTTTGAGGCATGGAGAAATCTGTACTGCTTAAAATCGCATGGTTTTTAATCGTCTGGCGAGTGCTTTGCGGTAACCTTTTTCAAAGACTTCCTGAAAATCATAGCCGTCTTTGAAGGTTTCATATTGGTCCTGGTTATCACGGGCAATAATCTTGTATTGCTCAAGATTAAAAACAATATTTCCAAAATCTTCTGTTTTTTTGATTCCCCAGTGATTGAGGACAGGAATGGTCATGGGTCCATACTTCTTAAGCAGGAGTCCTTTAATGCCCTCTAAAAACTCGTATCCACTAATATGCTTGGATCTTTTGAATTTCTTTTGAGCAAAATTCAAAGCTTCCATGACAAAGTCATAAGCTTCCGTGTGGTAGCGCGAGTCTTCCTGGGCTATTTGAGAAACAATATAATAAAACTCTTCATTCATTGGCTTTATTTTAACATCCTATAATATGGTTACAAAAACTTTCTTAGAAATCTTAGCTTGAAATCGACGGGTGTGACATAATAGATCTATGTTTGAAAAATGGCCCTGGAAAATCTATGGAGTCCTCCTAACATCAATCGTTACTCACGATGTGATTGCTTTTCTCTCCCCTGATTCTGAACTTCGTACTTATTACACAATTCTCATCGCCTTTAATAAGCTCTATTTCATCCCTCTGTTGCTTAATATCCTTAGCATGGTGATCAATTGCCTTGTACCAATTGTCGTTTTCTATTATGCCTTTAATATGTCCTCTGACAAAAAGTTCTGGAAGATTTTCTTATTTGTCAGAATTTTCTTTGATCTAACAGGACACTTCTACTCTCTACAACTCATTAAATCTGCTTACTTTCAAAGCCCTACATATGCCCTTGCTTGTATAGGAATTCTACTCATACCCATTCTTCCCTCCTATATTGCCCACTACTCCTATATTTTTAAAGAATTGAAAAAATAAATTTGTTTGTGGCTTATTTATGAGAGAAGATTCTACGTGGTTTTCTTTTTACTTTTAGAAAGAGACTTCTGGGCAGCTGGCTTTTTTAAATCGACATATTTGACCGCCACATAGAAGAAATCACCCCTATGCTTTTGCTGGCGAACAACTTGGCCATATCCTTTAAAAATATCTAAAAGACCTGACATGACAACTTCAATCTCTACTATGTCTCCAACGTTATAAGCAATAGCACTGACAAATAAAAGACCTGTGAATGACATGTTCTCAGTCATAGAGACTTGCCAGGGGCTTGTAACTTTTTTTCCTTTTTGCTTATAGAGACGGTGTCGGACAGTGACGATGCGTTTAGCTCGGATGCTATCGCGTTTTTCTTCGAAATTCTGAGAATGTTTTATAGTCATATAAAAAGTTTATACGTATTTCCGTTAACAGTCAAAGTTTCTTTTAAAGACCTGGTTTAATCATGTCTTCAGGACGGACAATTTGATCAAATTTCTCTGCGGTTAGTAGGCCTAATTCAACAGCAGCTGCCTTAAGGGTGATATTATCGTGATAGGCCTTCTTAGCGACCTTCGCCGCATTGTCATAGCCAATATGAGGATTCAAGGCTGTAACTAACATCAAAGAGTTATCTAAATTCTTTTTGATATTCTCACGATTAGCCTCAATTCCAATCACACAATGCTCCGTAAAACTTTCACAGGAATCTGCAATTAACCTCATGGAATTAAGGACATTAAATATGATGACAGGTTTATAGACATTCAGTTCAAAATTCCCGCTTGCTCCGCCAAATGTTACTGCATTATGATTGCCAAATACCTGAACACAAACCATAGTCATGGCTTCACATTGGGTTGGATTGACTTTTCCTGGCATTATAGAAGAGCCAGGTTCATTTTCAGGCAAATGCAATTCTCCAATACCGCTTCTGGGCCCTGACCCTAACCAACGCACATCATTGGCAATTTTCATTAAAGAGACAGCCAGGGTATTAAGCACACCCGAGAATTCAACTAAGGCATCGTGTGTCGCTAAAGCTTCAAATTTATTACGCGCAGATTTAAAAGGCTTACCTGTAATTTCACTGATTTTCTCCGCTGCCTTAATTGCAAATCCAGGATGAGTATTTAAACCTGTTCCAACAGCTGTTCCTCCAAGTGCCAATTCATATAGTCTTGGCAAAGCTCCTTCAATACGGTCAATCCCATTGCTCAATTGCATCACATACCCAGAGAACTCTTGGCCTAATGTTAATGGCGTTGCATCCATCAGATGAGTACGACCAATCTTGATCACATCTTTAAACTCATCACTTTTCTTAGCTAGAGCATCTCTTAAAAATCTCACCATGGGTAATAATCGACGATGAGTTTCTTCAACGGTTGCAATATGCATAGCTGTTGGGAATGTATCATTCGACGACTGAGCTTTATTAACATCATCATTGGGATGAATTGGCTTTTTACTTCCCATAACTCCGCCAGAAAGCTCAATTGCCCTATTAGAAATCACTTCATTAGCATTCATATTGGTTTGCGTACCGCTTCCTGTCTGCCAAACCACAAGTGGAAAATGATCATTAAGCTTTCCATCTATAACTTCATCGGCTGCACGGACGATCAAATCAGCTTTGTCCGCCGGAAGAATACCTAAATCTTTATTGGTTAAAGCAGCCGCCTTCTTCAAAATACCCAGAGCACGGATAAATTCTTTAGGAAATTTATCTCCGCCAATCTTAAAGTTATTCAAAGAACGCTCTGTTTGAGCCCCCCAATACTTATCCGCAGACACTTGAATCTGCCCCATGCTATCTGACTCTGTACGATGATTCATATCATCTTCCCTTATTTAATAGGAGCGACTCCTGCTAAATCTCCTATAACATTGGTTAAATCACTGCCTGCAGGAACAACAATCTTTGAATTAGTTGCCAAAGATTTTTCAACCATTTCTAAACGACGCAAAAGCTGAGCATTTCCGACAAAGTACTTATTTGCAGCTTCATTGACCAATTGTATAGCTTCTGCTTCCCCTTGAGCTTCAAGAATACGAGCCTGTTTAACACCCTCAGCTTTCTTGATCTCAGCACGCTTTTGCCCATCCGCCACAGTTTCTGCTGCTGTTGCATAATCAATGGCTGCAATCTTTTCATTTTCAGCTTTAACAACCTTATTCATGGTTTCTTGAACATCTTTAGGAGGGTCAATTTCTTTGAGCTCCGTACGAACAATTTCAAGACCCCAGCTAGCAGTTTCTCTCTCTAAAATGCTATGCAAATCTGTATTGATGCGACCGCGTTCACTGTTAGCAGATTTAAGCGTCATCGTCCCAATAATATTACGCAATGTTGTTCTAGCTAAATTCACAATCTGCCATTGATAATTACCAACATTGTATTGACAGTTCTTAACACTTTGCTCATCTGTCTTAACTTTGAAATAAACTTGAGCGTCAACCTTAGCATTCAAATTGTCATTGGTAATAATTTCCTGAGGTTCCGCATCAACCATTTGTTCAGTAATATTGACCAAATACATATTCTCCACAAGGGGAATGATCCAATTAAAACCCAAATTTGCAAAACGATTATATCGACCAAAACGTTCCACTAACCCTCGATGCGTGGGACGAACAATACGTATACCCGCAAAGAACAAAAATACGGCCACAAATATCACAATGTAAATAACTTCCATAGAACCCCCTTTAATTACTTAACAAATAATTGGTTAATAATCTAACCCCTGCACCTGTTGCTCCATGACCAAAATAAAAACGATTTTGACCATCCACATAAGCGCTTCCGGCAATATCAAGATGGGCCCATGTTGTGTCTCCCACAAATTGATGCAAAAACTCTGCTGCTGTCGAGGCACCTGCACCACGAATACTGCTGGTATTCTTTAAATCTGCAATGGGAGATTTGATGTAATCTTTAATTTCTGCATAAATTGGCAATTGCCAGGCACGATCATCGGTCTCTTGAGCACAGGCCAGAAGATCTTTAGCAAGCTTGTCATCATTTGAAAACAAACCAGAATAATCAAAACCCAGAGCAACGACACACGCTCCAGTTAAAGTCGCCATATCAATAATCTTTGCAGGTTTATAGTTCTTAACAAGATAAGCCAAGGCATCCGCCAAAACCAAACGGCCTTCAGCATCTGTATTGCCTATCTCAACACTTTTACCTGCATAACCAGTGAACACATCCCCTGGTTTATAGGCATTAGAACCAATAGCATTCTCAGCAATTCCCAGAACAAACAAAACATTCTTCTTCAAGTTAAGTTTTAATGCGTTCTTTAAAATCCCACAGACAGCACCTGCTCCGCTCATATCAATCTTCATCGTCTCAATATGATTGGATGGTTTTAAGTTCAAGCCTCCAGTATCAAAAGTCATCCCTTTGCCTAAAATGGCCGTATAAGCTTCTCCTTTTTTCCCGCCATGGTAACGAACAATGATCAGTTTAGGCTCTTTATTACTTCCTTGATTAACAGCTAAATGAAGATTCAAGCCCTTGGCCTTTAACTCTTTTCGATTAAGAATATCCAATGAAACATTTTTATGCCCCTTAACTAACCCTCTAACGGTCTTCTCAAGATGATCACTGGTCACAAAATCCGCATTGTCATTAACCAAATCACGAGTTAAATTAACCCCCTCACAAATCGCCACTGCATCTGTGTAGTCCTTTTTAGAATCTGTGATAATCGTTACATTTTTTTCTTTAATGGTCTGATCATCCTTAGGCTTGCTTTTATATTTATCCCAAACATACGTTCCAATTAAGACTCCCTCAATGATCGCTTTGATCGATTGAGAATCTTTTGTATGAGGAATCAAATCAATATTCTTAATCTTCTTCAAGAATGAGCTAAGAAAAGCCCGCCGAATTTGAATACGAAGATCTGTTAGGCTCAACTTCTCCGCTTTGCCTAAACCCACAAAAAGAACGAGATTTTTCCCTTCCAAGAAAGGAAAAATCTCACCCTTCTCAAGATCTCTCTTGAGACGTTTGTCACTCTGAGAAGATGTTAATAGGACAACTGTTGCTTCTTGGTTCTTTGGTTTTGTACTAAAAGAAATCATCACGAAACCCTTTCTAAATAGGAAGACGCCCTTCGTTGAGGGGTTTTCCTAGCTGTTAGTCAGCGATTTTCTATAGGAACATAGTTTGTTGTCGTGTTGCCCGTATAAATTTGAAATGGACGACCAATCTTTGTTGTCGGATCTTGGATCATTTCTTTCCAATGAGCAATCCAGCCCGGCATGCGGCCGATGGCAAACATGACTGGAAACATATCCAAAGGAATACCAATTGCTCTATAAATAATACCACTGTAGAAATCCACATTAGGATAAAGTTTACGACTGACAAAATATTCATCCTTTAAAGCTGCTTCTTCTAATCGTTTAGCAATCTCAAGCAATGGATCATTAATACCAAGTTTGTTTAAAAGATCATCAGCACATTTCTTGATAATCTTAGCTCTTGGATCAAAATTCTTATAAACACGATGACCAAAGCCCATTAAACGAAATGTATCGCTCTTATCTTTGGCTCGAAGGACATATTTACCAACATCTCCGCCATTTTGTTGAATCTCTTGAAGCATCTCAATAACAGCTTGGTTAGCTCCCCCATGCAAAGGACCCCATAAAGCACAAACACCAGCGGAGATTGACGCATACAAATTCGCATGTGAACTTCCCACCAATCTAACGGTTGATGTAGAACAATTTTGTTCATGATCTGCATGAAGAATCAAAAGAACTTCCATGGCTTTCACCACTTCATCATGAAGTTTATACGGCCGGGTAGGTGAAGAAAACATCATATTCATAAAATTCTGAACATAACGAAGATCTTGTCTTGGATAGACAAAAGGTTCGCCAATTGATTTTTTATAAGAAAAAGCACAGATAGTTCGTACCTTTGAAAGCATTTGGATAGCAATACGATCTACTTCCTCTTTGGTTGGATTTTCCTTTGTGAATTCTGGGTAATAGGCAGACATGGAGCATACCATCGCAGATAAAATTGCCATGGGATGAGCTTTGGATGGAAAAGCACCAAAGAAATTCTTCATATCTTCATGAATCATAGAGTGCTCATTAAATGCAGCAGAAAAAGCTTCTAATTCTTTTTGATTTGGTAATTTACCATGGATTAAAAGGTAAGATGTTTCAACAAATGTAGATTTCTCAGCTAATTGCTCAATTGGAATACCTCGGTAACGCAAGACACCTTTATCCCCATCTAGATAAGTAATCGCACTCTTACAAGAACCTGTATTACCAAACCCAGGATCCATCGTAATATATCCGGTCGAAGCACGCAGCTTACCAATATCAACAGCTTTCTCACCCTCCGTTGAGACAATGACGGGACATTCTAATTCTTTACCATCTAATATAATCTTTGCTGTTTCTGCCATAATCCCCCCTGGTTTTATATTATTAATCTCTCCAAAAATATAACAATGCGCACAAACCTAATCCTACTGCATACAAAAGAATCGTATTTGAAACAAAATAGGGATAAACCATTAAGACAACTCCAACGCCTAAGGCCCTATAAGCTTTTTCCTTGCGGCCAAAATTAAAAGCAGCCATTCCAATAATACCAAAAATGATCCATGCCATAATATTTGCAAAACTAAAACTTGAACTATCTGCATTCACACCGTATGTATTTAGAATCACACTTATTTCTTGATTAGTAGGCATTCTATAACCACCCTAAATGGGTAAATGTACAGATACTTTTAGCATCCATTAACTTACCTTGTTGAAATAAACGTTTAACTTGCGTTCGATTCATTAATTTTATATCTATCACTTCATAATCTTCAGGACTCGATGCCTTAAGGACCAGTTCCTCTGCTTTATAAATGTGAATGACTTCATTGGAATACCCTGCAACAGGATAAATAGCGCCTAATTTTTTATATTTCTTAGCTTCATAACCAGTCTCTTCCTTTAATTCACGCTTGGCACATGTCAAAGGTTTTTCCTGGGGATCAATTGTTCCCGCTGGAAGTTCAAAAATATATCTTCCTAAGGCAGGACGAAATTGTCTGAGCATAACTATGGTATTTTGATCTTTTAGCGCTGCAATAATCACAGCCCCGGGGTGATTAACATAACTTATAAAAATTGCTTTCCCATTAGGTAAAACAACTTTTTGATGTGACCTAAAATCTAATTTTCTTCGCATAATAGTATTAAGCTATTGGTATTGTATTTTGCATGGAAGGACGCTTATTCATTTCTTGAAACCACGCATCTAACTTTCCCTGCACCTTTAAATGAGGCAAACGAAAATGGACATAGCCAATGGCACTCACAACAGCAATGGAGGCCAAATTAAATTCTTTAAGCTGATTCAAATGACTTTCAATAAACTGATAGGCCTTTTGAATGTTGTTTTCCTGGGTCGTTACAAAATCTTTTTTAAAATCAACTGGATGACGAATCTTTTCCATGTAAGCATTAATTGCAACAGTCATTAAATCATTAGAGAAAGCCTCCCATTTGAGAACGTCAATTCTCTTTTTGGGGTCTTTTGGAATCATAGGGTTTGTCTCATTTAAACCATCCAAATACTGACAAATGACCGAGCTGTCATAGACGGTTTCATTATTATCTAAAACCAGTGTAGGCACTTTTCCTAGAGGGTTTGCATCTAAAAGACGAGTAGACTTATTTTGTAAATCCTCATCGAGCAATTCCAGGTTAATCCCTTTTTCTAAAGCAACAACCCTGACCTTACGGGCATATGGCGAACGTTTGGTATAAAGCAATTTCATGTGATATCCTTAATTTTCCGCCGAAAGCGGATCAGCCTCTGGCTGAAGCTAATTTTCGTAAAACTGTCTGAAGGATTCCTCCATTACGAAGATAATCCACCTCAACAGGTGTATCCACACGAGCTAAAACCTTAAACTTCTTTTGAGCACCATCCGGAGACTTGGCAACAATAGTCAATTCCTGTCTTGGTTTCAAATTATCTGACAGATCTTCAAAATAAAATGTTTCATCACCCTTTAAACCAAGACTTGCGGCATTCTCCCCTTGTAAGAATTGGCAAGGTAACACACCCATACCAGCTAAATTGCTGCGATGAATGCGCTCAAAACTTTCTGCAATAACGGCCTTGATTCCAAGCAATGTTGTTCCCTTTGCCGCCCAATCACGAGAAGAACCTGTACCATACTCTTTTCCTGCAATGGCAATTAAAGGCGTTCGATCTGCTTTATATTTTAAAGAAGCATCATAAATAAACATTTTCTCATTGGTTGGCCAATAGGTGGTCCATGGACCTTCTGTTCCTGGAGCAATCAAATTACGTAAACGAATATTGGCAAATGTTCCACGCGTCATTACCAGGTCATTTCCTCGACGAGCTCCATACTGATTAAAATCAACGGATTGCACGCCTTGCTCCATCAAAAACTTCCCTGCTGGAGAATCTTTGGCAATTGAACCTGCTGGAGAAATGTGATCCGTTGTAATGGAATCAGAAACCATAACCAGACATCTGGCTCCCTTAATAGCTTCAATGGGAGTTGTCTGACTTTTCATTCCAATAAAATATGGAGGCTGATGGATATATGTACTTTTATCACTCCATGTAAACAAATCAGATTTGGTTTGTTTAATAGTGTTCCAATTTTTATTCCCCTTATCCACATTCTTATAACGCTTACGAAAAATGGAAGCCTTAACCGACTTCTTTAAGATGGTTGAAATTTCTTTTTGAGTCGGCCAAATATCTTTGAGGAAAACAGGTTTATCTTTCTTATCAAAACCAATTGGATCATTGTCTAAATCAATGTCCACACGTCCAGCTAAGGCATACGCCACAACCAAAGGCGGAGAGGCCAAAAAATTAGCTCTTGCATGAGGATTAACACGCCCTTCAAAGTTTCTATTTCCAGAAAGCACAGCAGCAGCAACTAAATCTCCTTCGACTACAGCATTAGCCACATGCTCAGGAATAGGGCCAGAGTTTCCGATACATGTTGTGCAACCGTAGCCTACAATATTAAAACCAATTTTCTCTAAATACTTCAAAAGCCCAGCGCTTTTTAAATAATCTTCAACAACCTGTGAGCCCGGAGCAAATGATGTCTTTACATAACCATGCATTGACAATCCTTTTTCAACAGCTTTCTTGGCTAAAAGCCCTGCTCCAATTAGAACTGAAGGATTGGATGTATTAGTACAACTTGTGATGGCCGCAATAATAACAGCACCATGACCGATTCTTTCCTTCTTACCATCTCCAACAAGAACAGTGCGATTTAAACTTGTTTCAGCCAAACCATAACCACGAGACTTAATGTCTTCAGTCAATCCTTGCAAGAAGGATGTCTTAAGATCTTTTAATGCCACACGATCTTGAGGACGTTTTGGGCCCGCTAAGGAAGGAACGACCGTAGATAAATCTAATTCAACAATATCTGAGTAAACTGATTCTGGCGTTCTATTGGTATAAAACATGCCCTGTTCTTTGTAATATTGTTCAACTAAAGCAATTTGATCAGGAGTACGTCCTGAAATCTTTAAATAACTCAATGTTTGTTCATCAACTGGGAAAAGACCAATTGTGGCCCCATATTCTGGTGCCATGTTGGCAATTGTTGCACGATCTGGAAGTGTTAAATTTTTAATACCTTCCCCAAAGAATTCCACGAACTTTTCAACCACACCCTTCTTACGAAGAATTTGGGTGACCGTTAAAACCATGTCGGTTGCTGTTGCTCCTTCAGGAAGATTGCCCGTTAAACGCATACCAACAACTTCTGGAAGAAGCATATTGATGGGTTCCCCTAACATAACGGATTCCGCTTCAATTCCTCCAACCCCCCAGCCCACAATTCCTAAACCATTGATCATGGTCGTATGGGAATCTGTTCCAACTAAGCTATCAGGATAAGCAACTGTTTCAGTTCCTATTTTCTTTTTTAAAACACCCTTAGCTAAATATTCAAGATTCACTTGGTGGACAATTCCTGTCGCAGGGGGAACAACCCGGAAATTCTCAAAAGCACTTTGTCCCCACTTAAGAAATTCATAACGTTCACGGTTACGATCAAATTCTAATTTGACGTTGGTCCCTAAAGCTTTTGCATTACCAAAAGCATCGACTTGCACAGAATGGTCAATGACCAAATCGCATTGAACCTGGGGATTGATTTTCTTGATATTTCCACCCAAAGCTTTCATAGCATCTCGCATAGCAGCTAAATCAACAACACAGGGAACCCCTGTGAAATCCTGGAGAATAACGCGACCAGGTTTAAAAGCAATTTCTTGCTTGGTATCATTGGGTTTCCATGCAGCAATTGTTTCAATATCTTTTAATGTGACTTGATAATCATCGTAATTACGTAAAGCACTTTCGAGAAGGATTCGTATGGAAAACGGCAAGGCAGATAATTTTAAACCTACAGATTTTGCATATTTAGGAAGAGAATAAATTTTGTATTTGCTGGAACCTACTTTTAAGACTTGGGCTATGCTTTTTTGATTAAATGATGACATATTATTTCCCTTCAATTGGTTTTTTAACAGCTTCTTTAGCCTCCCCCGTTGGTTCAGGCTCAGAAGACTTCTTTAAAACAATATACTGATCGTTCTTTTTGAACAGATCCTTAGCAAAATTCTTCAATTGTCCGTAGCGTTCAGCAGGTATAGTACACCTTTTTGTGTGATAATTGCTAGTGATCTCAATAAAATTTTCTTTGTTTTGATAATCCACTTCAACATCCATAAAATCAATGGACATAGTATAACTTTGAGGCAGAAAATTAACCTTGAATTGGTCGGGAATATGATATGTATTCACATTTTTTATAAGTGAATTTATTGAGACAAAGATTGGATGGTCACGCTTTTCAGCAGAAAAGTCAGGAAGATCTGATTGGGTTTCCTCTTTTATGAGAATCATATCATTAACAATAGGATAAGCATCATCGGAGTGATATCGTAAATTAAATTCGACGGGTCCATACCTGTTCTCCACCCCACTGACCTTATGATCAATCATTTGCCCACTTTTAGCGAAGTTTCCTTGAAGGTTTTTAAAAAACTTATCTTTGTCTTCATTGCTTGAGGAAAGCCACGTTTGCCTAAAACTCTGACTCGCTTCAATGGGAAGCTTCACATGAACTCGATAGTCTGCAGCTCCACTATTAAATATATTTACGTCTGCTTCACTTAAAAGAGTCCGGCGATCTTCAGGTGTGTTCGGAAGATTATCAAATCTATAACTTTCAGAATCAATGATTAATACATAACCGTTCTCATAATTAGCTGGATATTCTCCGATATCAAAACCTCTTAAAAGAGGATCAATAAAATAATCTTTTCCATCTAGTTTTGCCTGAAGAATCACATGGCTAAATACATTTGGATTAGGAAGCCCTGACTGAGGATTACCCGAAAACTCTTCACTCAAAAGACAAATATTAATCTCAATCCCTACAATTTGAAATAATTGTCTGGTTAAAAGAGCAATGTCTTTAGAATCCCCATATTGATTCTTAAAAACTGTCGTTGTGGAATTAGGATCGACGGTATTGTCACCGAAATTAAGAGGAACATATTGATAGTTGTCTTGAATGTATTCCAAGATTGCCCGGGCCTTATCTTTCTGAAGGGTCTTTCCCTTAACAACTTCTAAAGCTTTAAGTGTAATTTGTGAATCATCAATAGTTTTTTTATTAACTAAGTCACGATACCAATCCGCTACGATCTTCCAATCATCCATTGAAGATAAGTACATTGCTCCTAACACCTCCTGCATAGGTGGCATTAATGTTTCTTGATCCGGAATAGGATTTGTCTCATCAAAAACCATGGTATATATCGTTCGACCATTGGACTTCTCGATCGTTGGTTGATAAGCCATCTTATAGGATTTAAAACGAACAGGCTTGTCATCTGGGATAATAAAAACATGTTTAGCATGCTGTGTTGGAATAGCTGGATAAAGAACTTCAGCCCAATAGTGATTTGGAATTTCTTTTCGAGTGGTTGAACTTCTAACTGTCACATCAATAATGGAACCAACGCTAACCTCAGGAAGACTAACTAACTTCATGTGCATATCCGAATAAGCATCTAAATCTTTGTAAACTGGCAAATCCTGGATATCAGTTGCTGTTACTTGATGACCATCCGGATTCTCCACACGAGCAACAATGTCCGAAATTGCATCTCTAGATTTATTGTAATAAATAGGCCATTGTTGCAATTCTTTTCCAGTATCTTTTTGTATCTTTATACGAGAATGATATGTTTCTTCATATGACCAATCTGGTTTTAAAGTCACTTGATACTCATTTGCAAGAGCAATATAAGGTTGGTCAGCATTCTTAGAAAGCCAGGCCTCTTCTTTTATTTCTTGAGCAAAGGCTAAAAATGAAAACATCAAAAAGAATGTGAAAAATAAAAATTTTTTCATACTAATTCTCCAAGACTCTTAGTCATAAAATCATGTATACGATTATCCATAAGGACATGACTTTGACGAAGAAGTTTTTTAAGAATAATCCCCTCTAAAGAAGTACAGCGACTAAGGGCCACATACATCTGTCCGTGGGCAAATGTCCCATCTCCAATATCAATGACGATACGTTCAAATGTTTGCCCTTGTGACTTATGAATTGTGACTGCCCAGGCTGGTTTTAAAGGATATTGTGTAAAATAACCGATGACTTTAGAAGCAAGATTATTAACCACATCATCAAAATAGTATTGATAAATCTCCCAAGTATGCCTTTTGACATCTACTGTTTGGCCATTCTCAAGTTTAACTAGAATAATATCTTCGCCGGAATACGATTTGATTTCTTCAATCACACCTAATGAACCATTGACCCAGCGCTTATCTGCGTCATTATTAAGCATCATAACTTGGGCGCCTTTTTTCAAATGGAGAATTTCCTGCCCAGGCAAACTCTTCTTCTCAAACTCTCCTGAAATCTCACCATGATAAGAATGCCCCTGTCCCACAATTGCATTCAAACATCTATTATTCACATCTTCCGCCAACGCATTTGTGGTCGTTAGCGTTATATAAAAGTCTTCTTTGTTGAAACTCGCCTTCTCATGATGGCGACTATTAAATGCATGCAGATGATGTTCTTTTAATTCATTGTGACGAATAGCATTAAGCAAATGGATAAAATTCTCGTCCTTTTGACGATAAATTTTCTTAAGTTCCAATATCTTTAGATTAATCTGACTGAATACTTTAGCTGAAAAAAAGTAAGGACTCGGATAGATTCCCCTAAAGAGCTCCTGTTCCATTCTTGATACAACTGGCGGCAATTGAAACAAATCACCAAATAAAATTATTTGAACTCCTCCAAATGGACGATCGTAATGCGGACCAAATAACCTTAAAAAAGCATCAATACAATCAAACAAATCCGCACGCACCATAGAAACCTCATCAATAACAATAGCCTCTAATGCCTGAAACATCTTGCGTTTGGTTTTGCGCATGATGATGTCGTTCACACTATCTGGTGTAATGTCAGGTTTAAATTGAAAGAAGGAATGAATAGTCTGACCTTTGATGTTGACCGCAGCCACACCAGTAGGCGCTAAAACAGCAATGTTCTTGGAAGTTTTCAGACGAAAATATTGAAGAAGCGTTGACTTACCCGTTCCTGCCTTGCCGGTCAAAAAAATATTATCACGAGTATTCTCAAGCGCTTCAAAAGAAGCCACAAATTCATCATTAAAATCAAGCTCTGAGAATTTGATCGGATTGGATGCCATAAGCCTATCTTATGTCATTGCGAGGAGCCATAGGCGACGTGGCAATCTTAATAAGATTGCTTCGCTTTCGCTCGCAATGACACTATTCTATTTTTTTACGTAATCTAAAGGTATTTCAAAAACATCTGATGATGGTTCTTGCATTTGAATATTTGTAAATTCTGTAATATGCGTTTCATTTCCAACGATGCGTTCGACTCTTAAAGGGACTTTAGTGCCATGAATATAATATAAAGTTGTTTTTGCATTCGGAACATATTGGTCGACACTTTGCCCTTTGTAATCTATGGTCTTGTATAATTTTCCATAAGGAGCTGTTTTATCTTCCCTTTTTTGTTCTTCTGTCATGTTCATTTCTTTATATGTTTTGGTCTCTGGATATAGAACCCAGACCTTACCCAAATCATAGCGGATAATCCAATTCTGAGTCGGAGGGTTAATCCTTCCTGTACGATCAGTCCCATCGTAGCGCCTCTTATCCTGAGTCACATACCACATCCCAATAAACTCAGCTGATGCAATCTCAGAGGTAAATGGAACAAACTTAGCCTCCTGCGCTCTTGAAACCGAAATAGAACAAAAAAGAACGACTATAATAACAAATAAATTTTTCATGAGATCCTTTTAAAAAGTTAGCTGTTGTTGCAAATTCTTATGAATTTTTAAATTTTCATCACGACTAGTAATTACTTCAATGATCGTTGTTGTTTGTGACTTTAAGGCCTGACTGTATACATTCTTGAATTGCTCAGTATCCATGGGTTGAGCATAGTTGAGTTCAAACATAGCTGCAGCATTAGCAAATGTTTGGCTGTGTGGCGTACCAAAAAGCTTTTCAAATGTTTGAGGTGCATCTTGAGCTATCGGCAAGAACGAAAATATACCTCCTCCGCCATTATTAAGAACAACGATCACTAAAGGTACAGAGAGATCTTTAAGGAGTGCTAATGAGTTTACGTCATGTAAAGCTGCCAAATCACCAATCATAAGGGTCACGGGTTTGCCTAAACCTTGGGCAAAACCAGCTGCTGAAGCGATAATTCCATCAATACCACTTGCCCCCCGATTACCTCCAACAGCGACGGAACAATAGGTATAATCCCCATAGAAGTCCATGTCTCTGATAGGCATGCTATTAGACACAAATAAGCCCGTGTCTTTAGGGATCAGCTGTGAGACAAGCCTAGCGGTTGCTATTTCAGATAACCTCCCATCATTTTTAAGAAAGCTCTCAATAGCTTTATGAACTTTAAGATTAAGAGCTGCGAGCTTCTTTAAGGATGCTGATTCTCCACGCTTCTTCATCAATGGCTTGATGTTGCGACAAAAATTACCGACGCAAGAATCTACCCGAAAAGTCACCTGATGGGTCGGGTCATTACGCAAAGGATGATCAAGAACAATGATATACTCCTGGGGTTTCGTTCTCTCAATAAATTCATAGTAACGTTTAGATGTAAGCCTTCCACCTAAATGAAGCACCCCATCAAATTTGGGAGATTCAGACAATAAAAGTTGATCAAAATAATGAATGATATTCTTGCTTTGATTCCCAAGTCTAATTCCAGAAGTTAAATCAGCAAAAATTGGCCAGCCAAGCATTTGTGCCAACTCTACCACTTGACTCTCATGCCTTTTAGCAATCTTACCAACTACAATCACACCGTTTTTAATCTTATTGATACGCTCAGCAATGATTTCAGGATTTTTATATCCTTCTGCTTTAGCATGCACATACTGAGTGTAAGATTTCTGGGATTTTAACCATGATGAAAGACCCTTTGTATACGCAACAAGATCATCCTTAGTCTTGATCGGTGTTAGAGGATCACGAAACATACAATTGATGTGAGCAACGCCACTAGAATTTCGATAAGCTTGATACCAAGCCTGATCTATGGTCGTTAAAACAAACTCCGGTTTAATATTTAAATCTGGACAAGGAAGATCCGTAAAATGTTTTACATATCTGCCAAAAATACCTACCTGATCAATAGTCTGTACAGCGCCTGTTTGGCGAAGTTCTGGAGGGCGATCTGCTGTCAAAACAATCAAAGGAACTTTCTTCTTAGAAGCTTCAATGATAGCTGGGTAAAAATTGGCAGCTGCAGTTCCAGAAGTACAAATCAGAACAACCGGCTTGTGAGTTGCACTGGCAATTCCAAGAGCATAAAATCCTAAACCTCTTTCATCAAAATGAACAATAGCTTTGGCCTTCTTATTTTGCCCAGCACAAACACTTAAAGGCGAAGAACGCGATCCAGGAGCAATACAGAAATACTCAACACCCAGACGAACCAATTCTTCAACAATCAAACTTCCCCAGCAATAATTGATATTAGAGTTTTTCATTGGATAAGCTTAATAAAATTACTGATTTTGTTTTCAATTTCCTGCCATTCTTCATGAGATTGAGAGCCTTCTACAATTCCAGCCCCCGCATACACTGTCATCTCTTTATTCTTAACTAAAGCGGAACGTATTCCAACAACAAATTCACTCCAATCAAGCCCAACATATCCAATTAAGCCTGTATACCAACCTCTTTGAAATCCCTCAAGCTTAGAAAGCATGTCTAAAGCCTGTTTTGATGGAGATCCTCCAACTGCAGGCGTTGGATGCAGGGCACTAATAATATCTTCGTCTTTCATCCCATCTTTAAGCTTACCCTGAAATGAAGTCAGCAGATGATGCCCATTGCCAAGAGTTAGGATTTGAGGCTTGAGACTGTGTTCCTGATCCTGGCAAACCTTCTTTAATCCTTCTTGAATAGCTTGGACTACAAAATCATGTTCACGATTATTCTTTAAAGAGCCTAACAGCTGTTCCTTAAATGCATTGTCTTGAGAAATACCTCTAGCCCGAGGAGAAGTTCCTGCAATAGCCTCACTAATAATCGTATGGCCAAATTTACGATACAGCCGCTCAGGGGATGCTCCCAAGAATGCTGTGCCATTAAATTCAAAACAAAAATGATAACTGTTAGGAGTTACCTCAAAGAGACGACGTAAAATATTCCATGGATCGACCTTCTTGGCAAAACTAAGCGACGTTTGACGGGCTAAAACCACCTTTTGTACCTTTGCCTTTGCAATAGATTGTAATACTGCTTTGACATTTTTATCCCACTGAACTTGGGACGGAAAATCTTTTCGTTGTTTTGCCTTTAAAGCAACATCCTCCCCTACATTTGAAGGTATTTCTAAAGCATCCAATTGTTTTAAAATTTGATCTTGGATTTTAGGGG
This sequence comes from Candidatus Omnitrophota bacterium, assembly GCA_044225175.1. GTDB lineage: Bacteria > Omnitrophota > Gorgyraeia > Zapsychrales > Fredricksoniimonadaceae > JACQCF01. Next base: position 72,013 of record JBGAJA010000005.1, on the reverse strand, counting down.
TAAGCTTTCCCACGATATTACAGCAAAAAATCATAGAACTTGAATCAGAAGCTAATTCAAATCTAGGGATCACAAAACGATAAGCTCCAAATTCCTTCCAAGGACCAGAAGAACGTTTAGGGTCAAAGCACATACCCCCATACCATTGCAGGTAAGGATATTCCTTCTTCAGATATTGCCTTAAGCTTGAAAAGACCTTTTTAAAAGAATTAATGTTTTTACCTGTAATGGAGTGGGCCTCACCAACACCTGCAATACAGGCCGAATTATCTTGGTTAGCTCCAAAAATCTTGACTGAAAAGTTCTGACTGGATATCCATGCGATTTCATCGATAGGGTGAATCTTAATCTCAACACGAAAAACATCGAAGGCACCTTTGTTGGCAACCCCATCTTGGATCTTCTGAGCCATAATCTTCTTGGCTATTTTGAAATCAACAATTTCGTCTGACATTATTCTTTATCTGCCCAATAAACGGTAGCAACCCCGCCCATTAAAGTTTTAGATTGAACATTCACAAATCCCATTTGCTTTAGGATCCTGCAAAAGCGATCTCCATAAGGAAAAGTTTCGATTGTTTGAGCCAAGTATCGATAAGCACTATTGTGTCCCGAGAAGATATAACCAACAATTGGAACAAAAATATTAATATAAAACCAGTGGCCTGTTCTGATGAAGATATTCTGGGGCAAGGAAAACTCTAAGATAATCACACGCCCATCTTTCTTAAGAACACGATACATTTCAAGAAGAGCTAAACGTAAATCTGGAATATTTCTAATGCCAAAGGAAATCGTAACAGCATCAAAACTCCCTTCCACAAATGGAAGAGCCTGAGCATCAGCTTTTTGAATAGTGATTTTTGACTGTAAATTAGCCGCCTTAACCTTGACCTTTGCAATTTCAAGCATTCCTTCAGATAAATCTACTCCATAAGCTGAGCGCACCGATGAATTATCTTTGACCAAGGTCAAAATCACATCCCCTGTGCCAGTTGCTATATCTAAAAGATCATAACTATTTTTTTGAGGTAAACATCTTCTGATTTGATAACGCCAAGCCTCGTCTTGCCCCAAAGACAAAAGCCGATTGAGGAAATCATACTTATGAGCGATTTCATCAAACATTTTAGGCGAATCATTTTTTGAAAGGACTAATGACATGGAAATATTCTAATTGAATAAATGGTGACAGGCACCATTTTTCTTATTTTGGTGTCTATCAGCATTTATGAAACGGCCCAGGCAGATAGAAAGCCTTTGCCTCGGCGGTTATTTTTGGCTTTTAGAGTGGCTATTTCGAAATATCTTTTGGTACCTCTAACCAAATGCCCGACATAACCAACTCTTAAACCGGCATCGTAATGACGTTTGAAGTCTCTGGAAACTAATACTGCACGTTCGAAACCTACCTCTTTAAAAGCTGCCCAGTCATTGCCATCTTGACTGCCGTCATCTCCTAGATAAACAATATCCAACGTATATTTAGGATCCAATTTATGAATAGCGAAATCGTTAAATCTTCTCACAAACACAGGCTGCTGAGCTTCATCAAAACACACTAAATCAGCTCCACCATTTCCTGAAACTAGAATACGATTAAACAAATGAGCAGGAATACCATCTTTAATGCGAAGGACGTTGCGTTGTAGTTCATTGCCGGAATTCAGCATAAATATACCGCCTGCCTCCAGCCATGCAATTAAAGCATCCCTTGCAGGACTTTTCGCCATTGTTGGAAGATCATGGCCTGCTTTAGGGCCGTCATAAATCGTCCCGTCTCCATCAGCGGCAATTATGGTATTGGTCTTTCGACTGTCAATATAAGGACCGGCTGTATATTTCATCTGATCTAAAACATCTCCCCAGGCATAGCGCAAGAAACGAATGGAAGAAGACTTATTAATACCTTTTACATTAAACTCAAAAGAAGAAGTTCCAGCTAATCTGACCTCAATATCTTTATCATATGTTTTTAATTCTTCTCGAATTCTTTTGATCACTTCTTGACGTAAAGGCGCCCCCCACACTCCTTTAGCCACCACTTGAGCAGCTCCATAGGATGTGATATGCCTAACTTCAATTCTCATGGGATGATCAATGGCCTTTTCAATATTTGTGCCATATTCAATCAAATGTTTATCTGTAAAAAGATTAGAATCTTTTTGATATAAAGCAATTGCAGACTTGGCCTCACCCCGAAAGTCTTCGGGTTTGGCTGAAGAAAGGAACTGACGAATTTCTTGTCCAGCTAACTGAATGATGACTGAAATGTCATCCTTAGGAATATGCGTACGCATTTATTTAAGATTCTCTGACCTTAGGTCCAGTAATGTAAGTCACAACGTCAATAAATTGCTTCATCTTTGCAGCATCTTTAATTCCTGGAGCTTGCTCTACACCACTATTAACATCCACGGCATATGGTTTAAGCTCATTGACTGGCTCAATCACATTTTGACTATTTAAGCCGCCTGAAAGAATAATGGGAACATTCATGGATTTGATTTCTCTTAAGAGATTCCAATCAAATGTCCTTCCTGTACCACCATGATTCTCTTTATCCAAAGTATCAAATAAAAACGCATCGACTTTGTAAGGCTCAAGAACTCTAGGGTCAAAACCTTCTCCTATACCAAAGGCTTTAATGATCTTTACATTGTAACGGCGAAGACGGTGACAGAAATGGTGATCCTCATCTCCATGCAGTTGAACTGCTCTTAAACCGCAATGATTGATAATATCTTTCATGGCCCCCGCATTATGGTTCACGAATACACCCACCGGTGTCACAAAAGGCGGTAAGGCATCAATGATCTTCTTGGCCTTAAAGGGGCTTATAAATCTTGGACTTTTCTTATAAAAAATAAAACCAACAGCCCATGCACCCAAATTGGCTGCCTTCAATGCATCTTTTTCATTCGTAATCCCACAAACTTTAATTCTTACCATAACCCATGATCTCCTTCATCTTAGCGCCAATGTCATTAGCTTTCATAAATGTTTCTCCGATTAAAACTGCGTGTGCTCCTGCCTCCCCTACTCTTTTAATATCTTCATGGGTCTTAAGTCCACTTTCAGCAACAATGATCTTTCCTTTAGGAATTTCTTTAACTAAACGAAAAAAATTCTCTTGATCCATCTCTAAGGTGCGCAAATTACGGTTATTAATTCCAATGACTTCACAATCTGCGTCCAAGGCTCGCTCAACCTCTTTTTCAGTTTGAGCTTCCACTAAACAATCTATTCCTAATGAATGAGCAACAGCAATCAAATCACGCAATTGATTATCTTCAAGCATATCCACAATCAATAAAACAGCCGATGCCCCATAAAAAGCGCCTTCAAAAATCTGATACTCATGAATAATAAAGTCTTTCATAAGTGTAGGCACTGGAAACTCATCGCTTACCTTTTCCAAATAAGGAAAACCGCCTAAGAAATACTTTTCCTCCGTCAATACAGAAAGAGCAGCCGCTTTATTCTCCACATAGATTTTGGCAATTCTAGAGACTTCAAAGTCTTGACGAATAAGACCTGCTGAAGGAGAAGCTTTTTTTATTTCAGCAATTAAATTAACTTGTCCCGGTCGAGAGATAGCTTTCTTGAAGATCTCATAGCGATTATATGTCGCACGCTTCATATTCTTCTTAAGATTCTCGTAATAATCCTTTTTAGCTTTAATAATGCCTAGCTTATGGCTCTCAATTTTCTTTAAAAAATCACCAGACACGGTTAGTCGACTCCTTTAATTCATTTAATTTCATCAAGGCACGCCCAGAATCAATCGCATGCTCAGCCATCTGAAGACCAAAAGTGATATTATCTACAGCTCCTGCGGTATACAGACCATAGGCAGAATTCAGAAGGACAATGTCTCTTTTAGGACCCTTTTGTCCACTTAAAATGGTTTCCAGAATAGAAGCGTTTTCATGCTTATCTCCACCCATTAAATCTTCAGGACTAGCACGCATAATTCCTAATTCTTGAGGATCAATATCATAAGAAATAATTTCTTTTCCATTAAATTCAGCAATAAACGTTTTATCTGTTGTGGTCACTTCATCTAATCCATCATCTCCATGAACTACAAGCGCACGTTTAATTCCTAAGTGTTTAAGTACATTTGCAATCGGCTCGACCAAATCCCTACTATAAACTCCAACGATTTGATGTGTAGCAGATGCAGGATTAGTCAAAGGTCCAAGAATATTAAAGATTGTCTTCACACCAAGACTTTTTCGCACAGGTGCAACATTTTTCATGGCTGGATGAAGATTTGGAGCAAATAAGAATGCGATACCTACGTGATCTAAACAAGCACTCACTCTTGAGTCAGTCAAATCCACATTGATCCCTAGAGCTTCTAACACATCCGCAGAACCACATTTGCTAGATACCGAACGGTTTCCATGTTTAGCAACTGCAACGCCACACGAGGCAATAACAAAAGCAGCAGCTGTTGAAATATTAAATGTACCTTTGTGGTCCCCACCTGTCCCACATGTATCTAGAACCACATTATGAGTTGTTTTAATAGGAACAACAAACTTGCGCATAATTAATGCACATGCAGTAATCTCCTCAACGGTAGGGCCTTTAGCGTTCAGTGCCAGTAAAAAATCGCCAACCTCTTCAAGAGGCGCATGGCCTGACATGATAAGCTCCATGACAACCGTAATTTCATCATGAGTTAAATTTTTATGGCTATTAATTTTATCAATGTAGTTACGCATCAGAGTTTAAGAAAATTCTTGAGGATATTCTTTCCTTCTTTTGTAAGTATGGATTCAGGATGAAATTGCACACCCCATAGCGGTAAAGTTTTGTGACGGACCCCCATGATTTCCTGATCATCGGTTGTCCAGGCTGTCACTTCCAAACAATCTGGCAAGGTTTTACGATCAATGACAAGCGAATGATACCGCGTTGCATCAAAGGGATGGGACAAACCTTTAAAAACATCCGTATCCCTATGTTCAATGGGAGACGTCTTACCGTGCATCAAATGTTTAGCGTTAGTGATCTTAGCACCAAAAGCATATCCTATCCCCTGATGACCTAAACAAACACCAAGAATTGGGAATTCTCCTGAAAGCTTCTTAATTACATCCACTGAAATCCCCGCATCTTCAGGTCGACCAGGCCCCGGAGAGATTACTATCTTTTCAGGTTTCATACGTCGAATATCTGCAAGAGTAAGTTCATCATTACGATACACCTTCATATCAGCTTTTAATTCTCCAAAATACTGGACGAGGTTATAGGTAAATGAATCGTAATTGTCGATCATGAGAATCATGTCTTATTCCTTCTCTCTAAACACCTTTGCACCCAATTGGGTCAATTTCTGGTCTAAATCTTCATAACCACGGTCCAAATGATAAATACGATGAATTTCCGTCTTACCCTTGGCAACCAATCCTGCAATGACAAGAGCAGCTGAGGCACGAAGGTCGGATGCCATAACAGGCGCTCCATACAATTGCTTAACCCCTTCAATGATGGCGCTTCCTGAGTCGCGGCGAATCTGGGCGCCCATACGATTTAATTCTGAAATATGCATAAAACGATCTGGAAAAACTCTATCAGTTACAATACTCACACCTGGCGTTAAAGCCATTAATGTCATGTATTGTGCTTGAAGATCTGTAGGAAAACCTGGATGAGGGTGAGTCACCACATTGGCCGGTTTTAATATCTTCTTACAACGAATACGAATATCACTGCCTTCTTTCTTAACGTACACACCAATACTTTGAAGTTTATCAATGAGGGCCAACAAATGATTGTATTGAACATCTTCAACTAAGATATCACTCTTGGCAGCAGCAGCCATAATTAAAAACGTGCCTGCTTCAATACGGTCTGATCCAATACGATAGTTAGCCCCATTAAGTTTTCGTACACCATTAATAACAATGCGCGAGGTTCCATGTCCCGAAATCTTAGCTCCCATTGCACTTAAAAAATTTCCAAGCTCTTCCATCTCAGGTTCACTTGCCGCACATTCAATAATTGTTTCTCCGTGAGCTAAAGATGCTGCCATCATAACGTTCGCTGTGGCTAGAACAGATGAGCCAAATATTCCTCCTAAGTACATTTGAGTCCCTTTAAGCTTGGAAGCACTTGCAATGACATCCCCGCCTTCAAAATCCGCTTTAGCTCCTAAGGCTAAAATACCCTTCATATGCAAATCAACAGGCCGCACCCCAATAACACAGCCTCCAGGCATAGAAACTTTCGCTTTGCCGAGTTTGGCCAATAAAGGGCCTAAGACACAAAATGACCCACGCATGGTTGAGACTAATTTATAATCGGCAATATGAGTATTAGCTGCACCTGAAATGGTGACTTTATTACCACTGATTTCCACGGTTTTACCTAGAGTTCTAAGGAGTTTACACATCGTCCAAGTGTCACGGAGTTTGGGGACATTACGGATTTCGCAGACACCATCCGTTAAAAGCGTGGCTGCAAGGATAGGCAAGGTTGTATTCTTAGAACCACTAACTCTAATTTTTCCCTTAAGCGTCTTTCCGCCTTCAATAACAAATTTCTCCATGATACAGTTCTCCTAAAATTATTCTGCACTAATAATACGATCTCTGCCTGTTAAGTCCTTGTGGATTTGAATATTTGAAAATGTTTGGAGCGCGTGTACGAGGTCTTTGACTGCTAAACCCTGTCCGTCACCAAATTCCATCATAAGGCAACCCTTAGGTCTTATCAAGCCTGGAATCATCTTTATAATAGCACGGTAAAAGTCTAACCCATCCATGCCACCGTCTAATGCTAAGTGAGGCTCTTGTTGAACATCAATGGGTAAGGTGAGGATTTTTCCGCTTGGAATATACGGTGGATTAGAAATGATAAAATCAAATCTCTTACTTGGAACATAATCAAAAATACTGGTATGAATAAAACCAATTTGGCTGCTCACAGAGTGAATCTTTGCATTCTCTTGAGCTAAATCCAAAGCATCCTTGGAAACATCAATTGTTATCACATGGGCTTTTGGAAAATGCTTGGCTAAAGCAATAGCAATATTTCCTGATCCTGTTCCGATATCTAAAATTTCAGCACCATGAAATTTCTTAATAGCCAAATCAACCAATATCTCCGTCTCAGGGCGAGGCACAAGGACTCTTGGATCAACCTTCAATTCAAGCCCCATAAAATCACAGTCCCCAAAAATATACTGCAAAGGCTCTCCCTTTTGTCTTCTAGCTTTATAAGATTGGAATTGTTTCTCTTGAAGTTCGGTCAATTGAGGCTTATGTAAATAAAGCTCACTGCGGGAAATACCAAGAATATGGGTCAAAATCAGTTCATCTTCAGTCATTAAAATTACTTTTTAGCTAATAATTGAGGTACACCAGAGGTTAATTCAGATAAAAGAAGCGCTCCCAAAGCAGGTCTAATATCTAAAATCACTGGAATCAGTCCTTCAATATGAATACTTTCTAAATTTTGCTGACTAATAGGAAGAGGCACCCCATTACCATCACGCTTAATCTGTAAATTCAAATTCGCAGCATTTAAATCAATACCACCTAAGGGATCTTTATACTGAGGTTCAATAGATTTCATTGCGTCATCCGCCATATCCTTCCTAACCGCCTCTTTGACAAGCCTACTTAATTGATTTTTTATGCTGATAACATCATCAAGAATCTTCGAATCTGAGCTAACCAATAATTGCTCTCTTAATCGAAAAATTTCATCGATTAAATCAAGACTCTGTTTAATTTCGGGAATTTCTTTTGGGATAGCTTTGTATTCGTTTTCATACCACATACCTTCTAATACACTCTTCAACTTACTAAGATCAGTAGCCATATCTATCACAGCTTTAATTTCTTTTGCCAAATCTCTAGCCTGCAGCTTATCTTCTATAAGTGAGGCCGGTTTTTCTTCAATGGCTTGCAATAAATCTAAAACTCGAAGTCTTTTAGGTTCTTTAAGTATCGTTTTATCCATAGGTTTTTTTACTTCAAACACTGACATAGCTTCATCAGTAGACCAATAAGGCTCAATCAAGGCATAAAAATCATTCACAGTTAAATTGTTTTTCTCATCAGAAAGTCTATTTCTAAATAATTTAATGTCTTGCGTTGGCACAACAAATCTATATCTCTCTTCTAAAATATCTAACATAGAAATAACATCATCATCAAACATTCCTATTTCTTTAAGGGACGATGTAGAATCAACTTCTGCCCCCTCTACTGATAAATGTTCTTGGATCAATTCATTAACAATTTCTTGTCTCTTTAAACTAAGACGAAATACATTATCTATATCTTCAATTTCTATTCCTTGGCTATCTAACTTAGACGATAAACCTCTCCATCTTTTCTTAAAAGAATAAAAAACCATTCTTAATGTTCGATTCAATCGTTGAGCGCTATATTTATTACGATCTATTTGATGCATATTACCTCTTTCGCCCAACATTAGCTCGACTTTCGCAATTTCCTCATCAAGAAACACTTTCAGATCGTCTACATTTCCTAACAGCTCTTTTAAATCCCTCCCCCTTTGAGAAAGTCCCATACCGCCATTAATACTTTCACTAGAAATCTCCTGTATCATTTTTCCGTGCAAAAATTCAACTTTAATTAATAGATCTTTAACACGTGTCAATTTGTCATCCACACTTGTACTCTTAAAATCATCTATTAATAAATTTAATGAATCGAGAACAAATGGGATTAAAGTTAGAAAACTATTGAGAATTAGCGCTTCTGTTCCTACAACCAAGCTCGATGGAAGAACCTTCTGTGAAGCACCCTGTGGAGCAATTGCTTGATTAACCATATTGATGGTTGATTCGTAATCTCTATAAGCTTCATTGATATGAAGATTTGACTGCATAGCAATTCGAACCTTGTAGAGACTTAATCCTATAGAGTATGGCAAAGATTGAAAGACTTCCTTATCTTCTGCTTTGATATCCTGCCACATAGGATCGATTTCTACATCACTTCTACCCTTTCGACCTATTTCTATAAATCTCTTTAACCACTTTTCAAATTGACTTCTAAATTCTGGAGCACTATTTAAACCTTGAATGTAGAATAGATTCAAGATCACATTACGAACTTTTTCATTCATACTTAATTCTAAACCAGACATGTCTTTCAGCATTCCAGATAACAAATAAATGTAATTATTAGCACTCTCAGTGGAATCTATCTTCTTTAACTCTGTTAAAAAAGAATCCATCAAATATTCATCTTCTATATGCGCCCCTAAAATAGCTTCTATGGCTAATTCAATAGCCCTTATATCATTGGACTCTTCCCGTACAACATCTATAAAGCCATCTAAAACACCAGGATCAGGCTCTCTGTTTGTTTTTTCCCTGATTCTATCTAACACGTGAGCAACATGAATATCCGTTATAATTCTTTGCCTTATAGTTCTTTCTGTGGCACCAGGCATAGGTATAGCGGGAGGCAAATCCAATGTTGACAGGGCTTGGCCAGCAGTTTTACTGGTTAATTGAGCATAATCTAAGACTTTTATTTGTTTTCCAACTGGTAACTTTTGAGAACCAGTCTCATCACTGAGTAGCAAAGAAGGATCAGAAAAATTCTGTACATCCAATGCTTGTTTACCAACTACTCCTTGAGCAGGCATTAATATTGCAATCGTCTCAAAATTTCCATTCCTAACAGACTTATTTACTAAAAGATTCGGAGCAGAGCCCTTACCTTCTTCAAAATAAAACACTGTGTTCCTTGGCATACTTGGATCACGATCACCCGTAATAAATACATATTGATTGGATGTTTTATCTTTTCCAATAATCAACGTTTCAGCCCCTTCTATTCTAAGGATACTTCCCTGTAAATTGCCAAGCTTAACTGTAGTTGGCTTACCATTCATAAGGATATTATGTAGTTTATAACCACCTAACATGGTACCTCTTTTTACTTGGAATGAATTCTTTCCATTATTCCAAGAGAAATTGACTTCTGTTCCACTCATAGCTGAATCTTGGGTCTCATGAGCCATTACTTGAGCTAAGTCATCGCTTGCAAGAGATTTAGCTAAACTGGCTGCTTGAGCCGGATCAAGGGTCTTTATAATACGCACTACCTTGGCAAACATGGCACCATCCCCAATTGTTCCACCAGAGAAGTACTTTCTTGGAATAGTTTGCTTCGAATACTTATCCACATCTTCCTTAATAAAGTTAAATACACCTTTTTTGAAAGCCTTGAGATACTGCTGATAAATAGCCTCATTGTTCTTAGGGTCCTGATTGATTCCCTTAATTTTGGATTTATCCGCATAGATCTTTGAAAGCAATGATTCCTTTAAAGCTCTTTTATACCACGCAGCTAGGAGCATACCGCTATAGACCTGTCTTAAAGGAGCAAAATTTTGCCCCTCATTAACTTCCTTTTCAAGCTGAGGTAAAACAACTTCACGAACGACCTGTGAACCGATCGCATGGGCTTTATTGGAATCACGGATCGATTTTTCCTGAATACCACCATGCTTTCCTAAAGACAAATAGTCCTCTTCTAGCATGACCTTCAAATGATGCTTAATGACATATGCTGTATTACCTTTTTCATAAATCACAGCATCATCTGGGACAATCCAAACTTTATTGAACGTATTAACTGGAATATTGGTTGTGCCAAATTGCTGCTGGGCTTTTGCATAAACTTCATCCCAGAATTTCTGGCCTAACTTGTCTTGAGGGTATATTAAAGAAGCTGTAATTTGTTTAAGTAGGTAATCTTGCGCTAGTAAATCTCGCCCCATTTCAGTTTTTCCAAAGTCTTCCTTAATAATACGGTTCTTTTCATAAGGCGAAAGATTGACCCATTGATTGTCATCAGGCACGGCTAAGGAAGCTAAAAAATATTTAATAAGTTTGGTATATTCTGCCTTTTTTGTCACTTCATCTAAAGGCTTGTCGCCTTTATTGATGATGAAATCGAATTTAAGAGCATTATCAGGGTGAATAACAATTCCTTTTAAATGGGCAGGAGTAAATTCAGGGCTTAAGTGAACCATAACACCTGGAGCGGGTAATAACGAAACGTCTTTAGCATACCCGGAAATATTGAGAGATGTTGTCAAGAAGGCTGTTAAAACAATAATAGAAATGGCTTTTGGGGTTTTCATATTACTCTCCACACTTATTAATTACTACAAGTGTGCAACACAGGGCAAGCCTTGTCAATCGCTCCTAAGAGCTTTTGAGAAAACGCTTACCTGTTTATTGTTAAACTATTGCTAATTAATACTTTATGGAAATTTTATATATAAAGATTAGTGATAATCTTCTATTGACTGCTCAAACCAGCCTGTTCTTTAGCTTCGCGTTCCGCCACCATCAAAGCATCCGTCAACTCATCCATATTCCCATTAAGAATCGATTCGAGTTGATGGCTGGTAAACCCAATGCGGTGGTCTGTCACACGTCTATCAGGAAAATTGTAAGTACGAATCTTTTCACTGCGATCACCTGAACCAACCTGAGCTTTACGAAGCGCTGCTTCTTTTGCAAAAGCATCCTGCTGCATTTTATCAAGAATTCTAGCCCTCAAAATGCGCATGGCTTTGGCTCTATTCTTTAATTGAGACCGTTCATCTTGACACACAACTACTGTCCCTGTCGGTCCATGAGTAATTCTCACAGCAGAGTCCGTAGTATTAACGCTTTGTCCACCTGGACCAGAAGAACGATACACATCAATTTTTAAATCTTTCTGGAGAATTTCTAATTCAATTTCCTCAGGCTCCATCATAACCGCAACCGTGACTGCTGACGTATGAATACGGCCGGAAGCTTCTGTGGTAGGAACTCTTTGCACCCGATGTATACCACTTTCCCATTTTAATCGCTTAGAACATTCTTTCCCACTTAATGAAAAGGAAACTTCCTTGACTCCCCCTGCTTCCGTTGTAACGTAAGACATGACTTCCAAAGTCCATCCTTTAAGATCTGCATATTTACTGTACATGCGATACAGATCCCCAGCAAATAAAGACGCTTCCAAGCCGCCTGTGCCGGCACGGATTTCAATAATAATATCTTTATCGGGTTCATTCTTGGAAGGGTCAAAATAATCAGTTAATTCTGAAGCTAAAGCCTCAACTTTTGGCTTTAAATCTTGAATTTCTAATTCAGCCAGTTCTTTCATATCCGACTGGCTTTTATCTTTGAGAATGTCTTGTAATTCTTTAATTTGGGATGTTGTTTTCAGAAAAGCGTGGTACTTTTCCATAAGAGAAGTCAACTCGGAAAACTCTTTAGCGAGTTTTCCGTATTGACTTTGGTCAGAGATGACGCTTTCATCAGCTAGAAGCTTTTCTAACTCATGAAAGCGCTCTTCGGCCTTAGCTAGCTTGGCCTGATCATTTTCCTTTAGCATAACGTTTGTTGAATCGCTCGATACGGCCTGCAGTATCCACTAATTTCTTGGATCCTGTGAAGAAAGGATGACATTGGGAACAGATTTCAACGCGGATGTTCTTCTTGGTTGTACGCGTATGAATAATGTTTCCACAAGCACAGCTAATTGTGGTTTCTTCATAATTTGGGTGAATTTCAGCTTTCATTGTCCTACCTCCATGGTATTTTTCCGCTTGAGGCGGCCCGCTTTGACGGGATAGAATTTGATCCGCCTGTGGCGAATCAACCTGTGTTTTCAAAGGGCGATATACTACCCTATTTGGTCATACTTTGCAAGTATACTTTGTTTCCTCTTAATGTTTCCAAAAAAACAAAGGATCTTTTGCCTACTTATTCATATTCTGCAAAAACTCTGTATTAGTCTTGTACTTAGAGATCTTATTGATCAAAAGTTCCATAGCTTCGGCTGCATTAAGGTCATTGAAGGCCTTACGTAAAAGCCAAGCGCGCTGCAAATCACCTTCTTCAACCAACAGCTCTTCATGACGAGTGTTGGAACGTTTAAGGTCGATTGCAGGGTAAATACGACGTTGGAATAAGTTGCGATCCAATTGCAATTCCATGTTACCAGTACCTTTAAATTCTTCGAAGATAACTTCGTCCATACGGCTTCCCGTATCAACTAAGGATGTAGCAATAATTGTTAGTGACCCGCCTTCTTCAATATTACGGGCAGCACCAAAGAATCGTTTTGGCTTATGTAGGGCGTTTGAGTCCACACCACCAGATAGAATCTTTCCGGAATGAGGAACAACAGTGTTATAAGCACGGGCCAAACGAGTAATCGAGTCAAGCAGGATGACCACATCACGTTTGTGTTCAACCAAACGCTTGGCTTTTTCAATGACGATTTCTGCAATTTGAACGTGACGTTCTGCAGGTTCATCGAACGTTGAGGCGATAACTTCTCCCTTAACACTTCGCTGCATATCAGTAACTTCTTCAGGACGTTCATCAATCAGAAGAACAATAAGAATCACTTCTGGATGGTTCTGAACGATGGCATTAGCCACCTTTTGTAAGATAACCGTCTTACCACTATATGGAGGAGCAACAATCAAGGCGCGCTGGCCTTTTCCGATTGGAGTTAATAAATTAATAATACGTGTGGAAACTTCGTTTTGAGTTGTTTCCAGATTTAAACGTTCTTTAGGATAAAGCGGAGTTAAATTATCAAAGAAAATCTTATCTTTACACTTTTCAGGATTTTCAAAATTGACTGCCTCCACTTTTAAAAGGGCAAAATACTTTTCCCCTTCCTTGGGTGGACGAATTTGGCCAGAAACAGTATCACCTGTCTTTAAATCAAAACGACGAATTTGAGATGGAGATATATAAATATCATCAGGACATGGGAGATAATTGTAATTAGCAGAGCGTAAGAACCCGAATCCTTCGGAAAGGATTTCAAGAGTTCCTTGTCCAAACATCAAACCTTCTTTTTCTGCTTGGGCTTGGAGGATCTTAAAAATCAAGTCCTGTTTCTTTAAGCTGCTGGCCCCTTGGACGTCCAGATCTTTGGCTAATTTTGTCAATTCAGCCATTTTCATTTCTTTAAGCTCTTCAATGTTGACTGTCTTACCGCCAGGATTAGCGGGTTTATAATCACCATTACCGTTTTCTTTTTCTTCTTTTTCTTGTTTTGCCTCTGACCTGCTCATGTGTTTCTCCTATTGTTTTATTTCTTTCTTTGATTCAATCTATCTACAACCGCCCTAACCTGCAGACGTGTATTTGCTAAAGAACCTCTATTATCGATGATAATGTCTGCTTTTTTAAGTTTTTCTGTGATTGACATTTGAGATTTGATTCGCCTGAGGATATCGGATTTGGAAAGCCCTGTGCGTTTAATAAGACGTTTGATTTGTAAATTCTGATTTGATCGTACAACAACATTTGTGTGTGTTATTTTGTCCCATCCAGACTCAAACAACAATGGGACATCTAGAACTATAAGCTTCTTATTTTTATTTTTTGTAATTTGCTTCTTTACTTCTTTTAAACCAAGTGGATATAGGATATCGGTGAGTTTCTTTAATTCACGCGGATCATTGAAAACTATTCTTGCCAGAGCAATTCGATCAACCTTATTGTGTGAGAGTATAACATGACCAAAAACTTTTGCCACTTTTTTTATACATTTTCCTTTTGGACCCAAAAGATCACGGGTAATTTGATCCGCATCAATAACAACAGCTCCATACTCTTTAAAAAGGTTGGCTACGGTGGTTTTTCCCGTTCCAAAACTCCCAGTTAGGCCAACAATAAGCATTTTTGATACACCCTTTCATATTCCTTGGCTGATTTCTCCCATGTAAATCTCTGTTTCATGGCATGAGGCACTAAGAAATCCATTTGTTTAGGATCAGAAAATATTCTTTTAGCTTCCCCAACGGCTTTAACAAAATCTTGTTTGGTATACTCTGTAAAAGGAAATCCATTGCCAGTACGATGAAGAGCATCATAAAGACTAATAGTGTCAGCTAATCCCCCCGTTTTATATACGATTGGAATACTTCCATAACGCAACGCAATCATTTGTCCCAAACCACACGGCTCATATACCGAAGGCATTAAAAAGAAGTCCGACCCCGCATAGACTTGATGAGCTAATCGCTCTTCAAATTTTAAATAAATTCCAACCTGTTTAGGATAATCACGTACACATTCTTCTAACATCCGATGATATTTTCTGTCCCCAGTTCCTGTGAAAGCAACCTGAACTCCCATTTTCATAATGTCTGGCATAGCTTGAATAATCAAATCCACCCCTTTTTGATGACACAATCGAGCTACAAAGCCGAATAAGGGACGAGTTGGATTGACCTCAAGTGACAGCATTTCCTGCAAAGCAGCTTTATTATTATATTTATTTGATAAATCTGTCGAATTAAAAGGAAATATAAAAGAATCTTCTCGGGGGTTCCATGTACCATAATCTAACCCATTAAGAATCCCATAAATATTTGATGCGTGATTGCGCAAAACACCATCTAGGGCACAACCAAATTGAGATGTTTGCATTTCCTTGGCATAACGCGGAGACACCGTTGTAATAGCATCTGTAAAATTTATACCACCTTTAAGAATATTGATCTGATTATAAAATTCAAAGCCTTGAGTATTAAATAAATTACCATCTACCCCAAGAATAGAATATTGGTCCTTAGAAAACACTCCTTGATAAGCAAGATTGTGAATTGTTAATACACTCTTAGTTTTCTTATAAAAAGGGTCTTTATCATACTTGGTCTTAAGGATGACGGGAATAAGCGCTGTATGCCAGTCGTGGCAATGAATAATGTCAGGCTTAAATGAAATATCTTTTAAAAGCTTAAGACTTTGATGACAAAAATAAGAAAAACGTTCTAAATTATCCCGATAATCCCCATTGACATCCCCATACAAACCCTCACGACCAAAATAATTCCGATGTTCAATAAAATGCACCTCAATATTCTTACCAATCCTCACGACGGGAGAAGCCACATTACCGCCTGCAGTACCATAACGGGGGGTGATAATAACAATCTCATGTCCTAATGTCTCAAGTGCTGGCGGCAATGATCCACACACATCAGCCAAACCACCTGTTTTGGCAAAAGGAACAACTTCTGAGGCGCAAAATACGATTTTCATCAAATATTCCTATTTATGAGGTATCCGCCAGAGGCGGTTCAGCCTACGGCTGACATTTCCAGCCAATTTAATCCTACTTTTAAATCAGCCTTTAATGGAACAGATAATTTCATAACATTTTCCATATGAGTCTTAACTAACACTGCCATTTCTTTCTGTTCTTTTTCAGGAACATTAAAGACAAGTTCATCGTGAACGCTCATGATCATGACAGATGACAATTTCTGGTCTTTAATGGCTTTCGCCACATGAACCATAGCAATCTTAATTAAATCTGCTGCTGTTCCCTGCAAGGGGGCGTTAATCGCCTGACGCTGTGCGAATTGGCGAAGTCCCACATTTTTACTTTTAATATCAGGAAAATATCGACGCCTATGGAAAAGAGTTTCTACGTATCCATGATTTTGGGCATGCTCAATAGAACTATCCATGTATTCACGAACTTTTGGGTAACGCATGAAATACCTATCAATAAAATCTTGAGCTTGCGTCATCGGAACATCCAAGTCCTTGGCTAAACCAAATGAACTCATCCCATAAATGATGCCAAAATTAATCCTTTTGGCAGCATAACGCATCGTATCATCCACTTCATCTTCCTTAACATCAAACATTAAAGATGCCGTATAACGATGAATATCACCGTCTGTTTTAAATGCCTTAACCAAATTATCATCTGCGCAATAATGCGCTAAAAGCCTTAATTCAATTTGAGAATAGTCGGCAGAGAGTAAAACATGACCTTTTTCATAAGGAACAAATGCTTTGCGGATCTGTTTACCCAATTCTGTTCTAACCGGGATATTTTGCAAATTAGGATTATTCGAACTCAACCGCCCTGTTTCCGCTCCCGTTTGATTAAAACTAGCATGTACTCGATTATCCTTATCAACCAATAAAGGTAGAGCGTCTAGATAGGTGGATTTTAATTTGGCTAATTGACGATTCTCTAAAATAAGAGCCGGTATAGGATGTTTACTGGCAAGCTTAGTCAACACCTCTTCATCCGTCGAGAAACCAGTCTTTGTTTTCTTAATGACAGGTAATTTTAGACGCTCAAAAAGGATCTCGCTTAGCTGTTTGGGGGAATTAAGATTAAATTCCCCGCCAGCCTCCTTATAAAGAGACGCTTGAAGAGATTGCATTTTCTTTGAACAATCCTCAGACAGCTTCTTTAAGACTCCTAAATCTAACTTAACACCATGGTCCTCCATCTCAAAAAGGACATTCGCTAAAGGAATCTCAACATCATAAAGAAGATAATCTAGCTTTTGATCATGAATGCTCTGCCTTAATTCTTCATATAATTTAATAAAACCACTTTCCGAAGAAGCCCCCTTTTCAACTAACTGATGAACGCTTCCTCCTAAAAGATATTGAGCCAGAAAGATATCAAAAATCTTTCCACTCAGAAAAGTCCCATCTTTCTTACGTAATGATTTTAAATCATACACCACATTCAATTCTTGATCTTTGTACTGAACCTTTAAAAGGTCAATTGCAGGACCCTCCGCAATCACAGTTTCCCTTACGGTCTCAACAGATGAACCAACAGTAAATTCATCGGCAAATTTACGAAACTCTAACTCAGTAAAGATCTCTAATAACTTTTGAACATCAGGATCACCTATCTTTAAATCTTTTAAATCCAAATCAATTGGAACGTTACGATCTACAGTAGCTAACTCATGACTTAATTCAGCCTGGACTTTTCCATTTTTCAACTTTTCCTGTAATTTGGGAGGAGCAATTTCATCAACATGCTTGTAAATATCTCGCAAAGAGTCGTATTTGTTAAGCAATTTACTAGCTGTAACTTGCCCTACCCCATCTACGCCTGGAATGTTGTCAGAAGTATCCCCAGCCAAAGAAAGCCAATCAACAATCTTAGAAGAACCAACCCCAAACTTTTCGATAATATCTTGATCAGTTAAAATTTTTTCCTGACGGGGACTATAAAGATGTACATTGCTGCTCATCAGCTGGCTTAAATCCTTATCGTCACTAACAATAACAACCTCTCCTTTTTGCTCACTTATCCGAGAAGCAATAGTTGCAATCACATCATCTGCCTCATAACCTTCTTTTTCATAAATAGGGATTTTGTAGGCTTTAAGAATTTCTCTGATCACAGGAATTTGAGAAATTAAATCTTCAGGCATGGACTGACGCTGAATTTTATAATCAGCAAATCTTTCTTGCCGCAGAGTGACCTTTCCCACATCAAAGCAAGCCGCCATATATTCAGGCTTAAAATCTTTTACAAACTTTCTTAAAATATTGCAAAAGCCAAACACAGCATTGGTAGGCTTGCCTTTAGAATTCGCAAGAGCTCTAACAGCGTAAAATGCACGGTAACAAAGACCATGCGCATCAATTAAATAAACCTTCTGATTGGACATTACAGCCTATTGCTCATGATTTTCTGGTTGTTTCCACTCTAAATAAGCAGCCACCCTAGCTTTGATAATCTGAGGATTTCCTGGCGTGAGTTTTAAAGCTTGATCATATGCTGAAATAGCTTTTTGATAATTCCCTTGAGAGACAAATTGTTGTCCTTGATTGAAAAGCTGTTGACTATCCATTTCTTGAGTTTGGCCTTGGAGTTCCTCTTGGCCATAGAGCTCAGTTGTTACTGTAATTTTCTTAGCTGATGAAATAGCATTTACTTTGGTCTTTGGAGTCTCGAACTGATCTAAAGCTTCATTGACATCTTTTAAACGCTCAGAATTATCGGGCGTAGGTGATGGAAGTTCTACAGGAATTGTCTTATCGTTCTGTTCTTTGATCTTCTTCAAAGCATTCTTGGCCTTGACTGTCCAAGGGTCATTAGATCTTCCCAATCGGACTCTTTCTTCAAAGAAGTATGTCGCTTGTCTTTGATCCCCTTTATTCCAATACAAAAAACCTAAATTTAAATACGGGGGTAAAAAGTGTCTATCCACTTTAATAGCAGTTAAATATTTTTCCTCAGCCTTCTCTGGAAAACCCATTTCTTCATAAAGAATGCCTAAAAGATTAAGTGCTTTAATATTTCTTGGATTGACCATTAATGCATTTTGATATTGACCAAGAGCCTCAGAACGATTTCCAGAAGCATAAGCTTGATTACCCTTATCCATATACTCCTGGTCTTTGGGTTTCTGCCAATCCCAAGCTATGTTTCCAAAACAAAGAATCAATAAAAGAATAACCTGAAATTGTTTCATCACAAACCTCCGATGAGGGCCTCTTCTTTTCCAGATATAGAAGTCTTATTGATAATAATCTGAGAGAGTCCCTGGATATCTGTTGGAGAGTTAAACAATACCGCACCTACCATCTCATCGCCTTTTGCAAAAATCTTTTTAAAAATATTGACCGGTCCATCAAATTTTAAATATTCTCGACCATCTGGAGGAATTTTAGTTACCCCTAAGCAAAAACCATTTAAAAGATTAAACCCAAAATGCAAACCAGAAGCAGGTAATTTTGAATCAAAAAATTGATCTTCAATCTTTTGATATCCTTCATCGGTCTCTAAAAGCCTTTGATCTAATTCAAGAGAGTCAAAAATGACCATTTGAGTTGCAAAGACTTTTCCAGAAGCTAATTTAATAGCCTTAATTTCACTATCACCTAAAATCTCATCAATAGAACTGCTCAAAAGCACTCGAACACCTTTACCTTCAATAATTTGTTTAAGCAGAGATCCTGTTTCTTCATCAAATATATTTGATAATAAAGTTGTATCCGAAGTCACGATCACTACTTCTTTTCCTAATTTATGTAAAGCACAAGCCATATTAAAGCCCTGCAAATTGGTAACATTCACGAATGCTGAGTCGACAAATGGAAGAAATTTAATCATATCTTTGACTGAAGAAAGAAGAGAACAGTCAAAGACACCCTTCTTTTGATGCCCTTTAACAGGAGAATCTTTCAAAACACCCAAATCCGCCACCAACAATTGATCAAACTCAATTTGCTTCTTGCTTTGAGTCGTGACATATTGCCTCTTAAGACTTACGCGGGCAATTTTTTCATTAGCAATCACTTCGACATGGTTGTTTGTAAAGAATCCTTCTTTCAAAGAACAGATTTGATTTTCTTTCATTTCTCCGGCAACTAAAGAAGGCAGAAGATATCGATCATAGGGCAAAAGACTTTCAGTACAGAACAATGAAATTTCAGACTCCAAATCACTTTGACGAATAGTTTTTATTGCTTCTACGACAACCAGAGAATTTCCTACAATCAACGTTTTACTCATATTCGATGCTTACAAGCCTCCAATGCATTTTTCATTAACATGACAGCTGTGACAGGACCAACCCCTCCTGGAACAGGAGAAATAAACGAAGCTTTTTCCTGGCAGGATTGAAAATCTACATCTCCTACAATCTTTCCATCTTCATCATTAATGCCTACATCTATAACGATCGCCCCTTGTTTTAACCATTCACCTTTAACAAAACGTTTATGACCAATAGCTGCAATAACAACATCTGCTTGCTTGACATGTTCCGGCAAGTTCTCCGTCTTAGAGTGACAGATCGTCACAGTCATATTTTCTTTTAATAAAAGCAAAGCGGCAGGTTTCCCTACAATCTCACTTCGGCCAATAATGACAGCTTGTTTGCCTTGTAGGTTAACATTGGCTGATTTAAGCAAAGCAACAGCTGCTGCAGCTGTGCAAGGAAGAAGAGCATTGTTCTTACCCAGCAATAGACGTCCCAAATTAGTCTCACCTAATCCTTCAATATCTTTTGCAGGATTTAAATGATTAACCAAGACAGAATAATCCATATCGCTTGGAAGAGGCTTATTAATGATGACCCCATCAATCAGTGGATCGTTATTCAAATCTTTAATAAAAGCCATGACTTCTAACGTTTCTTCATAGGCAGTTGTGATAGAAAGCTCTTCATGTCGATATTGAATCCCTAATTCATCAGCAATTCTCTTTTGAGATTTAAGGTAGGAAAATGCACTAGGATCCTGGCCGACCGTAATACTCACAATAGATACCGACTTATTAATCTTGCGAAGATCTTCCAATGCTCCTTGCAATTGTGCCTTTAGTTGAGAAGCCAAAATTTTACCATCTAATATTTGCGCACTCATGAATTCACCCTCACCATAACCATTGCTCCATTAAAACCAGCCTCCAGCAGTTCAACTGCCACCTGAACATCTGACATCAAATAAGGATTTCCATTAGCGACTAAAAAAGGTGTTAAATCTAAAGCCTTATAACAAAGCTTACAAATCTCTAAGGGAACTGCACGAGCTTGCTTGGAAGCTTTCTTTTGTGAGGATTTATCCAAAGTTCTGGCAGCTACGACCTGTAAATAAGCTTCCGAATCTAAACTCGAAAGCTCCAAAAGACGCTTTCGAATAGCTTCACTTTGGGTAAGAATTGCCTTTAACTTCTTTTCGATCGCAGGGGTATTAGCTTTACGCCCAATGGAGTAATTGGCAACCATACTCACCAGCCCAGCCCCTAATGCCGCTGTTAAACCTGCAGCTGAACCTCCACCTGGAACAGGTTCTTTGCTAGAAAGCTGATTAATGTATTGTTCGAGAGTTTTTTTAGAAAAATCAATGTTCATGGGAAAATTTCTAGGGTTGAATTGATATAACAGAATTTATATTAACGGAAAGGATTTTCGACTGCAATATAATATAAAACAATTTTATTCAATCTATCTAGTCGCAAACTTATTCTGCGCCTGAAGTTCGGAAAAAAAAGGCAAGTTACCGGCAGGTTTGATCTCTAGAATCACTGGCACAAAGCCCTCAATATTATTGATTTGGGCCATATCTTGCTGGGCAAAAGGCAATGGCACACCCTTGCCATCACGTTTGATTTGAAGATTTAAATTGGACGAATTAAAATCAATACCTCCTTTATTCAACGCAACCATAGCCGCATCATGACTTCCACTCCCATTAATTCTAGAAATCTGCTTAGCATGTTTATAAATTGTAAGTTCTTTAAGGGATTTATCATCTTCATCCCCTGTCATCGTATAAAAATAATTAGGATTTTTCTTATCCATTCCTAAAATCAGAGCAATCGTATTGATAATGTAACTTACTTCCGATTGTATGGCATTGGATTCAATAGACTTCTTAAGATTATTTATAAAGCCAGCTGATTCAAAACCAAACTCAAGACTTAAATTCTCAATATTGACACGATCATTATCTAAAGTTTGAATAACTCTAAGAAAATTTTCCGTGGTAAGTAAGAACTTTATAGTACTTTCTTCTCTAAAAGTGTCCGAGTATTCCTGTCGTGTTTCCCAAGAATCTATTAATGCTCTTAACCCCTCTTTTAACATCTGTAATCGCGCATAAAACTCACCATGTGTAATCTGCCCTGAGGTATTTAGAGAATCTGAAGTTTCATAAGAAGGATTTATAATTTCATTCCTGCTACTACCCCTATTATTTCTTTGACCTCTCTGCTTAAGATTAAATTTCTTAACGAGGTACTCTCGCCATTTAATATTCTTGGCGCGCTTCTTGACTTCCCGAGTTAATTGCTGGGGATCTTCAATATTTAAATCTATATTTTTCTCATTTAAATATTTATCAAGAAGAATAAATGTCAAAACTACAATCAAATCATCTTCCCCCAAATTCGTGTCCTTAACCATTTGTTCTCCTAAACGAGTATCTTGCACATAAGATTTGGCAATTTCTTCTACTTGCTCAATTGTACTAATAACGATCTTCTCAGAATCTCGCGCCACGTCCGCTAAGCGATTAAATTTATTTTCAATTTTTAAGGATTGCTCACTTAGATTCACAATTGTCAATTTTAACTGTCCTTGAGGAGATGATATGCTGACATTAAGAGAATTATTACTCTTTTCATCTGCAGGCAGAGAAATTATCTTGGAACTTTTCGAGGGAATAAATTCATTTGAGCTGCCATGCTGTAATAAAATACTACCTTTAGATAAGAAAAGGACCTTAAAAACCCTTCCATTTAACTGAAATTCTTTCTCAGTATTTTCATTTCCGAAAAAAGAAAGTGTGGCTCTCTCACGCCAGGGAAGAAAAAAAGAGTCATTCAAAGAATTTTGCTCTTCATTAAATATAGAAGAACTTTCAACAATGGCTGGTAAATTCTCGATGGCTAGAACCATGGGTACCATTGGGTTCAAGTTCTTAATAACCACACGATCTGTATAATCTGATAATTGGATCCCAACACTGACTCCTCTTATATCGTAAGAAACAAATCCTCCTTGTTCAATTTCTTTAGATTGAATCTCAATTTCAGGAATCGATAAAAAAACATCTCCCTGATCATCTCGTTGTACAGAAGCTTCCATCCCATTTAAATAAAAGATTTGTGCCTGTGGGTACTTTTTATCCAGAAAAATTGTTGAGGTATGATTCGGATACAATTCCATCGATTCAATTTTTGGGAATCTTTGTAAAATAGCTTTCATCTTGGCCTTAGCCTTTACATATAACTGCAAAGCATTAAAAGCCATTTTAAGCAATTTAGCTCCTTGATCATTGAAAGAAACATTTTGGTCTGGGTCCACCGTATCTTCAAATCCCTCATCATCAGCTTCTGTACTTTGATGTTCTGGATTTTTCAATAAATACTTAAGGGCCACAATAGCTGATTTCTCAAAAGTTTTATCCTCTTTAAAATAAGGAGCATAATCCTCCACCCATTCACGCACATATGCTTCAGGATTGGTAAATGTATGTTTAGTAAAGTTCTCTGGCTGCAACAAATCAATGATTTGCGATATAGCCATCATTACCTCTGAAGCTGATCTTCCCTTCTTAATGTCATGCTCTAATAATGCATTTAAAAAAGCATTAAAAAAAGATGCCGTTCTATCTTTAAATTCAAAAATATTAGGGTCTGCTCTTAAAATAGCCCTGCTCATAATTTTTCTGAACTGTTCAACTGAAATAATATCTTCCTTGTGATCCGCTTTCATTGCACTGTCTTTAATCAGAACTGCAATGTCCTTAGAATAAGCCCAATATGATTTTCTTGTCGTGAAATCTATTCCTGGAGTCTCACTTTTCTGCCAAGTTTTGTAGAATTCATTATTTGCTATTTGATAAGTATTAGATAAATGGTACGGCGCAATAATCAATTTTCCACCAGGCTTTAATTTTCTCAACACGAGAGAAATATTCCTACTTAGAAAAGTCCACGTTCTTTGCTTATCTCTCCCATCTAAAACAACTACTTCCTGGCCTTCAGAAAAACTGCGTGCTTCAGTATTCTCAAAAATAATAGTATCTAAAGAATTATCCGGCATATTACTAAGGATACTGCGAACTGAACCATTAAGGACAGCTAAATTATCAGGTTGCTGTATTTGAACATCCAAAGATCCTCGCCTCCAATCATCCAATGAGTCTCCAGGCCTGGAATTAGTTTGTGCAGAAAAATTCTCAGTTACAATTAGTCCTATATTCTCATTTCTTCTTGCAATATCTTGAGTCCATCTACCCTCATAGACGCCTATCTTCCACACTGTTATAGGCTTTTCTTTCAACAGCCTCACTGCTTTATTAACTTCATTTTTACTTTGGCCTTCCACTTCAATTAAAGTTTCCTCTAAATCTTTCCATAAAGGAGAAGGTTTTCGATCCCCTATCCAAATAGCTGAAGTTTGATCTTCCTCAATAATCAAAGATTCTTCTGTCAGATTCAGAATAACAAAGTCATACCCACCGCTTGGAATCAAAAATCTAATCTGAAAAGCTTTTTGATTAATTTGAGGCTGATCTGGAATACGAACATCTAAAGACTCTTGCTGACGCATCGATAAGAATCCCTCATAGAATGGGGATCTTACAAAAAAAGAATCACCCGTACGTTCTATGGTAAAAGGAACTCCATTGATCTTAATTGGCTTCCGTTGTTCTGTTCTTTGAAATGTGAAAATATTTTTACCTTTAATATGAGACATATCTTCAATACCCGGAATATTGGAAATATATAATGGGATGGTACGTTTATTTCTAATAATGATGCGGCGAGGATCATGAGATGAAACTTCAAGTGTAAAAGCTGTCCCATTTCTCAAGTCATAATCCTTCGACTCTCCTTGTTTTATAAAATCATCTTCGATTCCAAATGCCATCGATGAGAAATAAATGCCCTCTTGAGAGAATTTGACTTTAAAGTAATCCCCCATGATTATAAAATCTTGTTCTCGCCCTTTCTTAAACAACAAAATAGATGATTGATCCTTAAACAAAGCCAATCCATGCCTTTTAACTCCTAATGATTCTTCTGAATAATTTGGAATAACTCCTAAAGGTTCGTACGATTTATTTTCTATAATTAATATATTGGTATTACCTGGCAACCTATTAACCACAATAGGCACTTGTGTATTAGTTAAATCATTCAAATCGATTGAACCATCTTTTAAAATAGGGCCATGCCAGCCAATCCTATAGGCATTCAAATAAATCTCACTAGCTCTGCAAGTGACTTCAATAGGAACTTCTCCTATTTTGATCCACGATACCCCATGAGGAAGTATAAACTTCTCTTTTTGACCAACAGCAATCACCATAGCATGATCTTTATCCGCTTCTAATTGAAACTTAATTCCAGACAAATCTTTTCCTGGATCTAATAGATTGATCCATGATTCAACCAAAATCGGCTCAGGAAAATCCCCGACTTTAAAGGGTTTCTTCCACATTAAGTCAAATTGTCCATCCACCATTAAATCTAAATTAGCTCCAGTGGATTTTAATCGTTCGGTTAAGTATCTAAATTGTTCCTCAAGTCTTTTGTAGGTGTCAGCAATAAATTTTCTTTTCTCCTCAGAAGCCTTTGCATTCTTAAAAGAATCAAACAACTCTGGAAAAGCATCAAATACAGGCTTAAACATATCCTGGCTATTATACCAATACGGCCTTGATTCCCCTTTAAATCCATAAGGATGATCTGAAAGATTGGGACTACCACCCAAATTAGAAAAGTATGACGAAGAACCTACCCTTCCAATTGATTCATTAGAAATAAATTTAATACGTCCAGAAGATAAATTTCCATGAAATACAAACCTAGTATCAAAGGCACGACGCTTGTGTTCCTGCGGGTTGGAAACCTTTACAAAAGACTCCATCACTTGAATGATGCCAGAATCATAAGCTCCTTCTCTTGTCGATAAATAACTCCACAAATTCTTTAAAATCTCTCTGTGACGATTCTCACCCATAGTCTTTGGAAGATCAAACTGCATGATTTCTTCTTCTAAACTTGTTCGGACTTCTATACCAGGACTAAGAATCTGAGTAAGTTCCTCTGGAGACAACTCTCCTTGTCTTTTTGGTCTTGAAAGCATTGTTACTGTTAAACCACCCTCTGAATTTCTCTCAATAAAGAATATTCCTCGCCCATTTCCTGCTTGATTGGGCTTATAAAGAATGCCTGGAATCTTATTATTTAGGACTTGAGGCAATAGCTGCGCCATCAATTCATCAAAAGATTTAGCATCATTTTCATCATTCAATTGCTCATAATAACTACGGTCTGGCAATTCTTGATCTTCACTCTTCTTTTCTCTTTTGATGTTCCATGATCTAGACATTTGAATAGGGGGATTTCCTTTAAATAATCTGTATATTCCTGACTTAGTTAACAAGAATTTATAAATAAATTCAGACAAATTGATGTCTATTCTTCTACTAGCATCATTTCTTATATCTGTTATTTCCCTATCCGTTCTTAGTAATACCTGAGCTATATCAAGGCCTGATAGCGTCGCGGCATCAGGACGATATTCAGCCGGCATGGCTTTATCTGAACTATAAACATTCACTTTCTCTAACCCATGGGTCATTCCACCTGAAAAATACTTCCTAGGAATAGCCTGTTTCGAATACTTATCCACATCCTCTTTGATGTAGTTAAATACTCCCTTCTTAAAGGATTTCAAATATTGCTGATATATATCCTCATTGGCCTTGGTATCAACCTGATTGACCCCCTTGACCTTCGATTTATTGGCATAGGCTTTAGAAAGAATGGATTCCTTAAGGCTTCGTTTGTACCATGTAGCTAAGATCATCCCACTATAGATCTGCCTAAGATTTGCAAAGTTCTTCCCTTCATTAACTTCACGCTCCAACTCCGGCAAAATGATCTGCCGCATCACCTGGCTTGTCAAAAAGGTGTCTGACACCTTTTTAACACCTGCTCCATCCAAAAAGGTGTCAGACACCTTTTTCTTGGCTAGGTAATCTTCTTCTAACATGACTTTTAAATGGTTCTTTAACACATACACTGTATTCCCTGATTCGTACACGGCTGCTTCATCGGGAACTATCCATACTTTATTAAACGTATTTACTGGGATATTGGTTGTCTTGTACTTCTCCCATGCTTGCCTGTACACCTTCTCCCAAAACTTCTCTCCTAACTTGTCTTGGGGATAAATCATGGATGCGGTGATCTGTTTCAATAGATAGTCCTGGGCCAACAGATCTCGCCCCATCTCTGTTTTACCAAAATTCTCATTAATGATACGCTCCTTCTCATAGGGAGATAAATTTACCCATTGGTCTTCATCGGGGACGGTTAGTGAAGCTAGGAAGTATTTAATTAATTTTGAATAGACCACCTGTTTATCTTGTAGGGGCGAATCTTGCATTCGCCCTTCTTGGGATGGGGCAAGCCCATCCCCTACGAATTGATCGCCACGATGAATTAAAAAATCAAATTTGAATGGATCTTCGGGGTGGATCACAAGGCCAGCTAAATGGGCTGGAGTGTATTGGGAACTTAGATGAATCATCGTCCCAGGGACAGGCAAAGCAAATTCCTGGGCATTGGCAGGCATAGGAATCAAAGAGCTTATAATAAAGCAAACCAAGATTAGAGCGACTATTAGTCTTCGCATAGGTGTATCTTACCTTTATATAAATATGCCATATATAAAGTCACTTACAAGCCCTAAAAAGGGGATTTGAGAAAACGTTTTATTTGGAAAAATTAGAATTAATGGCTCAAAAAGCGTTCCGCATCTAAGGCAGCCATACAGCCAGTTCCAGCAGAAGTAATGGCCTGGCGATAAATTTTATCTTGAACATCACCTGCGGCAAAAACACCATCCACACTTGTTTGTGTAGTTCCTGGTTTCGTTTTGATATAACCAGAATCGTCTAATTCTATCTGGCCATTTAAAAAGGCCGTGTTAGGAGTATGACCTATTGCATAAAATAGACCACCAACATCTATCGTGGATTCAACTTGAGTAGAAACATTTTTGATCATTAAGCCTGTCACAGATTTCTCTCCTAAGACTTCTATAGGAATTGTGTGATACATAATTTCAATTTTAGGATTATGCTTGGCACGATGCTGCATGACTTGAGAAGCACGAAGCACATCGCGGCGAACCAACATGACAACCTTAGACGCATATTTCGTCAAATAACCTGCTTCTTCAACAGCAGAGTCGCCTCCACCAACAACAGCTAAAACTTTATTACGAAAAAAAGGCAAAGCGCCATCGCAGACAGCACAAGCAGATATTCCCTTTTGCCATAAACGATCTTCACCGGGAAGTTCCATTCGCTTGGCTGTTGCTCCGGTTGTAATAATCAAAGATTTACCTTCATATGTGATGCCAGCTGCAATAACTTTAAATGGTTTCTTGGATAAATCAACCCTATCAACCGTCTCAGTCACAATGCGCGTCCCACAGTGAATAGACTGCTGACGCATTTTTTCCATTAATTCAGGTCCAGAGATCGTCGAGTATCCAGGGAAATTCTCAACCTCGGTCGTTGTGGTTAATTGACCACCAGCTGCAACTCCTCCGGCAAACTGCCCTTCAAACATCAAAGGTTTTAGATTGGCACGAGCAGCATAAATCGCAGCTGTGTGGCCGGCTGGGCCGGAACCAATAATAATGACATTTTCCATAGGGGAAATTTGTAGAGACGACCGGCCGGTCGTCTCTACATTAAAAAATTAAACGTTAAATTTATCTAAGATTTTTGATCTGTCCTTAGGCGTTGCATTCTTAATTGTATTCTGCAAAATAGCATCATAACGTGGTTTAGTTTTATCTTGATAGAACAAACCAAAATAACGGCGTTCAGCAGCAGCAAATTGGAAAGCCTTACCAAGATCAGAAGGATCATGATCAACGATTTCTGTTTTATCAGCTAAACGACGATCAGGTTCAATTCCATTTTGATGCTTCAAGAATGAAAACCAAGTAGACGTCTTATGATCAAAATTACTTGGATCGAAATGTGGACATCTCTGAGAGATATGCACAAAAGCAAATCCTGGATGATCAAACGCTGTTTTTAAAGTGTTCGTCAAATGATCTGGGATCCAATCTGCTGTAGATGCCACAAAAGAAGCTCCCAGACCAATTGCAATACTTAAAGGATTCATAGGACTCAAGAAACTTCCCTGAGGCTGCGTATTGGTCACATGGTCCTTACGTGTCGTTGGGGATGTTTGATTCTTAGTTAAAGCATAAAGCTCATTGTCATACATCATGTAGACACATTTAAAATTCTTATTGATCCCATGCATCAAATGGTTTCCACCAATACTTAATGAATCTCCGTCTCCTGAATGAACAAATAAGTTTAAGTCTGGACGAGCAAGAGCTAACCCAAGTGCCACAGTGACAGCACGACCATGGATGGAATGCACACCATAGGTGTTAAAATAATTAGGCGCCCGGCCTGAACAGCCAATCCCTGACACATTCATAGTCATGGCAGGCAGCAATTGACGTTCCACAATGAAACGTTTGAGGCCCATAATAATACCGAAATCTCCACACCCAGCACACCAGCGTGGATTCTCAGTTTGCAAATCCTTAATTGTAATTGGTGCTTTAGCTTGAGGATCTATAGTTTCTGTACTCATTTGGACAGTACCTCCTTGAGCGTATTCATAATGATTCTAGGACGAACTGGTCGTCCTGTTGCTTGCGACAGAAGCGGTTTAATATCAACCAATGTTTGAGCGCGTAGTAATAATGCTAACGGGGATGGTTTTAGTTCATCACCGTAAGCCACTTCAACGGTCATAACTTTTTTAAAATTAGCAAAAACTTCATTTAAGACTAAAGGCAGCGGATGAACAACACGGAGATTCATTCCAGAAACCTTCATCCCTTCTTTTTTACACAAAAATACTGCTTCTTCAATCGCTCCACGTGTACTTCCCCATCCAACGATCAACACATCACCAGATTCTTCACCAAACATTTCGGGTTTTGTCAAAGCACGTTGTACGTGATGGACTTTTTCATTACGGATTTGATGAGCAAGCTGATTGGAAGTTGCCGAATAACTGACCTTACCTTGTTTATCCGTATTTAATCCAGTCACCCGTCGCATGCCACCCTCTTCGCCTGGAATAGACTGCAAAGTTCTAACCATTTCAATCTTTTCAGGCAAACGTTTCATGCGGAAACGTTCTAGAATAAAATCTGGAATTTCATCGACCTTATTCATTTGAATCACTTTAAATTTATTAATAACCTTATAACTATTTGCTGTTTGGAAATCGCTCATAATAAAGACAGGCACATGCAACTTTTCTGTCAAATAACGAGCCATATGAGGAGCATAGAAGCAATCAATAACACTACTGACACCAATGACAATCTTTGTGTAATCCCCATGGCTTCCAAAAATGACAGATGGCAAATCCGATTGCTCTGTTTTAGTGGGCATACCAGTTGAAGGACCTGAACGTTGGACGTCGATCACAACTAATGGAATCTCTGCAGATTGTGCATATCCGATAAACTCTTGCTTCAAAGAAAGTCCCGGACCAGAAGTACAGGTTAATGAAGGAACTCCACCGAAATAGGAACCAATCGCTGTTCCAATGGCGGCAATTTCATCTTCAGCTTGATGAACCATACCACCATAGGAAGGAAGTTCTTTAGCTAATGTATGCATAATAGAAGAGGCTGGTGTAATGGGATAACCAGAGAATAATTTAAATCCAGCATCAATAACCCCCATACTCAAAGCCGAGTTACCATCAATTAAGATCTTCTCTCCCTCACGCTTACCACTGGCAACACTAATTCTAAAAAATACTTTTTGTTTAGCTAATTCATACCCCTGATGGCAAAGAGTTAAGTTCTTTTCCATGATTTCAGGCTTTAATTTCTTTCCAAATGTCTTACGGATCTCTTCTTTGACGATTTCTTCATCCATATCATAGATGTACGCAAGCATACCAAGGTAATAAAGGTTTTGACCTTTACCGCCTAATTGTTTAATCACTTCCTTGGAAACATCATCGGTATGAAAAGGAATAACACTTAAACCTTCTTGGGTACATTTTTTAAGGACCATTTCATAAGAATCCGGGTTAGATTCTTGGTCACCCATATCTAATAAAATGACGCATTTGGCATTGAATTCACGATCTTCGAGACGACGATCGAGGACAACTTCGTGGGAGGCAATAATTAAATCAGTATCGTTACCAATGTTAGTAACATCAAAATCAGCTAAACGAATAATGATACCAGAAAGAGCAGCTTTACTTCTGGCTGGCGGCGAGATTTCAGCGGGAATCATGGGCTCTACGTAAACATACTTACCCATAGCCACAAAAGCACTGAGGAGAATATCTCCGGCTTTTTGTGCCCCAAAACCGGCATCCATCAACAACTCAAATCTTGTTACTGGTCTTTTTTCTACTGACATATACGGTCCTTCTTTTAATTAGAACTATAAATGGTTAAAATAGCGGATGAATTTAACTATAGACTTACCAAGGGGTTTTGACAATGGAAATTTAGGATTTTAGAGCGGGCCTGCCTGCCGCAAGGCAGGACGTAAATCTTTAATATCTTTCATCATAACTTGAACTGGATCCACGGAAACCTTTGAAACTTCATCATTTTCATGAGCCACCAATTCAGCTAAATTCTCTTCAGATTTTATATCAAAACCCGCATCTTTAATCATGCGTAAAGTTTTGCCGTTTGAATTTCCTTTGGCATTTAAGTAACCCTGTAGAAATAAAGAATTTGCAGGATATAACGATAAAACCTCTAAGCCTCTTAAATGCATTTCCCGTCCAGCCCCTACCCTAAGTTCAGCTTCTGGATTTAAAAATCTAAACAAACATAGAATTCTTAGACAAAATTCCGGATTCAGCGCTTCAGAAGGAGCCATTTCAGTTCCTTCAATAGGAATTAGAAAATTGACAGGAATTGACTCAGATTTTAATGAGCGTAATCGTTTAGCAACTTCAATAATATCTTTATTTTGCTCCCCCATTCCTGCAATCATTCCAGAACATAGCTTAATCCCGGCAGCCCGTGCAGCTAATAACGTGCTTAATCGATCAGCATAGGTGTGTGTTGTGCAAATATTAGGATAATGACTTTCGGATGAGTTGAGATTATGGTTCAAACGATCAAGGCCAGCTTTCTTTAATTCAACTGCACCAGGAGCATTTACCAAACCTGTGGATACACATATTTCATTGTTAGGAAATTCAGACTTGATCTGACGTATGAGATTAGTCAATCGATCAATGCGTTTCTCGGAAGCGCCTCGTCCTGCATACACCATGCAATAACGATAAGCCCCCTTAGCATATGCCTGACGTGCTTCCTGAAGCATTTCTTCATCAGACTTAAGGCCATATTCTTCAATGTCAGCCTTAGACGTTTTAGCTTGAGCACAATACTTACAATCTTCAGGACAATGCCCATTTTGAGCATTGTTAATGATATGAATAATGACTTGTTTCTGCCAATAATGTTTGCGAACAGTAAAAGCGGCATTCACTAAAGGAAGTAATTCGATTTGATTGTCACTAAGGATTCGCTCACATGTAGCATCATCTAATTCTTGACCGCTTAGACTTTGGTGAGCTAGGTTTTCGTAGAAATTTTGGTTCATAGGATTAAAACGATATCACAAAATGAATAAAATGCAATTATCAATTATTGTAGAGACGACCGGCCGGTCGTCTCTACGTCTAAAAATACCTTTAAATCTTTTAGCGGGGTTATATTCATAATGACAGGATAAAACCCCGGAGCAGCTTGCAATTGTTTCATCATGGCAAGATCAATATGAAATTGAATGTCGCCTCCTACATTTTGAACCTCTAAAGGAGTTTTATTTGCCGTAAAATCAACCCCCCCTTGCTTTGCTTCCGTCCGTACCGCCATGGCTGGGCTGGAACCAGGCTGTGGGCTTACTGATTGTTGATCTTCAATACCGACAGCTGTTGGACTATCTTCTTTCAGCTCGACAAATTGTCGCAGATATTTAATAAAAAAATTAGCTTTTAATCTGGAGTATAAAGGACTTTCCTTTAATATTTCATGGAAACGGCTATCAGAAATTAATACGTTAAGCGGTGGTAATTGTTGTGATCCAGTAATTTGAAGTATTTTGTCTCGCAAAACTTTACTCAATAACTCTTTTTCTGCTTTTAAATAAAAACTAAAGCCGAGCCCTGCCAGAATAGGATCATCCGTAGTATCAGAATTTGAAAAATATTCATAATAAATATCACAGATCAAATCTTTATGCTTTGTAAGTAAATTTAAAAATTTCTCTCGAAAACCAGATGACCATCCAATCATACGATGAAAGCCTGAATAAACGTCCTTATGATTAGGGTGATAAATGGAAGGCAAAACTTTAGCAATAGAGTTTAATAGAACTCTCTTTAAAGAGTCTGGAATTTGATCGGGATGTGATTTGTCAGCCAAAATTCCCTCGATCTTTTGATAAATTATCTTAAAATCATCGTCTCCATCAACACGAACTACTCCTAAATGAGCAGAGACCGAAAACATAGATAAAAATTTTGCTTGTGGACTAATATCATCTGGAAGTTGGTCTAATTTATTCCATAACTCAACAAATAAGTCTGGATCATGGAAGTATGGCGTTAGTGCGATTACAAATAGCGAGGACAAACTGAAAGGAAAAGTTACAAAGGATTGTTTGTTATAGTCATCAATAAGATTTCTTAATTCATTGAATACTTCGCTCGTATATACATTTTCCTTCCTATGATTGGCAAGCATTAAAAACATGGCCATAGCTAAAAGCACATGTTTGGCTTCTTTGGGACGAGGAATGAGCGGCCCTATTAAACTCGTTTCAGTATATAAATCAGCAAACATTTTCAATTGATTGTCTGACGCATTAACTTCTTCTTTATATGTATTTACGATCTCATCAAAAACATGCCAATACGAACTGTTCGTTGGATCATTACTACGCGCGTAAATAGCTTGCATCTTAGTTCGAATATCCCCGATAAAACCAACCAACTCCTCTTGGGTGACAGGAACCTTTACCATATTTTCCGGGGTCTTCACAGATTCCTCAGATATTTGAGCGCTATCTTCTATTTTTCCATCTTTTTTTCTGACGGTAAATTGATAGTGACGTCCTTTTACAGTGATCTCTTCAATATCAAATCTTTTTCCTAGCATCTCCTTAATCTCTCTTTGACTTTGAGCTGTAAGGCGGATACGAAGCGATTCCCACTGCACGACCCTGTTAGCAAGCGCTCCTAAACCAACCCTTTCGAATTGAGGAAGAATAAAACGATATCCTACATACCAAAGAGGTCCCAAAATGGGAGTTTCTTTAAATAAGCCTTCACGCGAAATACCACTTCCCATGAATAAACCACCTTCCGACAAACGCTCAGCAACCAAGTCCAACACCTTTTCTAAATCAGGCATATGCATTAATGCATCGTTAATCACAATGACATCGGAGTTTGGCACAATGTCTTTGGCCAGCGGACCATTGATGTCACCTTCAAAAACGCTAATATCGGAAGTTTTTGATTCAATTCCATGCAATCGATCTTTCAAACTATCTAAAGCCTTGGCATTAATATCAATAGCAACAGCCTTTGTGACACCGGGCAATTGAACTAAAGAAGCAAACAACTTACCTGTTCCACAACAAATCTCAGTCAGAGTAATTGCCTTTCCTTGTGCAAATTTACGAACCCTTTTAGTGATTGCATCCATTCTGTCCATTAACGTTTGATGATGACTAGGATAACGCTCAAGAGTCGATTCCCAAGGTTTTGGCAAGTCTCTCCAATACTGCACGACTCCAACGGGCAATTTAGCAGTCATGGCCGCATTGGAATGCTCATACCATTGACGTTCTATATCCTGAACTTTCGACAATACATCTGATATAGATAAGGGATTATTGTCAAAATCCTTAAGCACTGTTTCAATATTAAACTGGCTTATAAAAAAATTTCCAAATTTAGAATTTGGCGTCATGGCATCCAAAATTGTCAACACAGTTCTTACGTCCCGCTTAAACCAATCAGGACCTCCACCCCCATAATCAGATCTACCTTCCCATCTATCTAATCCAAAAGATTTTAGATTCTCATAACCAAAATCTCTATCCTCATCAATCATTGCCAAACCATAATCAATAATAGTCACCTTCTCTGTAGAGGGTGCTATAAAAATTTCATCTGGAGTGAGGTCTCCAAAAGCAATCCCAGCATGATGAAAATCGTAGATTGATTGAACTAACAAGGACATTGTTTTCAACAAGTCATCTTCGGTCAGTTTTCCTTCCCTAACTTCATTGGCAATAGCATATATCGGATCACCAGCATCCTCTGTTACCATATATGAACCTAAGAAATCCTCTTCTTGAAAAAACCTCGGAGGAACATCTGGAATTGAAGAACGCCTAGGCAGACGCGGTATCACATTACGTACATCAGAAATATCAAGACGTCCCAAACCTTTAAAAACTGGAAGATATTTTCTTATTTGATTATATCTTTGATCTGTCGATAACACCTGCATCAAAGCCGCCTCACGCTGAAGCAATTCTTCTCGAGTAAATCCATACTTATAGTCTTTCCTATTCCCCACCTTAATATAATCTGCTCGAGATCCTGGATTTGAGCCTATAAGGGTCATTGATAAATTGCTGCGATCATTAAGTTTCAAAGTAGAATAACTAGAAAGAGAGGGGGCCTTTTGAGCTTGGTCAGCCACAGGCTTTTCAAATTCAGTAACATGATCAAGAAAATATTGCAGACCTTCTCTGTCCATTGCACCTGGATCTAATACCTTATATATTCCTGTCCCTGTGTTAATCACATTGTTTAGATCTAAAAATTCTTTTGTGGGATCATAATGTTTCAATGTTACGATGCGTGTTCCTGGGGCATGGAAGACATAATTCTGGGTGTTTTCAAATTCTTGGGCAGGCTCAATTACAAAACGAGTTTCTGGAACACTTAGATGTTTAAGTATATTTTTGGTACCCAGATAAATAGCAAGCGTCTCTACAACATTGATATAGCTTTTTAAATGACCTCTAGACGCTCGATAATTTCCATAGGCTACATTACGAAAGAACAAATAATCTGACTTAAACTTCTCTCCTAACCATCTCATCTGGTCCTCTACCAAAGCATCCGCTCTAATGGTCAAAATATTGCTCTGGAAATCAGTCTTTACAGAAAATTTCTGAATAAAATCATCCACAATAGTTTTAATGACATCAACACCAATAAATGTAACTTTCCACTTTTGTTGATCTTCTTGAGATATCCCCGCTTGATGAAACGCATTTTTTAAAGCGTTAAAAATATCTCTAGTTTCAAGAAAACCTTCCTCACCTAGTCCAATTTGATAAATGAGAATATTGAAATTTCCTTCATCTTTTCTTTTGCTGATTAATTGCTCAAAATCTTTCTGAATTAACATGGGTTGATTAACTTTGACAGGATAAAAAACTGTATTTGCCAATCCCATACTCTCAAGACTAGTTCTAAAAGGAGACTTTAAAGCTTTAAGAATTCTGTCCTTGCCAATTTGATGTCCTTCAAAAGCAACAATATCTTGAGAAGTTAACCACTGGCCTACTTCTGGGTGCGATGACGCTTCGAATATTTCTTCTATACTTCTGAATTCAACTTCAGATAATAACTTAGGTTTATAAACTTGATCACCTGTAGGAGCATTGTTCAATGTCCCACCAGCTTGCGGCAATCTTAACCATTCCCTTCTTAACTCGTATTGTTCTATATCATACAAATGTCTTTTTAGAGCCTTAAGCAAACTTTCCTTTATCAAATTCCCATTTTCTTGCATGAATTTCAATCCTTCAGAACTTAACCTATACCCTTTCTCAGTTCTTTCTATTAATAAAACACCCCTTTGAGCCATAGATTCATAAGCACTTTTAAGTTGTTTTGCAGTTACCGAAGAAAACACTACTTGCAATTCCATTTCTCGCGAGAGCACTTGAATCTTTTTCCAAACCTCTTGAGGGCTATAGGAATCTTTTATTTCTTCAGAATTGAGCCTATGCAAAGCAAGTAGAAAATTGCGATAAGGTTCAAAATTTATTTCATCTTGGGTTCTAATGATGTTTGGATTTGCAATCAAATCAAGATTATAGGAACGGTCTCTACTATATAAATTTGATTTATCAAGACCCATATCTCTAGCCTTGGTAAAGCCAAAGGCTACAAGTTGTTTTTCTATTAACTTAGAAAGTTGTTGTGCTTGTATTAAGTATCTAGGCGATAATCCTTCAGAATATTTCTCAATTACCTCTTCTAAATTAACCACATATTGTAATTTAGAATCGACTGTCTTTTGAACAACGCTGTCCGCAATAGCAATTTTTAGTTTAACTTTATTAAGAATATTGAAATCTTTGGGATATCTAACCAGTTCAACAGGATCTTCCCCGCTCTTAGAATCTATTGAACCTTGAGCATATTGTTTTTGTTGATCTTTTAAAGCTAAAATGAAAGCATCACCTGTTAATCGATAAGATCGTTCCATAAAAGCAATTCCGGCTTCTGTTAACTTAAATTTCTTCTCATCTGGCATTTTAATAATAAGACCCACTCCTAAAATGCCAGTTTTCCTAAAATTAATATCAACCCAGCCTGAATTAGGATTAAAAACCTCCCTTTTATAATCTGAATTTTTCATTAAATGATCCATGATTGCACGACGATCCAAATATTCACCACTTCCACGCAGTTGATATAAAGCCAACAATAAATATCGATAAACAAGATAGGAAGCTCTCTCTGCTACAGAAACGTTTCCCAGATTGGAAGCCATAGCCGGGTTTATCGAAGCTTCTTCTTTTTCTCCATAATACTCATACGCATATGTGAGGATTAGATTGCGATATTCCGCTCCTAATGGTTTGGATGGACCTTTTGAGATTCTTTTATTTAATAATAGTTGCGGATTAAAGGCGGCTTTGATTCGAGGGAGCCCTGAGAGTTCTTTGTGAATCGACTCTTTCCAAATTCTTTGCATTTCTGCTGTAATTATTTTCTCTTCATCTATTGCGCGTTGATAGGCTCCCACATGTAACTGAAACTTTGTTAATCTTTCTGAAGGAATCTTACCTGCATGCATTAAAACTTGAGCCGTATAACTTCCGCTTAAAGATTCTTCTGGATGCTCTTTTGAGCGCAGTAGCACACGATTTGCTCTATACCATTTTATAAATTCGCTTATCTCATTAAATTCTGGTGCACTTTGTATAATCGCAGATTCCTGGGCATACTCGTAAGCTCCAGCCTGCCTTTGAAAATGCTCCAATTTCTCGCGTTTAATCTTTCTGGCATACATTAAACAAAGCGCGGCATAACTTGCACTTATAAATATCTCAGGATTTTCTTTAGATCTTAATTTCTCTCCATTCGTTCTAAACCATTTTAAAAAATATCCTACATCATTAAATTCTGGAGCACTGAGTATAATTTCGGATTCCTGAGCATATTCATAAGCTCCTACATGCCTTTGAAAATCTTGAAAATTTTCTTTATCAATCTTTCCAGCATGCATCAATGCCATAACAACAGAACCAGCAGTTAAGAATTTCTTAGGATCATCTTTAAATGGCAATTGTTCTCGATTAGTTCTATACCATTTAAGATAGGCTTCCACGTCCTCAAATTTTGGGGCATGCTTAATAACTATAGACTCCTGGGCGTATTCATAAGAGATAATATGCCTCAAAATACTCTGGAATTTCTTTTGCTTAATTTTTCCCCAACGTCTCAAGACTTGAAAGGTGTAACTTCTAGATAAAAATTCTTCAGGA
The DNA here is from genome assembly GCA_044225175.1 of Candidatus Omnitrophota bacterium. Classification (GTDB taxonomy): domain Bacteria; phylum Omnitrophota; class Gorgyraeia; order Zapsychrales; family Fredricksoniimonadaceae; genus JACQCF01. Next base: position 32,802 of record JBGAJA010000005.1, on the reverse strand, counting down.
TGGTCCTTAGACCGCAGTTGTTCATGTTTGTCGTCATACCATTTTAAGAATTTCTCTACATCATCAAATTCCGGAGCATTCTGGATTACAGCAGATTCTTGACCATATTCATAAGCACCTGCCTCTCTTTGAAATTCTTCCAACCTTTCTATTGTGATCTTACCTGCATGCATTAAAACGTTAGCCGTATAAGAAGCACTTAAGAATTCTCTATAACCATCTTTGGCTGGTAATTTTTCTCGATTGGCCTTATACCAATCAAGAAACATATCAACCCTTTCAAATTCTGGTGCGTTTTGGATTATAGAATCAGAGCTATACTTTAGAGCTGATCCATCGAAAGTAGATTTTATGGCTGGGGCAGCCATGGCTGGACTATGTAATTCAATAATCTTGCCATTAGGAATTACGTAGGCATTTCGATTAATATATCCCGAAGGATCTACTATCAATGGATCTCCCAGCAAGGTTTGAACTGCTTTTAGTTGTGTACCATGTCCAAATAGCACGACTGTCCGGCCGGCATAAAGCCTATTTAACTCTTCTAACCATTTCTTGATCTTGATTAACAATTCTAAAAAACTTTCACCGCCTTTGAATTTGGCAGTTGCACTTAATTGTTTTCTATACTGATTAAGAATCTCAATTTCTTCTGGAGAAAAATGAGATAGTTTTTTATTTTCCACAGCTCCAAAATTTATTTCAGAAGCGCCTTTCATCAATTCCTCTGGGGCATATTCAATAATCCCACCTGCTTCTTCTACGCGTCTAATAAAGGGTTCTGCGGCCTGCGTCGTTCGCTTTTTCCCACTCGTTAGGACAACAATAGGAATTCTCTTTCGAATCATTTCTTGAATATCTGCTCGTTGGAATAATCCTTTGGCGGAATCTCTGCCTTGATCCAATCCATGCGGCGTTGATTCATTTAAATGGTTCTCATCAGCAACTCCCTGCGCCCGTTCGTCAAGATTTGCAAAAGTCTCACCATGACGCTCAGCTAGGAATGTAAACAATGGTTTAACAATTGGTGTAGGATGTCCAGCGGCGTACCTAATTCGCCCTTGGCCATCAAGAATAATTTTATCGTCCAATTCTGATACAAACTTTTCTCCAGCAGTTAGAGGGGCTATCATTGCCGCATTTGTCTTTCCTTCTGGATTACTACTCTTAATTTCGGCTTGGATAGCAACTAAACCAGCAGGAATAACTTGAGGAAATTGGTTTGTAGTTGTCATAGCCAAATTGCCAAACTTAGCTCCTCCTGAGAAATATTTCCTAGGAATAGCTTGCTGAGTTGCTGGATCAATTTCTTCCTTGATGTAGTTGTAGACGCCCTTTTTGAAAGCTTGGATATACTGCTGATAGATCTTGTCCTTTTGGGCTGGATCATTAATATCAATTCCGGAGACTTTATTCTTGTCTGAATAGACTTGGGATAGAATGCTGTCTTTGATCTTTTTCTTGTACCACGTAGCTAAGATTAGACTGCTGTAGACTTGTCTGAGCTGGGCAAAGTTGGCACCTTCATTCACCTCTTTGATCAGCTCTGGAAGGACGATTTCTCGGATGATTTGAGATCCTAAATTAGAGGCATTTAGCGACGGGCTGTTGGCTTTAGATTGAAGGTCATTCTTGGCTTTGGATAGGTAATCTTCTTCCAGCATAACCTTGAGCCTGGACTCAACCACATAAGCTGTCTCAGCCTTTGCGTTCTCATAGACAACCGCCTTCTCAGGAACTATCCAAACCTTGTTGAAGGTGTTGACTGGAATATTGGTGTTTCCATACCTTTTGGCTGCTTCCTCATAGATTCGCTTCCAGAATCTCTTTCCCACTTCGGCTTCTGGATAGATCAAGCTGGCGGTAATCTGCTTGAGCATGTAATCCTGGGCTAGAAGGTCGCGCCCCATCTCGGTTAAGCCAAAGCTGTTTGGGATGATTCTGTCTTTCTCATAGGGGCTTAAGTTGACCCAAAGATCCACTTCGGGAATCGTTAAAGAGGCTAAAAAGTACTTGATTAGACGGGTGGAATCTTCCTTCAATTTAGTCGAAATAGCGTCGGGCTGTTCCCCCTGATCCAGGATAAAATCGAACCTAAAAGGGTTATCTGGGTGGACCTTGAGTCCCTTTAGGATGGGTGGGTTTACAGCTGTACTTAAATGCACCATCTCACCAGGCTTTGGGAGTGTTATCTCTTGGGCAGAAGCTGGCAAGGGCCCAAAAGTATTGACCACAAAGGCAAAGAGAATCCACAGGATTAAAGGCTTTTTAAACGGGAATTTCATAGAATTGGAAAAAGTATACCCTATATTTATATATATAGCCAACTGAAGGCTTTTTCTGAATTGATCCTTGACTGGAGGGTTAATTTGTTAGATTATGTGAAAAGTTTCCAACACAATTTAATCCCTTTTGAGGACATTTTATGATGATCGGAGTTCTTAAAGAAAGTCACCCTGGCGAAACACGCTGCGCTTTTATACCTTCTTCGGTTGATCGTTTGGTTAAAAAAGGAGCCCAAGTTGCTGTTGAAAGTGGTTTGGGAGCCTTTATCGGTGCTCCAGATAGTGAATTTACAAAGGTTGGAGCAACCATAGATTCCAGATCCAATATCCTAAAGAATGCTGATATCATCCTTCGTTTACGTAAGCCCCCTTTAGAAGAAGTCTCACAGCTTAAAAAAGGTTCCCTTCACATCTCTTTTCTAGATCCATTTAACGAGAAGTCTCTCGTTGAAGAACTAGCTAAAAATAACATCAGTGCCATCTCCATGGAAATGATTCCTCGCACAACCCGTGCACAAAAAATGGATGCTTTAAGTTCTCAAGCTAACTTAGCCGGTTATGTTATGGTCGTCTTAGCTGCTGAACGCTTACAAAAAATCTTCCCTTTAATGATGACTCCAGCTGGCACCATTCAACCAGCCCGCGTTTTTATCATTGGCGCTGGGGTTGCTGGTCTTCAAGCTATTGCAACCGCCAAACGTTTGGGTGCTCGCGTGGAAGCCTTTGACACCCGCCCTGTTGTCAAAGAACAAGTTCAATCTCTGGGTGCCAAATTCGTTGAAATTGACCTTGGAGAAACAGGACAAACCGCTCAAGGTTATGCTAAAGCTTTAACTCCCGAACAAATCCAAAAACAACAAGAGGGCATGGCTAAAGTTTGTGCTCAGTCTGATGTCGTCATTACAACCGCTCAACTCTTCGGCCGCAAAGCCCCTGTAGTCCTTTCTAAAGCCATGGTGGCTCAAATGAAAGCTGGAAGTATTATTGTTGATATGGCTGTCGAATCTGGCGGTAATGTTGAAGGATCTAAAGCGAACGAAGAAATCATCACGGAAAATGGTGTTCGCATTATTGGTTTAGGTAATCTGCCAGGCAAAGTTGCAGTCAATGCATCTCAAATGTATTCTGCTAACCTTCACAACCTGCTTGAAGAATACTGGGATAAAGATACAAAGGCTTTCAAATTGAATGTTGAAGACGACATTATTAAAGGTGCGTTGGTTACACATGCGGGTGCGGTTGTTAATGAGATGGTGAAAAAAATATAACGTAGGGCAGGCCCCCGTGCCTGCCTTAATTATAAGGGCAACCACAGGGGGTTGCCCCTACAGGAGATCCACATGGAATTAATATATTTGTTATTCATTTTGGTTTTATCGGTCTTCTTGGGATTCGCCTTAATCTCACGCGTTCCCCCTTTACTCCACACACCCCTCATGTCTGAAGCCAACGCCATTTGCGGGATCATTATTGTTGGCGCTTTGATTGCAGCTGGAGCAGAAGCTAATAGCACACTGACTATCATATTAGGGACTTCCGCTGTTGCACTTGCCACATTCAACGTGGTTGGCGGTTATCTTGTGACTGAACGCATGCTTAAAATGTTTAAGAAAAAGGATACAACTAAATGAACATTGAATTCTTAGCCAACTTAGTCTATATCGTGAGTGCCATCTTATTTGCCTTTGGTTTAAAATTCCTAGGCTCACCTGTAACCGCTCGCAAAGGAAACATCCTTTCAGCACTTGGTATGCTTTTAGCCGTCTTAGCTACCCTTGCTAACGGACATATTATAAGTTATCAATGGATTATCTTAGGTATCCTTATTGGCGGCGCATTAGGGGCTTTGGTTGCATTTCGTGCTGCCATGACCCAAATGCCAGAAATGATTGCTCTGTTGCACGGATGTGGCGCATTAGCTAGCGTTTTTGTGGATTGGACAGCCTATCATGTTCATGGAGCTAGCGATTTGACCAACACAATCACTCTTTTACTTTCTATCATTATTGGTGGGTTAACATTTACTGGAAGTGCTATTGCCTGGGGAAAGCTTAGTGAAAAAATTCCTGGAAAAGCCATTCTATTTCCCGGCCAGCGTTTATTCAATATCGCTTTAATCAGTTCCATTGTTATTCTTAGCATCATGTTTATCATGAACCCAGCCCAATATAGTATCTTTGTTGCGATCATGGTTCTTTCACTTATCTTTGGGATCTTTTTGGTTATCCCTATTGGCGGAGCTGACATGCCTGTTGTCATCTCTGTCTTAAACAGCTATTCCGGCGTTGTTGCTTGCACTACTGGTTTCGTTATTCATAACACCCTTCTGATTGTTGTCGGCGCCATTGTTGGTGCTAACGGTATCATTTTAAGTATCATTATGTGCAAGGCCATGAATCGCTCAATTACTAACGTTTTGTTTGGTGCATTTAATAAAGTTATTAAAAAAGAAGGCACAACTGAGAAAAAGGAAGCCAAATCTGTGTCAGTAGAAGATGCATTCCTAATCTTGGAGAACGCTAAATCTGTTGTCGTTATTCCAGGGTATGGTTTGGCCGTTGCCCAAGCTCAGCATGCTGTTCGTGAACTTGGCGAATTGTTAGAAAAAAATGGCTGCGATGTAAAATATGCCATCCACCCTGTTGCAGGTCGCATGCCAGGACATATGAACGTACTTTTAGCAGAAGCGAATATTTCCTATGATTTACTTATGGAAATGGATGCCATCAATCCTTTGATGGAAAATACGGACGTTGCCATCATCATTGGCGCTAATGACGTCGTCAATCCAGCTGCCCGCCATGACAAATCAAGCCCCATCTATGGCATGCCCATTATTAATGCCGATCAAGCCAAGACTGTCTTCGTCTTAAAACGCTCCATGGCAACTGGTTTTGCAGGTATCGAAAATGAATTGTTCTACTATGAAAATACAAGAATGATTTTTGGTGATGCCAAACAAACCGTCCAGGCTTTAGTAGCAGAATTTAAAAGCAGCCAGCATTAAAACATGTCAAAAAGGTGTCAGACACCTTTTTGTTGAAACTCAGCTCATGAAATAAGTTTATTGATTTGATCTAGTAATGTTTGTAAATCAAAAGGCTTTGCTAACGTAGGATAATTTACCCCATCCACATTTATCCCAGCTGCTTCATTACCTTGAGGATGATTGGACATGACTCCCGTTAAGAATAAAACAGGAATAGATTCAGTTTTAGGATCATTCTTCAAAATACGAACAGCCTGGCCTCCATCCATCTTTGGCATCATGATATCCATAATAATTAGATTCGGAGAACAAGTTTGAACAATAGGAATTGCTTCTGATCCATCCTTGGCTGTCAAAACTTCAAAGTCTTCACCTTCTAAGAAACTCTTCAGTACAGCAATAATCCCAGCATCATCATCGACAATTAGAATTCTTTTCATGAGAACCTTTCTTAAAGAGGAATTTGCTCAGGATTACGGCTATGAGGCGTCATAGCTTCAACTGCTGTGATATCTATGATGGCTAAATAAAAATTAGGGTCTTCAGGACCGGCAAAATATTGACGAAGCATAGGCACATTCTCAAAGACTGTTTGTTTCTTAGAAACGTCATCGGTCAATTTCGCCGTGCCTGTTGCACGGCAATACCACATCTTACGGTCTACAAAACAAACCTCGATCTTAGAATTAGCTTTAATCTGATTGATAGTTCTTGAGCGACCTAACAAAGCCAATAAAAGCTCCCCGTCTTCTGATAAATATGGCATCATTGGCCTTACGCGTGGCTGGTCTCCTTCCGCTGTTGCAAAAAAACCAAACCCTGCATCACGAATAATATCAATCGCTTCTTCTTTTTCCATGTTATCTCCTAAACTTATCGGTTCCTATATGACTTTGCTCTTTAAGCATTACCATTTGTGACGTAATAGAAATTGCAATCTCACAAGGTGTTTGAGCGCCAATATCTAAACCCATTGGAATTTTTACTCTCTTTAAATATTTCTCCTCCACACCTGCTTTCTTTAAACGTCCAAAGAATTTTACTTTCTTAGGTTGAGAAGAAATAACACCAATATAACCTGCATTTGATTTCACAACCACCTTAAGGCATTCAAAATCAAATTCATTGCCTTGGGTCACAATGGCTACATATGTACTCGAATTCATTGGAACAGTTGCCAACTTTTTTGCATGATCGCCTAAAAGAATCTGATCTGCGTGTGGAAATCGTTTCTTATTCGCAAACTCTTTTCGATTATCAATGATTGTGATTTTATATCCAAGCATCTTTCCAATGGCAGAAAGGGGCAAAGCAATGTGTCCTGCACCACAAATGACCAAATGAATCGATGGCATAAAAGGTTCTATAAAGACCTTCATCTGCCCGCCACACACAGACTCCCCTTCACGGCCAAAATAATTGTATGTCACCGTCGCAGGGTTACCTGATGCTAAGGCTTTAAGACATTCCGCAATAGCAGCTTTTTCATTCCTACCCCCACCAATTGTCCCCCAAGATGATCCATCTTCAAACACAATCATCTTGGCCCCTGCTTTTCGAGGTGTACCTTTCAAAGTCGCTTCAATGATGGTTGCAAAAGCGTACTTCTCTCCCCGTTGAAAAGCTTCCAGCGCTTTATTTAATAAGACATCTGTCATTTAACAGTTGCTTTAATGATCTTTTGTTCTTGAGTTGGACGATCACCAGGTTGAGTGGAAGTATTCTCAATTTTTTGAACCACATCATAACCAGACACGACTTCACCAAAAATTGTGTGATGATCATTGAGCCATGGAGTTGGAATTGTAGTAATAAAAAATTGGCTGCCGTTAGTTCCAGGACCAGCATTAGCCATAGCTAAGAGACCTTTGCGATCAAAACGAATTTTATCGCTAAACTCATCATCAAATTTACCACCCCAAAGACTCTCCCCCCCACGACCAGTTCCTGTAGGATCGCCACCTTGAATCATAAAATTCTTAATGACACGATGAAAAATAAGACCATCATAATATCCTTTTTTGACAAGACCGACAAAGTTCTCGACTGTCTTAGGGGCATATTCTGGATACATTTTAATTTCTACCTTACCTTGATTTGTTTCTAAGACAACTATTGGATTATTCACAGCATTCTCCTTTTCTTGTGCTTGTGCCAAATTTGGCATTACTAAAAATAAACCTACGATCATAGATAAAATCTTAACCATTGAGCTCTCCTCTCTTTCAGCCAGAGGCTGATCCACCTTTGGCGGATGTTTTTAATTCTTTATTTTTATTTTTTAAACTTTCAATCTGCGCTATTAACATTTCACGGACCTTTTCAAATTCATGCCTATGCTCACGTTCAGCATCTAATTGGGTCTGTAGCTTTTCAAGAATTTTATTCTTCTCATGAAGAATGACCTCTAATCTTTCAATCTTTTCTTTCAAAGAAATATTAAATTCTATATCTTGCTCAATCAAACCTTCCATGACCTGAGGCTTTTGAATAGCCGGAGGCTTTGGTTCTCTTTTTATTTCACTTCTTTCTAAAATTAAATGGGGTTTAAACCAAGGTAGGATTTCAGGGGCAAATAAAGTAATCAACAAAATAGCTGAAAGCCCGAAAATAAATACAATCACAAAAAAGATCAGCATATTTTAAAGTCTTTATTTATAATGAAATTATGGTTTCTTGCATTCTACTAACAGCTGGTGAGAGCAAACGTTTTGGCTCACCCAAAGCATTGGCTGAGATTGAAAATCTCAAAGCTATCGAACTACTACAAAACAAACTGATTGAGAGCCTCGTCGGTGAAATCATCATTGTTACTGGAGCTTACGAAGAAGTCGTCAAACCGTATGTATTTAACCACAGCAAAGTCTCTGTTGTCTACAACAAAGATTATAAATTTGGGCAAACATCTTCATTTCAAAAAGGAATTTCAATCGCCAGCTACAAAGCCGATGGTTTTATGCTTCTTCCTGTGGATTGTCCCTTTGTTATGACTAAAACTATCAATGAATTGATTGAATCTTTCGAGTCAAAGAACCCTTCTATCCTTCTTCCCACCTATAAAGGAAAACGCGGCCATCCTCCCATTTTTAATAACGATTTAAGAAATACGATCCTTGGCATGAACGTTCATCAAGGCATGAATGATTTTATGCGGGAACAGAAAGTGCAATATTTAGAAATTGATGACCCTGGAATTGTTCAGTCATTCAACACCCCAGAAGAACTTAGTAAAATCCTCAAATAAACTAGTGCAAAACTGCAGTGTGACTTGATACGTTCATAACGTTGATTGTGATAGTCGTTGTAGAAAGGTTATAAGGATTCTGTATGCTACTTACCTGAACAGTGAGCACATACTGCGGCTTGGTTTTAAAATTTAGGAGCGAAGGATTTAATACGGAAATAGCACCAGTGGAAGAGCTGATAGAAAAAGCACCTTCGCTGTCACCAGAAATAATTGAGTAATATGGTTGATGATTTAGAAATAATCCTTTTGCGTAAACACTTCCCACCACTAGACCTTTGGCCGCTCTTTCAGAAATAAAAAATGTTTGCGGAATAAGTACGATCTGACCCGAAGTAAAACAGGACAAATCGAATGTTGAAACTTGGTACCCGGAACTACCTAGTGTTGTCATCGCAGAATTAATTTCATTGATAAAATTTCCATGTGCTATACCGTGGGAAGGGCCTTTATGAGTAAAATTTAAAATAAGCTGATCTCCAGCAACCAAAAATCCTGGATTGCCGGAATCTCCATCCACAAGCTCCTCAGAAAAAAGTGAACGAGGTAAACTAGTAGCTACCTGGTGCAATGTCCGCTTGAGTTGAGGATGGCCAATAAGAACAACGTTGCGAACAATCGCTTTGCCTTCCTGGTCAAGCACGACTAAAGGCATACCCGTTGTCGTATCAAAATAATGGTTGATTTCATCCCCGGACATGATTGGGTAAAAAGCTACTGTGTTTGGTACAGCTTCATTCAAAACCCCCACTATAATATCACTATTTTGGATATAAGCCTTCGCCTGAACTGTTCTGGAGACAACGGCACCGGCTGAATCAATAAAAACAATTGTCGTTCCAATGGGATATTGAAAATGATTAGCATATACAATATGCTTTGGACTGATCAATGTTCCAGCTCTTGTGTAGCCTCCATAGGAGTTCCAAGGCGAAACACCCGTCAAATCAAGGGGAAAGTCGCCATTTTTCGTCCACACAGACGCGTTGCGAGACCAACCGCCGCCGCCATTTCCCCTGGATGAGAAAATATTGATATGTCCAACCGAAGTTTCTAAACCAGCAATTCTGGAATCGATCTGGTCGTGCATTTCTGACACAAAATTAGGCGAGTACAATTCCCCACAGTCATGTGGAGCAAACACTGCAGCTTGAACAGAATTAAAACTTAAAACAGACACCAAAAGGGTGATGCCCAAGAAACTAGGTATTCTTAATAGACCAACCGTGACACACGAGAATCGCGCTGACTTGAGCATTGATCAACTCCTCTTCCTATATAAAGAACAACTTAAATTCGATATCCTTCAAAGACATACAATCAAGCATACCATATAAACAAAAAAATGACGGACACTTATTAAAGTGTCCGTCATTTTTTAAAATTTATTACTTAAATACAATAACTTTGGCAGTATAAGTTGCGCGGATGTAGGCGTTGCCTAAGAGTTTCTTAGGTCTGACCTTTTTCCAATTTTCGGTGGCATCACTTTGAATGTCTGTGATGGCATCTCCACCTAGGATAGCGGCTTCTTGTTTGAGTTTGGGAATGGCGTCTTCTAAGGATTGACGGCGTTCGGTTGTGACTGTTACAACGCCAATTTGATCGTGGGCACGATCAACGGTTTCTAAATACTGAACTTGATCAATTTCTGTCTTTGGTGCATAAAAGTTATCGGTCGTATCTTTAGAATCGATTTGATAAATTGTACAACCTGTGAGTACTAAAGCGAGTAGTGGAAGTAAGAATAATTTTTTCATAGTTTTGATTATATCCTTCAAGGTTAAACTGACAAGCTCTTTTTCAGACTTCGTTAAAGGCTTTCTGAATTTGACTTCGTCTGACAGGCTTTTTCTTTTAGAGCTTTGATGATTTTATCCGGTGTTATTGGAAGTTCTTTAATTCGAACACCAATTGCATCTTCAATTGCGTTAGCAATAGCCGCTGATGTTGGAAGCAAAGCAGCCTCTCCCATTCCTTTGGCTCCAAATGGCCCTTCAGGATCATTTGTTTCAACCATGATACTTGTCATGATGGGTAAACCAATCGAACGAGGAACTCGATAGCCAGCGAAATTTGCATTTAATACACGACCATTCTTGAATCTCAAATCTTCATAGAATGTATAACCTAATCCCATTGCCAAAGACCCTTCAATTTGAGCTTCGCAGGACTGAGGATTGATTGCCTTTCCAATATCATGTGCGTCCCAAATTTGTAAAACCTTAACTTCCCCAGTGTCTTTGTTAACTTCCACTTCAGCAATCTGCGCTTCAAAACCGTAACTTCCAGAAACGTTTCCAGAACCATTTCTAAAATCAATAGGCGTTGTTTTAGGGTTATAACTTCCTCGACCAATGATTTGCTTTCCATAATTAAATGAATAACAAAGTTCAAGCGCCTTATCAAAATTCATTAACTTTTTACCATCAACCTTGTAGATCACATGCTCAGCCTTAATATCTAAGTCTTCAACTTTTAAATTATGTTCTTTGCAGACAATTTCTAAAATTTGATTCTTTGCATCAAGAGCGCCTAAGAGCGCAGCATTTCCAGAAATAAAAGTAACACGGCTGGCAAAAGAACCAGTATCAAACGGAGTAATTTCTGTATCCCCTGCTTTACATTTAATACGGGTAAAACTCACCCCCAAGGCTTGAGCTGCAATTTGGGACAATGCTGTATTAGAACCCTGTCCTGTATCAGCTGCACCAGTAAATAGATATACAGAACCATCTTCCTCAACTTTAACAATAGCACCAGCTGATTCATGAGACTTGTACATCTTAGAACCCATAACATCAGCAGCAATTCCAATACCAATACCCCGACAGAGATGTTGTTGCTTGCCTCTTTTATTCTTCCAATCACAGGCAACCATGGCTTTTTCAATACATTCTTTCATTCCATTGGTTGTTAATTTCATTCCATTGACCGTTGTCATGTTTGCCGTTGTAATATTCTTTAAACGAAATTCAATCGGGTCCATGCCAAGATCGTTGGCAATCATATCCATGTGAGATTCAATGGCAAATCCTGATTGCACCCCCCCAAACCCGCGCATGGCTCCACTGATAGGATTATTTGTATAAATACGATAACCGCTCATTTTAAAATGTTCAATTTTGTAAACCATGAAGATACGCATCATGGCTGCTGCAAGAACAGTGGGTCCGTAACTGCAGTAAGCTCCACCATCAGCCAAGACCTGGCCCGTCATAGCCATGATTGTTCCATCTTTCTTAACACCAGTCTTGACCGTATAAATCATACCGTGCTTACGACGAGTGGTTGTAAATTCTTCTTCACGTGTTAAAGAAATTTTAACGGGCACTCCACCTGCCTTCCTAGATAATAAACATGCAGCAAAATCCATTGGCAGCATCTCAAGCTTTCCACCAAATCCACCACCGGTTGGCATCTTGATGACACGGACATTATTCAAATCCATTTTAAGTGTTTTAGCTAAAGCTTCACGAAGCTTAAATGGAGCTTGTGATGAAGACCAAATCGTAATCTTATCGGTAAATGTTTCCCATTGCCCGACGCAGACATGGGGTTCCATGGGAGATGGATGAGCGACCGGACACCAAAACTTGTCCTCACGCACGTAGTCCGCTTCCTTCATCATACGTTCAGGATTGTTAAAATTAACAGGCAAGATGAGAGCGATATTATTCAAAGCTTCATGAATCTGAGGAGCACCTGGCTTCATAGCTTCTTCAATTTCAAAAACACCTGGCAAGATTTCGTACTTCACATCAATTAATTTCAAGGCTTGATCAACAGTTTCTTCATCAATCGCTGCAACAGCTGCAATTTCATCTCCAATATAGCGTACCTTATCCGTTTCAAGGGCCATTTGATCAACAGTATGGGGGAAAAAATATTCATTGGATCCAAACTTGATTCCATAAGTATCTTTTCCGGTTACGATGGCCTTTACTCCAGGGAGAGCTTCGGCTTTGGAGGTATCAATACTCAAAATCCGAGCATGTGCATGTGGAGAACGCAACATTTTGCCAACAAGCATATTGCCAAATTTGAGATCAAAAGCATATTTAAGCTGTCCTGTAACAACACCTCTACCCTCTAAGCGTGGAACACTCTTTCCCACCGGGTCAACATATTGATCAATATATTTGGATTTCGTTGTTAAAGCCATATTAACCTTTTGCCATTTTCTTACCCGCTTCAACTACAGCTTCGAAGATCTTTGGATATCCAGCACAGCGGCAAATATTTCCATCAAGCGCATATTCAATTTCTGTTTTGGTTGGATTAGGGTTCTTTTCTAATAGAGCAGTTGCTGAAATGATCATCCCAGGAATACAAAAACCACATTGAGAAGATCCATGAGCAATAAAGGCTTCTTGAACAGGATGCAAATGATCACCCTTAGCTAACCCTTCTATGGTAGTCACGCTTTGACCATCTAATGTTGCAGCTAAGGTAATACAGGACAAAATTGATTTTCCATTGATCATGACTGCACACGTTCCACATTCACTTTCCTGGCAAGCAGTCTTAGTTCCTGTGAGGCCTAGGTTATCACGTAGAGTTTCAAGTAGAGTCTCATGACCTTTGAGTTCAATTGTGTGCAACCTTTGATTGACCGTTAATTGGATTTGCATATTTCCTCAATAGATCTTTGAATGCTAATTCTAAACATATGCTGTTTGTATTCGTTGCTTCTCGTATCATAAATGGTTGTGGTCAAATGATTCAACGCCTCTAGCCCTAAAGATTCCTTTGAATCTTTGCCATCTAGGAATTTCTCAAGAATATAGTCCCTTTGGGCAAAAGCTGTTCCGCTATTTACAACAACTCTTGTATTGCTCCATTGCTTATCTTTAATCGAGGTCTTAATAGATAGCGTCAATGCAGGCTGATCCACATCAGACATCTTGCGCACTCTGCGGTAAGCTAAGCGGGCATTGGAATCTTTAACAATCACAACATGGGTAAAAAGGTTTTCGCTTCTAGCATTATTCTTAAAGAAATCTTCTGCACTCACGATAGAAGATTGACCATCAGGAGTCATAAAATACATTTGAGCATCGAGCGCAATCATCGCAACTGGCATTTCTGTCCAGGTATAGCGGCAAGTTAAATTACCACCGAAACTAGCCATATTGCGTATAGGTGTCGTTGAAATATTACGAGCAATTATTTTAAGGATTGGAAAATGTTCTTCAATGATGGGATTTTCAAAAATCTCTGTGATCGTTGTCATGGCTTTAATGGTCAGGGTCTTTCCATCAAAAATGATTCCTTTAAGATCCTCTACATGGCTTAAGCTTAATACATTGCGAGGAGTTTTGGTCCCCTTATGCTTAAAAAGCTTTAAACTGTTCATGAGAAAGGTTCCTCCTGCTAAAACCTTAGAATCTTCCAATTCTTTATAGAGTTTTGCAGCTTCTTGAACAGATTTTGGTGTGTGAAGAGTTAAAGGATTAAGCAACATAATTGAGGCAAATTATAACAAAAAAGGGTTTTATAGCAAACTGATAACTTCAGAAGGCAGCTTCTTAAGTTCCTGAGTGCCTAGGATCTTAATCGACCAGCGCAAAATCTCTAGCTTCTGTTTTAATTTAATATCTGGGGTTACAACATTACTTAAACGTTTTCGTGAAAGAAAGAATGTTTTTCGTAAATTATTAAAAATGATCCTAGCTTCCCTCGTATGATGTCCCACTTTAATCACTTCAAGGATATTATCATAGCTTAAGTCACGTACAACAGCATTGTAGTGGTCAAGTTTCTGGATTAATGCAGGCATCATAGATTCGAAATATTGATACCTATCTAAGACAATTAATGTATGAAAAATTTCTACTTGAACAAATGGAGAATCTGTACGGTTCATACGTCGTAAAAGGAGCCTAATAATTCCACTCTTCTCAGCAGATAATATTTCGTTACCATACTTTTGCTTAAAAACTCGAACAGCAGCCGCACATTTATATGACCCAAGAGAATCATCTTCAATCATGGCAAGCAAGACATCTTGGTTCTCTTCAGCAAACTTATCTGTATACCCATTGATTAAAGCACGGTCATCAAAGATAGCGCCAGAACCAAGCTCAGCCCCTTCAATAGGCAGAGTCTGGGCCCAGCTTACAGGACAAAAACACACCAAGAGCAGTATCACAATTAATTTCATAAATTAAAGTCCAGCGAGATATCTATTCCTTCAATAATTGAAGTCAATGATCCAACGGAAATTCTTTCAACACCCGTCTTAGCATAAGCCTTAACGTTCTTAAGATTAATACCACCAGAGGCTTCCAACAATACATTCTTCTTGAATTTATTTCTAAAATTTACACATCGTTTAACCTGGGCTGGCGTCATATTATCCAGCAGGATAATTTCGGCTTTAGAAGTCAATGCTTCTTCAAATTCACTCCAAGTATCCACTTCTAATTCCACAACCTTATTTGTCTTACTCTTAATTGTCTCAACAGAATCTTTTAGACCTTGCTTCAGCATAAGACGATGATTGTCTTTGATCATAGCCATAGCGGATAGATCAAAACGATGATTCTCTCCTCCACCTATTCTTACTGCATAACGTTCCAGTTCTCTTAGTAAAGGAGTGGTCTTTCTTGTATCTAAAATCTTTGAGCGATATGGTTTTACTTGTTCTACAAAAAGGTGTGTACGACTTGCGATAGCTGAAAGGTGTGTCAGAAAATTAAGCGCTACTCGCTCCCCTGTCAAAATAGCCCTAGCCGGACCTTTAATCACAGCCACTATATTGTTTTTCTGAACCTTCTGTCCTTCTTTGGTAAACTTCTTTATCCTAACTTGAGGACTTAAATGTTTAAACACCTCTTGCATAACATTAAGTCCGCAAACTATTCCCTTAGATTTAAAGATAACGTGAGCTCGGACTTTCACATCCTTGGAAATCAAATGATTTGTCGTAACATCACCTTTTCCAATGTCTTCCGCCAAGGCGAGAGCCACAATTTTGTTTATATAATCCTTTTTCATGGTCGGTCATTATAACTTGCTATTGGATGGGATTCAATGATTAGCTGTAATGGATTGAATACTGATAATTCTAGGAACCAAACCTGTTATAGGTACATTGTCCCATTTGGATGAATCAAAAGATAAAGACCTACTATCCATTCCATCTTTCTGGATCTGTAAATCTAGATGTGCACTATTAAAATCAATACCCCCTAGAGGCTCTGCACTCATGGCACGATCTTTCAAGTGACTTTCACATACTTCTTTATTTTTCTTAGCTGTAGCTAACGCTTTCGTTAAAACATCAATTAACATATCAGACGTCACCGGATTGCCCTTACCATCTGTAATTCCTTTGATATCTTTCAGAGATTTCTTCATTGGCTCTAAATGATCACTAACTAAGCTCATCACTCGATCAAATGTCTCAGCAGCTTCTTTAAATTCCTTCTTTTCAAAATGCATCTTTCCATCGATATTAAGCGCATCAATATCTTTAAGAAGAGATTGGTATTCTTGAAACCCATTGGGACCTTTCCCTATTATTGGATTTTTGGCGTTTTTCTTGGCCGCATCCGCATTAGCTGCTGCAATCTTTGCATGGGCTTCTCTTACTTTCTCAACACTTTTTGATGTCGCTTCTACAAATTGGCGAAGTTGATCAACATTCTGTTGTAAATCTGCATTTAAACGAATAATCCATGAATTAGCTTCAATCCATGAAAAAGCAGCTTTGATTTGATCCAAGATTTTCTGGACTTCTTCTGGTTGGTTATTTAACATCTCATCGGTGATCTTCGCTTGCAAAGCAAATAGATTATCGATCAAGACGTATGCCTTTTGTTCAAGGATAAGATCATCAAATGAAAGCGGCTGCTTCACTTCTTTTGGAATAGTTACATTTCTTTGATCTAAATATGTCCATCTTCCTTGAGAATCTTGAGTAGCATTAAGAACGTGCCCCATCCCCAGGCCAGGGTATTTATTGCCATTCTCATCAAATTCAAGAGGATATTTCTTTCCTGCTTCATCAATTTTAACATCCGCAGTATACACATCAATTCCCATCTCATGGCCCCAAAGAACTGTTCCAGTTGAAATGGCGACACAGTTATATTCTTTATGACCATCAATCCCTGCAATCAATCCCTGAATAACATTTTGGCCAGATAAATAAGAAGATGATCCAATGAGCAGGCGCTGAATCAAAAGAGCTCCTTCTTTATTCAATCCATCCATTTCATTTTGTTCAGCTGATGAAATTGCCCCCTTTAATTTCTTTCCCTTTAATTGTATGATTCGTTCTTTGACTTTCTTGACTAAGACATCATTGGGAGTTTCACTAGTTTCCAGTCCCGAATTTCCTAAAAGCGATTTTAAATTTGGCATATCATCTTGAGAAGTAATTAGCTGATTGCCATGAGCCGTAATATAGGCTTTAACTATTTTATTTAATTCTTGATCAATGGTTTTATTAAGATTGTCGATTGTTTTAATTCCATACCGTGCATTCTGCGCTTTAATGAGATTCAAAGCTTCGGGCGTGACCGCTTTTAATTGAGAAGTAAAAAGACTGGTGACCATAAAACCAATCAAACTAGCTTTACTAAATGCATTGGCCCATGTCAGCATAGCTTTATCACCTGAATCTTTAAGAGGATGACGATTCCAAATTGAGTCAGCAAAATCAACTCTTGCTAATCCAAATTGATCAAGACTAAAGACTTCTTTAGCCAATTTCATATAATGTTCAAGGACTTCAACAGGCGCTTTGTTAGTAGGGTGATTTAAAACTTTAAGGTTAAAATCATGATGGCTCTTTAACTGTAAGGCATAGGTACTGGGAATATGATGTTCAAGGGATAAGTCTGCCCCAGCAGGCGTATAAGTCCAGGGATCAAATGTGCTATAAACATCGTTCTGTGAAATTGCAAAATTAAATATCTTTCCATCTCGCGGCCAATACCCAGCCCTTAAAGCCTCTTGGAGGGTATAAAAATACTTATCAATCATGGCCATTGCCTCTTGGGGATGAGCATATGCATCTACCAATGCTCCTCCTGTCACGGATGTGACCTCTCCCGTCCTTTCATCAAATTGATAGTTCACTAAAGGTTGGGCTTCTTGGACCTTGATCCCCCAACTAATATTTCCATCTGGATAATGAATGCTCAACATTTCGCTAGAAACAAGAAATCGATCCGCAAAAACGTTGTACCCATCCCATCCCAGCATCATGGCTATTTCCTGGGGCATTTCCTGACCCAAAGGTGCAACCTTAATATAGTTTACTTTTCCTTGGGACCTAGATTGATACGTATCTAATTGAGTCGGGCTCTTTTTAATGAGATTAAAATTTGCCATATCACTAATAGAAATTGTTGTAGGAAGGCTAATCATGGCAGAGTTAGTAGTAAAATTAACTTTTATGTCATTCTTAAGGACCTTAACGTCACTGGCAAAAGCAATAATATTATTCTCAGGGGCTACAAGGTCCTTAGCACCTAGTGCTTCTTGAATAGCTCCTCCAATATTTTGTCCATATTCTCCAGTGATTGCATTACACCCTCCGGAACTACAGGCAAAAAGGATAGCTTTCTTAACTCGTCCTTCTAATTTCTTCTTTATTCGCGTTTGTTCCAGTGGGCTTAAGTAATAAGCGTTTTTCTCATTAGGATTAATTGTAACCGGCGTCTCAAAATCTAATCCATCTGGGCTTCCATGAACATCTATCCAGACATCAGCTGAATAAGACTTACTTTCATCCCCAATACGAATATTAGTATCACTAACTATATGGTCTATAACTTCCTGAAAGTTGGACACCTCGTGATATGTCACAAGACGGTCTGCATTTATTAATGCATCTATTTTCTTCGCATCCATTAGTGCCCCATGCTTATCTTTAATAGAACCAACATAAACAACTCTTGATCTCTTATCTGAAATATCTTTTCCATCGCGGCGATTGATGGCATTTTTTACTAGTTCATTAACAATTCGTGATCCCCAAGCAACGGGTCTAATAATCTGGTATTCATTTAAAACTTTAACAAAGTTCTCAAAACTCTCCGGATCAGGAGATTGTTGAGATAATGTATATAGTCCTTGTTGAACTTTTAACATATCTATAGCCTCATATTGACCTTCTATTCTTGCTCTGAAGCTATTCAAGAATATTCTAATTTCTTGTTTTGCTCTTTGCGCCTTCTTTAAAATAGGATGAGCCAAATCCATGTCTTCAATAGAGTAGTTCCCAACGATAACTGCCATAAAAGCTTTTTGCTTTTCTATTATGGAAGAATCGGATGATCTTAGAACTCTATCTAAATCTTCAATCATACGATCTGCCCCTTGCCTTTCCATGGCAACAAGAACAGTATCTTCGCTTAAAACTCCTGCAGACATGGCTGCATCACCTAATTGGGAGTCATTGGTAACAGTTAGAATCTCTGGGTAATTATTCTTTGTTCCACCAGAAAAATATTTTCTAGGGATATGTGTGTGGGTAAGACTATCCTGATCTTCTTTGATATAGTTAAAAACACCTTTTTTGTAAGCTTGAACATAACGTTGGTAAATTAATTCGATATCTGTAGAGGCAGGTTTAAAACCTGCCGTATTTAGGGTGGGTTTCAAATCCACCCCTACGATTTTATTTTTGTCAGCATAAATCTTTCCTAAAAATGATTCCTTTAATGTTCGCTTAAACCAAGCAGCAAGGATCATTGCACTATATACTTGACGCAACATGGCAAAATTTTGGCCTTCGTTGACTTCTTTTTCCAGGGCGGGTAAAACGATTTGGCGGGTGATTTGGGATCCGATTTGATTGGTTGATTGTGTCCGTACGATATTATTATTCATGGAAATGTAATCCTCTTCCAACATCACCTTCAAATGATTCTTGATCACATACGCCGTATTACCCTTCTCATAAACCAATGCCTGATCAGGGACAATCCAAACTTTATTAAATGTATTGATAGGAATATTTGTCGTTCCATATTGGGCTTGGGCTTTTGTATAGACTTCATTCCAAAATTTCTTGCCCAATTCTTCCTCAGGGTAGATAAGCGAAGCTGTAATTTGTTTAAGAATATAATCCTGACCTAACAAATCCCTACCCATTTCGGTCTGTCCAAAATCATGATTAATGATCCGGTTCTTCTCATAAGGAGAAAGATTGACCCACTGATTTTCATCAGGAACAGCTAAAGATGCCAAGAAATACTTGATTAACTTCTGATACTCCTCTTTTTTGGCGTCCTGGGATAAATGCCCATCCCCTCGATCAATAATAAAATCAAACATCAAAGGGTTATCAGGATGGATCTTAATACCTTTTAAATTTGCAGGAATAAATTGAGGGCTTAAGCTTACGCGAACACCTGGTTTAGGCAAAGATAGTTGTTGTGCATGGGAATCAGGAACATTTAAACCTGTTAAGGTAAACGTAGCAATGACAATTAAACTAATGGCTTTTTGCCAGTATGTAAAGTTTGTAGGGCTTTTCATATCTATATAAAGTAAATCACATAAATATGTGATTACAAGGCCTTTAAAGCCATTTTAAGAAAACGCTATCTTAGGCTAAATTGGCTAAAACTTTATTTAACTCGAGTATCTCTTTTTGCAGAGTTGCCAGGCGTTCGTGTTCTTTGGCAATAATATCGGCGGGGGCTTTACTGACAAAAGCTTCATTACCTAAACGGCTTTGAAGGCCTTCAATAGATTTTTGTTTCTGGGCTACTTCGGCGGTCATCTTCTTTTTTTCAGCATCTAAATCAACTAAACCAGCTAAAGGTATGAACACTTTTAAAGTTCCAACAACCTGGCTAGCAGCTTCTTTGATTGTGCTCATTTTAGAATCAATTGTAAATATTTTGATTTTGCCAATCCTTTGAATGTCACCTTGACTAGCATTAAGCAAATGTTCTTGAGTCTTATTCTCGGGAACAAAAATAACATCAACCGTATCATTAGGCTTAATCTTCCATTGGGTACGGATATTTCGAATAGCACTAATAACATCAATCACCATTTGCATCTCTTCAAACGCCTTTTGATCAATCAAATCTTTATTCGGTAATGGCCATGACGCTAATGACAAGCATTCATCTTTTGTATTCATTTTGCTATAAATCTCTTCGGTGACAAAAGGAATAAATGGATGCATCATTTTTAAAGAATTCTTTAAAATAAATAAAGCTGTCTTTTGAATGTTGGGATCATTGAATTTGGCTTTGATAAGCTCCAGATACCAATCACAAAAATTCCCCCAGAAGAAGTCTTGAACCAAATTTTCAGCTTCAGAATAACGGGAGGATTCAATGGCACTCGAGGTTTTAGCCAATGTTTCATAGAAAGAACTGATAATCCAACGAGATGGCAAATCTAGTGACTTCACATCCAATGTTTCATAATCCACTGCTTCAAGCGTCACAGAACAATTAGTGAAAACCAGACGAGAAGCATTCCAGATCTTATTGGCAAAGTTACGGCCAATTTCAAACTTTTCTTTAGAAATATAGATATCCTGCCCGGAATTAATGATCAAACTAAAACGAAGCGCATCAGCGCCATACTCTTCAATGATTTCAAGTGGATCAATGGCATTTCCCAGAGACTTAGACATCTTGCGTCCCTTAGCATCACGAACAGTCCCATGAATAAGCACATCTGAGAAAGGTTTTTTCCCTTTGAATTCATAGCCAGCCATGATCATACGAGCAACCCAGAAAAATAAAATTTCGGAGGCTGTCATCAAGGTATGGGTTGGATAAAAGAAATCCAAATCTTGGCTTTTCTTAGGCCAACCAAGTGTTGCAAAAGGCCATAGCCACGACGAGAACCAGGTATCCAGCACATCTTCGTCTTGGCGAAGCTCAACCGTTTTTCCCACCTTATTCAAAGCTTGAGCCTGTGCGTCTTCTTTATTGCGAGCAACATAAACATTGTCCTGAGCGTCATACCAGACAGGAATGCGATGGCCCCACCAGATTTGCCGAGAAATACACCAATCACGGATTTCATCCATCCAATTCAGATATACCTTCTCCCAATGTTCTGGTCGTATCTTGATTTCACCTGATCTGACCGCTTCCAAGGCTGGCACAGCCAAAGGTTTCATTTTGACAAACCATTGTTTAGAAAGATATGGTTCAACCACAGTGTCGCAGCGGTAACAATGCCCAACAGAATTTTTATGATCTTCAATCTTTTCTAAAAACCCTTGTGTTTCTAAATCTACCAAGATTTGCTTACGTGCTGCAAAACGATCGAGGCCGTTATAAGCCCCTCCATTTTCATTGATTCTTCCATCTGGATGCATGACATTGATCATCTCAAGCTTATGACGCTGTCCCATGCCAAAATCATTAGGATCATGAGCTGGAGTGACTTTGACGGCACCAGTTCCAAACTCAGCAGCCACAAAATCATCAGCAATAATTTTGATTTCACGGTTCACTAAAGGAAGAACAAGCGTTTGGCCAATCAGCTTGGTATAGCGTGGATCTTTAGGGTTCACTGCAACTGCCGTATCACCCAACATTGTTTCTGGACGAGTGGTTGCAACGACAATGAATTCTTGAGGATTATTCTTAAGCGGATAACGAATATGATACAGCTTGCCATTCTTTTCTTGATGCTCAGCTTCTTCATCAGATAAAGCGGTCTGGCAGCGCGGACACCAATTGATGATATATTGACCGCGGTAAATCAAACCTTTTTCATAAAGATGAATAAATGCTTCTTTGACAGCATCCGAATACTCCTCATCCATGGTAAAGCGAGTACGTTCCCAATCACAGGAGCTTCCAAGCTTCTCTAGTTGATGCAAAATGGTATCGCCATACTCTTTTTTCCAAGCCCAAAGCTTCTTGGTGAATTCTTCACGCCCTAAATCCTGACGCTTCTTTCCCTCTTTAGCTAATTGCTTTTCAACCACGTTCTGCGTCGCTATTCCTGCATGATCGGTTCCTGGCATCCAAAGAGCTTCAAAGCCATTCATACGCTTATAACGAATAAGAATGTCTTGAAGCGTATTGTTAAGCGCATGACCCATGTGCAAAATTCCTGTCACATTAGGTGGCGGGATCACAATCGTAAATGGCGGCTTTCCGGAAGCCTTAGCATGAAAGACATGCTTGTCCTTCCAAACCTTCAACCATTTGTCTTCGGTTTCTTTGGGGTTATATTTTGGGGATAATTCAATCATGGTCTGTACGGGCACGGCATGCCGTACCCCTACTCTATTTTTTATCTTTCAATAATTTGTACTCAATCCCATCCACCAATGCTTCCCAGCTGGCTTCAATGACGTTTTCATGGACGCCGACAGTGGTCCAGGAATCTTTGTCGTCTTGGGATTCGATTAATACACGAACGCGAGCACCTGTTCCTTCTTTGGTGTCTAAGACACGTACTTTGTAATCAGCTAAGTGCATGTGTTCAAGGTTAGGATAGAATTTGCGTAAGGCGCTCCTCAAGGCTCTGTCTAATACTTCAACAGGACCATGTCCTTCGACAGTTGCCATTTCATCATGGCCATCTACTTTCAAACGAACGGTTGCACCAGCAATGACGGTTCCATCTAGCTTCTTCTCGGTATAGACCTTAAATCCATCTAAATGAAAAAACGACTGGTGAAGCCTCAAATGACGTTTCATGAACAATTCAAAAGAAGCATCGGCCCCTTCAAACTGATAGCCTAAATGCTCCTTCTTTTGAAGCTCTTGCATAATCAGTTTTGCTTCTGGTGAATTCTTATCCAAAGTTATGTTTAACTTTTGAGCTAAAAGAACAATGGGCATCTTTCCGGCCAACTCTGAAGTTAAAAAGCGGCTGTGATTTCCAACAAGCTCTGGCTTGATGTGTTCATAGGCCAAAGGATTCTTAAGCATTGCATCAATATGAACGCCACCCTTATGAGCAAAGGCTGAGTGTCCCACAAAAGGATGATTATTGGAAAGCGTATAGTTACTGACTTCGCTAATGTAGTAAGAAGCATCCATCAAATGTTTGATTTTATCATCAGGCAAAGATTTCTTTTTCATCTTGGTTGATAAAATGGCTACAATCGTACATAAATCAGCATTACCACAGCGTTCGCCTAAGCCATTGAATGTACCTTGAACTTGAACGCAGCCCGCATTGACAGCTGCTAATGAATTAGCCACAGCTAAATCTTGATCATTGTGGGTATGGATACCTAATTGCACCTTGATCTTCTTTTTAACTTCTTTAACAATCTTAGTGACTTCCTCAGGTAATGTTCCCCCATTGGTATCGCATAAAATAATGCAGTCTGCTTTAGCTGCCTGTGCTGCTAACAATGTTTTTAATGCATACTTAGGATTCTTTTTATAGCCATCAAAGAAGTGTTCAGCGTCGTAAAAAACTTCGCGTTTATTCTTCTTCAAGAATGCAATGGAATCGCTAATCATCTTAACATTCTCTTCCAGTGTCGTCTTGATGACATCAGTCACATGCAAATCCCAGCTTTTACCAAAGATGGTAACTGTTGGGGTTTTGGATGCGATCAAATCATTTAAGTTGGTATCATCTTCAGCTTTGATTCCAGCGCGGCGAGTTGATCCAAAGGCAGCTAATTTGGCATTCTTGAGCTTTTGAGACTTCATACTCTCAAAGTACTCTTTATCCTTAGGATTAGATCCTGGCCATCCACCTTCGATGTAATGGACACCTAATTCATCAAGCTTCTTGGTGATCTTAACCTTGTCTGCGACGGTATAAGAAACACCTTCTGTTTGAGACCCATCACGAAGGGTCGTGTCGTATATGATTATTTTAGACATACTGTCCTTTTTAAGACTTCAATTTATGGTTGCTCTAATTTAAATGCTTTGTGTAATGCTTTGACTGCTTTATCTGCTAAATCTTGTTGAATAATACAAGAAACGCTAATTTCTGAGGTTGAAATCATATCAATATTGATCTTCTCATTAGCTAATGTCTTAAACATCTTAGCTGCAATACCGCTATGAGAACGCATACCACTTCCAACCATAGACACTCTTGCCACGTTACGATCTTCCATGATTTCTCCAGCATTAATCTTGTTTCCGATTGCTTGAGAAACTTTGATTGCTTTATTCAAATCAGCCTTTGGAACAGTAAATGAAATATCACTTAATCTGTCATGAGGCACATTTTGAACGATAGTATCCACATTAATACCGCCTTTAGAAATCTCACCAAATATGATCGCTGCAATACCTGGCTTATCAGGTACTGAACAAATTGTAATTTTAGCTTCACTTTTGTTGCATGTAATTCCACGTACTGCTACTTCTTCCATTTTCTCTGAACCTTTGATAATCATTGTACCTTCCTCCTTTGAAAAGCTTGAACGAACATGTAATGGGATATCAAATCTTTTAGCTACCTCAATTGAACGCGCTTGCATAATCTGCGCACCTAAAGAGGCCATTTCTAACATTTCTTCGAATGTAATTTCTTTGATCTTACGTGCTTCTTTGACGATTCTTGGATCAGTTGTGTAGATACCATCAACGTCGGTATAAATTTCGCAAACCTTTGCTTTAAGCGCTTTGGCTAATGCGACGGCTGTTAAATCAGAACCTCCACGACCTAAGGTTGTAATATCATCATCGGCAGTTACACCTTGATAACCAGCCACAATAACAATCTTTCCTTCTTTAAATGCTTTCTTAATACGCTTTCCATCAATTGTCATAATACGAGCTTTGGTGTATGTCTTATCTGTTTTAATACCGACTTGACGACCAGTAAAAGAAATTGCTTCGTGGCCTAATTGTTTAATGGCAATGGCTAGCAAGGCACATGAAATCTGTTCGCCGGTCGATAAAAGCATATCCATTTCACGATCAGGAGGAGTTGTGCTGATTTGAAAAGCTAACGCCTCTAACTCATCTGTGGTGTCTCCTAATGCAGAAACAACGACCGCTACGTCAGTATGTTTGTTTTTATAGGAAACAACTCTTTGAGCCACATTTTTGATTCGATCCACATTAGCAACTGAAGACCCGCCAAATTTCTGAACAACTATTTCTTTTTCCATAATTAATAATCCCGTTAATGTACGGGCACGGCATGCCGTGCCCCTACGACATTTTGAAAAAACACCTTACCATCTCCTCACCACTTTGAAACTTAAAACCCACCTTCTCTGCATCCTTCTCAGAATACTTGTAAGCACCCTTACCTTCAATTCCCTTTCCGTACATCACAAAAGGTACTGGACTTGCTGTATGCGTGCGCAAATAAACAGGAGTTGGATGATCAGGAGAAATTAAAACACGAACATCGCTATTTGTTTTTAAATATTCTCGAACAGTACCAACTACATATTTATCAAAATTTTCAATGGCTTCTATCTTAGCGTTGGAATCGCCGTTATGTCCTGCTTCATCAGGCGCTTCAACATGCACGTAAACGTAGTCATGCTTCTTTAAAGATTCAATAGCATATTCAGCCTTGCCCTTGTAGTTAGTGTCGTAATAGCCTGTTGCGCCAGGAACATTAATAATATCAAGACCTGCTAATATGCCTATTCCATTAACTAAGTCGACCGCCGAAATCACTGAGCCGGTTAAACCATAACGGTCTTTAAAAGATGGGAGATTAGGTTTAATCCCCTGTCCCCAAAGCCAAATCATGTTAGCGGGTTTCTCGTTTAAATCTATTCTCACTTGATTGACTTGATGCTCAGATAAAATCTTGCGAGATTTTTCCATTAAACTCAGAAGAATGTCGCTATTGATGCCGCTTGGCAAATATGCTTTTAAAGATTTGTTTAGAATATCATGAGGAGGAACTGTTTTAATCTGAAGCATTCGCTCCACACTCATCGCCTTAAAAACCATCAAATGCCTGTAACTTTTTCCTGGATAAAACCTTACATCGGGATAATCAATAGTATTTTGCAAATCTTCAATTAAATCTTTGGCTTCATCACTGGGAATATGCCCTGCACTATAATCATCCATAAGACCATTTTTTTCTGTGATTAAATTGCAGCGAAAAGCAATTTCATCAGCCTTCAAATGAATACCCATACTTGCAGCTTCCAAAGGCGCACGTCCAGAAAAATTCACCGCAGGGTTATACCCCATCAAAGCTAAATTTCCAATATCAGAACCAGGAGGTAAACCATCAGGAATAGTTTTAACTAGTCCTGTAATGCCATTGGCAGCTAAGACATCCATATTAGGAGTCGCAGCCATTTCTAAAGGTGTACGAAAACCCAGCTCTGGTATGGGTTCATCTGCTGCACCATCTGGGACTAATACGATGTATTTCATAATAATTGTCGTACGGGTGGGTTCTAAACCCACCCTATAAAAGGCAGGTTATTAACCTGCCCTACAAATTCTTTATCAATTGTTTAACCAAATTCATTTTATTATTCGCCTTAGCCACAATATTAGCCTGACGATCAATCACAAAACCCTTATATCCATTCTCTAAAGTATTCACAAGCACAAGATCACAGCGCGATTTTTCAAACAATGCTTCTACTTGTTCTGCCACACGAGGATCATCTAAACTCTCAATCAATTTAAATCCAACCAAACGAGCTTTGGGAGCTTTGTTCTTGATCACATCAATCAGTTTGATTGTTGGAACGAGTTTCAACGTTAATGCTTTTGCAGAACTAATCTTACCCTTTAAAGCTGTCTTTAGCTTGAAGTCTGAGACGGCAGCAGCATGCATTACAACATCATACTTTTTCTTTAATTCAACGTTCAGCGCTTCATTGAGTTCATCAAAATATTGATACTTAACAACTCTTGCCCTTTTATTTTCCCATGCGTGTGTGACAGCCCCTTCAATGAGCGTGACTTGAAAACCACGAGCCAGACATTCCTGAGCAATCAAATGCCCCATTTCACCCGTTGACTGATTGCTAATGATACGCACATCATCAATCGGCACCCAAGTTGGCCCACAAGTAATTAATACACGCATATCAAAGACCAATTAACGAAAGGATTTTCTTACGATCAGATCCAACGACCACAGGTTCTGGCAAATCTTTCATCGCAGTTTTGGGATCTTTAAGCCCATGTCCTGTTACTGTACAGACAAGCCGACATCCCTTAGCATTCTTAAAGTACCCTGCGTTGGTTAACTTAATCACACCAGCCACCGAAGCAGCAGATGCAGGCTCAACAAAGACACCAGTCGTTTCAGCTAAAAAGCGGTACGCACTTAAGATTTCCTCATCAGTCACCATGTCAATCAATCCCTTGCTTTCATCACGAGCTAACAAAGACTGTTTCCAGCTGGCTGGATTTCCTATGCGAATGGCTGTTGCAATCGTCTCAGGGTAATCAATGATCTTATTGTGCACAATGGGAGCAGAACCAGCAGCTTGAAAGCCTAACATTTGAGGTAATGTTTGAGATTTATTGATCTGCTTATATTCTTTATAGCCCTTCCAATAAGCTGTAATGTTTCCCGCGTTACCAACTGGAATGGCATGAAATTCTGGAGCATCACCTAGAAAATCACAAACTTCAAAAGCAGCTGTCTTTTGTCCTTCAATGCGAAATGGATTAATAGAATTCACAAGCTCAACTGGATAGTTGGATGTGATATCTTTAACCAAATTTAGAGCATCATCAAAATTTCCATCGATTGCAATCACTTGAGCTTTATGGATCATGGCTTGAGCCAATTTTCCAAGAGCGATATTTCCATTTGGGATTAAAACAACACATTTCATACCGCCAACTGCTGAATACGCAGCCGCTGAAGCAGACGTGTTCCCCGTCGATGCACACATGACTACCTTAGCCCCTTTTTCTTTGGCTTTGGAAATCGCCATGGTCATTCCACGGTCTTTAAAAGAACCTGTAGGATTAAGCCCTTCATATTTCAGAAAGACCTGCAAACCCGTAATCTTATTTAAAGATTCAGCTGGAATAAGGGGCGTATTACCCTCGTAGAGCGTGACAACAGGTGTCTTGTCTGAGACAGGAAGATACTCGCGGTAATGATTGATTAAACCAGTCCAACGCATCATAGCTTCTCCATGCGTATGGCAACCGGTCTCCCGCGAATAATGGCAAGATCTGAAATCTTATCCAAAGCTTGTTTGACTTGATGCTCATTAGCTAAGTGGGTCAGAATGACAACAGGAACAGTAGATCCTTTGCTTTCCATCTTTTGAGTGACTGAAGAGATTGAAATGCTATGCTGACCAAGAACTGTTGTAATGGCAGCCAAAACACCAGGTTTATCCATAACCATAAAACGAATATAGAATCTGGTTTCAACTTCATCAATTTTACGTAAGGCTATATTGGCTACTTCATCGGCTGGATTAAATGCCCAGATAACTGCAGGCGCATCCACACGAATTCCTAAGTTGATTAAATCCGCAACCACACCCATAGCAGCTGTCATTTGTCCGGCACCCTGACCTTCGATAAATACATCACCTAAAGGATCAGAATCCAAAAATATGGCATTATCCACCCCATTGACCGTTGCCAGACCATGGTCTTTTGGAATCATGGTTGGGTGAACACGAACGTCCAATTTATTACCCACCTTCTTGGCGATCGCCAAAAGACGAATCGTTAAATTTAAACTCTCAGCAAATTCAATATCATCATGAGAGATGTGATTAATTCCCTCGACGTGGATATCTTTAACATTCACAAATTTACCCATGGTTACAAACACAAGAATAGCCAACTTATAAGCAGAATCCATACCACTAATATCTAACGTTGGATTGCTCTCTGCATAACCCTTTTCTTGAGCTTCTTTTAACGCCTGAGCAAATGTCAATTTGTTCTTGGACATAGCCGTTAAAATGTAATTGCATGTTCCATTAATGATTCCATAAAGTCCGTTAAACTTATTGCCTGCCATTCCTTCAGTGATTGTACGAATAATGGGGACGCCTGCTCCAACAGCAGATTCAAAAAGGATACTACAGCCATTCGCATCTGCTTCTTTAAAAAGCTCAAGTCCACACTCAGCAATCAAAGCCTTATTGGCCGTGACAACGTGTTTCTTGGCTTTGAGCGCTCTCATGACAATATCTTTAGCAGGAGATAAACCGCCAATCAACTCAACTACCACATTAATATCAGGATCTTTAAGGACAGCGTTATAATCTGACGTTAAAAGAGTATGATCCAATGCAGGATTAGATTTCTTAGTAATACTTCTATCTGCAATGGTTTTGATAAAAAAATCAGTTTCATATTTAGAGCGCAAGAATTTTGAGCGGCTTTTAATGACCTTAACCACCCCTTGACCTACAACTCCATAACCAATAATCCCAATGTTAAGACGATCCATAACGATTAACTCTCCTTGTGGGCGTATTGCTCAATCTTAGCTAACACTTCTTGAGTAGCAGCTGGAAGATCGCTAAATTTAATACGAACTTCATAAATTAGATCCGAGATCTTCTCCTTACACTCAAGGACTTGACCTTCTAAATAGACATGATCAGCCAAAAAAGGTGTTCTAAGTTCAATACCTAGCACTTGGCCAGGTTCGATAAGCTCTGAAACAGAGAAGTTTAACCCTCCCTGACTAACATTATTGATTTGTGAGACATTCTTTTGTTTCGTGGGATCTGAAACAGGATAGTAACTTAAGATAAAGTTACGGTAGATGCGAATATGTTTTCTATGTTCGTTGGGTTGTTTTGACATGATTTTCTTAAAGTAAAAATGGTCGGGACGGTCGGGCTTGAACCGACGACCTCTTGAACCCCATTCAAGTGCGCTAATCCAACTGCGCTACGTCCCGTTCCAAAGCAAATTTGAAGGCAAATTATACACAAGAAGCACGAGAATCACCAGGGAAAAGTTTGCTTAAATCAGACTTTGGCTAAAGCGGTAGACTGCTCTTTTAAACCTAAAAAGACTGGAAGACTTTGAAGCGGCTGTATATTAATAATCTCTGGCTCAAAACCAGGAGCGTCTTTAAGTTGTTGTAGCATAGCAGGATCTCTGCCAAAGGCGGACCAGCCTCCGGCTGGCATATAAAACTTAATCTCACCCCCATTATTCTGAACCTCAAGATTCATTTTGTCAGAATTGAAGTCAATACCACCTTTTTTACTCATAGCATTGTCAGTTTCATTTGTTCTTAAAGTATCCACGGTTTTATTTAAATCATTAAGCCTTTCCTGTAATTGCTCTACAGATCTTCTGAGAGTTTCACCCTCAATACGAATGTAAAATTCTTTTAAACTTTGCATTAATTCATTCAAATCCCCCTCAGACATCCCAGGAAAATATTCTTTTAATAGATCTAAAGATAATACTTTAGGAGAAATCGTAAAATAGAATTCCTTTGATTGGGAAGAAACCTTGGCTATCCAATTTCTTTTTGATAATAAAGTGTTGATAACGATCTGTGCATCCTTAATTCCCTGACGCTCCATATCTTCAACTGTAAATCGAGCAATCAAAAGACTAGGATTTCCAATAATATTCAAACCATCCGCTATTTGTATATCAACATCGTTTAAGTCTCTTCCTGTTTTGTTATTATTCAGAAAATTAATAATGTCTTGTTGATCTGGCGGAAGTGACAGAAATTCGTTAAAAGACTTGATCAAATCTGAAAGAATTTTTCTTTCTACCCTTTCTTGATCGACCTTCATAATCCTGCCAAACTCACCTTCCATTAAACTCATCGATGTTGGCAAAACTCTAACTTTAAATTTTTCATTTTGCATTTTTATGGCATAAGCAATACTTTCTAACATTCCAAGCCCTAGAGTGTTTTTGTATAATGCCGATCCAAAGCCATCCGCAAAATTTCCGGAATCATCAGCCATTGTAAAAGAAAAATAGATATTTTGACCTATCCTATCAACATCCTTATCGACAAATTGAATTTGACATACTAATTTCGTTTTTGTGCCATCGGAATTCTTTAATATCAATGTCATAGACTCTTCTTTAAGATTAACGGAATCAAAGCTCAGTTCAAATTCACCCTCCCCTTTTATAAACTTATATAATTCCGTATTTGGTTTGGCTTTATTGTGAAATAAAACGATGGCTTTATTTTGATCAGGGGCTGATATTTCTAATACTTTTTCTCGGGAAAGATAAATACTGTCTTTAGCAATAACTATCCCTGCAGGCATTAAATATTGATTAATAGCATCAACAATGTAATAGATCTCCTTTCTTCTATTTTTATAATTTACTCTATTATCATTCAACCATTGTTGAATTTGTATGTACTGAGTTGTCAAAATTAATTCTGCCATCCTTTGAGGCATAAACCGATTCATAAGCTCAATGTTACTGCTCAACTCCTTTTTCTTTTCGTCAACATTCCATGAACTATGTTCGTCTAGCCAATGTTTTGTCTCAAAAAACCTTACGACCAAAGAACCAAATTCATTTGAAACTTGAAAAGCTATTTCTTTTAAATTAGCTTCTAGCTGTTCTTTGGGCTCTTCACTATGGGTGGCGACATAGCTCGCATAAGAATGGATAAAATGATATAAAGCTTTTTGTTGTTTTTTGGCACGATCCTCCTGTCCTTCTCGATCTTCTTGAATCAAAGAATTTACTGAAGATAATGGTTTAACTAAAGAGGTGGTTTTATCAATTTGCGCACAAGCTGCCATAAAGCTAAGAACTGCTGCCAAACCAGATAAAGATAAACTTTTCTTAACATTGGGTAATACCTGACAGCTAACTACAAAAGGGGCAAATAAAACTGGTATAACTTTCTTAAGCAATGAAGAATTGTTAGAAATAGTCATGGCTGAATCCGTTTTCCATTCTAATTGGACTCCTCCAGAAAAATATTTTCTTGGAGTACGTTGTTTTGTGACGGGATCAGATTCTTCTTTAATGTAGTTATAAACACCCTTTTTGAAAGCCTGGAGATATTGCTGATAAATCTTCTCTTTTTCTTTAGGATCAGAAATGTTGATTCCAGCGATCTTATTCTGATCTGAATAGACTTGAGCTAAAATCGAATCCTTAATCTTCTTCTTGTACCAAGTAGCTAGAATCAAAGAACTATAAACCTGCCTAAGCTGCGCAAAGTTGGCCCCTTCATTGACCTCTTTGGTCAATTCAGGAATCACGATTTCCCGTATGATCTGACTGTGCAAAAAGGTGTCAGACACCTTTTTATCACTCTGCCCCTTCAAAAAGGTGTCTGACACCTTTTTGGAGGCTACGTAGTCTTCTTCCAACATCACCTTTAGCCTGGATTCCACTACATAGGCTGTTCCTGCTTTAGCATTCTCATAAACCACTGCCTTTTCAGGGACTATCCAT
>JBGAJA010000008.1:0-31922 GCA_044225175.1 Candidatus Omnitrophota bacterium | reverse complement strand
AATGTAGGGGTGGGTTCCAAACCCACCCACATGAGGGCAGGCCTGCCTGCCGGACAGGCAGGTTTAGAACCTGCCCCTACGGATTCAAATTATATCGGATCCAAAATCATCCGTGATATCGTCATTCCCGAAATCACCAAGGAAGTCAATCAGGGCCAAAACTTTGCCCCTTTACGCCAAATTTACGATGCTTTAATCCTAGCTAAGTGGTACAAAGAAACCATCCAAAACGGCCTTTTAGACTCACTTTATACGAATAAGAGTAAGACATCAGGAATTAACCTCTCAGACCCCTCCATTAAGCAAAAGATCTATGAACGCTATCTTCAAGCCTATAAGAAGGGGGTTTTTAACTACATCAAGGAAGATCAAACTTCTACAGGCCAGACTGCTCCAAGGAAGTATTTCTCAGGTGGAACAGAAATGACCATTTCTCATCTTAATAGAACTGGTCGTCCTGATCAAATCAAGGCTAATAAAGCAATGCTGGCTATCAATGTAACTTTGGCAGACCATGCACAATTATCAGTTCAAGCAAGTCAAATTTTAGAGGAATTACATCCAGGTGATTTATTTTGGCGAAAAGATCCAGATAAATCAGCTCAACTAGTGTACTTATTGGACCAGTTTGATCATAAACATGCTCATTGGCCAGAAATTATAAGTATACAGGCGAATTTAAGATCATTTGGTTTGTCTGAAGAAACACTTACGAGTTTCGAAAGGGCCATAGAAGCGGGGTATGAAAACGTTAGAGCTCAGGAAATTGCATCTAACACCTATGATCGATATTCTTATTTTTTTCCTTTGATTCAAAAAGCATTGCTTTTAAGCCGTATTCTGGATTTTTTGCCTGCTACAAATAAAGGGAAGTTGAGTATAAGAAAACTTCAAGCTGAAATATTTGGTGCTGATCGAACAGATGAAGTTGATCCAGATATTGTATTTGCTGTGATTCAGCTGAGAGAAGCAATATGGAAACAGACCTCTACAGACGAACGATTTCTTAGAAGCAAGTTTTTCGAAGCTGCTTTTCTAGGAGATGGCAGTGGATCTCTTGAAGGGTTGCTGAACAAGTTCCTTACCTTAGTCAATAGAGGTTGGATGAATCCCGCAAGTTATAAAGCCCATGAGCCAGAAATTAATAAACTGTTGATTGATTCGGCGATGAGCGTCGCGGATGCATCTCGGGCAGTAAGGACCGTTACTGGCAGTTCAGCGAGGGCAGCTATTGAGCCAAAGCATATATTAGCTGCCAGGGGATTATTAGATTACAAGGCATTAACTGGACAAAAGGCAGGCCAAGAACTTGTTATTTTACATGGTATTTTTAAGAATCCAGAGGCAGAGCTTGCAGATCGTATACAAGCGGCCAGTGCACTATTGAACTATTATGCTCGTTCTGGTTTAGATACAAATGGAGGAGAATTAGATTTTCTAAAAGGCATACTAAAAGAGATTTTAAAAGAGAAAGGTATGCCTCGTCTCTATCCTATCTCAGATCTTGTGTTAGCTGGCAGCGGGGTCCTCAATTTCTATGCCATAGAGGATAATATGGAAATTTTGCAATATGCGGAAGAGGAAACAAGAGAATTCTTAAAACGCGTTATGGTAAATGAAGGTTTTTTTAATGACATCGAAATAGCACAAGCAGCGGCAGGTTTGATTAATTATTATAATATTAATCAAAATAGATCAGCCGCAACTTCTACAAGTAGAATCTTATATTCTATTTCTAAAGAACATCATAGTAAGCCAGCTCGTTATATAGCATCAAATGCATTGCTTAATTGGGGTTTAATCAATTTGGGTCCAAGAGAGAAAGACGTTTTCTTAAGAAAACAATTTGCAGAGCAATCAAAAAAGTCGGTGGAAGAACGCGTGGAAAGTGCTGCAGCACTTGTGAAGTATTCAGCTTTGTCTCACCTAGATCCCGAAGTTAGCAGAAATCAAGAAGTTCGAATTCCTGAAGAATATTTGAAATTATTAGAAGAAGTTGTCCAAGAAACAGTTGATCACGCGATGACAACGATAACCGGCGAAGCCATTAAGACCCATCCATTTAAGCCAAATCAAAACATAGTTATTGCCTTTAAATCCAAGGGTAAGATTGAATATATTGCAGCGAAGTATCAAAGTCGTGATGACACTACCTTTACTGTTAGTACGTCTATAACAGAACGAATTTTTTCTTATGAAGAAAACCCATTAGGGGATCAAATTAGTGACATCTACATTTTCCCCCCAGATGTGTTTTTAGCTACTGCTACAGCTCAATTGAGAGAGCAAATAAAAGTAATAAATCGTGTTAAAGAAAAGTATAAGCGAAGAGGTTCATCTAATTTAGATTTAGATATGACTTTATCAGATTTCTTTCTTGACCATCGTTTAGTTGGAACGACTGAGAAATACACTAAAAACGGCATTAATACATTGCAAGATCTCATTAATAAATCCTTTCTGGAAATTATTAAATTAATGGGGAGAAATTATCCAGTAAGAGATTTAATGGACGAATTAGCTAGAGAAGGAATTTTTATTAGGAGTACTTTTACGCCTTCGGCACCTGATTATACTCCAATCGAAGAATTATCATGGGTCGATTCAAACTCTTTAAAACTTCTTCAGGCCGCTGATGATAATATCACAACGCTCTATGATCTTCGAACTAAAACTTTAGCTCAATTGATGGCCACTAAAGGAATTGGAGGAGGTACGATCAGAAGTATTATCATTGCACTTGGAATTGAAGGGCATCATTTGGCAGAAGAGGAGAACGTGAGAAGGAAATTAGTTTATATACCTTCTCAAATAGGCCTACTAGCGGACTCTTTGGAACTTGTACCAGGAGGTCTTAAAGCTCAAACCATACAAGCTTTAGAAAATTTAAAGACAGCACTAATAGCCGCAGGATCTTCATTAGATCATGTCGTGAAGGTGATTGTTTATTTTGGTGGCACCTCTAAAACAATGAGCGCAGAAGATTTTAAAGCCATATTTTTAGATATGAATGAGGGTTATAAAGCAGTCTTTAAGCAAGATCTTCCGGCCCGGTCTATTGCTGGTGTAGGAAATTTGCCTAAAAATGCTTTGGTTCAAATAGAGGCTGTTGCTATAGCGGACCCATCTATTAAAAAAGAAATTATTACAAGCGACAATCTCACTCCTCCTTTAGGCGCTTATAACCACGCTATACGCGCAGGAAATGTAATCTATACCTCCGGTCAAGATGCATATAATTCAGACACTAGACAGCATGCTTCAGGAGACATTGAATCCCAAACACGGCAAACATTAAATAATCTAAAGGGTGTTTTGGGAGCCGCAAAATCTTCTTTTAAGAATATGGTTCAAACAACCGTCTATTTAACCAATAAAAATAATCTTGGAAAAGTAAAAGACATATATCGAGAAATAACAGGGAAAGATCTTCCTGAAAATTGGGTGGTAGAAGTAAGAAAATTACCCGGCCAAGCCTTGATTGAAATTGATGCGGTGAGTGTAGTTAATTCAGAAAGTTCAAATCTTTCTATATCTGGTGAAAAGCAAGAAATTGGGTTAGGTCAATCAGGTCAGTTGAATGTAGGAGGACAGTGGATTCCAGTGACAGCACTAGCTACCACCATGTCTTTTTCTAAGGCACGGATTGTTTATCCAAAAGGAAGTCAAGAGCGAGAAATTCAAATTGAACGTCAAGGAGACGGACATTACTTTCTTCAGCCCGTCACTCAACCTGGGGCTATCTATGTTAAAGACTATATAGATAACACGTATTCAATTTATTTCGGGATATCACCAGACAATAAAAATTTTACTTTGCACAATGAAAATGAGTCATCTGTCACAATCGAAGACAATCAAAATGCCTCTATAATTGAGGTAGTCAAGAAAGGGGAGACAAAGAATATTCCTCTTTCGGATCATCTAAAAATTAAAGTTCGTTTTGATGGACAAAGGGCCATTGCATTGAGTTTTAAAGGCGGTCTTTTAACTGTTGATGAACCATTTGAATTGGCACCTCAGGACGCGATGATATTTTATTTCGGATATGAAAAGAACGATTATTTCCAAATCTCCGGGCGTTCTACAGATGCGGTAGGGATTATGGATGGATCTGGAGGAAAGATTAAATTATTCTATCAAGATCAAGCAATGACTGCACTTCCTCCTGGACTTATAGCCATTCCAGAACTCAAGGACATGATCACAGATGGTATGGATTCTCATGATGGAATTTTATATGTTTCTGGTTATCTAGATTCACAAAAAGTGATTTTGGCTATTGATCCGAATCAACGATCTTTGGATTTAACTAAATTTGGTTCCACAGGTATTTTAAAATTTAATACTCTCCAACCTTTGCATTTTACAAATACAGTTGCTGTTGAAGACAACCTGCTCTATATGGGTGCATCCCGTCGTGAAGATGATGGCAGGGTTGCACAATCTAAAATCTTTATATTTGATGTACACACAGGAAATCAAATTAGAAGTATTGACTTAAACCAACTCTTAGGAATAGATTTTCTTAATAATGTTTCTTTGGCCGTCCATGATGGTGTGATTTTTGTGACTTTTAGTGCCATGACTTATCCTGCAACTGATCGTATTTTTGCGATTGATGCCAAGACAGGCCTAATACGTAAAGACAAATTAAACCAGGGTCGGGCCCCTCTTGATCAGAATTTAAAGAGTCCTACGACCATAGCCTGGCAAGAAGGGCTTCTTTTACTCACTACACATATGGATGATGTGATTATTGCGATTGATCCCAATACTGGAAAGACCGTTAATGTTGTTCATGGAAAGGATAGAATTGGAGATCACGACCCCGAAAGGAAGCTTGGATTTTACAATGACACCAATGGTGTTATGGATGAGCATACATTTTATTTTTTGAGTGATTATTATACGACAGGTCCAGATAATATCCCTCTTCATCTGGTAGCCATGGACCGTAAATCCGGAAAAATTGATGAGACAAAATTAGACCAAGGCCGATTATATTTCAAAAAAGGCATCTCCATTCATCGATTATTGATGACAAAGGGAATTATTTATATAGCGGGGCGCTATGAAAATAACGAAGCATTCGTATATGCGATTGATGCGAGTAAGAAATTTGATATTAAAGATTTCGAAAAAATAGCATCTGCAACCCCTTCAGATCAGGCCATGTCAGAAAATTCGGGGCACGGCCCTGTACGAGGTAAAATAAGAGGCATAGGAGTTTCACGTCAAGCTTTCATGGGATACCTAAACCCTAAGGAAACACCAAGGCGGAAACAATTGCGTCCTGATGAGTTTCCAAAGAGCGAAGTCGCTCAGGAACCATGGAAGGTGACGGTTGTAAGAAGTAATAAGGCGCTTAACATTAATATTGCTTTTAATGGACAAATCGTTTGTCGAGCAATTAAAAATATGAAACCACATTTTCTGGGTAGAATCGATTTAGATACTGCTGCTCAAATTACATTAAGAACTTTGCAAACGGAGTTCCAAGGACAAAATGTCTCGCCCCGAGAAGCAGAAATCCGAGAAAAAGTTTTAGCAAACTTTGAGGCGCGTATAGGTGATGCAGCCATGAATAGTCAACAAGAGATCATTTTTCCAGACGACAGGCATATTCCTGAAGGGCTTGGAGAGAAACCAGCAAAATTAATCCAGCTTAAAGAAGCTGGGTTTAATGTGCCTAAGTTTTTTGTCATTAAGTCTAATGGTAGCGGAAAATTGGAGATGAATGACGACGTGCGTCAAGCTTTTGACGGTCTTCGCAAACCTGTGCTGGTGCGAAGCGCGCATCCTCAAGAAGGTAAACTCCACTCTTATTCCGGAGTTTTTGCAAGTTTTGAAGATATTTCTGTTTTGAGCAAGGAAGAAGCACTTACTCCCGGGGGAAAAGAGGTTTTTTATACACCACGAAATGTAGAAGAGGCGTATGAAGAGATTGTGGCCAGTGCAGAGCAAAGTCCAATTTCACAAAGGTATCGCCAGTCTTTAAATATTACAGATTTTGATGCCAAGCAAATGGATGTCATTATCATGGAACAAATTGATGTGGGTATTTTCGGTATGTTTTTGACCTCTGATACCCATGATCCTGACAAGGTTCTTATTCATTATCAAATTAGAAATGAGCAGACAGAAGACCAGGGTGGTGTGGTTGTTTATAGTAAGAAAGCTCATGCTTTAGAAGATAATCAATTAGATGAGCATGCTCGTCAGACTCTTTTAAAATTTGGAGAGACTGCTTCTAGAATACAAGAGAAGTTCGGTGTACAACAAGTCGAACTAGGTTCATCTAAACAAACTGGAGAAGTTTACGTCTTTCAATCTAGAACTATCAATATGGGCAATCCCAATGATGTTCCTCGACTAGCTCAGTACTTGACAATTAGTCATCCAAGAAATGAGCATGGTTCTAATCAGAAACTGGCTGCTATTGGATATGGATCCTATAGACTGCCTGTTCTTGTACTGGATTCTTTAGAGGATGTGACAAGGTATCAATATTCACCAGAATATGTTGAATTGGAAAGAGCTAGGGGTCGAACCTCCGACGCCAAGGAAAAAGAAAAGATCAACCAGGCGGAGGCAGAAATCAGGAATAAGGCTGAAGAAGGATATCGACAAGAGATGCTGGCCTTTCAAAGAAAACATCCCGAGTATATCTTAGTCATCAAAAAGGGGGATGTTGGTGTTAGAGAAATGGATGAAGCTACTGGAAGAAATCAAAGGAATTTCAGGTTTCTCAATGGTCTCATTAAGAATGCTAAAGTTGTTATAAGGGGAAAGAACCAAACGGCCATACGCCATGACGATTGGAGACATGTGGAAGAAAATGGAATCACGATTTATCCGACTGGAGACGATGCTTTAACGGATCACTTTCATCATAAGCTCCCTCATGCGCGACAGGTTTGGAATCATTTGGCTCCGAATCCTTTGGTTGAATCTAAACAATCTAATGTTACTGTTCAAAATGATTTAGAGATCACAACTGGAGATTATGTAAATGTCTTAAGCAATGTGGACGGTGTTTTTGTTTGGTATGACCAGAATGTCCATCAAGATAAAGCCATGTCTGCTAAAGTTCCAGGTGGTATTGATCTTAATTCAATCAATGTCAATCGAACCAGCAAGACCATCAAAGTTGAATTTGATCCTGCCCAACTCAATCAACTCTTACAAGGCGGCTTCGAAGGCTTCACCCCCATCATCCTCAACATCACCCCCATCTCAAGTCCTTTTCCATTATTAGGCCTTGCTCCTCGAAGAGAAGAAGAAGTCTTCGCCAAAATTTGATAGAATTTCATAATCAGATATGCTGACTGTGATATATTGTTATACAGTGTTATACTTTCATAAAGGAGATGATTATGACAATACTTAAAGCTTTTCGTCTGGAAAAAACATTAGTTAATCGTTTGTCTAAGATTGCAAAGAGTTCTCATCGTTCAGAAAAATATTACGTTCAAGAAGCATTGCGCCAGTATTTAGAAGAATATGATGACGCCAGCACTGCCAAGGAACGCTTCGATGATCCCAAGACTAAGTTTGTCTCTAGTAAAGAAATGAGGAAGCGTCTTGGTCTATAATGTTGAATATGCGGAAGGCATTGAGAAAGATCTGTCCAAGCTTGATAAGTCTCTAAGAAAGCGAATCATCGATAAAATTGAGAATTATTTAGCCCGTGATCCTCAGAAATTAGGCAAACCATTAACAGGAGCTTTTAAAGGTTTCTGGCGATATCGTTTTGATGATTACAGGATAATTTATCGGATCAAACACAAAGAGATTTTGATTGCAGTTTTACGTGTAGGTCATCGTAAGAATGTTTATACAAAAACTTTAAACTAAGATTTATGGTTCAAGAAGCTTACATGAATTTCTTGATTTTTAAAGTTCAACATGATATAAATTCATGTTTATTTAATAACAAGCACGTCAGGAAAGTATAATTTTCAATGTCTAAGATCATTGGCCTAACATATGATTTAAAAAGCGATTGGGTGCAGAATCCTGATGACCCAATTGATGCAGCGGCCGAATTAGATGGGATGGACACCGTCGAGGCATTGAGCGCTGCATTTGAAAGTGCGGGCCACAGAGTTGTTCGTATTGGTAATGCACATCAACTTCTTGCCGCCATCTCCAAAGGTTTAAAAGTTGATTTAGTTTTCAATATCGCTGAAGGCCACAGAGGCCGCAATCGCGAAAGTCAAATTCCTAATATTTTAGAAATGTTTAATATCCCCTTCAGTGGTGCTGATGCGCTCACTTTAGGTGTGACCCTCGATAAAGCTGTTGCCAAGAAATGTTGGGTGGCAGACCAAGTTCCTACCGGAAAATTTTTTGAAGCAAACTTAAATGATGATTTGAAAACACTTAACACGATCGGGTATCCTTTAATTGTGAAGACCTCTCAAGAGGGAACCTCTAAGGGGATCACCAAGAATTCACGCGTGGAAAACTTAGACCAGTTACGCGCAGAAGTTGAAAAGATCTGCAAGGTTTATAAACAACCCGCATTATGTGAACAGTTTATTAAAGGAACAGAGTTCACCGTTGCGGTCATTGGAAATGAAGATCCAATTGCTTTGCCTGTTGTCCAATATGCAGTTGGCGGTAATACCAATATGGGCAATGAATTTTATTCCTATGAGCATATTGTGGCAAAAAGTGTACAATATATTTGTCCGGCGCAGATTGACCAAGCGCAGGCCAAAAAACTGCAGCAGGTGGCTCTTGCTGCTTATAAATCAGTAGAATGCCGTGATCTCGGACGAGTTGATTTCAGGGTTGATGAACAAGGAAACCCTTACGTTCTTGAAATCAATCCACTGCCCAACTTAAGTCCGTCGGAAGTTTTCCCAATGTGCGCCAAAGCACACGGGTTAACATATAATCAGTTAATCAACAAGATTCTCGATTATGCACTTTCGAGGTACGGGCTTGTAGAGGCCCAGGAGGCTTTAAGTCGATGACAAAAGCAACGATCGTTGCACAAGATATAGCAGTGGGATCTCGTCCCAATATTCCTTTAACAGAAAATGAACAACGCATCTTATCTCTTTTTCCAGGCGCAACTCATGCGGACTGGGAAGATTGGCGTTGGCAGATCAGAAACCGTATCCGTACTTTGGATATGGCCCAAAAAGCATTTAAATTAACGGATAACGAAATCAAAGGGATTCAAGGAGCAGGGGACAAATTGACCATGTCTATTCCTCCTTATTGGGCATCCATCATTGATCCTAATGATCCCGCTTGTCCCATTCGTTTACAGTCCATACCCCAAGGCCATGAATTTGAAACAGCACCTGAGGAAATGTTAGATCCTTGCGGTGAAGAAGGTTCTTCTGCGGTCAAAGGTCTTGTGCACCGTTATCCAGACAGAGTATTGTTCTTAGTTAATGAAATGTGTGCCATGTATTGCCGTTATTGCACACGTTCACGTATGGTGGGAGATGGTAATCATACGCTGAACCTTTCCACCTATGAACCGGCCCTTAACTATATCCGTGAGCATAAAGAGATCCGAGACGTATTGATTTCTGGCGGTGACCCGCTGACTTTAGCGGATCGTACCTTGGAATTCTTGATCTCTTCACTGAAAGCCATCCCACACGTGGAATTTGTGCGAATTGGGACACGTATTCCAGTAACTATGCCACAACGTGTAACCCCTGAATTATTGGCGATCTTTAAGAAGTATTCGCCTATTTGGATGAGTATTCATTTTAATCATCCAACAGAGGTGACCGCGCGCGTCAAACATGCCTGCAATATGATTGCTGACACTGGTATTCCTATGGGAAGCCAGACAGTTCTGTTGCGTGGCGTTAATGACACCCCGGAAGTCATGAAAAAGCTCATGCATGAGCTTTTAAAGATCCGTGTTCGTCCATACTATATTTATCAATGCGATCCAATCGTTGGAAGCAAGCATTTCCGTACAACCGTTGCAACTGGAATCAACATCATCCAGAACCTACGCGGCCATACAACCGGATATGCTGTTCCCACATATGTCATTGATGGCCCAGGTGGCGGTGGAAAAATCCCTATCGCACCAGATTACATCGTTTCCCATAAAGACGGGAAATATGTCATTAAGAATTACAAAGGGGAACTTTACACCTACGTAGACCCTGTATACTAAAAGTTTGCCCTAAAGAGAAGTCGAAGGAGTTTGCCCTGAGCAAAGTCGAAGGGTTGACAATTAAAGCTTCTAGGCTATAATGGTCAAACTTTTCTAGATTAAATATGGAAGGAGTTGAAATTCTTTATGTTAGAAGTAAAAATCAATGATAAAA
Source organism: Candidatus Omnitrophota bacterium (assembly GCA_044225175.1). Lineage (GTDB taxonomy): Bacteria > Omnitrophota > Gorgyraeia > Zapsychrales > Fredricksoniimonadaceae > JACQCF01. Next base: position 21,603 of record JBGAJA010000008.1, on the reverse strand, counting down.
ACAGTTTCGAAAAAGCAATGCGTACCTTCAAGAAGCAATGCCAAAAAGATGGTTTTTTGGTTGAGCTCAAAGATCGCCGCTTTTATTTGAAACCATCAGACCGCAAACGCAAAAAAGGCACAGGCGGCCGATAGTTTCTTTATTAGTCTTTAGTATTGCGGGCGGACCAATTGGTTCCGCCCGTACATTTTTAATCCCATCTTTTCAATTAAGCTTTAGTTTATGATTAAAATCAAACGAGCTCTTATTTCAGTTTCCGATAAAACTGGACTACTCGAATTTGCCAAAGGTTTACACAAACTTGGGGTAGAAATCATCTCAACTGGCGGAACAGCCCAGTTACTTCGATCCAATCATATTCCTGCCAAAGAAGTTAGCGAACACACCGGATTTCCTGAAATGCTAGATGGTCGTGTCAAAACGTTGCACCCTAAAATCCATGGTGGTCTTTTAGCTTTGCGAGATAACAAAGACCATATGAAGCAAATCGAACAGCAAAAAATTGAATTGATTGATATGGTTGTAGTTAATCTCTATCCCTTTGAAAAGACCGTTGAGAAAAAGGGTGTGACGTTAGAAGATGCCATTGAAAATATTGATATTGGCGGCCCCTCCATGCTTCGTTCCGCTGCCAAGAACTATAAGAGTGTTGCAGTTATTTGTAACCCTGCTCGATATGTGGAAGTTTTAAAAGAACTTCAAAACAATACAGGGATCCTTTCTGATAAAGTTTTGCTTAATTTGGCCATTGAAGTTTTTGAAAGAACCAGCCAGTATGATTCCGCTATCCATAATTTTTTAAATAATCGCTTTAAAGCAGACAATTCATTTTCAGCCTTCCCCAAAGACTTTGGATTATCTTTTAGCAAGATCCAGGACTTACGCTACGGTGAAAACCCCCATCAATTAGCAGCATTTTATTCTGATGCCAAACAAAAAAACGGTTTAGCCTCGCTTAAGCAGCTGCATGGCAAAGAGCTTTCTTTTAATAATTACTTAGACATTCAAGCTGCCGTAGACATTGTTCGTGATTTTGATAAACCAACAGCGGTTTTGATTAAGCATAATAATCCATGTGGGGTGGCCCAAGACAAGACTTTGGAAGCCGCCTACAAAAAAGCTTTTGCTATTGATAGTCTTTCTGCCTTTGGAGGCATTATTGGACTTAACCGTCCCGTGGATGCTAAAACAGCTCAAGCGATTTCGAAAAGCGGATTTATGGAATGCGTGGTTGCCCCAGAGTTTGAGTCGGATGCCATTAAGATCCTTTCAGAGAAGAAAAATCTTCGTTTGTTGCAGTTAGATATTTATGGGATTTCTGATGAACGCTATGATTTTAAGAAAGTTTCCGGTGGACTATTGCTGCAAGACAAAGATGCCCGCCAAATTAAACCAGAAGATTTAAAAGTCGTCACTAAGATCAAACCCACTAAAGCCCAGATTGAATCCATGATGTTTGGATGGAAGCTAGTCAAACATGTCAAAAGTAATGCGATCCTATTAATCAAAGGAACTGTAGCGGTTGGGATTGGTGCAGGTTTGACCAGCCGAGTGGATTCTGCTTTGCATGCGATTAGAAAAGCAGGTCCTCAAGTCAAGGGCAGTGTTCTTATTTCAGATGCTTTCTTACCCAAAGAAGACACGGTTACATTTGCTGCCAAGGCTGGGGTGAAGGCCATTATTCAAACCGGCGGGTCAATCATGGATGAGGCAGTCATCAAAGAAGCTGACAAACGAAAAGTCGCCATGGTCACAACAGGCATTCGTCATTTCAAACATTAATACAATCCTCGGGGGGTGCTATGAATTCGATGAACCCTCATCAATACCTCGATTCACTGACCAATTACGAATCCTTTTTGCATACCATTAAACCAGAAGACTTTCGTTTAGATCGTATCGTGGGTGCCCTTGAATCTTTAGGGAACCCTCAAAGTAATTTGAAAATCATTCATGTGGCAGGAACTAAAGGCAAAGGTTCCACGTGCGCCATGATCGCAAGTATCCTTGCTCAAGCAGGATTTAAGGTTGGGCTTTATACCTCTCCTCATTTGCACCGCGTCAATGAACGGATACGAATTCTCGATCAGAGCACATTGCATCACAGTGATGATTTTAGCGGGTCAATTAGTGATGAACGGTTAAATCAAATTTTAGGTTTAATAAGGCCTGTTCTTGCCGGCATAGAGAATAATGGAAGTTTTTTAACTTATTTTGAAATTTTAACACTAACTGCAGCTCTCTATTTCTCTCAGGAACACGTAGATATGGCTGTATTTGAGACGGGATTGGGAGGGAGGTTGGATGCTACCAATGCCTTTGAATCTTTGATTGCTGTCATTACACCCATTAGTTTAGATCACACGAAGATCTTGGGGAACTCCTTAAAAAAGATAGCTGAACAAAAAGCAGGTATTATTAAGAGTCCTTATCAGAAAGTTGTCATTGCTCCTCAAGATCCGGTTGTGCAAGAGATTTTGAAAGATCATTGCCATGAATTCGCTATAGTTCCGACGATCGTACATCCTATGGAATATCGGTATTTGACAATAGCCTTAAAAGGCGAACATCAAATGACTAATGCAGCCTGTGCCTTTGAAGTCGTTCGATTATTGCAGCAGATGAATTATACGATTCCTCCCGAGGCAATTGAGCAAGGATTCAAAAATGTTCGCTGGCAGGGAAGATTCGAGGTGATCCAAAAGAAGCCTACGATCGTTGTAGATGGCGCCCATAATCCTGCTGCAAGCGAAGCCTTAGCTAAAACAATTCAAGATGAGTATCCTCGAAGAAAAGTGATTCTAATTCTTGGGTCTTCTGCAGATAAAGATATTAAGGCTCTCTGTGAGCCGCTTAAACTCATTAGCCAAACGATTATTGTCACCAAAGCCAAGCATCCAAGAAGCCATAAATTCACCAAGAAAGAGGCACAAGAAATTTTTGCTGGAAAAGAACTTTTTTTAACAGACAATATGAAAGAAGCTTTAAAACTCGCTGTATCCAAATCTACTAAAGACGATGTGATCCTAGTCACAGGCTCACTGTTCGTCGTTGCTGAGGCAAGAGAATGTATCAATACAAAGGCTTAGAAGACACGATTTGTGCCATTGCCACTCCTGCGGGATCTGGGGGGATTGCGATTGTGCGTATTTCTGGAAAAGACGCGCTTAAGATAGCCGACAGCATTTTTCGTCCCAGGAACATCATTAAACCATCCGAAGCGAAGGGTTTTACCATTCATTATGGATGGATTATTCAATCATCCAATCAAGAAATCATTGATGAAGTGCTGTTGAGCGTGATGCTGGGTCCTAGAAGTTATACGGCTGAAGATGTCGTTGAGATCAGCACGCATGGGGGATGGGCTGTGGTTCAGTCTGTTCTTGGGGAAGTGTTAAAGGCTGGGGCTCGGTTGGCTGAACCTGGAGAATTTACAAAGCGGGCGTTCTTAAAGGGACGCATTGATCTGGCCCAAGCAGAGGCTGTCTTAGATGTCATTCGGGCCCGTACAGAGAGTTTTGTGCGTGTCAGCCAGAACCAATTAAAAGGGCAGTTGTCGACGGAGGTACAGGCCATTCGCGAAGGTTTGATGAGTGTCTATACTACTTTGGAAGCGCTTATTAATTTCCCAGAAGATGACATTGATTCTCAAACTCATGATGATATTTATATCAGGATTGAATTAGAAAAGCAGCGAGTTGAGAATCTTTTGGCAACCAGTAATAATGGCCGTCTCCTTAAAGAAGGTATGCGTGTCGTTTTGTGTGGAAAGCCTAATGTTGGAAAATCGTCTTTATTAAATGCGCTTTTGAAACAGCAGCGTGCGATTGTCACCCACATTGCAGGAACTACCCGTGATGTCCTTGAAGAAGATGCTCAAATAAAAGGGATTCCTTTGAATTTGATTGATACGGCAGGAATCTTAGAGCCTCGCGATTTGATTGAAGAAGAAGCCATCAAACGCAGCCATTTGTATATTCAAAATGCCGATTTGGTTCTCCTTGTTTTAGACAATAGTACAGGGATTGAAGAGCAAGACCGCCTTTTGATTGAGCAAATCAAAGACCGCAATGTCATCGTCGTAATTAATAAAAATGATCTACCCTCTAAGATTGCAACCGCCAGCCTTGCCTTTGAAAAGGTTGTTAAGGTTTCTGTGATTAAAGAAGAAGGTTTGGAGAGTTTAGAGGAAACGATTGTCAAATCTATTTGGCAGGGTGAGGCCATGGATACCCATGGTGTTTTGGTGAGTAATCTACGCCATATCCAAGCTTTTAAACAGACCAATCTCGAACTTCAAGCTGCTCTAGGCCTTTTAGAGGATGGCCTTTCTGTTGAGTTTATCTCCGAACATGTTAAAACCGCAGTTAATCATCTAGATTCTGTCCTTGGACGAAACATCGACGAAGATTTATTAGAAACAATCTTTTCTGAATTTTGTATTGGTAAATAATCCTAATGTAGGGGCAGAGCTATGCATTCCCCCAAAGAATTTCATAATCGCGGTGCGTTGATTAATCCTGCGAACCGTTTTGAGAAAATTGTCATCGAGCGGGATGAAGAGGTGTCTGATGAAGATTATCCTGTTGTCAAAACAGAGTTCTTTAAGGACACATCCAAATCCATCATCAGTTATAACGATAGTCCTGATTTGGGATTCGAAACGAGTTTAAACCCTTATCGAGGTTGCGAGCATGGATGTGTGTATTGTTATGCCAGGCCTACCCATGAATATTTTGGTCTATCCAGTGGTTGGGATTTTGAGAGTAAGATTTTTGTAAAGACAGATGCTGCCGCATTGCTAAGAAAAGAATTGGCCCATAAGAAATGGAAGCCCCAAGTTGTTGTGGTCAGCGGTGTCACAGATTGCTACCAACCTTTTGAGAGAAAATTCCAAATTACCCGTCAATGCATGGAAGTATTTCTAGAATTTCGCAATCCTGTTGGAATTATCACGAAGAATAAGCTGGTCACAAGGGACATTGATCTTTTCAAACAAATGGCTGAGTACGATGGCATTTGTGTGACGGTATCTGTCACAAGTTTAGACAATAAAGTGGCTCGTGCCATGGAGCCTCGGGCGTCCACGCCAGCTAATCGTTTGACAGCCATTGAAATATTAGCTAAGGCTGGGATACCTGTTACTGTCAATGTGGCCCCTATAGTTCCTGGACTCACCGATCACGAAGTTCCTGCAATCCTTAAGAAATGTGCCCAGTTGGGTGTTTCTGGGGCAGGTTACACAGTGCTTCGTTTGCCTTATTCTGTTAAAGATTTGTTCGAGAATTGGTTGATAGAATATTTCCCTGACCGTAAGGACAAGGTATTAAATCGTATCCGAGATTTAAGAGGGGGCGCCCTTTATAAGTCTGAATTCGGCCACCGCATGAAAGGCGATGGGGTTTTCGCCCAGCAAATGGCGGACCTTTTTGACATTTCTTGTAGAAAAGAGGGTTTAGGCAAAAGGCGGTTATCTCTATCTGCAGCACATTTCCGCAATCCCTATCAAAAACAAATGACATTTTTGTAGAGACGCAGCATTGCTGCGTCTCTACCTGGCAAATGTAATATATATGTAGTACACTTGCGCTATGTCTAAGATGTCAGATTTCAAACGGTTCCTATGTTTAGGGATGGTTTTTGCCTTTTTCAGCCGAAGGCTTCAGCAACAGCTGACCAGCCAAAGGGCTGGGATCAGCCTTTGGCTGATGGTCATTTTTCTGATTTATACCTTTGGGCCAATTCCTGTATATGCTGATGTAGAGAAGCAAAATCTTTCGTCTCTACAATTACCTGTGCCAGGAACCATGGTGCATCTAAGCGCCCCTGTGACCCCACCTTTGCTCAAAGGAATCAAGGTCCATCCAGATAACCCCTTTCGCTTCGATTTTATCCTAGATCCAGGGTATAGTTCTGTCGCTGATACACATAATTTAAGGCAAGAATCCAACCGTTTAATCAAGTACTTTTTAGCCTCTTTAACCACCCCAGAAGCCGACCTATGGGTGAATCTAAGCCCCTATGAGAAAAACCGCATAGTCCCAGAAAGCTTCGGCCAAACCGAGATGGGACGTGACCTTTTGGCCCAGGACTACATGCTAAAGCAGATCACCGCCAGTTTAATGTACCCAGAAGAAGAGATTGGCCGTAAGTTTTGGAAGAGAATCTACGAAGAATCCGCCAAAAGGTATGGAACAACCAATATTCCAGTTAACACCTTTAACAAAGTATGGATAGTCCCTGAAAAGTCGGTCGTTTATGAAAATGCCAAGGCAGGAACAGCCTATGTGGTTGAATCCAGGTTGAAGGTGATGTTGGAAGAGGATTACCTAGCCAAGAAAAAGGTGTCTGACACCTTTTTGAAGGGGCAGAGTGATAAAAAGGTGTCTGACACCTTTTTGCACAGTCAGATCATACGGGAGGTTGTTATTCCTGAATTGACTAAGGAGATCAATGAAGGGGCCAATTTTGCTCAGCTTAGGCAGGTGTATAGTTCCTTGATTCTAGCCACATGGTACAAGAAGAAGATTAAAGACAGTATTATTTCTCAGGTGTATTCAAATAAGAACAAAATTCAGGGAATAAATATTAATAATCCAAAAGAGAAAGATAAGATTTACCAGCAATACCTCCAATCCTTCAAAAAAGGCATCTATAACTATATCAAAGAAGAAACCAATTTATTAACTAATCAGTCTGTGTCCAGGAAGTATTTCTCCGGAGGAGCATCTCTATACGCTACTGAGCATGTAATGACTACTGTTCACACCTTTATTCCTGCGACTGCATCACGGAAAAATATTAGAATGACGGTTGATCTCGCCATGGCTAGAGAAGATTCAGCTATGACCTCCATCTCGTCGAAATTTGAGTACTTACAAAAAGTCTCTTGGCCTCAGAATAAACCCAATTTTGATGTGAATGTAACAAAAATCGTCGTGACTGCAACTTCTAAATTGGAGACGGCAGTAAGAGATTGGTTGGAAGATTCAAAGAATCGAAACATTTTTATACTAATGGAAGAATTGGCAAGGAAGTTTGGTATAGAGCAAAAATTTAACCAAGTGAAAATGGATTTGATCAGTAAATATGGAGAACCAGTCAATTGGGACCGTGATCCTATGATCGAGTTTATAAAAGATTCTTTCTATTGTTTTAATTTAGAACTGGTTAAAAAAGGCTGGTTAATAGGCTTTAACGAAGTTTCTACGAATCCTTTGTTTGTGGCGGCAAATGTTGAGGCCTTTGATATCTTAATAAATGGCGATCAGAATGTTATTGTTGCTGTCCTAAGTTCATCGTTTAAAAAGAATCAAGGTCTTCTTGAGAAAGACATAACTGCTAAAGGCGAAGCTCCCGGGTATATTTTGATATCTTCAGAGCAAGTTAAACCACGGAGTTTTATTGAGTATCGTCAGGAATTGAAACAAGGAAGAGTGGAAGGCCAGACAAAATCTCCTAATAGAAGAAAATTCTCAGAAAAGATAGACTCTTTTTCAGATGAAGAGTATCTCAAGTTAACTAAGAAGGCTTTATTACGCGAAGAATTGACTCATGTTCATGATAGCTGGGCCATTGTAAAAGAAAGGGATCATAATAAAAATATAACTATTAAAGATAAGATTGCAGTTACTTTTTCAGAAGATCCTCAAATACCTATTTTTCAAGCTGTCAAAGCAGGTCTTATGAGTCTGGAATATCAGCAATTTGATCATAATTTTTATCAAGGCATTCTTCTTGAAGCCAGAAACTTTCTTTATAGTATTGTGCTTGCTCCTGATAAGAATTTTGCCCTTCATTGCATAGAAAAAATGATTGACGCTGTGCCAAATGGGACAAATTATGATGTTCAGCCCCATCAACCAGCTGCGCGGTTGGTTTTATATGCTTTAGAGAATTACTTAAAAGGAACCCTCCAAACTACAGAAAGATTTATGATCGATAGTCTTACTAAATCAGATGATTTTCCCACTCTAGCTAATATGGATGGCAACGAGATTTGGGCCAGGATCCAAGAGCTACAGAGAAGCATAGGAATCAACCTTGCTCCATTAAATCCAGATGCGGCGATGGTTGTTTTTCCTAGAGAAAGAGCTCAAAAACAGCCTGATCGCGGGGCTCCCAATGCCCAAGCCTTTAGCGATGGGACAGGTCTTGGCTTATCAACCGTCAAATCGCAAGTTTCTGCAATTGGTGGAACAATTGATCTCAAAAGCGAAGAAGGCAAAGGAACAACATTCACAGTCATTATCCCTAAAGGCGATGTGCCCAAAGACATAGATCAAGCGCAGACAGATACGGGAGATCAGAAGCATAGTGAAGCGATGTTGGCCTCGTATAGTCAAGAGCGGAAAGATTTATTGGCTCAATTAGAGCAAGACAAAGAGCTAGGCCCGTACGTTACACATGTTGAAAGTCCGAATGTTTATGGATTCACTAAGAATGTCAGTGGCGCAACGTCATTCGTATACCATAGAACAGATCAAGGTGTTTTTTACAAGATTGCCAGAGGGGTTAGTTTATTAGATAATAATTTTCTAAAGGACGAAGCTCGTGAGTTATTAAAGTTGAAAGATTTATCAGAGCAAAGATTAATACCAAAGTTTTTGAATATAGGGGTCACCCGGCAAGGCCAAGTTTGGCTGAGACTTGAAGGTATTGTGAATGCTACAAGTTTAGCTGAATCTGTGTCATGGGAAAAATCCAATCTTTCTCAGAGGATCGATATTTTAATATCGATGGCTTCCATTCTTCATGGAATACACAAGACCGGGTTATTACATAACGACATTAAACCATCAAATATTCTTATCAATAATATGGGTGAAGTAATGTTAATTGATTTTGGTTTTTCCATACCTAGACTTACGTCTTCTCAAGCTGGTTCCGTAGGATTTCAACCTCCTTGGGACAATATTCGTAATATCGATTCTGATATTTATAGCTTCGGAGAAACTCTGAGATCTTTATTCTCTGTCGATACGCTAGAATCGATAGCGGTAGATTTTGAAGGAAGTGGTTTAAAAGATCTCATTGTAACAATGACACAAATCGATCGAACAGAACGCTCACCTCAAAATATGCAAGGTGTTATCCAAAGACTTCAAAAGATTAAAGAATATTTTGTCGCAAAGGACTCCCTCGTCCCAGCAGACCAACAAGCAAATGGTAATGAAGCGATGGCGGCGTTGCAAAATAAACGAGGTGGTATCGATCTAACTCCTAGTGCGATGAATCTACAGACTAAGATAGATTCCCGCGGGGATAACAAACAAGGCATTAGTTTTTATCTTAACCCTACGATGTTGCAGCAACTCCAAAACGCCCCTGGCTTTATCCCGGTGATTATTAATATGGAAAAGCTAAATGATTTACCGGGTTTCTTAAAAATGAGTAAAAACCCTGACGCCATGCAGGCGGTCTAGAAATATGTTATACTTCGGCCATGTTATTACGTGAAAAAATAGTTATTCTCATTTTAGTTGTGGCGGCCTATGTATTTCTTTTAGACCAAATTACGCCTTTGGGAAATCAAGCTTGGGAAAACCATAATAAGAACACCTCTCGATATGCTGTCATGCAAAAGGGGAAGGTGGGCTTTATCAATGGGCGTGGTCGTTTGATTGTTCCTATGAAGTATGACGAGGCGCAGAAATACTCTTCTGATGGTCTTATATTGACACGTCTAGGTAAGTCGTGGGGTTTTATTAACCATCCAGGAGAAGTGATTATCCCCCATCAATATGTCTGGGCCCAAGAATTTTCTCAAGGACTTGCTGCTGTTGCCGTCAAACCTCCAAAACAAGCAATTCCTCTGCATGGTTTTATTAATACCAAGGGCGAAGAAATCATTCCTTTAAAATATCAACGCGTTAGAAGTTTCACAGAAAACAACTTAGCTGCTTTTAAAGAAGATTCTAAGTGGGGATATGTGAGTGTTTATGGGAATATTATGATTTTGCCGTCTTTTGAAGAGGCTGGAGATTTTCATAATAATTTAGCACCAGTCAAAATAAAAGGTTTGTGGGGCTACATTAATGTGGGAGGACAGGTGGTCATCGAGCCCCAGTTTGAAGCCGCAGGTTCATTCAATGGGGACATTGCTCCTGTTAAGAAAAATGGACTATGGGGATACATTCATTCTTCAGGTCAGTGGATAGTTGAACCTAAGTTCTCCGATGCTCATCCGTTTTCTAAAGAAAATCTAGCATTGGTAGAAGAAGGCAGGGCGATTAGTTTCTTGGATCGGCAAGGACACGTGGCAATTTCTTCTGCAAAATTAATTGATGCTCATAATTTCTCTCACGGACTTGCCGCAGTTAAAGTTATGCCGGATTCAGGCAAGGCAGAGTTAGGCAAGTGGGGATACGTGGATCAAAAAGGTACAATGGTTATTTCTCCTCAATTTGATATTGCTTCTGATTTTAATGGAGGATTGGCGCGTGTAGGACTTCAAAAGAATGATTTACATAGAGGATATATTAATCAGGCAGGCGTCCTTATTTGGGATCCCGCAGATTGGCAACAAAGCACAACATTTAATCGAAGACTGTATACGGGAATATTTTATGGTTTGACGATTTATTTGTTTTTATTCCTTAGATATTTGCGTTGGCAAAGAGAATTGAAGAAAGCAGAAATAAAACAAGCCGAAGGTGTTAAAAAAAGTCCTGCCTAAATTTTATTGTGATTTCAGTTTTTCTTCCATCATCTGTCTATAAACAGACATCATCTTCTTCATTAAAGCAGGGTCTTGAACGATTGTTGTGATCTTGGGATTAGATAGAAGTTGGGAATAGTTTTTATTCTTAATATCTTCAATGATCTTTGGATCGTTGAGAATATCTTGAATACGTTTGTCTTGAGAGAGAGATTCCAAGTTTTCTGCTTTGCCGGAAGGTTCTACCGCAAAAGAATCAAGAGGTTTAATGAGTTTATATAGAGTTGAGTTGTGAATATCTTTATAGATAAATTCTAGAGGATGATTAATGGCAGGAAGCATGGAAAGAAGTAAGATGGTGATTACTAAGATAATCGTGCCCCAAGTCCACGTAATGAACGCTCCCCAGATTCTGCTAATGAGGGAAATCTTTCCTTGAGGATTACTCATAATCGAGTGAAGGCACGTGCGCAGGATCCATCCAAAAATGAATGGTCCAAATAATCCAATACAAAGACTAATTCGAATATCTTTGGTCAGCAAGAAATAAACAGCACTAACAATGGTTGTTAAAATTAAAGAGATAGGACCCAGTAAAGAACCAAGAAAACCGCGAAAGGCGCCTTTGAGAAGTAGAAAAACTGAGAGAATTAAGGCAATGCTATCAGTGATTGTCATGACTTAATGTTCGTTAGCAAATCGAATGTACAAAAGATAATAAGCGATTAGAAAAACGCCATAGAAAAGAGGTAAAGCTATAAAAATCTTGACCCCCAGAGGAAGATGAAGTTGAAGTTTGTCTTTTGCCTTCTTTTCTTTAACTTTATTGTATTCTTCAAGGCTTAATTGGGTGATTTTTTTGGATGATTTTTGTTCGGCCATGGTTTTAAGTATAACATGTGTAATAACATAATCAATGGATTCAGAATCTTTTTGAAAAAGCGCTAACTTTATTAAGAAGCTATTTAAAATATATAAAGCATAATTATAACTCCATTATTTTGATACGTTTACAACACAATTTTTTTTAGTTTTTTATTTGCCTTTTAGCCTTTACGTTCTATACTAGTAATAGTTAATTAGTCGTAACCCCCATTAACCCATATTGATAAGGAACAAGTTATGCCCTCTGCCGCTAACAAACGAACAGAAAAGCGTGTTAATTGTACAGTTCCAGTGGAAAGTAAAGCAACCTCATTCGATAATTCTCAGACTATTGACATTAGCAGGCACGGAATTGGTTTCATATCTTCTCATCCCCATAGTTTAAACGAAAAAATCGCAGTAGAAATTCAATTAAAGCCTAATACTGATCCTGTCTTGGTTATAGGTACGGTCAAATGGGTCAGAAGACTATCAGATTCTGAGCAGTACCGAGTTGGTCTTAGTTATAATGAAGTTATTTCAGGTTCACCCAAAAGATTAGATCGTTATTTTGCAGCTTAAGTTAAGCATTCCCTTAAGGGAAAACCCCAAACCCTATGGAAAATAACGAAAGAAGAATCTACGAACGTTTCCCTGCCCGTTTTCCGGCTAAATTTAAAGATGCCAGAGGTGATTTTGGTCAAGATGTATTTTTAAGAGATGCATCTGCTTCAGGTCTTAATATTTTGACCAAAGAACGCATGTTTTATAATGACAAAGTAGCGATCGAAATTGAGCTGCCACATAGTTCTCCTATGGTATTAACGGGAAAAGTTGTTTGGAGCAAACCTGCTAATTCTACAATTTGGGAAAGTGGTTTGAATTTTGATCAGGTTAATTTTATGAAAATTCAGCGTCTTTTTCAATCATCACAACCCTCCTAAAGTCCTATTAGTTATCCCATTTTGACTATTTACTTCCAATCAATCTTCTGTTATCTTAGGCGATTATGAAAAAGGAAAGTTTTTACCAATTTGACAGTGACGGAGTCACTTTCTCGTCGTCTGATGCTGCTAATATTAAGACGATTTATGCTCCATTATGTGGGTCAGATGCCACAGGACTTAAATCAGCCATTAGCCCTTCTTTAAGCGGGGACATCAAGATCGATAAGTATCATTACCTGACCAAACCTGCCTCCCGAGAAGATCTACGTTTTCCTCTTAGAGAATTTTTTATTACAATCAAAGGAAAAGGAACATTTTGCTTGTCCCAAGAAAGTTCAGTGAATTCAGCGAATGTAACGGTGGGACCTTTATGGCATAAGTTAGAGCGAGAGCATAAAAAAGCAGGCATATTGTTAAGCGCGGTCAATTTTATTCCAAGCACTAATGAAACTGTTGAATTAATCAAGTTTTCCGTCAAAAATACCACCCGTAAAAGTATAACAATCACCCCGACCGCTGCTATTCCTATCTTTGGTCGATCTTTGGCTAATAAACATGACCATGAGCATGTGACTTCATTATTGAATCGCATCGAGCAAACCAAGGAAGGCGTTATTGTTAAGCCCACCATGGTCTTTAATGAAGAGGGTCATAAGGAAATTGAAACGCTTTATTTTGTTTTTGGGGCGTCTAATAAAGCTGCTGACTATATAGGCAGTTTTCCAACATTAGAGTCTTTTTATGGAGAAGGCGGTTCTTTATTATCTCCCCAGGCCATTAGTAATAATCTCAAACCTTCCTTATTATCTGCCCAAGAATTGTGCGGAAAAGAAGCCATAGGAGCCCTTCGCTTTAAAGACATCATTTTAAAACCAGATGCAAGTGCGCACTATATCGTTGCTGTTGGGATTGCTCCAAATCTTAATCAAGCCAAAGACATTTTTATACGTTTTGATACTATTGAAAAATTTGATCGTGCTTTAGCGGCCAACAAGAAATTCTGGTTTGATAAGATTTCTACCATTCAATTTAAAACAGGCCATGAAGATTTTAACAGCTGGATGTGTTGGGTCACATTGCAGCCAGTCTTGCGTCGGATCTTTGGGTGTTCGTTCTTACCAGATCATGATTACGGCAAAGGCGGCAAAGGTTGGAGAGATATTTGGCAGGACCTTTTATCATTGATTTTAATTGAACCTCAGATGGTCAGAGAAAATTTATTCAATAATTGTGCAGGAATTCGTATGGATGGAAGCAATGCCACGATTATTGGAACAAAGCCCGGTGAATTTATTGCGGATCGTAATGCCATCACCCGCGTGTGGATGGATCACGGTGCGTGGCCTTTGATGACTATCCTTTTGTATATCGATCAGACGGGTGATTACGATCTATTGTTAGAGAAACAGACATATTTCAAAGATCCTCAACTCTCACGCACTAAAGAAAAAGATATTGGGTGGGTCAGTCAATATGGAAGCAAACTTCTTGATAAAAGAGGAATTATCTATGAAGGAACCATTATTGAGCACTTGTTAGTTCAGAACTTAGTCCAATTTTTTAATGTGGGCGAGCATAACATCATCCGTCTAGAAAGTGCAGATTGGAATGATGGCTTAGATATGGCTTTTGAACGTGGCGAAAGCGTCGCATTCATGTCCTTTTATGGAGGAAATCTATTAAAGTTGGCAGATGTATTAGAAACATTAACATCACAAAAAGGACAAAAGACCATTCGATTGGCCAAAGAGCTTTTGATTTTGTTAGACACGCTTAAATCTAAAACAAAGAGCATTGATTATGATAATGCCCATGAAAAGCAAAATCATCTTTTTGGCAAATATTTTCATAGCGTTGAGCCTGTTATTAGTGGTGAGACTCTAGAGATTTCCGTTGAAGACATTGCTAAAGATTTGCGTAAGAAAGCTCATTGGATATTTGGACAAATTCGTCGTCAAGAAAAGGTTTCAGTTGAGTATGAAGGAGAAAAGTATCAGTGGTTCAATGGATACTATGATAATAAAGCCAAAAAAGTAGAGGGCCTTCATAATGGTGTGGTGAGGATGACTTTAACTGGTCAAGTTTTTTCAATTATGAGCGGCATGGCTCATGTTGATGAAGTTGAAGAAGTTATTAAGAGTGTTAATCGATTCTTGAAAGATCCAGATTTAGGAGGGTATCGTCTTAATACAGATTTTGGTCTCAAACATTATTTAGATTTAGGACGAGCTTTCGGTTTTGCCTATGGAACTAAAGAAAATGGGGCTTTTTTTAGTCACATGATTGTCATGTATGCGTATGCACTCTATGCGAGGGGATTTGCCCGTCAAGGCTATGAAGTATTACAATCCATTTATCGCATGGCCAGTGACACCAAACGGAGCAAAATTTATCCTGGAATTCCTGAATATTTTGATTCTTTGGGACGAGGAATGTATCATTATTTAACTGGTTCAGCCAGCTGGCTTGTCTTAACCGAGCTTACCCAATCTTTTGGTGTTCGCGGTCAAGGCGGCGATTTGATATTAAGCCCTCAGTTGGTTAAAGAAGAGTTTAATAAGAAAGGTGAAGCCAGTATTATTTGTCATTTTGCAGGAAAAAGATTGCTTGTAGAGTATAGCAATCCCAAAGGTTTGGATGCTGGACTCTATAGCATTGCAACAGTGACACTAAATGGTAAGGTTGTGGAAGGGCAGATGTTAAATAAATCTTCAATTAGAATTCCCCGTGATAAAATCACTCATTGCAAAGACGCTCGTCTTTGTGTTCTTCTTGATGCTAAAAAGATCTACCCTGCGTAATTCAGGGTCAAAAGGATAAAATTTATGGAAATAGGCATTGTAGGTTTACCTAATGTGGGCAAGTCTTCTTTATTTAATGCCTTAACTGGCGCGGCAGCAGCAGCCGAGAATTTTCCTTTTACAACCATTGAACCAAACATTGGAGTTGTTCCTCTTCCTGATGAAAGAATGAATATCTTAAGCAAAGAATGGGGATCTAATAAAATTGTCCCAGGAGGCATTCGCTTCGTGGATATTGCAGGGATTGTCAAAGGAGCCTCTCAGGGGGAGGGATTAGGAAACAAATTTTTAGCTAATATTCGTTCCGTGGATGCCATTGCTCATGTCGTGCGTTGCTTTAAAGACGATAATGTTGTCAACGTCATGAATGAGCTCAATCCTCAAAGTGCAGTCGATATTATTGAAACCGAACTCCTATTGGCAGATATTCAACAATGCCAGAAGGCCCTTGAACGATGGACCAAGACAGCGAAAAGTGGCGATAAAGAGGCAATTGCTAAGTGCAATGTTCTCAATGATGCCATGAAAGCTTTCGATGATGGCATACCAGCTAGGCGTTTAACTAATATCCCTCCAGAAGTTTTAAATGAATTTCAGTTTCTTACCGCAAAACCTTTATTATATGTTGCTAATACTGATGAAGGAACACCAGACGAAGCTCTTCTTCAGCCTTTGAAAGAGCGGGCTGCTAAGGAAGGCGCTGCTCTTATTACATTATGTACGAAACTTGAAGCTGAGATTATTCAGCTTCCTCCTGAAGAACGTGCAGAATATTATGAATCTGCCGGGATTACTTCGCCAGGGCTGACACGTTTAGCTAAAGCTGGAAAAGAATTATTAGGGCTTATCAGCTTTTTTACGGCTGGCCCACAAGAAACCCGTGCTTGGATTATTCCTAAAGGGACGATCGCCCAAAAAGCAGCAGGTAAGATCCATAGCGATATTGAACGCGGATTTATCCGTGCAGAAATTTATCGCATTACTGATTTAGAGAAACTCGGGAACTATAAAGCCGTTCAAGAGAAGAATTTGGTAACTCTAGAAGGCAAAGAATACATCATGAAAGATGGAGATGTAGCTCACTTTAGGTTTAGTGTTTAATGAAAGTTAATTTATGAGAGTCTTAAAGAATGTTGCGCGATGGGTTCTGCTTGCCTTAGTCATCAGTATTTTACTTTTTGCAATTTGGCTGCAAGGTCAGTATGTTGTTCCTGTGTTGATGTATCATCATGTTGAGAATACACCCGTCAAAGAACTAAATACGGTGACGCCAAAAGATTTTGAAAGGCAAATGAAGTTCTTGAAGAAGTACGATTATAAAGTTATTAGTGTTCAAGAATACATTCAAGCAAAGAGAGAGGGAATTAAGCTTTCTCGAAAGACAGTAGTCATCACGTTTGATGACGGTTTCCAAGATAATTATACCAATGCTTTCCCGATCCTTAAAAAGCACGCGTTTCCAGCGATGATTTTTGTGATTACAGATATGATAGGACATCAAAATTTTCTAAATTGGCAGCAGATTTATGAAATGGAGAAATCTGGCGTCACGATTGGCAGCCATACCCGTCGACATGCATATCTTCCTAATGTTCCACAAGGGCTGGTGCAAGAGGAAGTTCATGGAAGTAAAGAGATTTTAGAAAACAAAATGGGACATAAAATAGACTTTATTGCTTATCCTTCTGGTGGTTTTAGTTTGGGAGTTAAGAATGTTGTTCGTGAAGCTGGATATTTGGCAGGTTTTACAACTAATAGAGGGGAAGATAAACAGAATAATGATTTGTATGAAATTAAACGCATACGTATGAACAGCGCTGACAGTTGGATTGTGATGTATGCCAAATTCTCAGGATATTACAATGTTTTTAGAAAAACTAAGAGATCCCATAGTGATGATGACACGCTGGGCGTTTCTTCTCAAGATACAAAATAGAAGGAAATACATGATTGAACAAATTGAAAAACAATTGTTAGACCTTGAGGGGAAATTAAGCAACCTCAGGGGGTATCTTTGACTTGTCCTCTAAAGAACAGGCGATCGCAGAGATTCAAGAGAGAATGGGCGGACAAGGTTTCTGGGACAACCAGGAATCCGCTAATCGCACCATGCAAGAGTTGAAGAATTATAAGAATATTGTAGAACCTTTTGCGGATTGTACTAAACGGATTGCAGAGGCCAAAGAGTTTTTAGGTTTAGTTGATGGTGATGAAAGTATTGCGAAACAATTAACGGAAGAAATAAGCGCTGTGTCAGCCATAATTGATGAACTTGAATTACAAGCGGTTCTCTCGGGGCCTTTTGATAATAACAATGCTCTTTTAAGTATTAATGCAGGCGCTGGTGGGACAGAAAGTTGCGATTGGGCCAATATGCTCATGCGTATGTATACCCGCTGGGCTGATGAAAATAGTTATGGCTGTGAAATTATGGATATTTTGCATGGAGATGAGGCTGGAATAAAGAATGTCACCATGCGGATTTCTGGAGTCAAAGCTTACGGATATTTAAAATCAGAAAAAGGAGTGCATCGTTTGGTGCGAATTTCTCCATTTGATTCTAATAAACGTCGACATACATCTTTTGCCTCTGTGGAGTTGCTTCCTGAGATTGAAGATGATATTCAAATTGATATTGATCCAAGCGACCTTAGAATTGATGTTTTTCGTGCTTCAGGCCCAGGCGGTCAAAGTGTTAATACAACGGATTCAGCTGTTCGAATCACACACATTCCGTCCGGATTTGTTACACAATGTCAGAATCAGCGTTCTCAGTTGCAAAATAAAACCCAAGCCATGAAGGTTTTGCGTGCTAAACTATACGAACAAAAGCAGCGCCAACATCAAGAAGAGTTGAACAAGGAAGCTGGTGACAAACAAAAAATTGAGTGGGGAAGCCAGATTCGCTCTTATGTGCTTCATCCGTATTTAATGGTCAAAGATCATCGCTCAGGCGTTGAAACAGGAAATGCCCAAAAAGTTTTAGATGGAGATCTTGAAATGTTTATTCAGGGATACTTAAGGACCAAACCTGAAGATCGAGATAAGAAGCTTAAAGAAAAACCCCAAGACGATTAAAGGACAATATGCTAGATTTCATCTTTCGTAATTCTGCTGTAGGATCTGCTCAAAGTTTTATTGAAAAACTTAATCCCAAAGTTCAAGTGAATATTCATCCTGAGGCACCCCTTCCATCCATTGGTTTAGTTAAAAAACTTGCTGTACGTGCCTCTGCAATTTGTGCCCTGGAATCAAAAATAAGTGCCCTTTCCAATGAAGAGCTTAAAGCCAAAACAATCCAATTTAAAACAACGATCGAGCAGGCTATTGCTTTTAAGAAGAATGAATATGACAAAGCCCTTTCTGTATATCGTTCAGCTTCCTCAGGCCAGGAAAGAGAAAACAGTTCTTTGGAGGTCAAACGATTAAGTAAGGAATTGTTTGCCGCCAAACAAAAAGTATTGGATGAAATTCTCAATGAAGCATTTGCGGTTGTTCGTGAGACAGGAAAAAGGGTCCTAAATATGCGTCATTTCGACGTACAATTAGTTGGAGGCATGGTTTTGCATCAAGGTGGAATCGCTGAAATGACAACAGGGGAAGGTAAGACATTGGTTGCCACATTACCGGCCTATTTAAATGCTCTGACAGCTGATGGCGTTCATGTCATCACCGTAAATGATTATTTGGCTAATCGTGATCGTTTTTGGATGGGGCCTCTTTATGAATTCTTAGGACTGACGGTTGGTTGCATTCAGCATGATATGAATTCACGCGAACGTCAACAGGCGTACGGATGCGACATTACATACGGAACAAACAATGAATTTGGTTTTGACTATTTACGTGACAACATGGTGTCTTTTAAAGAAGAAATGGTCCAGCGTGCTCCTCATTTTGCAATCGTGGATGAGGTTGACAGTATTCTAGTGGATGAGGCAAGAACCCCCTTGATTATTTCTGGTCCTGCAGAAGAATCGACGGACAAGTACTATAAAGCTTTTCAAATCTCGAAACAACTTAAAGGCCGTAGGGTCACAGAAGCCCAGGAAATTGAAGCTAAACATAAGGGAGAGAATTTAGGAGAAGGGTTTGATTATTTGGCTGATGAAAAAGCAAAGTCCGTTTCTTTAACCGAAGCAGGAGAAACGAAAGCTGCTCAAATGTTTGGCGTTGAACATTTGCATGATATTGAAACTGCCGAACATCGCCACCATGTGATCTGTTCTTTGCGGGCCAAGGAATTCTTTAAGCGAGATGTGGAGTATGTTGTTAAAGAAGGTAAGGTCATTATTGTGGATGAATTTACCGGCCGTATGATGCCTGGTCGTCGCTGGTCTGATGGTCTTCACCAAGCTGTGGAAGCCAAAGAGGGGATTAAAATTGAACGTGAGAACCAGACTCTTGCGACTATTACATTCCAGAATTATTTTCGCATGTATCAAAAGTTAGCAGGTATGACAGGAACCGCATACACAGAAGCCAATGAATTTAAACAAATCTATAATTTGGATTGTGTTGTCATTCCAACTAATCGGCCTTTGACTCGTAAGAATTATCCTGATTGTATTTATAAAACGGCAGAGGAAAAATATAACGCTGTTGTGTTGGACATTCAAGACTGCCATAAACGCGGTCAGCCGGTTCTTGTTGGTACGATCTCAATTGAACGATCAGAATTGATTTCTACGCTTTTAAAGCAAAAAGGCGTTCCGCATCGCGTATTGAATGCTAAACATCATGATTATGAAGCTCATATTATTGCCCAAGCTGGACGAGCTGGAGCGGTCACCATTGCAACCAACATGGCAGGTCGTGGTACGGACATTGTTTTAGGTGGTAATGCTAAATATTTGGCTAATGCCCTTGTGACGGAGAAGAATAAGAATGCTTCTCCCCAGGAGATTGAAGAATTAACCAAGACATTCATCGAGCAATTCAAAGAACAAACTAAAAAAGAACATGATCAAGTGATTGCGGCAGGAGGCTTAAGAGTTATCGGTACCGAGCGTCATGAATCCAGGCGTATTGATAATCAGCTTCGAGGGCGCTGCGGTCGTCAAGGAGATCCGGGTGAATCCAGATTTTTTGTATCTCTCCAAGATGATTTGATGAGGCTCTTTGCTTCTGACAAGATCATGTTTGTGATGGATAAGCTTGGCATGGAAGAAGGTCAGGTGATTGAATCACGCATGGTTTCAGGAGCATTAGAAGTAGCTCAGAAACGTGTGGAGAACTATAACTTCGAGATTCGTAAGCAGCTTTTGGAATATGACAATGTCATGAATAAGCAGCGTGAAGTTATTTATAATCTTCGCCGTTCTATTCTTGAAGGAGAGAATTTAAAAGACATTGTAGAAGATGCGATTCTTTCTTACAGCGACGAGATCATCGATGGGAATTTTGCTTTGGCAGAAGGCGGAAACATATCTTTCGATGTGTTAGCTGTTGAGTTTCTCTCCAAGTTTAATGTGGATTTAAATCCGCTCAAAGATCAACTTAAAGATTTAAATGCTCAAGAACTTAAAGGCGTTCTTGGTGAACATTTGATGAAGGCCTATACCCTTAAAGAGACACAGGTGACCCCAGAGCTGATGCGTCGCATGGAACGTATGGTCCTTCTTCATACCATTGATAATAAATGGAAAGAGCATTTGCACATCATGGACCAGGTCAAAGACGGTATTTCTCTTAGAGCCTTAGGTCAGAAAGACCCCTTAGTTGAATATAAAAAGGAAGGTTTTTCATTATTCCAATCCATGTACATCAGCCTTAATCATGAAACAGCCTCCATGATGTTTAAGCTTCAGCCTATGGTTGAAGAACAGCGCCCAAGATCAGTCTTTAGCGCTATTCCTCAGCAAGAAATCCATCAGGAACTCTCTGGAATGCCTGGTGCAGCCACTGGTTCTGGAATCCCTTCACCCGGAAATCCATCCCAAGCTGCTTTGCAATCAACTTCTGTTCCACCCCAAGAAGCGTCTTCGAACGCGCCAAGTGGTCCAAAAGCCGGCCGTAATGACCCTTGTCCGTGCGGGTCAGGCAAGAAATACAAGAAGTGCTGCGGGGCTTAACCCCCATTCCTTGAAAATGGGATAATGTGTGGTACATTTATAGTACATAATCTATATATGAAACCCTCATTACACATCCTAACGTTGCTTTGTTTTTTTTGTACCAGCATAATAGGCCCTATGCCTGCCAATGCCCAGGAATTTGCTTTGCCTGTCCCTGGGACGATGATTCATCTAAGTTCCCAATACACTCCAGCCCATTTAGCTGGCCTTGTGATCCACCCCGAAGATCCATTCAAATTTGATTTTTTAATTCA
>JBGAJA010000004.1:0-214223 GCA_044225175.1 Candidatus Omnitrophota bacterium | reverse complement strand
GCACAGGGACCTGCCCCTACGGATATTGAATTGATCTACAATCAATACCTCCACGCCTTTAAAAAAGGTGTCTACAACTACATTAAGCAAGATCAGGATCCTATTAGCCAACAGCCTATTTCTAGAAAATATTTTTCAGGTGGATTAGGTTTTGCCAATCATATGACTCAACTCTTAAAAACAACATCCAATCAAGCTTTTTTACCTAAGGGTACTAACAATGCCATGATTGTGACCACGTCTTTGGAAAGCTCGGATAACATTGATTCACTCTTACCATTAATTAAAATCGCAGGTATTACGGAAGATGAAAAAATAAAACTTATAAATTCTTTATGGGATAGATATGCGAATTTCTCAAAAAAATTACCGGAGACTCTGATCAAATTTATGCTGAATAATCTTAGTGTCGTAGAAATTCGAAGGCTTCTTTTAGAGAAAGAATTTAATGCAGTCTCTGATATGAGAGATCTTAAGAAGAAAGGAATTTCTCCTCAAGATGAGGCTTTTATGTGGGAAGTCTTTCATCATAGAGCATCCAATGTAAGTAATCGGTCAGATAATTTGACCGAGGTACTGCCAATTATCATCAACAATCTTAAACCAGACAGACCCATTGTGATTGTTGATATTGGTTCGGGTCCCAAAGGGGCATCGCTTGTAAGATTAAAGAAGGTTTTAGAAGATAGAATCACAGCTATCGGCGTAGATATGCAAGTCATTGATAATCCGCCTCCTGGAATTATATTAAAGAAAGTAGATGTGCGCGATGGACTGCCTTTTGAGGATAATTCCGTGGATATTATTCATGAATCCTTTGTTTGGCAGTATTTTAATCCTCAAGAACACAGAAAGGTTGCCAGAGAAATTATGCGTGTTTTAAGAGTTGGAGGGATTTTTATAAATACAGGGAATATACGCACAGATAAAGAGGATATGAAAACATATTTAAAACAGTGGGGTATAGATGCAGACGTTTTATTTGACCATAATTTATATCTTAGAAAAAGAGGTCCAGTGCAGGATCAAGCCATGAATGTTGTCGAAACTGCTGTGTTTACCATGAAAGGTCACAAGATTAGAAAAATTGAGACCAAAGATGGCGTGGTATTTCAAACTAATGATACGGGGCGACGGATTTCGCGATTGTTGGAAAGTTTGCAAGACGGGCCTCAGCATGCACGGATATTTAAAGATGAACAAGGGCATTTGGTATGTCTTATCAAAAATTTTGATGCGCATTTGACGATTATTAGTAATATCGATGATATCCGAGTTTTTCTATTTGATGATCAAAATACTTTGTATTTTGAAGATAGAGGATTGAATCCTTTTTATCTTGAGTTTATGGCATTGATTCGACCATTATGGTCAGTGGCTAATGAAGATTTAAGAAGGAAGATCTCTTTATATTTTTTAAATTTTTATAGTGCATCTATTCCAAACAATATCTTTATTACCATGTCAAATCGCTTATCTTGGTTGGATGAAAAGATTAAAGCTCTTAATTTGCCTTATGGAGCAAAAATTCATGATACTTCTTCAAGTTATGGAATTACGAGTTTGGAGTTGGCAGAAGCTTTAGCAGATAAAAAAGTGAGCGTTGTAGCTTCGGATAAATCTTTGAACTTTAAGCTTGTTAGGGATGGAAAAGATGTGGCGATTTTTGATAATCAGAAAAATATCTTATTGATTAATGGAGAGTATTTAAATCCATTGAAAGTTTATCCAGAACAAAGTCGTTTTCGTAAGCTCTTTGATCAAGGCAAAGGTGTATCTTTTGATAGAACGGATGTTAAATTTAATGAATACATGGCCAAACATCCAGAAATCTTGAGTCGTCGTGAGGTGGATGTTTTGAAAGATGACATGCAGCCCAATGAATTTGATTTAGTCAGAAACATGAATTTACTTCAATATTTGTCTTTGCAGGAACAGGTCTTATTAATTAAACGCTTGGGACGAACGGTTAAAGATGGAGGTTGGTTAGTGGTGGGTGAGAGTCATAGCTATAATATTTGGCAACGTCAAGGATCCAAACTTATTAGAACAGATTCCTCTAATTATAAAGCCAATGAATTCTTAATCCCTATAGATACGATTGATTTACAGCCAAGTGAAGATCATGCTGGTAGTCCAGCAATGACTGCTGGTCCTGGTGGTATCGATTTTACTGCCCAAAAAACTCCTCTTGAGATCCAAAATATAGGGCAAGGTATACAGTTTAATCGTGACCCTGAAATGATTCAAAAGTTCCAAAACGTCCCAGGTTTTTATCCTGTCATTATCAACATCCAACCCACGCATGACCTACCAGCCTTCTTAGGGATTTTACAAAAGAATCTAGAAAAACAAACCGCTGTGATATAATCCCAAATTGGTTACAAGAAGTGCTTTTAAGAAATCATAATCGAGGTTATGAGATGAAAAAAATTCTAATTCCCATTCTTGTTGTCCTTGCACTGCTTCTAGTTTTTAGAGATTTTCTTATTAAACAAGTCATCGTTTCTGTTGGTTCTTCCGTCTTGGGTGCTCCTTTGAAGGTGGGAGGATTTTCTTTAAGTCTTCTTTCCAGCCAGGTACACATGAAAGAAGTCACTGTTTATAATCCATCCAATTTTTCTAAGAATATCTTGATTGACCTTGCACATGTTGATGTTCATTTTAATTTACCTGCTTTAGCGTCTGGTAAGCTTTATTTTGCTCTCATTGATCTAGATGTTCGTAAGCTTGCCATTGAACGTAATTCACAAAATGAATTTAATGTAGCTTCTTTAAAGATTAAACCTCAAAAATCAGACAAACCTTTAGATATGCGCATTGATGTACTCAAGCTTAATGTAGATCAGGTTACGTTACGAGAGGACACACAAGGAGGTAAGGAGATAAGTCATGGTATTGGTTTGCACAAAAAGATTTTCAGAAATATTACCAGCCCTCAGCAATTGGTTGCTCTGGTTTTATTTGAATCCTCCGGGTTAGGGACACTCAAAGATATGGGAATGGGAGTTACCAAAGAGATTCTAGGTGATGCTAAAGATGTGCTTGGCACAGTAGCTGGAGGGGCCAAGGACACTGTTAAGGGAGTTTTTGGAACTCTTAAAGATATTGTGAAGTAAAAAAATTTATACTTAATGTGGTGTTATCAAAGCTTTATGTTAAGATAACTTCAAAATTTGGTTATTCAATAACATTGGAGGAATTCATGGTATATAGAATCTTATTAGGAATGATTTTCTTAGCAACATTGACCGGCTGCGCAACAACAGGTGGCAGAAATCAACAAGATCAACTTCAAACACGCATTACTGATCTTGAAAAAAAGGTTGAAGAAAAAGATTCAGAGATTGTGGATCTCCAATATCAAGTCAAAGACATTTCTAGTAAGGTTGGATCCGCTAAGGATTCTTCTGATAATTCCGCCTCACAATCAGATGATTTTTCAAAAAGAGTTTCCTATGGTGCCGATGATATTATCCGCGTGAACGCTTCTGTGGAAAGCATCCAAACAGCCCTCAAAAATGCAGGTGTTTATTCTGGTAAGATTGACGGAAAAGCTGGCGCTGGAACTAAAGCCGCGATTGTAGCTTTTCAAAAAGAACACCATTTAACATCGGATGGTGTTTTAGGGAAAAAAACTTGGAAAATGCTTAAGTCTTATTTGAAAGAATAAGTTCTGCCATTCTTTATCGTCCCAAAAATTTCGCTAATTCTTCATGTTTTGGTATACAATCACCTTGATTTCTACCCATTCTAATTCTTTACCAAAGGACGGTTATGAATTTTTCTCAACAACCTATTGAAAAAAAGAAGAACACTCTCAATGCAGAAGCTTTGCGTTTAGAAATGATTGAATATGCCAAGGACTTCAAAGTTTCTTGGGTTCACTTAGGTCAAGGTCTCTATAGTATTTGGAGAGATAAAACTTTCCATACATGGGAATATGATAAATTTGAAGACTATGTCATCAGAGAGCTGGGTTTAAAGAAGGCTTTGGCTTTAAAGCTTGTAAAGACTTACTTCTTTGTCGAACAAGAAGAGCCTGGTTATTTGAAAAAAGAATTTGCTGATGATAAGCAGGCAATCGCCGTCCCTAGTTATGAAGGTTTAGATGTTCTTCGTCAAGCCCGTCGTAACAGTGAAATTAATCGCGAAGATTATGTTAAGCTTCGCAAAGATATTTTTGATAAAGGCAAAGATTCTTCTTTAGTTAAGAAGGATTTGACGGCCATGATCAAAGAGCGTAAGCAAGTCGATCCTGATGAGGAGCGTGAAGCCCGTCATCAAGCCAGTGTGAGAAGGTTTTTAAATGCTTTAAAGAGTTTTAAGAAAGACATTGATACATTGCAATTGATTGAATCGGATATTGCCAAGGAAACAGAAGAGCTTTTGCAGAAACTCGAAGAAAAATATTTATGATTGATTTGAATAATATCACCGAGGAAAACCTTCTTAAGACGAGGCTTTGCGATTTGCCTTTGAGTATAGAAGGCACATGGCTCAAAGATTGTGTGGATGAGCTTTATCGAGAGCTGGATGCTAAAGGGCTTTCTTTTCATCCTGAGTGTTACTTAGCTGATGAGTGGCTGACTCCCGAGGGAGAAACAGTCATAGGCATTCCTTTTTATTTAGCCCATCCTGCCTTAATAAAATTAGAACATAAAATGATGCTGGAAGCAGAAGGTGAAGGCAAAGCTTGGTGTATGCAATTGCTTCGCCATGAGGCTGGTCATGCCTATTCTTATGCGTATGGTTTGCATGAACGCAAAGATTGGAAAATAGTTTTTGGGTCTTCTGCAGAAACATATGGAGATACATATAAATTTAAACCTTACAGTAAAAGTTTTGTCCGTCATCTAGATGGATTTTATGCTCAATATCATCCGGACGAGGATTTTGTAGAGACATTTGCTGTCTGGTTGACGCCAGATTCAAACTGGAAAGAGAAGTATCAGGGTTGGAAAGCACTTGAGAAGTTAAATTTCGTAGATACTTTAATGAACGAAATTAAAGGCAAGACTCCTTTAAAGAAAAGGGGAAAGAAGCTTTGGAATCAAAAAAAGGTTTCTATTACCTTGGATAAATATTATCGACGTAAAAAAGTCGATGAGCAGGAAGAGCAGCCTGATTTTCACGATGTGCAGTTACATAAGATCTTTAAAAGTTTAACTTATGAAGAATGGTTAGCTTTTAATAAAGAACGACGAAAGAACAAGAATTTGTTAACAGCAGAATCTTTGATTCGCACTCACAGCAAAAATCTTTTAAATAGTGTTGACCGATGTACGGGTGAGCGCAAATATATGATTAATGATTTGCTTAAGAACATCAGTTTAAGGGCCAAGCAACTTAATATGATTGTAAGCACTGACCCCTCAACGAGTTTGATGCAATTATCTGTATATGTAACGAGCCTGGTCTTGAATTATGTCCATACCGGCTGGTACAAAGGTGATCCCAAAAGAACATGAGAAAGAAATTAAAAGTTTTAATGTTTTTCTTTAGTCCTTATCAGAAACCTCGTGGTTATGATTACAAGGAAGAGTTTGCTGATCCGGATAATATGTATACGGAGAAAGATGTTTTTAAGGCCATCAAAGATTTAGGCCATGAAGTCAGTCTGTTAGGTGTTTATAACGATATCTCGCCTCTATTTGAAGAAATCAAAGAAAATCCACCGGATGTTATCTTTAATATGATGGAAGTCTTTAATGATCAGACCCATCTTGAGAAGAATCTAGCTTCTTTACTGGAGATTGTTGGTATTCCTTTTACAGGGGCTTCGTCAGGGGTGTTGTATTTATGTAATAACAAAGCTCTGCATAAAAAAATATTTAGTTATCATCGTATTAAAGTTCCTAAATTTTATGAATTTTCAAAGGGAAGCAGGGTTTTTCTTCCTTCTAAATTTCAACTTCCGGCTTTTATCAAACCATTGTGTGAGGAAGCTTCCCGAGGGATTTCCATGGCTTCCATGGTTGAAACTCCTCAAGCTTTCATAGAACGGGTGAAATTTATTCATCAGAATATGTCTATGGATGCAATTGCCGAAGAATATATTAATGGCCGTGAGCTTTATGTAACGGTCATGGGGTATCGTCAACTAACTATTCTTCCTCCGCGAGAAATGGTCTTTAAGAAGATGTCTGATGAACAGCCTCGTATTGCGACCTATAAAGCGAAGTGGGATGATAAGTATCGTAAACGATGGGGGATCGATAGCGTTCCTGCTAAAGACCTAGATAAATCTACTATCAAAAAGATCAATGATTTATGTCGCCGTGCTTATCGAGCTCTAGATGCAAGAAGCTATTTAAGATTTGATTTACGTTTAACCCAGGATGGTGAAGTTTATATTATTGAGCCCAATGCGAATCCTTGTATTGCGAATATTGATGAAATGGCCCAAGCTGCAAAACATGCAGGGATGAGTTACCAAGATCTTATTCAGTATGTTCTAGAACAAGCCATCACGTTAAACGCCCAGGCCCGCTTAAAAAAGAAAGTAAAAAGATGAAACTAACTAAGTCTTTAGTTGTTTTTGATTTAGAAACAACCGGTACATGGATTGAAAAGGACCGTATTATTGAGATCGCGCTTATTAAACTCTCCCCCGATGGTCAGAGGGAAGAATACGAGACAAAGGTCAATCCAGGGATGGCCATTCCTCCTCGAGTGACTGAGATTACAGGTATTACCCAAGAGGATGTGAAGGATGCCCCGACATTTGCAAGTATTGCCAAAAAAGTCCTTGAGTTTATTGGGGACGCAGACATTGGCGGTTTTAACGTTGAGCGTTTCGATTTGCCTTTGCTGGCAAGAGAAATGGCAGATGCAGGTCTTCAGTTTGATTATAGCCAGCGTTCTATCTATGATGCCCAGAAGATTTATCACTTGAATCATAAACGTGATTTAACCACAGCTCTTACTTTTTATTGCAATGAAGATCTCAAAGATGCTCACACAGCTTTGGCAGATGCTCAAGCTTCTTTACAAATCCTTGCTGAACAGATCAAGCGTTATTGTGAAGGGAAACTTGAAATTGAACATCTTAAGGTGTTTGCTTATGAGCCTCATAGCGAGTATTTCGATAGTGATCGTAAATTTCGTTGGTGGAATGGTGATTTATATATGACTTTCGGGAAATATGCCCGTAAAGAACCTTTAAAGGTGATTGCTAAAAAAGACCCAGCGTATTTGCATTGGGTTTTAGAAAAAGATTTTTCTGATGAAGTGAAAGCTATGATTCAAGGCGTATTAAATGGTCAATACCCAAAACAAGAAGCCGCTTGAGATTATAGAAAGTTTAATTAAAATAGAAAAAATCTAAAATGTTTTTAAGCTTGTGACAACAAAGAGTTCTTAACTGGAGGATTTATGGTAAATAAAAATAATAGGTTGTGGATTGTTGGAGTTGGTGTTGTCGCAGGAGTTGTTTTATTATTATCTGCAAAAAAGATGCCCACTGATAAAGTAACAATGGATAATGTGGTTGCTCAGGCCCCTGTTGTTTCACAAGCTGCTTCTACAGAAAAAGATCCTGTTCCTTCTCCCGCGATTGTCACTAGTCCAGAGCATGGAAAAGAAGCTGGTTTTAGTGTTCAAGTCTATTCTTTTAAAGATCAAAAAAGAGCAAATCTTGCTTTAGAAACCTTAAAGAAACAAGGGTATGAGAACTCTTATATAGAGATTAGTGATCTAGGCCCAAAGGGAACATGGTATAGAGTTCGTATAGGTAATTTGAAAGATGAAACTGCAGCTAAGGAACTATTAAGTAAAATTAAAGAGGATTTCCATAGCGGAATCATAGTAAAGGTAAAGCAATAAAGATTTTGTTGAGAATTTCATATTAAAATAGATTGCTAGCATATATCAATTTCGTTAGAATAGGCCATTATGAAAATTTTAATTGTCGATGATTCAACCCTAGATCGAAAGCTTTTGATCCGTCTTTTAGTTAAGTCGGAGGTTAATCAAGAGATACTGCAAGCCGAAGATGGTGAACAGGCTCTTGAAATTCTTGCCAGTAATTATCAAGATATCAGTCTCGTATTGCTAGACTGGCAAATGCCTAAAATGACGGGCATTGAATTAATGGCTGGGATGATGAAAATTCCTGTCTTGTCAAACATTCCCATCATTATGGTTACAGCTTCAGGTTCAGAAGAAAATAGAAAATTAGCTAAAGACATTAATCCTGCTTTAGCTGGTTATATTGTTAAACCTTATAAGGCTGAAGAATTAATTCAAGCAGTTAGACCTTTTTTAAAGTAATCATTTATTAATGGCACAACCTGTTCCCGAACTTCCACAATTTAGACAAATTGCCCATGAGAACTTAAGCAATCGGCCAAAGGTCAGGGGGGATTATAGTGAACCACTTTTTACAATGGCCCTTGCTTTAGCTGCTGCTGTTAAAAAAGTTTTTTATGAAAAATCTGAGCAAAAGTTTTCTTCAGAACCAACCATTGAAAAACGGGCTATCATTCAATTTGTCAATCGCATGCGCATTGATGCGATGGAGAAATTTAATACCACAACCTTCCTATCAGTCATTCATTATTATAAAGACAATGCTGCTTTAAAGAATAATGAGCCAATCGGTTTGATCATTGTTTACATTGAAAGAACTTTTGTGCCGGAAATGCTCAGGCTTTTTAAATATCCTTATATTGATTACGACGATGATGATGAGGTATTAGATGGGATCGGAGCGATATCTAATTTAATTGCAGGATATTTCAAAAAAGAATTAGCACGCTTAGGTTACGCTGATTTAGAAATGTCTCATTTTAGAACGGCTATCAATTCGGTATTAGATGGGGTGGAATATAGTAAAGATCAGACTGATAAATTTGAAATTAGTTTTGAGATTGATGACAAGAAGAGAATGGTTGTTGAAATGCTGATGAGTCCTTTGCCTAAGGTCTCTGAAGACGAATAATAGATCAAGGAGAGTTTATTATGTCTAAGAAAATTTTAGTGATTGATGATGACCCAACGTTGATAAAAGTTGTTAAACCATTTCTAGAATCCCAAGATTATGAAGTCCATGTAGCTGTTGATGGCCAAGAAGGCATAGATGAAATAAAGAAACAATCGCCCGATTTGATTGTATTAGATGTGCAAATGCCAAAAATGAATGGGTATACATTTGTTTTTGAATTAAAAAAAGTCCCTCAAGGTTCTTCTATACCCATCATTGTTTTAACTTCAAAAGAAGGAATGGCTGAAATTTTTAAAGTAGAAGGCGTTAAGGAATATATTGTTAAACCTTTCAAGCCGGAAATATTGTTAGCAGCAATCAATAAGCACATTAATTCTCCTAAGAAATCCTCCTAAAAGCCCAATGGAAAATCTAGCTCTAAAAGATTTGTCTATACAGCCTGACCAAGTATTTTATAACCTTTCATTTGAAGATCTTTTTGTGCATGAAACTAACCCTAATTTAGTGGGGTATGAAAAAGCTGTCCTTACTACATTGGGAGCAGTCAATGTGGATACGGGAAAGTTTACGGGGCGATCTCCTAAAGATAAATACATCGTCGAAGATGAGCAGACTAAAAATACAGTCTGGTGGGCCAATGGTTTAGCCAGTGGTTCTGATAATAAACCCATTTCTTCTCAGACGTGGGACCACTTAAAAAATATATCCATTGAACAGCTTAATGGTAAAAAACTTTATGTGATGGATGGTTTTTGCGGTGCAAATAAGGATACGCGAATATCGGTCCGTTTGGTGACTGAGGTTGCGTGGATGGCCCATTTTTTTAAGAATATGTTTATCGTTCCAAGCGAGGAAGAGATCAAAAATTTTAAGCCAGACTGGACCATTCTTAATGCCTGCAAGACAAGTTGTAAAGATTATCAAAAGTGGAATCTTCATTCAGAAGTTTACATTGCATTTAATATGACCCAGAGAATGACGGTTATTGGAGGCACTTGGTATGGGGGGGAAATCAAAAAAGGTATTTTCTCGATCATGAATTATTTCCTTCCATTAAAGGGGATTGGTGCTTTTCATTGTTCTGCAAATCAAGGTCAAAATGGAGATACAGCTTTATTCTTTGGATTATCTGGAACAGGAAAGACAACTTTATCGACGGACCCCAAGCGTGCATTGATTGGTGATGATGAACATGGATGGGATGAGCAAGGTGTTTTTAATTTTGAAGGCGGCTGTTATGCCAAATGTATAGACCTTACCAAAGAGCGTGAACCGGAGATTTATCAAGCGATCCGTCGAAATGCTTTATTAGAGAATTGTGTTGTAGATAAAGAAGGAAATGTAGATTTCTCATCCAAGCAAAAGACTGAGAATACCCGTGTTTCTTATGCTATTAATCATATTGAAAACATAGTAAAGCCTATTTCTAAGGGGGGGCATCCTTCCAAGATTATTTTTTTAGCCTGTGATGCTTATGGTGTTTTGCCGCCTGTTTCTAAATTATCAAAAGAACAGGCTATGTATCATTACTTAAGTGGTTATACAGCCAAGGTTGCTGGCACAGAATTAGGAGTCAAAGAACCAACAGCAACGTTCTCCGCATGTTTTGGAAAAGCTTTTTTATTAGTTCATCCGACCCAATATGCTCAAATCTTGGCCCGAAAGATGCAAGAGCATCAAGCGTCTGCATATTTATTGAATACGGGCTGGATTGCAGGACCATATGGCGTGGGGCATCGCATTGCTTTAAAAGACAATCGTTTAGCTATCGACGCTATTCTAGATGGTTCTCTGGACAAAGCTGAGTTTGAAACATTGCCCATTTTTAACCTTCAAATTCCAAAGAAGGTTAATGGGATGGACTCTAATATTCTTAATCCTCGTCATCTGTGGTCTGACAAAAATGATTATGATGCTGCTGCTCGAAAATTAGGGGCAATGTTTATTGAGAACTTTGAGATTTTTACAGATACACCACAGGGAAAAGATTTGGTTAAGGCGGGTCCAAGTCTCACATAAATTTCTGTTTATCAACTGCTCTTAAATGAGCCATTTCTTTGCTGATCTTTCCAGATCGAACTAAATCTAATAATGAGTCATCCATAAGGACCATTCCTTGAAAGCGATTGGTTTGAATTTCGCTGTTTAAACGGAAGGTCTCCCCAGACTGGATAATATGAGCTAGTCCTTGAGTTCTAAGGAGAATCTCAAACGCAGCATATCGGCAGCTTAAGTCGATGCTTGGAATTAACTGCTGAGTGAGAATTGCTTTAAGATTATTAGCCAAGATGGATCGGATTTGATTTTTTCGATTATTAGGAAAAGTATCCAGAATGCGATCAATAGTCTTAGTCGCTGAACTCGTATGCAGAGTGCTAAATACTAAAATACCCATTTCACTGGCATTCAATGCTAGTTCCATGGTTTCTATGTCACGCATTTCACCAACCATAATGATATTTGCATCGCTTTTAATGGCAGCACGTAAACCACTGGCGAAGGATGCTGTATCATGGCCTACCTCACGATGAGATATAATGGATTTTTTTCTAGGATGAGTAAATTCAATAGGATCTTCAATAGTTACGATTTTATAAGCATAATTTTGATTAATATAATCAATGATTGTTGCTAATGTCGTGGATTTACCACTTCCGGTTGATCCTGTAATAAGAATTAAGCCTGAGCGCCATTTTGGAAATTGAATTACACATTCAGGAAGACCAAGTTCTTCCATGGAAAATATGCGAGAAGGGACTAGGCGGAAAACTGCTCCTAGACCTTTCACATGTCGATAAAAATTTCCTCTGAAACGGGCTTGGTTTCCAAAAGCATAAGCAAAGTCCAGGTCACCTTTATTTTCAAAATGACTCCAGTCTTTCCTAGTGACAATATTAGCAATCAATTCAATCATATTCTGTCTAGTTAGAATCTGATTGTCGATTTCAGTCATTTGACCGTGAAGACGGATTTTGGGCTTTTGTCCCTCTTCCAGGTGCAAATCCGAGCCATTTTTATTAATTAAAATATTAAAAAAGTAGTCTATTCCAGCCATAATTAATTCTTATTAGTTTGTGATTCAATTTCAGCGATTCTCTCTCGAGCTTCATCTGCGGCAATAACTCCCGTTGCAACAAGATTTTGCAGAGAGTGGCTCATCAAAGACATCCCTAGTCCCTTGCTAGTTATGATAACATTCTCAATTTGTCCAATTGTACCTTTCCGAATATGATTGGCCACGGAAACTGTATTAAATAATATTTCATAAGCACAAACGACACCGGTGCCATTTTTCTTAGGGACTAACTGCTGGCAGATAACCCCTCGCAGTGATTCCGATACTAAATTACGAATAACTGATTGTTCGTCGGAAGGGAAGGACTCTACAAGTCTCGAAATAGTTTGGACAGCATTGACCGTATTCATGGTAGCTAATACTAGGTGGCCGGTTTCTGCAGCCATAATAGCAAGTTGAGTGGTAACTAAGTCTTTCAATTCCCCAACGACAATGACATCAGGATCTTCGCGTAGGGCAGAGCGCAAGGCGCTTTCCTGTGAGGCCGTATGAAGAAAAATCTCCCTTTGGGAAATCTGACAATTTTCAGGTTCATAGAGAATTTCAATGGGTTGTTCAAGGGTAATAATATGGTCATAGCGACGCTGGTTAATCATTTCAACCAATGTTGCCAAGGTCGTAGTTTTACCAGCCCCTGCAGGTCCTGTAATTAATACAATACCTTGGCTCCATTTGATTAAGCTTGTACAAGGGGTGGGCATTCCAGAAGCGGCGAATCTAGGAATCTCCAATACGATTAAACGGGCCGTTAACTCCCATCCTAAGCGCTGTTTTACAATGGTCATGCGAAAACGACCGTATCCTGTAATTGTATGAACATATTCTATGTCGCCTGTTGTATCAAATGTTTCGATAACTTTGGTAGGCAGGCATTTAATTAACATATAACGGATTTGTTTGTCTGACAGGACATCAGTTGTCATATTGACAAGATGGCCAAATTTTCTAAAAATAACGGGGTTATTAGGGACTATATGGACATCGCTGGCATTTTCTTTTCGTGCAAAAGCCAGGATTTCTTCTAAAGGAGTTGCGGTTGTAATTTGCTTAGGAACAAGGATATTGGGAAGGCCATGGCCTGTATTTTCAGGGGATTTTTGGGAAAAATTAAGGGGATCATTCTCATTAAACATAGAGTGATTTTAATTATAAAAACTTAATTTCAAAAAACAAGAAAAGAAAATTAAATCCCCAAGCAAGGCAGTATTTTATATGTCTAATTTGAAAATTTAGGGTATACTTTAAATAAGAATTATGAAAAGAACACCTTCTTTTACCATCATTGAAATCCTCATAACAATCCTTATTTTAGGGATTTTGGTCTCTATTGCCCTTCCTAACTTCCTAAGAACATTTGAAAAAACTGTTGGCCGTGATGCTATGCATAATTTAATGGCCATTAAGAGCGCTCAGCTTAGCTATTTGCAGTCTCATGGAAAATATTATTCTTCTTCTGGATCAGCAGATGCGAGTATCGCGGATATTAATAAAAACCTTGGATTAAACATTACACCCAGTAATGGATTAAAATATAAATGTTGTCCCTCGAACAGTGCTAATAATAATGTGTGTTACGCCCAGAGGCAAGGAGTTGGGGCTTTTAGTATGATTTTGGACCTGGATGCTCCTCTTAATCCTGGAAATGTGCCTGTGTATTTTGATGGGACTCATAATCCCTATTGCCGAGGGGGACAGAGTGGGGCGGTTTGTCCTGGGAATTATATTACCTCTGTCTATACTTGTGGAATGCCTGCTGGAGGGGGTGGAACAGGGACTGGAACTGGAACGGGAAGTTCAACCGGGTCATCTACAGGTAGTTCGACTGGTTCATCCACAGGCAGTTCAACAGGATCTTCGACGGGTAGTTCGACAGGGTCATCAACCGGAAGTTCTACAGGCTCATCCACTGGAAGTTCCACCGGCTCATCTACAGGCAGTTCAACTGGGTCATCTACGGGAAGCTCAACCGGGTCATCTACAGGCAGTTCAACTGGGTCATCTACAGGCAGTTCAACTGGGTCATCTACAGGCAGTTCGACTGGGTCATCTACGGGGAGCTCAACCGGGTCATCTACGGGAAGCTCAACCGGGTCATCTACGGGAAGCTCAACCGGGTCATCTACAGGCAGTTCAACTGGGTCATCTACGGGAAGCTCAACCGGGTCATCTACAGGCAGTTCGACTGGGTCATCTACGGGAAGCTCAACCGGGTCATCTACAGGCAGTTCAACTGGGTCATCTACGGGAAGCTCAACCGGGTCATCTACAGGCAGTTCAACTGGGTCATCTACGGGAAGCTCAACCGGGTCATCTACAGGCAGTTCAACAGGGTCTTCGACTGGAAGTTCTACAGGATCAGCAACTGGAAATCACAATGAAAGTGGTTCCACAAACACTAATTTGTTTTGCGAAGACGATGATGATTGTGACGACGATTATTGTTGTAACATGCATTTCTGTACCCCTGTTTGCGGATCAGGTACAGGTTCATCCACAGGCAGCGCCACCGGATCTTCTACAGGAAGTTCGACAGGATCATCGACAGGTAGTTCAACTGGGTCATCTACCGGAAGCTCAACAGGATCATCTACTGGCAGTTCAACAGGATCATCGACAGGTAGTTCAACTGGGTCATCTACGGGAAGCTCAACAGGTTCATCTACCGGAAGCTCAACAGGATCATCTACTGGCAGTTCAACAGGATCATCGACAGGCAGTTCAACGGGCTCATCTACAGGCAGTTCGACTGGTTCCTCGACGGGGAGTTCGACAGGTACTGCTACTGGAAGCAATTATTCTTTGATTGTCAATAATGATAATTGTGATTTTGCTTCTGTTATAGCTGTCAATGGCAATAGTAGTCATGGACAGTCATCCTATAATTTTGGAGATATTATTGCAGTCCTGGCTAAACCATGGGCTAGGTTCGTTACATGGACGGGGGATTACGTAAGCACAAGTCCTTTGATATTTATTGAAATTAATAAAAATATGGCTATTACAGGACACTGTAAAAATGATCCTTGGGATGGAGGAAGCGGGACGGGAACAGGCTCAGGAACGGGGACCGGTGATGATCCAGCAGTTTGTGGAGACCCTGGTTATGAATGTTCAGGTGGCTGTTGTCAGCCTGATCAGACGTGTATGTATATTAATCCTGATACAGACATAAATAATTGTGGAGGCTGCTCTACGAACAGTTGTGCGACCACGTCAGATTTCTGTTGTGATGCAGCAACTCAGTATTGCAATGCAGGCAAGTGCCAAAACGTAGGAGATGGGACAGGCACTGGCACAGGATCAGGTAGTGGTACGGGAACAGGTACAGGGACCGGAAGTGGTTCGGGAACGGGGACTGGGACTGGAAGCGGATCCGGAGATTGTGCCTTTTTTGCTATTATTCCTCACATATCAGAGTTATGCTGTATAACATCTTGTGTACATACTGCAGACCCTAATTGCGATTTACCTGTAACTACGTGTATTGATGTTGATGAAGGTGTGTATAAATGTTGCTCTGGTGCAGCTGGTTGGGGTGACTGTACGTTAATTGAAGGGGGGGATGATCCTGCTCCCTCTTGTCCAAGTGTAAGTGGTTGTAACTATTGTTTATAATTTAAAACATGAGAAAATCACCTTCCTTTACTACAATTGAAGTCCTTGTTTCAATGTTGGTTTTAGGTATTTTAGCTTCTTCCGCTTTAGTCAATTTCACCAAAACTTATGAACGATCCGTTTCTACAGATGCCCTGCGTAATCTGATTGCCATTAAAAACTCACAGCTTAACTATAAACAGGCCCATGGAAAATATTATCCTTTTTCCGGAGGTGGGGCAGATGTTGTGGGCATTAACAAGAGCCTTAATTTAAATATTACGCCAAATAATGGTTTGGTTTATAGATGCTGTCCAACCAACAGTTCCAATAGCAATGTTTGTTTTGCTCAAAGACAGGGTGGTGGAGGCTTTACCATGATTGTGGATTTGGATAAACCGCTTAATCCTGGAAATATCCCAATCTATTATACGAATGATGCTGCTATCCCGCCCAATCCTTATTGTCGAGGAGGGGTGCCTGGTGCGACTTGCCCAGGATCGTTTACCTCACTTCTTTATACGTGTGGAATGCCAGCTGATAGTGGAGGGGGAACTGGAACCGGTACTGGAACAGGAACTGGAAGTTCGACTGGTTCCTCGACGGGAAGTTCGACTGGTTCATCAACTGGAAGTTCAACGGGATCATCTACGGGTAGCTCAACAGGTTCATCGACAGGTAGTTCGACAGGATCATCGACCGGAAGTTCAACAGGATCATCGACCGGAAGTTCAACGGGATCATCTACGGGAAGTTCGACTGGTACATCAACAGGTTCCTCCACAGGAAGTTCAACAGGTTCACCCACAGGAAGTTCAACAGGTTCATCTACGGGAAGTTCAACGGGATCATCTACGGGAAGTTCAACCGGATCATCCACGGGAAGTTCAACGGGATCATCTACGGGTAGCTCAACAGGATCATCTACGGGAAGTTCAACTGGTTCATCTACTGGCAGTTCAACTGGTTCCTCGACGGGAAGTTCGACGGGATCATCAACGGGTACGTCTACGGGGGATTCAACGGGATCATCAACGGGCAGTTCTACGGATGATTCAGACGGTTCAGCCACTGGAAGCTCAACCGGTTCCTCAACAGGAAGTTCAACCGGTTCTTCTACAGGTAGTTCAACTGGTTCCTCGACGGGAAGTTCGACAGGATCATCGACTGGTAGTTCAACAGGATCATCGACTGGTAGTTCGACAGGATCATCCACCGGAAGTTCAACTGGATCTTCGACAGGAAGTTCTACCGGATCATCTACGGGTAGCTCAACCGGCTCTTCAACGGGAAGTTCGACGGGTTCCTCTACAGGCAGCTCAACTGGTTCCTCGACGGGAAGTTCGACAGGATCATCTACCGGTAGTTCCACGGGAAATATGTCTGACAGCGGCTCAACTGGTGATGGTGAGGAATCTTGTATAGATGAAGGAGACTGTGCAGATGACTTCTGCTGTGTTCTTCATCAATGCACACCTTGTGGTTCAGGAACTGCGACAGGATCATCGACTGGAAGTTCGACTGGTTCCTCGACTGGAAGTTCAACTGGATCATCTACCGGAAGTTCAACTGGATCATCTACCGGAAGTTCAACTGGATCATCTACCGGAAGTTCAACTGGATCATCGACTGGAAGTTCGACTGGATCATCTACGGGAAGCTCGACTGGATCATCTACCGGAAGTTCAACTGGATCATCTACGGGAAGCTCAACTGGATCATCTACAGGAAGCTCAACAGGCTCATCTACGGGAAGTTCAACTGGCTCATCTACTGGAAGCTCAACTGGATCATCTACAGGAAGCTCAACAGGCTCATCTACGGGAAGTTCAACTGGATCATCGACCGGAAGCTCAACAGGCTCATCTACGGGAAGTTCAACTGGCTCATCTACTGGAAGCTCAACAGGCTCATCTACGGGAAGTTCAACTGGATCATCTACCGGAAGTTCAACAGGCTCATCTACGGGAAGTTCAACTGGATCATCTACCGGAAGTTCAACAGGCTCATCTACGGGAAGTTCAACAGGATCATCTACCGGAAGTTCAACTGGATCATCTACGGGAAGCTCAACAGGCTCATCTACGGGAAGTTCAACTGGATCATCGACCGGAAGCTCAACTGGTTCTTCGACGGGAAGTTCGACAGGTTCATCCACCGGTAGTTCCACAGGTTCCTCTACAGGAAGTGCCACTGGATCAGGAACAGGTACAGGAACGGGGTCTGATACTGGAGATACATGTAATGTCGCTACCGATTGCCCTGCGGATCCTTGTTATATATATGAATGCCATGATAATCACTGTATACAATATTTTGCCCAAGATCCTGAAAAATACTCTTGCTGTAGAACTTTAGATGGGACTAGGGCTGATTTTTGTCAACAAGCCAAGTGTGAAAAATGTGATTATGATCCAGTTGTGGATGATAATCATTGTATGAATGCATGCCCTGAGAATACATGGGCTGGTGACCATTGGACTGATTGGAAATGCTTGACTTGTATCTATGATCCAGGCCCTCCAGTGAAAGAGGGGGGTATGTGTACGGATATGTCTTCAGGTGATAGTGATGGAATGTGTAGAGCATCGGATTATGATAATTATTCGAATGATGCGAATTTCTAAGCTAAAGCCAGTCTGACAATAGATAATTTGAATGGTATAATTGATATATGAAGCAACCTTTAAAAAACTCATTTTTGGTTCTAACCGGCTTGATTTTTATCATCGCCAATGTATTGTGCTGTTGTGTAATTAAGAACCAAATTCAAGCCTCTAAACCAATATGTTCTCATTGCGCCTCTAAAGATGGAAAAGCTTCCCCCATCAAAGAATGCTGTTTTAGTAAAGCAAGTCCAATGGAATTGGCTAAGAATCAAATCTTTCATTGGATAGGGCCTATTGGATTAGCTTTTATTGCATTTGCTTTAATTCAACTTTTACCTGCAAATCGTTTGACTTTAAAAAGTCTCTACATCAATGGTCCTCCTGGGCCTTATACGCTTATTCCGCTGTACATCAAAGCCCGTTCCATTCGTATTTAATTTCAATAAAAATATTAGGAACTCTCCTAACCCCTCTTTTTTCAAAGTGGGGGTTAGGGGAAGTTCAAATCATCAATATAAGGGGATCATTATGAAAGAAATCATATTAGTTGTATTAGCCGTAATCTTCACAAGCGTATCTGTATATGCCAAAGAAATTTGGTATTGTCCCATGCATCCGACTTACACTTCAGATAGGCCAGGGCAATGTCCTATTTGTGGGATGAATTTAGTTAAGAAGGAAGAAAAGTCAGAGGCAGCCCATCGAGATCAATTGGCTCAGAAGGTTGATGGTTATGTGCCGGTGACAATCAAAGAGCCGAAGCAACAATTGATGGGATTAAAATCTCTGATGGTAGAAAAGAAAGCCTTAGTTAAAACAATCCGTGCTCCTGGAATTGTGGATCCTAATTTTCAAGCTTCCAAATCAGCTAGAACATTTCCCATTTATGCTCAAATTTCTGAGATCGATATACCATTGATTCAGTTGGGGCAAAAGGCCACTATTGAGATTCCAACTTTTGGAGAATCGATTCACGGCATTGTTCGTTATATAGATTGGAAGGTGGATTCTATAACACGTACGGTCAATGTCCGTATTGATGTCAGGGGGGTAGACATGAAATTACGAGGTAATATGTATGTCCATGTCACCATTCCTGTTGAGTCATCACCCACACTAGTTGTCCCTCGAGATAGCGTCATGATGACAGGAACAAGGGCTGTTGTTTTTATAGTAGAAAAAGACAATAACTTTCATCCTCAACAGGTCAAGACTGGCTTAGAATCCCAAGGCTGGATTCAAATTAAAGAAGGCTTACAAGAAGGACAGAAAATAGCTACAGGAGCCAACTTCTTACTAGATTCCGAAAGCCGTCTTCAAGCAGCGTTAGCTGGGGAGACTTCACATGAATAATCAAGTTAGAGAAACTTGGATTGAGAAGTTGATTGGCTTTTCAGTGGCTAATAAATTCTTGGTTATTCTTTTGGTCGCCTGTTCATTAGTGTGGGCCATTTGGTCCATGAAGAACATTTCCTTGGATGCCATTCCTGACCTTTCAGATACACAGGTGATCATCTATTCCCGTTGGGACAGAAGTCCGGATGTGATTGAAGATCAGGTAACCTATCCGATTGTTTCATCATTACTAGGCGCCCCAGGAGTAAAAGCGATTCGCGGGTTCTCTGACTTTGGATTTTCCTATGTTTATGTCATTTTTAAAGATGGCACAGATATGTATTGGGCCAGAAGCCGGGTGCTGGAATATTTAAACAAAATTACAGCTCGTCTGCCTGAGGGGGTGAGGACTGAGCTGGGGCCCGATGCCACAGGAGTAGGGTGGGTGTATCAATATGCATTGGTTGATCATTCAGGCAAGCATTCCTTAGAGGAGCTTCGTACATTTCAAGATTGGAATTTGAAGTATCAATTGCAAAGTGTGCCAGGGGTAGCTGAGGTTGCTTCCATTGGAGGATTTACCAAGCAGTATCAGATCACGGTTGATCCTCAGAAATTGATAGGTTTTAAGCTTCCCATTAACAATGTGATCAATGCCGTACGTGAAAGCAATCAGGAAGCTGGTGGAAGGTTGCTTGAATTTAGCGGTGCTGAATACATGGTGCGCTCTCACGGGTATTTAAAGTCCATTGAAGACATTGAGAATACAGTTGTTGGTACTGCAGTGAATGGGACGCCGGTCTTGCTTAAGGCTGTGGCCCATGTGGCCACAGGGCCAGATATTCGCCGTGGAATTGCTGATCTAGATGGCCAGGGCGATGCGGTAGGCGGCACAATCGTTATGCGATTTGGTGAAAATGCCCTGCAGGTGATTGATCGCGTGAAGGCAAGACTCCAGGAGATTAAATCATCACTTCCTGAAGGGGTCGAGGTTGTCACCACCTATGATCGTTCACAGCTGATTCTAAACTCCATCAATCATCTCAAGAAACAGCTGATTGAAGAAATGATTGTTGTTTCTCTAGTTATCATGTTGTTTCTCTGGCATTTCCCATCAGCCTTTATTCCAATCATTACGATTCCAATTGCTGTGCTTCTAGCATTCATTCCATTGCTTGGTTTGAAATTAACATCCAATATTATGTCGCTAGCAGGGATTGCTATTTCTATTGGGGTTTTGGTCGATGGCGCCATCGTTCAGATGGAGAACGTCTATAAGCGTTTGGAGGAATGGGAGAGTTCAGGGAGGAAGGAAAATTATCAGGCAGTGTGTATCCGCGCGCTTAAAGAAGTTGGCCCTTCGGTATTCTTCTCACTTCTGGTGATCGCTGTTTCATTCTTGCCAATCTTTACTCTGATCGATCAAGAAGGACGTTTGTTTAAACCACTCGCATGGTCGAAGACGTTTGCCATGATCTTCGCTGCGTTTTTGGTGGTCACCTTTAACCCTGCGCTTCGCATGTTGTTCTTAAGGGTTAAGCCCTATAAGTCAAAGATCGTTAACACTTTGCTGGTTGGTAAATATTACCCAGAAGAGAAACATCCGGTCAGTAAACTGATGTTTGCCGTTTATGAACCTGCTTGCAAGTTTGTCTTAAAGCATAGCAAGGCAACCATTATCACGGCTATCTTACTGGTGGCTACGACGGTGCCGGTGTATCTGAAATTAGGTAGTGAGTTTATGCCGCCATTGTGGGAAGGGGATATCCTCTATATGCCAACGACCATGCCTGGTATCTCAGTGACTGAGGCAACCAAGCTGCTACAGACACAGGATCATATCTTAAAAAGTTTTCCTGAAGTTGAGCGTGTCTGGGGAAAGGCTGGACGAATGGAGTCTTCCACAGACCCAGCGCCGTTTTCTATGATGGAAACAACAGTGATGCTTAAACCTGCCTCTCAATGGCGAAAGATTAATGGTAAGACCATTTCCCATGAGGCTTTGATTCAAGAGATGGATGAGGCGCTCAAGATTCCAGGAACAACCAATGCGTGGACCATGCCCATTAAGAATCGTATTGATATGCTTTCAACGGGAATCAGAACTCCCGTTGGAATTAAGATTTTGGGAGAAGATATCAAAAGAATCGAAGAGATAGGTTTGCATCTTGAAGGGATTCTTAAGGATATTCCAGGAACCCGCAGTGTCTTCGCTGAACGAACAGCAGGCGGATACTATGTTGATTTTGATCTAAAGCGAGAGGCATTAGCTCGTTATGGATTAACAGTCGCGCAAGCTCAAGAAACCATCTTAGCTGCCGTTGGAGGAGAGAATATCACAACAACGGTGGAGGGGCGTGCACGCTTTGGAGTGAGCGTTCGTTACCCAAGAGAACTTCGAAGTGATTTATCTCAGTTGGAGCATGTATTGATTGCAACGCCTTCTGGGGCGCAGGTAGCTTTAGGGCAAGTTGCTGATCTAGTGCTTCGCACAGGTCCAGCCATGCTTCGTAATGAAAATGGAATGCTGGCCGGCTATGTCTACGTCGATGTAGCAGGTGTTGATATTGGTTCCTATGTGAAGCATGCCAAGGAAGCTATCAGCACTAACTATAAGACACCTCAAGGCTACAGTTTATTGTTTAGCGGTCAGTATGAAAATATGTTAAGGGTGCAGGATCGATTGAAGATTGTTCTTCCTTTGACGTTGTTTCTAATCGCCTTGCTCTTGTATTTCAGTACGCGTTCAATTGTTAAAACATCGATCGTGCTTTTAGCGGTACCATTCTCATTGATTGGTGCTGTCTGGTTCTTGTGGGCACTTGGATACAATGTATCGATTGCTGTGTGGGTGGGAATGATTGCGCTCATGGGCTTAGATGCTGAGACAGGCGTCTTAATGTTATTGTTCCTGGATATGGCGTATAATGATGCTGTAGCAAAGGGCAAGATGAACAACAAGGAAGACTTAAGAGAAGCAATTCTTCACGGTGCTGTTCGTCGTATTCGTCCTAAGATGATGACGGTGATGGCTGCGATGATTGGGCTTTTGCCTATCATGTTTGCTGTAGGTTCAGGTTCGGACGTCATGAAACGTATTGCTGCGCCGATGGTAGGAGGGCTTGGAACCTCATTTATCCTGGAGCTTCTGGTTTATCCAGCGATTTATTTTATGTGGAAATCTTCCGCCTTAGGCGGATCCGCCTCGGGCGGAAAACAATAAACAAAGGAGAATCAAAATGAAAACGATCACAGCATTAACACTAGGGGTTCTTTTATTGGTATCAGGGGTATCTTTCGCTCAGTCAGCGCCACAGGCAGCGAAGTTAGTTGAGGTAGGAAATAAATTATGCCCAGTCAGTGGGGAGAAGGTTGGTACAATGGGCAAGGGTGTGCAGTATGAATATAATGGCAAGATTTATAATCTTTGCTGCCCCATGTGTAAGAAAGATTTCAAGAATAGCCCAGAGAAATTCAGCAAGATCGCTGAAGATGAAGTAGCAGCAGAGAAAAAATAATCGTAGGGGCGGGGTTACCCCGCCCGTACAAAATAAGTTAGTTGCAGGGTTATATCGATAAATTCTAGTAACAAAAAAGGAGAAGTCTATGAAAAACAGTATCGCAATAATGGCAGCAGTTGTTGTTTTAATTGTTTCGGGATTCGCATTAGCTCAGATGGAGGATAAGGGTAAGGAAATGATGCAAGACAAGGCAGGAATGATGGAGGGTAAAGGTGGGATGATGGGCATGATGGGTGACAAAGGTGGCATGATGTCCAAGGGTATG
This sequence comes from Candidatus Omnitrophota bacterium, assembly GCA_044225175.1. Lineage (GTDB taxonomy): Bacteria > Omnitrophota > Gorgyraeia > Zapsychrales > Fredricksoniimonadaceae > JACQCF01. Next base: position 190,876 of record JBGAJA010000004.1, on the reverse strand, counting down.
ATGATGAATGCAATGATGAATAAGACTTCTATGGTTGCTTCCAACGATGGTGGTGTTATCGTTTTGAGTGGTCATAAATTGTCTAAGTATGATGCCAATCTTAATTTGGTTAAGGAAGTAGAAATTAAAGCAGAAGAAAGCAAGATGTGTGCCATGTGTCAAAAAATGAGCAAAGGAATGGGTAAGCCTGATATGGATAATGACGACGATGATAAAGCTCCAGCAGCAGATAAGCCAACTGTTGATCACTCAGCACATCATTAATCTTTAAAGGAGGCTCAGCATGGAAGAACATCAACATTCGTGCTGCTCGCATGGGCATGAAAAGCCTCAAGTTAAAGCTGTTGCAGCTGCAGGCGCTATCTATACCTGCCCCATGCATCCAGAGATTCGTCAGGATCACCCGGGAGATTGCCCTAAATGCGGCATGCATCTGGAACCTGTGAGTCCAACAGCTGAAAGTAATGACGACAAACATGAAATTGATTCTCTATCGTTGAAGTTTTGGATTGGCCTATCACTAACAACACCTCTGGTGTTGTTAGTGGTGGCTGATATGATTCCAGCAATCAATCTTCAATCATTCATCTCTCATGACGTATTAGCAATCATCCAATTGATTCTAGCCACACCTGTTGTTCTGTGGGCAGGCGGCATATTTTTTGTTAAGGGTTACAAATCAGTCATTAATAAATCTTTAAATATGTTCACCTTGATAGCGCTTGGTGTAGGAGCAGCCTACGGCTACAGCACGGTTGCTACCTTGCTGCCGGGCATCTTTCCTGAATCATTGAAGAAAATGGGCGCTATTGATCTATATTTTGAAGCTGCTGCGGTGATTACCGTACTCATTCTTTTGGGGCAATTATTAGAAGCTAAGGCTCGTGCTCAAACAGGAGAAGCGATTAAAGCTCTGTTGGGATTGGCGGCTAAGAATGCGCATCGTATTGTCAATGGTGTTGAAGAAGAAGTGGCAATCGAGCTTGTTCAAAAAGGAGATTTGCTTCGTGTTCGTCCAGGAGAAAAAGTTCCGTTAGATGGGATTATTACAGAGGGGCATAGCAGTATTGATGAATCTATGATTTCAGGTGAACCTATCCCTGTTGAGAAATATGCGGGGGATCGTGTGATTGGGGCAACCGTCAATCAAACCGGTAGTTTTGTGATGAAAACAGAAAAGGTGGGAGCAGAAACTCTTCTGTCTCAAATTGTGCATATGGTGTCTGATGCTCAGCGCAGCCAAGCACCTATTCAAAAGCTTGCAGATCAAGTGTCAGGTTATTTTGTTCCCATTGTCATGTTGATTTCTGTTCTGACATTTTTTGTTTGGTCATCTATCGGGCCAGAGCCAAGATTGGCGTATGCGATTGTGAATGCCATTGCTGTTCTCATCATCGCCTGCCCATGTGCCTTGGGGCTAGCTACACCCATGTCGATCATGGTTGGTGTTGGCCGTGGCGCGCAAGCAGGGATTTTGATTAAGAATGCACAGGCGATTGAGAAAGCTCAGAAGGTGACGTATGTTCTTACTGATAAAACGGGAACATTGACTGAAGGAAGACCTAAGGTAACGGCGTGTATTTCAAATTTCGGTGAAGATGAAGGCAAGCTCATTTTTATGGCTGCATCGCTTGAGCAAAGCAGTGAACATCCGCTAGCTCGTGCGCTCATTGATTATGCAAAGACAAGAAACATCAATTTACAGAAGGTAGAGAATTTTGAATCAATCACCGGTGGTGGCATCAAGGGCAGGATCAACGGGCAAACAATCATCGTAGGCAAGAAGAAATTTATTGAAGATCAAAAGATTGGAATTCCAGAAGATTTAAGAATCAAAGCTGAAGGCTTGCAGGAGAAGGCACAGACGGTGATTTGGTTAGCCGCTGATCAAAAGGTAATGGGTATTCTTGGGATTTCAGATCCAATTAAGAAATCAACGCCAGAAGCAATCAAGGCTCTTCATGAAATGGGAATCAAGGTTGTGATGCTAACCGGGGACAATCAAAAGACCGCTGAGGTTATTGCAAGGGAATTGAACATCGATGATGTACGTGGCGGGTTAGAACCCCAAGCCAAACAGGAGATTGTTAAAGAATTTAAAGCGAAGGGTGCAATTGTGTTAATGGCAGGCGACGGCATTAATGATGCCCCAGCACTTGCGCAAGCGGATGTAGGGGTTGCTATGGGAACAGGAACAGATGTGGCAATTGAAAGTGCAGGAATCACCTTAGTCAAAGGCGATCTTAATGGAATCGTCAAAGCTCTAAAACTCTCAAGAGCCGTTATGACCAATATCAAACAAAATTTATTTTTCGCCTTTATCTACAATATCCTAGGCGTCCCCATCGCCGCCGGAATCCTATACCCCTTCATCGGAATCCTCCTAAGCCCTATGATCGCAGGGGCAGCCATGAGCGTAAGCTCAGTTTCCGTGATAGGAAATGCCCTGAGATTGAGACGTAATAGCTTGAATTGAAATACAGCGTTTTCCTTAATCTCCTCTTCATTTTGTTTTGCTACAATCAAGTTGTAGCTTAAAGAAAGGAAGGTGTATTATGGTGGCTCAAAAGTTAAAATTTTCAAAGAAACAACCACAACAATCTCACTCAATATGGGATCTAATGATCTTTGGTTCTTGTTTCCTAATATAAGGAGGTTGCTATGAAATTATATTATTCTCCCGGTGCTTGTTCTATGGCATCCCACATTCTTCTTCATGAATGGAATATTTCTCACAGTACTGAAAAAGTTGATTTAAAAACACATCAAACGCAAGATGGTAAGGATTTTTATCAAATTAATCCCAAAGGTTATGTGCCAGTTCTTATTTTGGATAATGGACAGGTTTTGACTGAGAACATTGCGATTTTGTCCTATCTCAGTGATTTAAAAGGAAATGTGAAAGGGGACCGTTATCAATTTCTGGAATGGCTTGCGTTTATATCAACGGAATTGCACAAAGGCATTGGTTCCCTATTCGCTTATAAGGCAGGAGGACCAGAGGAAGTAATTAAAAATATTAAAGACAAAGCAGCCAAACGTCTTAAACTGATAGATGATCATTTAGCAGGAAAAGAATTTGTCTTCAGCAATGCGTTTAGTGCAGCAGATGCCTATTTAGTCGTTATTCTTATCTGGTGTCCTATGCTAAATGTTGATTTAAGACCATATAACAATATCAATGACTATTTAAAACGGCTGATGCCGCGAGCTTCTATTCAAAAAACTTTACAGCACGAAGGATTACTTAAATAATTTAAATGAGTTTAGGAAAACTTGAAATATTCCGAGCGTTGCGTCATCGCAATTATCGCATTTTCTTCTTCGGTCAAAGCATTTCATTGTTAGGAACCTGGATTCAGCAAATTGCCTTAGGCTGGTTAGTCTATCGACTTACAGAGTCTGCTTTATTGTTAGGAGTAGTAGGCTTTAGCAGTCAAATAGCTGCCTTTGTCTTAGCTCCTTTAGCGGGAGTCATAGCTGATCGCCATCATCGTCATAGGTTGTTATTGCTGACCCAAAGTGCCGCGATGATTCAGGCATGTGTGTTAGCTTTCTTGGTGCTGACCAACACCATTCAAGTTTGGGAGATTCTTGTATTAAGTGCTTTGCTGGGTGCGATCAATGCTTTTGATATCCCTGTGCGCCAGTCCTTCACATCAGAACTCATTAATGATAATAAAGATTTGAGCAATGCCATCGCTCTTAATTCATCGACCGTCAACGCTGCTCGTCTGTTAGGACCATCCATTGGCGGTTTTTTAATTGCCAGTTTCGGTGAAGGCCCTTGCTTTTTAATCAACGCATTAAGTTACATAGGCGTCATTGCCTCTCTTATAATCATGCATGTTCCTAAGAAGGAAAAGGGTGTTCCTAAACCTTTATGGGACGATTTAAAAGAAGGATTCGATTATGCCTTTGGATTTATGCCCATTAGAACCATTCTTATATTGTTAAGTATGGTAAGTCTCATTGCAGGCGGTGTGCAGATTTTGATGCCAGTTTTTGCCAAAGATATTTTTCATGGGGGAGCAACCACCTTAGGTCTTTTAATGGGTGCTTCCGGTTTAGGTTCTTTGCTAGGGGCAATTTTCTTAGCAAGCCGCAAAACTGTTAAAGGTTTGGGTAAAATTATGGTGAGGGCATGTTTTTTATTTGGAATAGGCATGATTGGATTTATCCTTTCCCCATCTTTCATTTTTTCACTGTTCATGTTAGTCTTATGCGGATTTGGAATGATTGTTCAGATGGCCTCTTCCAACACTCTTTTGCAAAATATGGTTGAGGAAAACAAAAGAGGAAGGGTCATGAGTTTTTATACCATGGCTTTCATGGGAATGGCGCCTTTTGGAAGTCTACTTGCAGGAACTATTGTGCATCATTTTAATGTAACGGTTGTATTCATTGCCGGAGGCAGCTGTCTGATATTAGGTGGAATATTATTTTCTTTTCAATTACCGCGTCTAAGGGAACTTGTTAGGCCAGTGTATGTGAAAAAAGGACTTATTTAAATAAATGGAGGATTGGGATGACAACCATCATTTTATTAATCATATCCAACATTTTTATGACGATCGCCTGGTATGGCCATTTAAAGTATAAAGGTTCTCCTTTATGGATTGTGATTCTTATCAGCTGGGGGATTGCTTTCTTTGAATATTGTTTTCAAGTGCCTGCTAACCGCATAGGTTACGGCCAATTTGACGGTGCCCAACTAAAGACTATTCAGGAAGTGATCACTCTAATTGTTTTTGCCATATTTTCAGTTGTCTATTTGAAGGAACCATTAAAGTGGAATTACGTGGTTGGTTTTGCTTTGATGGCTGCGGCTGTGTTTTTTGTGTTTAAGAAGTTTTAATTTTAATTTGGGGGGGGTGGTATGAAAAAAACTTCGAAGAATGAAACAGAGATGCTAGATGTCATGACCAAAATGCAAGCGCAATTGATTGAGCTCGATAAGAAGGTGAACATTTTAATTAATCGATCTATGCCAGGAATGGTTTCCCCTCCAAAACCACCTGTGGATAAACCCCGTGTGGAAGCAAAGGGAAATGATCAACACAAGGCAAGGATGATGTATAGCGCGATTTGTGCAGACTGCAAAAAAGAATGTTCGATTCCCTTTAAACCAACTGGAGATCGCCCCGTCTATTGCAAAGACTGCTTCTCACGCCGCAAAGTCATCAGCTTATCTAAGATAGGCATGAACGATCAACCTAAAGAAACGCCGATAGCTCAAACACCCATCCCTAAAGCTCCTGAGACTCAAAAACCCAAAGCCAAAACCACAAAGAAGGCTGTTGCGGTCAAGAAGGTTGTTAAAAAGAAAGTTGTTTCTAAGAAAAAGTAAATTATGTTCGAAGACGGCATCTATGTGAAACACAAAACCGAAGGGTTTATTGGGTTAGTTGATGGTCAAACCTCTCTTAAAGAATTCTTTACTGGAAATAAGGAAGTTGCATCCCAATACAGAATCAGGGAAGTGAATTCCAGCCAAATCCGTATTGCTCCTGAAGAAGATTTAGAGGCAATCGATTACAAACCCATAAAAACCGCCCAGCCCTATGATCCAGCTGTTAAATTCAAAGAACAAAGCTTCTTAAGGGAAGCTGGATATCATCTGCAATTAAACGCCAATAAACGCCGCGAAATCCTAACAAGTGTTGTTGAAGAATATAATCTCTACAAAGTCGTCTCCTTTTTGCTTAAAAGCACCATGTTTAACCGAACGGGAAATAAGCTTAGAGTCTTAAGAAATATGAATTCTTTGAAGCAATGGGGAAGTGATGTGGATTGGCTGATCGAAAACTTCAAAGAAGCTGAAAATTATCCTGCCGTACTCAAACTGTTTGAAGAAACCAAGTTCATTTTAGACGAACGTGGCTATAGATGGAAATCTGAAGCACAATAAGAAATTCCTTATAGTCTTAATGGTTTCATCCTATCTTAACCTTCATTTTGTTTAAATACTCCTAGATGGATTAACCTATTAAAAGGAGGTTCATATGGATGGACAAATGGATAAGATTAAAGGCCGAGTGAAACAAGCTGCAGGGGACTTGACCAATAATAAGCGTTTAAAAGCAGAGGGTAAGGCAGATGAGTTTCGTGGCAATGTCAAAAATAAGATCGATCGTGCCGCCAGTGAATTAAAAAGGAAGGTTTAAATTCCAGTATTTTCACGGAAAGGAATATAAGTATGAGTTTAAGTCTTGTTGGATTTCTTATCTTTGTTTTAGATATTGTTGCTATTGCTCATGTAGTACAAAGTTCCATGGATTCAGGTAAAAAAGCCCTATGGGTCATTTTAATATTGATTTTACCGGTCCTTGGGATGATTCTTTATTTCTTAATTGGTCAAAAGAGTTAGAAGATCGTTTCTTTATAAGACAGCCCCGAGGGTATCCATCGGGGCTGTCTTATTTTTACAACCTCACAGGCAAGATCATCATAGGAATGCCTTGATAGTACAGACGTTTGTGTACGGCAAAAACCGTATGGTTATGCAGGAACCTGGTAAGGAGGGACTCCTTCTCAAAGACCACCTGCCCGCCAAAGACAATGCAATTGTCATAGACCCGACGCAAGCGGACCACGAGTTCTTCGATTTCAAGAGTGATGTCTGTGCCTAAGGCATAATGGCCTTTGGCGAAGTAGCCGTGGGACTGCATTAACTGTTCGTACTTTTTTAAGTCAGCTTCCACACTGACTTTTAGCTTGCTCATTTCTTCCTTGCCTTTAAACGTCTCAGCATCAATGACGCCGATTTGGATAAAGACAAAGTTTTTTACATCGCTTTTAAAGATGCGTACGGCATTAAAAAGGGTATGCAGTCCTAAAGCGTTATAGCCATTGACTAGGATAATCACCGTTTTACCTTCGATGGAAGGCTTATCAATGGGCCCAGCGCCTTGAGGAATATCCTTTTCAACAGCCTCAGTTAAAGGAGATAAGCTGCGCAGTTTGTTTAAGGTGTTTCGATAATGCTTGCGAATGCCCCACGCGCCACAAGCCAAGGCTGCTGTCATGGCGAGCGTTACCCAGCCGCCTTCATGGAATTTGAGAATGACCATGGAAACCAGAATAAATCCCGTCAACAATAAGCCGCTGCCGTTGACGATGATTTTTTTAATCCAAGCGCGTTCTTCGTTGCGCACTTGCCACCAATGCACAACCATGCCCCATTGGGAGAGGCAGAAGGTGATAAATACATTGATACTGTAAAGAATCACGAGCGCAGCCACAGAGCCCTGCGTCACAACTAGAATAATCAAAGAGGATATCCCCATGAGGATAATACCGTTTTGAGTGACCAAGCGATCACTGAAGCTTGAAAATCTGGAAGGTGCCCAGCGATCAACAGCCATGCTAGCTAGAACACGAGGGCCATCCAAGTAACCTGCTTGGGCCGCTACAAATAACAGCATGGTTTCAGAAATCAAAGCGACCATCACAAAGGTATACCCCCAGGGAGATGTCCAGGTACGAGTTAATTGCTCAAACAAAGAGGCATTCAGGGTTTTATCGCCCATCTTTTGCACATCAAAGAGTAAATACCCAATGATTAACCCTACGACGGTGATGGCCAAGGAGAGGGCCATATACATCATGGTTTTCTTACCCGTTTGAACCTTGGGCTCTCTTAATGCAGGCAAACCATTACTGACGGCTTCAATTCCTGTAAAGGTTCCAGCACCTAAACTGAACGCTTTAAGAATAATAAACAAAATCCCAAATGCGCCGATAGATGCATGAAGGGAGGAGACTTCCTGGCTTGTGGCGCTCACGATATTGGGTAATTGAGAGGAATGAAGATAGATGGCATAGCCAATGGCAAAGGCATGGGTGACGATGAAGGTCATAAAAATGGGAGTTAAAGGGACAACAGATTCTTTAACCCCACGCATATTCATGACCATCAAGAGAAACACGCCTGCTATTTCAAATGGCAATTTATAAGGCAATATACCGACGGGGAGAAAGCTAAATAAAGCATCGGCACCGCTTGCAATTGAGATGGCAATCGTTAAAACATAATCGATTAGCAAGGCACAGCCGGAGATCATGCCAACCGTTGGATTAATCAAACGACTTGCAACCAGATAGCCACCACCACCGCTTGGGAATAATTCAATGATTTGTGAATAGCTGGCGCTAATGAGAAAGATGGTGACTGCAGATAGAATGGCCACAAAAATAGCCAAATACTTGTGTTCACCAAGAGCTAGATAAGCTGCCTCGGGCCCATAACAGGAAGAGGACAGACCATCTGCGCCTAAACCGACCCAGGCTAGAACGGCGATCAATGACATCCGATGAAAGATGTTTAGGTCATGGGGATTCTTCGGTTTACCAATAAACAACTGCTTTAAACGTGCAAACATACGCAACTACCTCCCTGAGGCAAACGAAAATCCAGAGGAGACTCTCTCTGGATAGTTTCCCTCATTTGATTAGCAGACGAGGTTAGCTGTCGGGCTAGGATTGAGTGGTCCTTGCTCCTACCTTGTGAGGTATTGAGCATTAGCCCCCAGGCCACAATTGGCCTTTTGGGTCCCCCGCTTTCCTGTAAGCTGATTAAACAGCTTATTGAAACAGGAAATTAAGTTATCCAAAAAGTATACAATTGTCCTAGGCGCTGTCAAATTATTTTAGATGCCAAAGAGAGGATATAATTTTCCTTGACATGCAACCAAATAGTTGCATAATTGGCGCATGGATAAAGTCTTCAAAGCCTTAGCCGATAGCAGTAGAAGAAAGATCTTAGATCATCTTCACGCCAAGAATGGTCAGACTTTAAATGAGCTTTGCGAATATCATGATATGAGCCGTCAGGCGGTCAGCAAGCATCTTCTTATTTTGGAGAAAGCTAATTTGGTCACTACAAGGAAGGAAGGGCGCCATAAGAAACATTATCTTAATCCAGTTCCTGTTCAGGAAATCTACATGCGATGGATTGGAAAATTTGAACGAGGCCATCTTAAGGCTTTACATAATTTAAAAGCAGCACTAACACAAGGAGAAAAGAAATGAAAAGTACCCAATTTGTCTACACCACCTACATGAAAACTACCCCAGAGAAAGTCTGGCAAGCCATCACCAATCCAGAATTCGCACGTCAATATTGGGGACATGGCAATGTTTCCGATTGGAAGAAAGGCTCTCCCTGGTATCACGTAGAAAAGGGCAAGAGCAACAATGAAGCCAGAGTATGCGGGGAAGTCATTGAAGTAAACCCTCCAAAACGCTTAGTCATAACCTGGGTCGAACCTTCCAACAAATCTGATCAATCCCGCGTCACATTTGAAATCGACAGCCTAGAAGACATGGTCCGCCTAGTCGTCACTCACGATAAGCTAGTTGAAGGCTCAGATATGGCCTCCAAAATCTCAGTAGGCTGGCCACTAGTCCTTTCCAACATGAAAACCTACCTCGAAACCAACAAAACCTTCAACCTCTGGGCCTGGAAAGCGCCTTGTGATCAAGCGAAGGCATAAAGAAGACATTTTAACCAAAACCCTGTACCATATGGTGCAGGGTTTTTTGTTTGTGGGGAAATTAAATTCTTGATCTCGTAGGGGATGGGGGTAGAATTACTCGGCGTTAGAAAATGGAGGTTGTATGGCTAAAAGTTATCATTATGCTTTAGAAAAACTAAGAAACGCAGTTAGAACCTTAGCTGTTGCTCCAGGTGATGTGAGAAATAGATTAATAAAAGCATATTTACAATGTCATACTCTGGATGAAAGTCACTTCCCCAGCAAATTAAAGAAAAAATGGAGATTTATTGAAAAGAATTTAACTAAATCTGGTCCAGTATGTAAAGAATGGAATGGAGAATTGTGGATTGGGTCGGTAGAAAATACTATGGATCATATTTATAATAAGACGGGAACAAAAATTGCCCGACAGGTTTATGATTTATATGAGACATTGTTAATGTTGGGGTTCGAAGAAAAAGGAACCTCATTGGATAAAAAAACTAAGTGATTAGGTGTAGTTTCTATTCTAAATAAATTAAAACAAGAATAAAAATAAGGAGATGAAGATGGCACAATTAATTTTGTCATTGATAATTTTATGTATACCAACAATTTTGTTAGCACAGACTATGCCAGATGCTTCAAAGCTAGTTTACGCACAGCAAAAGAATAATAACGATTGGTATTCAAAGACATTAAATGAAATAGAAGATGCTTATAATAAAAAAGAAATTAGTAAATATGAATACTTGGATTTAAGAATAAAATTGCAGCAGGAGAATAATCAATTTTTTAGTAATTTATATCAATTCACCAATAGGTAATAAAGGATTAAGTTCAGTCGTATGGCATCCAATTATATCTTTAGGTGTACAAATGAGGAGAAGGATGCAATGAATGATAAAGAAAAAGTGGATTGTTTGTTAGGACTCAATAAGGCAAAATTAGATCATTTTATGCAAACACGCGCTATTGAGTTTCAGGTAAACATAGCCATTTGGACGTTGATTGTTGTGGGAGGTTCTTACCTTTATGAAAAGATTTATATATCAAATATAGTTGGTTACATTATAGTTGCCTTTATTATTTTCATAATTTTTATTTTCCATGTGGTTTGGATGATTTTAATTCAAAATTCTCAGAGTTTAGATCATGATTATATGAATGAATACAGAAGAATAATTGATGAATTGACTGGAATTTCAGTTAACGAACCTCAGCCAAGAGAAAGTTTTAAATTTATAATAGGGCAATTAAAGAAATTTAATCTTACGGGTTGGCACTGGATAATTTTAGAAACTGCGATGACATTCTTGCTTCTTTTAGGAGTTGGAATTCTTTTGTCTTTGCCTAAAGATGTTCAAATTCAGAAAGTTCAAGGGACACCATCCTTAATTCAGTCCGCACATAATTAGTTCTGGGGACACAATACTTAATTTTACATAAGGTTTTTAATAATAACGAAAGGAAATTTTATGAGTGATTCCAAATTAACTAAGTTCATTGTTTTTTACAGCATACCCGTTGCAGTGATCGCTGATTGGGCTAAGACTGATCCGGATGTTCGTAAAGAGGCTGAGGATAAGATGAAGGCGGAGTGGGGGAAGTGGATGAGTGAGCATGCTAGTATGATTAAAGTGACTGAAGCGTGTGGGAAGACTAAGAAGGTTACGGCGCAAGGTGTATCAGACACTAAAAACGATATTTGTTTGTATTCTTTTATCGAAGCTGAATCTCATGAGGCTGCAGCTAAAGCTTTTGAAAAACATCCTCACTTACAAATTCCACAATCTTATATTGAGGTCATGGCAGTCAGAGCGATGTAATCTAACGAAAGAGGTCTTATGCAAAATCCACTCCAAATTACTTTTCACGATATGCCACATAATCCAGGTCTTGATGCAGTAATTGTTGAAAAGTATGAAAAAATTAAGGCTGAAGACATTGATGTAACTAAATGTCATGTTGTGATCGAAAAACAAAGCAAGCATCATCAAAAATCAAATATGGTCTGTGTCCGTCTAGATTTAAAAATTTCCCATTTTGACGATATTGTGGTGAAAGAAAATTGCTTAGAAGATCCTACGTCGCTTAGAAGGGCGATTTCGAAAGTTTTTAAAGTGGGTTTGGATTTAGCGCATAAGCAAAAGACGCGTCATATGAAGCTTAAACGTGTTCCATTGGAAGAGTTGCCTGTGGTAGAGGCTGTTGAGGAGTAGAATTACCCATGACAAAGGTCATTGAAATTTTTCAAGCTGACATCACCCATCACCAAGAACTGCCACTTTATCTTTCTCAGATCAAGGCTGGTTTTCCCTCGGCTGCGGATGATTATCTAGATAAGAATTTGGACTTGAATGAACATCTGATCAAGCATCCCGCCTCAACCTTTTTTGTTAAGGTTAAAGGAGATTCAATGATTGGGGCAGGCATCCATTCAGGGGATATGCTTATTGTTGATCGCTCACAAGAGGCCAAACACGGTAAGATTGTGGTTGCTATCATCAACGGTGAATTTACCGTTAAACGCCTTCAAAAGAAAAAAGAGACCGTGTATCTGCTGCCTGAAAACCCAAATTATAAACCCATCGAAGTAGTCAAAGGGATGGATTTTGAAATTTGGGGTGTGGTTTTGCATGTCATCCATTCGGTTTGATTATGAATAAACTATTTTGTCTGATTGATTGCAATAATTTCTTTGTTTCTTGCGAGCGGGTGTTTAATCCTTCCTTGCGTAACAGACCTGTTGTGGTGCTGTCTAATAATGATGGTTGTGTGGTTTCTCGTTCCAATGAAGCCAAAGCTCTGGGCGTTCCTATGGGAGCGCCTTACTTTAAATGCAGTGAACTTTTTAAAAAAGAAAAGGTGGCTGTTTATTCAGCCAACTTTGCTTTATATGGCGATCTTTCCTCAAGAGTCATGCAAACTGCTGCAGAATTTACGCCCGAATTAGAAATCTATTCCATCGATGAAGCCTTTCTGCACTTAGAGGGAATAACCAATCCTTATGAGCATGCCAAAGAATTAAAAGGGAAGCTTAAAAAGGAAGTAGGCATGCCTGTATCAGTCGGTGTTGCTCCCACAAAAACCTTGGCCAAAGTCGCTAATCATGTGGCCAAAAAGAAAACGATCGAAGGTGTTTTTTGTCTATCGGAGGTGAAAGACATTGATCATTGGTTAGAGAAAACGCCCGTGGAAGATCTCTGGGGCATAGGACGCAACAAAGCTGATTTTCTTAAAAAACATGGCATTCACACCGCCTTAGAGCTCAAGGGAATGCCAGATAGCTGGATTACGAAAAATTTGACGGTTATCTCTTTAAAAACCGTTTGGGAGTTAAGAGGTATTCCTTGTTTTGATTCTCAAGACAATCGCGATGAGAAAAAAACCATCACAACCTCACGGACTTTTGCCAAAGAAGTAACAAGCCTAGAAGAATTAAACGAGCCTATTGCCTCTTATATAGCGAATGCTAGTGAGAAGCTACGTTCTCAGCAATCTGTATGCGGCTATCTTCAAGTTTACGTGATGACGAATCGCTTCAAAGACCGATATTATGCCAATTGCGCAGGAACCGTTTTGACACCACCAACAGCGTATACTCCTGATTTGATATCATCCGCTCATAAGCTTTTGAAATCTTTGTATAAACCCGGATATAGTTATAAGAAAGCGGGAGTAATTTTTTCTAATCTTCAAGCCCAATCTAAAACTCAAGAATTTCTTTTCGATGACTCGTATCATCACAGCCGTAAGCAACGATTAATGGATGTGATGGATGAATGGAATAATAGACAAAATACGTCTAAGGTTTTTATGGCAGCCGAAGGAGTCAGGCAAGATTGGTACAATGAAGCATATAAATCCAAACGATTTACAAGCAGGTGGGATGAGCTTCTGGAGATTAAAATATAGAGTTCCAGTAACACAAGTGGAGAATAAAATATGGACATCAAACGAAGTAGTTCACAGCCAAAATATAAGGGCTAATGATTATTTATAACTTCTTGTTAATTCTAGTAAGTATTTTAGCCGTTTAAGAAAACTGTCTCCGGAATCATTTTGCTTATTGGTGTTTTTGTTTTAACATCCCTTTATATTTAATTTAGCGTTTCAAGAAAGGATCAATCTATGTCTAACGTCAAAGCGTATGGTGTTACAAGCGCAACTACTCCTTTGAGTCCTATGCAAATCACCCGTCGTGAGGCTGGGCCTTGTGATGTGGCAATTAAAATTTCTCATTGCGGGATATGTCACTCGGATATTCATCAAGCACGCAATGAATGGGGCAATTCGATTTATCCCATGGTGCCTGGTCATGAAATAGTTGGTACCGTCACAGCTGTTGGTCCTCATGTTAAAAAATTCAAGGTGGGGGACAAGGTTGGGGTTGGGTGTATGGTTGATTCTTGCCGTGAATGTGCGGATTGCAAGGAAGGCTTGGAGCAATTTTGCGTGCGCCCCATCTTCACCTATAACTGCATGGAGAAGGACAACAAGGCGCCTGCACAAGGGGGGTATTCATCAGCTATTGTTGTGGATGAGAATTACGTGCTTAAAATCCCCGCCAATCTGCCCTTAGATAAAACAGCACCTTTGTTGTGCGCTGGCATCACAACCTATTCACCACTGCGTCATTGGAAGGTGGGTCCTGGCAAGAAGGTGGCTATCATTGGTTTGGGAGGTCTGGGGCATATGGCAGTTAAAATCGCCAAAGCCATGGGGGCAGAGGTAACTGTGCTCTCACGCACCTTGGATAAAAAAGATGATGCCAAACGTCTAGGCGCAACCCACGTCTATGCCACCAATGATCCTGAAACCTTCAAGAAACTTGATCGCTACTTTGATCTAATCATTAACACCGTCTCTGTCAAACTTGATTGGGGCGCATATTTAGGCTTAGTCAAACGCGATGGCACCATGGTGCTCTTGGGTGTTCCAAGCGACGCCCCACAACTGCACGCTTTTCCATTAATCATGGGACGACGAAGTTTAGCCGGCTCCTTAATCGGCGGTATCAAAGAAACCCAAGAGATGCTGGACTTCTGCGGCAAACACAATATAACCTCAGATATTGAATTAATTCCAATCACCAAGGTCAACGAAGCCTATGAACGCGTCTTGAAGGCAGATGTGAAGTATAGGTTTGTGATTGATATGGCGAGTTTAGGTAATTAGTTTTAAGAAAGAATAGAATTGAAGATGGATCATAACGACTTAATTAAAGAACAATTTGAAAAACAATCCGCAACCTTCTCAAGTGTGGCTGGGCATTATGATGCTTTGGATTTGATTGTGCGTTTAAGTCAAACTACAAGTAAAGATACCGTCTTAGATGTTGCCTGTGGTCCTGGGATTGTGGCTTGTGCGTTTGCTAAAACAGCCGCTCATGTCAAAGGTATTGATCTTGTGCCCGCTATGATTGAAAAAGCTAAAGATGCACAAAAGACACAAGGTTTAAATAATATGAGCTGGGATATTGGCTCAGTTCAACCGCTGCCGTATGAACATTGTTCCTATTCCATTGTTGTCAGCCGTTTTGCCTTTCATCACTTTACGGACCCTCAAGCTGTTCTTGAAGAAATGGCACGAGTTGCCAAATGGGAGGGACGTGTGGTGGTTATTGATGTATTTATGAACAACCAATCCCAAGCACAACTTTATGATGCTATGGAAAAACTGCGCGATCCATCACATACCCATGCCTTAGAGCTTGAAGAACTAGATCAAATGTTTGAAAAATCAGAATTAACTGTTATTGAAAAACAATTTTACCGCCTACCTGTAGAGGTAGATGAACTATTGAAGGCTACATTAACACCGCCAAAAGAAGCCCAAGAATTCAAAAAAATCGTTCAAGCAGATGTGGGTATCAACAAATTGGGGATTGAAGCCAATATCAAGGATGATAAACTCCATTTTTCATTTCCCATCGTCATCATGGCAGGTCAAAAACAAGCTCCAACCAATTATGGGATAAGCTGCTGCAACTAGCTTTATAGAAAAAGGCAGTACCCATGAGCCAAATTTAGCCTTCCTAAAATTAATTTTGTAACTCATTAATACCATAAACCTATGTAAATAAACAATTTACATAGGTTTATTTGTTTTTAATCCTGGCTTAGGTTGACAAAGAGGGTTTTGGCCGGGTATCCTTTAAACAGGAGAAACAGGAAGAGCGGGATATACAGGATGCTCTTCAAGGCAGGTACAGGAGGCTATATGAGGAAAATAATGGTAGTAGATGATGATCGTAACCTAGCTAGCTTAACAAAGATGGCCTTAGTCAGCCAAGGATATGAGGTTACTACCATTCATGATGGCCTTCGTGTGGTGGAAGAAGTTAAGAAGGAAAAGCCCGATTTAATCCTCATGGATATTATGATGCCCAAGATTAATGGGGGTGAAGTCGTTAAATCTATAAGAAAGAACCCAGACCTAAAATCTATACCAGTTATTTTTTTAACTGGTCTTGTTTCTGAGGATGAAGATTTTGGATCTGTTGGAGTCAACATTGAAGGAGAGAAGTTTCAGTCTCTAGGTAAACCTTTTGAGCTTGACCATTTGTTTCAAGTGGTGGAATTTGGTTTAAAACAGGCAGGAAAATAAAGTATGTATAAAAACACCTTAACAACCTATGAGATCGCCCAACACTGCCAAGTCACTCCAAGGACTGTGATTCAGTGGATTAATGAAGGTAAGTTAACAGCTTACCGCACTCCAGGCAATCACAGCCGAGTTAGTATTGAAGAATTCGTTAGCTTTCTTAAGAAATACAATATGCCCATCCCTAAGGAATTTGAATCAGCCTCAGTTGTAGATTTAAAGCGGGTCTTGATTGTGGATGATGACAAGGATTTAGTTGCCTTAACTAAACGTTTTTTACTATTTCAAAAAAATTATGCGATTGAAGTAGCCTTTGATGGATTTGAAGCAGGAGAGAAATTTGTCAGTTTTAAACCTCATTTGATCCTTTTAGATATTCAAATGCCAGGTATGAATGGGTATGGCGTATGTTCTAGAATTCGAAGCAACCCAGAAAATAAGAATGTCAAAATCCTTTTTATCTCAGGAAACACGGATGATGAGGCTATCAACGAGATGAAGAAGGTGGGAGCGGATGCCTTTTTACCAAAACCATTTGATATGGACAGTTTGAAAGAAAAAATTGAGGAATTATTAAGCATCAAAGGGGGCGGTCGTGCTTAGAAGAAAATTTCCATATATTAGCATTCTTTTCTTAGGACTTCTTTTGTGCGGGACCATTCATGTGAAATATTCTTCAGATATTCAATCAGCCAAAGAAGCGTTTCATGAAGAAGAACATATCAAATCCAAAACCCTCGTTGGAGATATCAGGGAAGATTATTTTAAAAGAATTTATGAAGGATTAAGGACTATTTCACGTCTGCCTAGTATTAAAAGAATTGACCGATATGGCCAAACCATTGGTGAGAACGATAAGAAGGTCATTCAGGAAGTTTATAACAGTATCGCTAATCAAATATCTCTATCAGAAGTGTACATTCTTCCTCTAGATTTTAATCCAGAACGTAAAGATCCAGTAACCTCTGAGTTAGAAAAACCTATTCTGGCTTTTGATGAGGTGATTGTGGGAAAGACAGCATTATCAAACAAAGGTGGATCAGGAGCTGATCATAAAGTTGAAGAAATTGAAATCTATGAATATAAAGTGCTTCAAAAGCAGCTTAAGTGGTTTGCAGAGCATTATCCATCGGAAGATAAAATTCAAGGCTTGGATGTTCCAGCTGTGATCGGGCCTAAAGTGATCACATGTGATAATAGTCGATATAATCCTCTAAAACCTAATGATGAGGATCGTTCAGGTCTTTTGTACTCAGTTCCATTTTTTGATGACGCCCATCAATTAAAGGGAAGTATATCTGGAATATTTTTAACATCCGTTATGAGAGACTGGTTGCCTTCAGGAAATTATGCCATTAGAAAAGCTAAACAGGGTCTTAATATTTTTAAATCTGGAAAAACAGAAGCTTCTCATTCCAAGACATGGATAGAAGCTGGGCGCGCTAATCCTGAGCTTATCTATTCTGAGGTTCTTCCTTTGGGTCTTAATGATAAAGACGGAGAATGGGAGTTATGGGCAGGGGTATCCAATCAAGAATTTTGGCAGCGTAATAACGTGGTCTTTATTCAAAACTTTGCGAAATTTTCCTACAGCATGGTTGCTGTCTTAGTCTTTCTATTGTCTCTGGCTGTTTATTTCTTTAATAGACATGGTGATCAGTTAATGAAGTCTCAACAAGAAATGGAGTATAAGAATAAACAGTTGAATATCGCCATAGAACAAATAGAGAAGTTGCGCAATGAGCATGCCTTGGTTTTAAATTCTATGGGGGAGGGGATTCACTGGCTTGATGTGAATGGCAAGATCAAATATGAAAATCCATCTGCGGCTCAAATGCTAGGCTATAGTGCTACTGAACTGGTTGGAAAGCCAGGACACCTAACCATGCATCACACTCACGCTGATGGAACTCCTCACGATCAAGCTGACTGTCCGATTTATAAATCTTTAAAAGACGGGTTAAGACGCCGCATTAAAAGCGATGTGTTCTGGCGTAAGGATGGTACCAGCTTTCCCGTAGAATATACATGCACACCTCTTTTAAATGAGAATGGGGCTCCCAATGGCTGTGTCGTGCTTTTTAATGATATTACCGAACAAAAAGAGGCCGAGGAGCTTGAGTCAGTTAACAAGAAATTAACGTTGATGTATGAAATGCAAAAAGATTTTACATCAACGGTTTCGCATGAACTTCGCACCCCACTTGCTTCCATTAAGGCTGCGATTGATTTAGTTATCAAACGAATGGTGGGAGATATCAATCCAGACCAAGAGGAAGTGTTGGGACGGGCGAAGAAGAATGTGGATCGCTTGAAACGTTTAATCGATGACATTTTAGATTTGACTAAGATGGAAATTGGAAAATTAAAGATGAATTTTATTTCTAAAGACCTCCATGCGGTGATTGAAGAAGTTGTAGAAAATCAAAAGGACGTAGCACACACACGTGAGCTTTATGTCAAAACTGATTTAAAGGCTAAGAACCATCAACTTGCCTTTGATAGTGATCGTATCATCCAGGTTTTGAATAATTTATTAAGCAATGCCCTTAAATTTACTAAAGAAGGTGGTGTTACAATCACAACAATTGATCAGCCTCAAGAGAATGCGATTCTTGTTAGTGTTCAAGATACTGGCAAGGGTATTGCTAAGACAGATATGACAAAGATATTTCAAAAGTTTCAACAATTGGAATCTTCTCAAGATGTGGAAGAAGGTGGTACGGGCCTAGGGCTTGCAATCACCAAGGAGATTATCAATCTACATGGCGGCAAGATTTGGGTCGAATCTAAACTAGGTCAAGGCACTACTTTTAGCTTTATATTGCCTTACAAGAATGGACAATGATTATGAACGCGCAAGGTAAAAAAGTTTTGTTGATTTTAGTTGGAACGATATGGATTTCGGGCTTGGGTTTCGGCTTCTCTAAGCTTTATAACTATGAATACAAAACGGCTGTCTTAAAACACGTAACCAAGCAATGGCCTTCAGAATCTTTTGTGCATCCTTCATCCGATCTATATACCTTGGTAATGGTAGCCCATCCCAAATGCCCTTGCACAAGAGCCAGCATTGGAGAATTGGCCTTGATCATGGCCAAGGCTCAAGGCAAGCTTCATGCCTATGTACTTTTTATAAAACCTAAAGGAATGGATGAGACTTGGGTCAAGTCAGATTTATTTAAAGCCGCCAGTGAAATTCCTGGCGTTGAAGTCATCATTGATGATGAAGGTAAGCAAGCTCAAATTTTTGGCGGTAACGTTTCAGGGCAGACCCTTGTGTATAACCGTAAAGGGCAATTAGTTTTCGCTGGTGGAATTACAGATTCTAGAGGGCATTCAGGAGATAATATTGGACGCAGTAGTATTGAGGATATTGTTCATGACCGACTAGTCAGTGTGCACAGCACACCTACCTTTGGTTGTCTTTTAAAATCTCCAAAAGGAGCCGACGATGCCATCAAAGAATAAATTTCAAATTGAACGCAGAACTGAAGAGCTTCTTTTATCCGCACAGCAGGAGGTTTATAAAAGTACGGATAGAATGTTCGTCAAGCTAATGATCTTCCAATGGCTCTTTGGCATCATGATCTCCTGGATTGTTTCTCCTAAAGCGTGGGAAGGCTCGATCAGTTCGATCCATATCCATGTATGGACGGCCATATTTTTAGGAGGTGGGATTCTACTTTTGCCAATCGCTTTAGGACTTTTTAAATCAGGGGAAATCTATACCCGACATGTGATTGCTGTGGCCCAGATGCTCTATTGTGGGTTATTGATTCATTTAATGGGAGGAAGAATTGAAACGCATTTCCAAATATTTGGGGCGCTAGCCTTTCTTTCATTTTACAGAGACTGGAAGGTGTTGATCACAGCGACCGTCGTGACAGCCCTTGATCATTGGATTAGAAGTGTGTTTTGGCCACAATCAATTTTTGGTGTTTTGACAGCCAGTCCTTATCGTTGGATGGAGCATGCGGGTTGGGTAGTATTTGAAGATATTATTTTAATTAGAACCTGTATCCGTGGATTTTTTGAAATGAAAAAAATAGCCCAAGATCGATCGGAACTGGAAGCCACATCTCAAGATTTAAGGACTGCTATGGATGAGGCGCAAGTTACCCACATAAAGCTCATGCAATCAGAAAAGTTGAAAGCAGTTTATGAAATGCAAAAGGAATTT
Source organism: Candidatus Omnitrophota bacterium (assembly GCA_044225175.1). Taxonomy (GTDB): domain Bacteria; phylum Omnitrophota; class Gorgyraeia; order Zapsychrales; family Fredricksoniimonadaceae; genus JACQCF01. The sequence continues at coordinate 170,605 of JBGAJA010000004.1, read as the reverse complement.
ACCTCAACGGTTTCACATGAACTTCGTACGCCGCTTGCCTCAATCAAAGCAGCTATTGATCTGGTCATTAAACGGATGGTCGGTGATATCAATCCTGATCAGGAGGAGGTATTGGGGCGTGCTAAGAATAATGTAGATCGTTTGAAACGCTTGATCGATGATATTTTGGATTTAACCAAGATGGAAGCTGGAAAATTAAAGATGAATTTTATCTCTAAGGACCTTCATAAGGTGATTCAAGAGGTTGTGGAAAATCAAAAGGATGTTTCTCAGACGCGAGGGTTATATATTAAAACTGATTTGAAAGCCGAGATACATCACCTAGCTTTTGATAGTGACCGTATCATTCAGGTCTTAAATAATTTATTAAGTAATGCACTTAAATTCACCAAAAAAGGTGGAGTGAGTATCGCAACCAAAACCCAAGACAATGCCATTCTTGTCAGTGTTCAAGATACAGGTAAAGGGATTGCTGAAGGGGATTTGGATAAAGTTTTTCAAAAATTTCAACAATTAGAATCAGCCCAAGATGTTGAAGAAGGTGGTACAGGGCTTGGGCTTGCAATCACCAAGGAGATTATCACCCTGCATGGTGGGAAGATCTGGGTGGAATCTAAGCTGAGTCAAGGAACGACGTTTAACTTTATATTACCCTACAAGAATGGAGAACAATTATGAGTACCCCTAAAACGATTCTTTTAATTGATGATGAAATTGATTTGCAGCAATTAGTCAAGATGGCCTTGAAGTCTAAAGGTTATCATGTTGAAACAGCCGGTAACGGGATTGAAGGTTTAGCTAAATTAGAAACCATGAAGCCCGATTTGATTATCCTTGATATGAATATGCCTAAAATGGGCGGGCTGGAATTTTATCAAAAGATCTGTGTTCAAGATAAACCACGTTATCCGGTATTGGTCTTGACCGCTCGTGCCAACATGGAGCAGTTGTTTAAACAATTGAATATTGATGGTTTCATGGCCAAACCCTTTGAAATCGATGATCTCTTATCTGAAGTAGCTACCATCATTTCTAAAAGGTCAAACACTGTTACCAAGGTTTTATCGACCGGAAGCAGGGTTCCTCGGAAAATTGGTATTGTTGAGAATGATCCTGAAACATTAAACAGAATCGGTGCTGCCTTTTTAACAGCTGGTTACATGGTCAATCCAGCCCAGAATGGTACTGAAGGTATCGAGCGAACCTCTAACACCATCCCAGATGTCGTGCTAGTTAAATTAGGCCTAGAAGATATACCAGGTGACATGGTGATCCTTAAACTTAAGATGATGGCCAAAACACAGGATATCAAATATATTTTGTATACTGCCAAGGGAGCAGAAGGAAATACCATTGCACAAAAGATTGGGGATAAAGAAGGCATTGATCGTTTTATTGAGTCAACAGATGCGTCGGATCTTTTGAAAACGGTTAATGAAGTTTTAGGATAAGATCTGATCTTCTGCTGGCTTCATTTACGGTAAATTAGCTTGTGTGAGTCTTGGGGTTATTGCTAGAATAATCCCATTATGCTTCCCAAATTAATCATTTTTATTTTACTTCTTATCTTTCCATCGACCAGCCATGCCAAAGCCTCGTTATATGATTTGGTGGTTGGAGGGACTATCAAGAACTTGGCTAAGATTTATGTTAAAACTTCCAATCTGCCCAAATTAAAAGCCAAATATATTAAGACAATTGCAAACATGAGAGAGGATAAGTTCCAGAAATACTATGGAAAATTCTTAGTCGTTTATAAGCAATTGCCAGCTGATCTAAAACAAGCCTATGTTTTTACAGATAATGCTGATAAAAAAGAAGTGATTGAAAAGATTCAACGCGTCAAAAAAAGGGATTTGATGGTGATTATCAGTAAAGTTCCCAGTGAGTTTATTGTCAAACAAACTAAGATTTATACCCCGCCTAAAGATCAACTCCCTCAAAATGCTCATGGGAATGAAATGTTTCTTTGGAGGCGTATCATTCAAAAAATATAGCATCCAAAGAATAAGTAAGGAAAGTAATATGGCTGAATACGATGTTGGTGATACGGTTATCTTGAAGGATGATGGCCAAGCATATAGGGTGGTTGGTGTGCGGACTGAGAATCGTATCGTACTTTTTGATTTAGAAAAAGGTGACGAAAGGGCATCCGTCAAATTAACTGTATTACGCAGCCAAATAGAAGTACAGAAAGCCTACACACCTAAACATCCGCAATTTATTATCTATAAGAAGAAGATTTCCTAATGACTGAACAAGCTTTATTACCCGACCCCGAATATTTACTCACACTTCTTCAAACACAGATGCCTTTTGGGAAATATAAGGGACGATTGCTAGTGGATCTTCCAGAAACTTATCTTTGCTGGTTTGAACGCAAAGGTTTCCCTCCAGGGTCACTGGGAGCGATGTTAAGAAGTATGTATGAGATTAAACTCAATGGTTTAGAAGGGTTGCTTGAGCCCCTACGAAAGGGCACGGCGGTTTATTAATCGGAGGTTTCATGCATAGTGTACTTATCGAACTGTTAATCTTTAGCGCGGTTGCGATCCTTTTTGTTCCTTTATTTACAAGATTTGGACTTGGGCCGATTTTGGCATATCTTTTTGCTGGTGTTCTAGTTGGACCAATGGTTTTAGGATGGATTAAAGATCCCGTTGTCATTTTGCAGTTCTCTGAGCTTGGCGTTGTTTTTCTTTTATTCATTATTGGGCTTGAGCTAACACCAGCCAAGTTATGGAAACTTCGCAGTTCTATTTTTGGTTTTGGCCTCTTACAGGTTTTAGTCACTGGCTTATTGTTCATGCAAATTGGATGTTTTCTTGGGCTTGAAAAGCTGGCTGCTTTTGTGGCAGGTTTTGGATTAGCTTTATCATCGACCGCTTTTGCAGTACCGCTTCTCGAATCTCATAGACAATTAAACACAAAACATGGCCAAGGTGCATTTGCGGTGTTGATGTTTCAAGACATTGCAGTTGTGCCTATTCTTGCGCTTTTATCATTCTTTTCAGGTGGCGAAGGTAATTCATTTAGTATCGGGGGAATTGTCAAAGTATTAGGGGTACTTGTGGTGGTTGTTTTGCTAGGTAATTATGTGATTCGACATGTTTTTCGTATCATTGCAGAAACTAAACTCCAGGAAGTTTTTATTGCCATGGCCCTCATGGTTGTTTTAGGCACAGCAGTCTTGTTCGAGGCTATTGGATTATCCATGGGTATGGGGGCGTTTATGGCTGGCATACTTTTAGCCAATTCGGAGTATAGGCATGAATTGGTGGCAAGTCTTTTGCCTTTTAAAGGCCTGCTTCTGGGATTATTTTTTATCGCTATTGGAATGTCGCTTGATCTGCACGTCATCGTAGCCAAACCCTGGGTTGTTCTTGCAGTCACGCTTGGATTTATCATCTTAAAAGGTTTAATTATTTTTGGGTTAGGGCGAATCTTTCGGTTTGATAAAGATGCAGCCAAGAACATGGCCTTTACAATACCTCAAGGCGGAGAATTTGCTTTTGTGCTCTTTAGTGTGGCGTTTTCTAACAATATTCTCTCTCATGAAAATGCCTCTATCCTAAATGTCGCAGTCACCATGAGCATGATGCTGACTCCGTTTATTTTTGCTGCAAACCAGAAATACTTCAGAAAGTCATCTGAACTCTCCGAACGTCCTTATGATGCCATTGATGAGAAGTCTCCCGAGGTCATTATTGCTGGGTTTGGTCGATTTGGACAAATCGTAGCTCGTTTACTCAGATCAGAGGTCACTGCTTTTACTATTCTTGATAATGATGCTTCTCAAGTTGAGATTGCCAGAAAATTTGGTAATAAAGTTTATTATGGTGACGCCAGTCGAATGGATATTCTTGAATCTGCCGGCACTGCTAAAGCCAAGTTTTTTGTGTTAGCAGTTGATGATATGGAAAAATCCATTGAAATCGCTAGAACGGTCAAAAAACATTTCCCTGAAGTCGAAATTGTAGCCCGAGCCAGAAACAGGCAGCATGCGATTTTTTTGATGGAAATTGGCATTCAAAGTATTCATCGTGAAACATATTTAACAAGCCTTGAGGTGGCTAAAGAAGTATTAGTGAAGAAAGGGTTGCATCCTGAGCATGTGAAACGCAGGCTTGAAATCTTTAAATTTCATGATGAGAAGATATTAAAAGAACAATTTGAACATCGTCATAATGAGAAGAAGTTTATTAGTTATACGACCCAGGCTAACGCTCAGCTTGAGCAAATATTGAAAGCAGATGGATCAAATCCTTAACCGAGCAGGTTTTTTGATTAATGGATATAAATTCACATTTTCTGCGTTAGAATGACAGCTATGACCAAGATATATTCTCCTCTGACCAATCCCCAAGACATTATTCCCATGATTAAGAAGATTTCTATCTTTGGGGGATTGAGCTCTCATCAATTAGAGGAGATCTTTCGATTGCTTAAGACGGTTAGCTATGATGAAGGAGAGTTCATCTATAAAAGAGGGGATGCGTCCAGTTACATTTATATTATTAAACAAGGCGAAGTTAAAATGCTCATTGATAATGAGGCTATATGTCTAGAATTGATTTCTTTTAAAGATGGAGATTGTTTTGGGGAAACCTCTGTCATCGGAATCCAATCGCATTCATCGAGTGCTTTAGCTATCAAACCCACCCAGTTAATTATCTTGGAACCTCATTGCTTACTTAACATCTACGAAACTGATAAAGAACTCTTTGGAATGTTGATCCTTAATATAGCCAGAGAAACAGCCCGAAGATTACATCAATCCAATGAAGCATTGGTGCGATATATGCTCAAGAACAAAGCACAGTAAAACAATGAGATCGATGATTGTTCATCCTATTTTAACCTCAGCTTAATTCTTTCCTTGGTAAGTTGCTTTAATTAATAATCCGCAGTAAGATTGTTCAGTATTGGAAGAACATTTTTAATCATTAGAAGGAATGGTAATGGTTTTTGATTCATACATTTTGACCGTGCAAATTCTCTCTGGTTTCACTGTCTTCATGGGCGGTTTTCATCTATGGCAATGGTTTTTTGGGGATTTTGCTTTGCAGGGATTGACAGCAATTACCATGAAAACTAACACAGCTTTTTGTTTCTTATTATTAGGAATCACCATTGCCTTACATGTGAGTTTGGTTCGAAAGGCGATTGTTTTGAATGTAGTAAGGTTGATTTCCGGAATTGTTCTCGCGATTGGTTTCTTAACTCTAGTGGAAAATATATTCAAATTTGAATTTGGTATCGATAATCTTTTGGCTCGAGAACCCCCAGGAGCTCTAGGTGTAATACATCCCAACCGAATGGGAATACCAGCCTCATTGTCCTTTACATTAGCAGGTACTGCACTTTTATTTTCAACCTCATCAAGGTTCAAGATTATTTATGTACAAATTTTGGGGAGTATTGTTGTCTTGATTGGCTTGACAGGACTCTTAGGATATTTATTTAATGCAAAAGTTATGTTTGGCATGGCATCTTTTACTGCCATTGCTTTGCCAAGTGCTATTTTGCTAATTTGCGTGGGAATTTCGATCATCTTAATTAAACCTTATGAAGGAATGATGAAGGAATTTACTACAACAGATACGGGTCGGCAATTAATTTTAAAATTCTTTATTCCTGCTGTTTTTTTCGCAATTTTAACAGGGTTTTTGAGGCTGCAAGGAGATCATTTAGGTTTATATGATTTTGCAACGGGGACCGCTTTAAGGACCTTGTTTTTTATCCTTATCATTGGGGGCATTCTTTATTTGAATGCTAAAGAACTAAATGCCCGCATTTCTTCCCAATACCTCGCTCAGAATGCGCTTAAACAAAAAGAAAAAGAATTACAGGAAGCTCAACAGTTAGCTCATATCGGAAGTTGGTATATGGATGCAAAAACAAGAAAGGTATCGGTATCTCCAGAAGTTTTCTTTATCAAGGGACTGCCTGCGCAAGATTCTTACCCATCTTTTCTTCCTGATAACAAAGCGCTTTATCATTATACCGACCAGAGTTGGGAGAAGGTCAAAGTAGCAGTGGAAAATGCTCTTCAAAATGGTGTCAGTTATGAGCTTGATTTAGAATCCAGGAAAGCTGATGGCACAGTCCAATGGATTACTAATCGAGGAGAAGCTGTTTATGATGAGCAAAGAAATATCATAGGCTTGCGCGGTACAATTCAAGATGTGACACAGAGAAAAAAAGATGAAGAAACGCTGCGTTTTCTCGTGGATTTAAACACGGCTACCCAAAGTCTTACTCATCCGGATGCGATTATGGCTGTAACTGCCTGTATGCTTGGTGAACATTTAAATGTGAATCGATGTGCTTACGCACAGATTGAAGAAAATGGAAAAATTTTTGTAATTACTGGGGATTATCCTAAGAGTGTGCCGACAATTAAAGGGCGATGGCCTGTTGCTGCTTTTGGCGCTGAATGTCAAAGGATTATGCTTGCTAATCAACCGTTTATTGTTTCGGATACGGATCAAGATCCTAGAATAACAAAGAAAGATCTAGCGGCCTATAGGGCAACCGCTATTCGAGCTGTTATTTGTGTTCCTCTCCACAAGGCAGGAAAATTTACGGCGGCTATGGCTGTTCATCAAAAATTTCCTCGTCAATGGACTCCTGAGGAAATTGAATTGGTGAGTTTAGTTGTGAGTAGGTGTTGGGAATCCCTTGAGCGGGCAAGTACTATTCAAAGTTTGGAAGAAAGTGAGCAAAGTCTTCGTTTACTGACAGAAGCGCTTGAGGCAAGAGTTAAAGATCGCACCAAGTCCTTAGAGGATCAAACGGAACGTTTAAGAAAATTGGCTGTTGAATTAACTCAAGTAGAACAGAAAGAACGTCGCCGGCTTGCAGAGGTTCTGCATGATCATCTTCAGCAATATCTTGTTGCGGCTAAGATGCGATTGGATTTGCTTGAAAAGAAAGCTGTGAGTCTTGATAAAAAAGGATTGGATGAGGCCCGGTCTTATATTGAACAAGCGGCAGATTCTTCTCGACAGTTAACAGCGGACCTGCGACCACCTGTCCTTTATGAGGGAGGTTTAGCTGCGGGATTACGTTTTTTGGCCCAGAAGATGGAAGATCAGCACAAAATATATACCCATCTATTGATTTCATCCGACATAGAACCAGGAAGTGATTTAATTAAAGTTTTAATTTATCAATGCGTTCAGGAACTAATATTCAATGCTGTTAAGTATGCGAAGGTCAGTGAATGCTTTGTGACTGTCGAGCGATTAGATGGTGTTATTCAAGTGATTGTTGAAGATAAAGGTATTGGGTTTAATTTGGCAAATCTTGGTATGCATGATAAAGGTGGTTTTGGTTTGTTTAGTATCAGAGAAAGAATTAAAGCTTTAGGGGGTGATTTAAAGATATCATCCATTCTTTCTCAAGGATCCATTTTTACCTTGACGGTTCCAGATGAAATTCGTGCAGGAGAAAAGAAAATAGATATTTTTCATGAGAAATCATTTGCTAGAGAGCGATCGGCTAAAGAAGGTATGCTTGTCTTAGTTGTTGATGATCATCCTATCATCCGTCAATCGATCGCAAGCCTTCTTAAGTCACAATCATTTATTAGGGAAGTAATTGAGGCTGCAAATGGAGAGGAAGCCATCCAAAAAGCAGAAATAGCAGATCCTGATATCATTCTTATGGATGTTAATATGCCTATTATGAATGGCATTGAAGCGACTAAGATTTTATCTAAACGACATCTACGTTGTAAGATCATTGGGCTTTCCGTGCAGGCTGAAAGTGAAATGTCCCAGGCAATGAAAGATGCTGGAGCTTCTGGTTATTTTAATAAAGGTGACGATACGGCAAGTTTGATCCAAGCAATCAAAAGTTTCTCAATATTGTAAAAGGAGAAGGAATGATGAAGAATCAGTTAAAACTTGTTATGATCTTTTGTATTTTTTGTTTTATTTTTACTTCATGTTCAACGGTACCGTTAACTGGTCGTCGTCAGTTGGATTTTATTCCCTCTGATGTGATGCTTTCTATGAGTGCTCAGGAATACGGGGAGTTTTTAAAATCAAATAAGTTAAGTACAAATCAAACACAGGCTCAGATGGTCAAGAGGGTTGGGGGGCGAATTCAAAGGGCTGTTGAACAGTATATGCAGCAGAATAATTTGTCAGACAAGATAAAGAACTATAAGTGGGAGTTTAATTTAGTTGAAAGTAAAGATGTCAATGCATGGTGCATGCCAGGAGGAAAGGTTGTTGTGTATACTGGAATTCTACCGGTTGCCCAGGATGATTCGGGGCTTGCTGTTGTTATGTCTCATGAGATTGCCCATGCCATTGCCCAACATGGCAATGAGCGAATGAGTCAGGGATTGCTTTCTTCTTTAGGAGAGTTTACGTTGTCAGCGGCCCTCCAAAATAAACCCGAAGAAACCAAAAAACTTTGGATGACCGCTTTTAATGCTGGCAGCCAATATGGAATTTTATTGCCTTACAGTCGTATGCAAGAAAGTGAAGCGGATCATTTGGGGTTGATCTTTATGTCGATGGCAGGGTATGATCCAAATGCAGCAGTAGCCTTCTGGGAAAGGATGGCAAGATCCAAAGATGGAAAAGCTCCGTTAGAATTTTTAAGTACGCATCCTTCGGATCAGACACGCATTAAAAATATTCAGGCTGAAATTCCTGAAGCGATGAAATATTATCAGAAACAATAGGAGGGCTTATGAAAACTATTACGATTTTTATGTTAACAATATTTTTAGCTTCCATAGCTTACTGTCAGCCTTCCATGGGAATACAAAAAGAAGAGGCTGTTCGACTCGCCCGTCAGGTGGCTGAATCCAGTAATCCTCCGATTAGCTTAAGTCTTAGCGAATCACGGGCTATTTATTTACCTGAAGAAAATTCGTGGATTGTTAAGTTTTATGATCCTTCTTCTGGAAGTTCACCAGCTTCTGATTACATTCTTCGGGTTCAAGCCACATCAGGAAAAGCACCGGAACTTTTAAGAGGCTCTCAAAAAGAAAGATATGAACCGTATTTTGAAAAAAATGGATAGGACAGAACAATGACTACAACTCCAGCAGAAGTTCCTCTAAATTTTCCCGCTTCAAAATTTCGTCTAGTAGGGGCTGCCTATATTGATTTTAATTTGCTTTGTGTGGTTATGGGATGGGTTCATTATCTTGCAGCAGGAAAGTGGGGTAGTTATTATGATCTTTCTTTCATCTATTTAGTTTTACTTCTTTTAGTGTTTCCTCTGCAAATGTTGTTGATCCATGTTTTTAAGATTCGAAGTGTTGGACATATGGCTTTAAGTATATTTCTAAATCCTAAGGAAGGTCTGCCTCCCTCTGATCCCCAAAAGCTTTTAGTCGAGAAAGAGATCAAAATCAATGAAAATTGGATCACCATGGCCATTGGATTTATATTAATTAATGATGGATGTAATCAGGTGATCCGAGGGACGCTACATCACAAAGTGCCACCTTTATTTGGTATGAATTTATCTGAACCTTGGAGTATGGTTGTCACTTTTTTGTTAGGTGTATTTTGTATTAAAATTGGAATTGATATTCTAAGGCTTAGGGCATGGGCTGCCTATGGTGCTATTGCATATTTTTTAACTTTGGTTGTCGGTGTTCTTGTCGTTTATCCTCAAATGGCAGACTGGGCTAGAAGTCAAATCTTGCTAAAAGAATCCACGGAAGCTAAAAATTTGTCTGCTTCCGATCTAAGGTCTATGGCTGCAATGTTTGTTAACTCTCTTGTAGTCGTAGGAACTCTTCTTGCAGCAGCCTTGTTCTTTCATCGATCTCGTTTTAAAAAACTGTCTGAGTAGGCTGGTTTGGTTAGGAATGATTAAATAAATTCATAGACAATAAAATCACAGTTAAAACTGTGAGAATAATCGTCGTAGACCAACCAACGATGTTTTGGAATTTATTGTTCACCTTGTCGCCCATAATCTCAGGGTTATTGACCATAAGAATCATAGAGACTAATACGACAGGAAGAAGCATGGCATTAATGACCTGTGTCCATAGGGTGATTTGAATGAGAGGGGCATTTGGAATAAGAATAACAATGACCCCAACAATCAATATAAAGGCAAAGAGGGAATAGAATTGAGGAGCTTCATGGACTTTCTTATCAATCCCTGCTTCAAATCCAAAAGCTTCACAGATATAAAAGGCAGTCGCTAAAGGCAGGATTGTTGCTGAGAAGATGGATGCCACAAATAACCCAAAAGCAAACACATGAGATGCAAAAGCTCCGGCAAAAGGTTTAAGGGCAAGTGCGGCATCTTTGGCCTCATTAATCACGATGCCGTTTTGATGCAGCGTCGCAGCACAGGCTACCATAATAAAGAACGCTACAGTGACAGTTGCAATACAGCCAATTAAGACATCCACAAAAGCCATTTTATAATTATCAATATGTGTGCCTTTTTCAATAACAGCACTTTGCATGTAAAATTGCATCCACGGGGCAATCGTAGTTCCTATAATTCCTAACACCATGGTCAGATAGTCTTTATTCATTTGAATTTGAGGATGGATGATTGATGCGGCAACTTGGTTCCAGTCGGGTTTGGCTTGTAGAGCAGAAATAATATAGGACAATAGGCACACGCTAAAGAGAATAAAGATTCTCTCGGCTAAAGAGTAATTGCCTTTAGTCACTAAAATCCAGACAGCTATGGCTGATAGAGGGACAGAAATATATTTGCTGACACCAAATATGTCTAAACTACCTGCAATCCCAGCAAATTCAGTCGCGGTATTTCCCAAGTCCGCAATGAGAAGGCCTAAGAATATCCAGAAAGTAATTTTAACGCCAAAGTTTTCACGGATGAGATCAGCTAACCCTTTACCGGTATAAACTCCCATGCGCAAATTCATTTCTTGCACAACAATTAAGGCAATAAAAGAAGGGATGAGTGTCCAAATGAGGCTGTATCCATAATGAGCGCCAGCAACGGAATATGTGGTAATGCCCCCTGCATCATTGTCAACGCTGCCGGTGACAAAGCCTGGGCCAAAGATGGCAAGGAATAAGCCAATATTTTTAAGGGCAGGATTTTGTTTGATTTTTTCCATGAAAGACATGAATAAAATCTACCACAATATTGCTTAAAAGGAGTTGATTATTGCAAGAAAGTAGAAAATGGTGCCTGCCGCTATTATGGTGTGTGATATACTGAAGGCAGTAAAGGAGTTAAAAATGGATCATCTACTATTAGCTTTTATTCCAATGTTTTTTGCAATGGATCCTCTGGGGATTCTTGTTATTTTTGTGGGACTGACTAGCTCTCTTACTCCAGAGCAGAAACATAAGACCATTGTGCAATCTTTGATGACAGCAACACTGTTAGCATTTGGCTTTATCTTTTTAGGTAAAGCCATTTTTAATTTCTTAGGCATTAGCATGGGAGATTTCATGATTGCAGGTGGGCTCATTCTCTTTTGCTTATCTATTGTTGATATGCTAAGCCAGCCAGGGGAAGTGTCCAAATCTAGATCTTCCGATCTAGGATCAGTGCCTTTGGGGACCCCGTTAATTGTTGGACCTGCAGTATTGACCATGGCCTTGATGTTGATGAATCAGTATGGTCCAGGAATTGCTTTAACGGCAGTCCTTTCTAATATTCTCATCGTTGCAATTGTTTTATTCTTATCGGATAAGCTGATTAGAATTTTGGGAACTAATGGTTCAAAGGCTTTGTCTAAAGTGATGTCACTATTGCTCGCTGCAATCGGTGTCATGATGATCCGGAAAGGTATTATCGAAATCATGGCATCTTTAAAATAATATTTCATGAAAACACGATATTTAGTACAAAGTTTCTTTTCCTCTTTAGTTATCCCTTGTTGGATTGCTATTGCATTATGTGTAGGAGCCTATGGTTTCTTAACAACAACTGAAGGGGCAAAAATCATCGTGACGTGTTTTGCTCAGGCCTACATGCCTTTTACTAATATAAAGATAGGGGAGTATTCAGGAACAATTGAAAAAGGTTTAACTCTTAAGAACGTGACTATAAGCAATATTCCAGATTTTAAAGGCGCTGTTATTCAAGCCCAAGATATTTATTTCCAACTACCGATCGTTTTCTGGAAGACCCTGTTTGTTAAGATTACACATGCCAAACTAGATGTTTCTTCAGAGTCCATTATTTTTGAAGGAACTATTACTGATAATAAAATTCGTGGCAATTGTTTTGCCAATACGATTGATACAAAAGAATTTGTCTCAGCTCTTGGCTATGACATGCTTGCTAAAGATATTTATGGGTTTTTTAGTCGAATAGATTTAGATGTGGACGGGACTCTGCAGGAGCCGCACTTTACCGGTCATTTCTTGGTAGATAAGTTTGCTTATAAGAATACTCAGGTCATTGATGGGTTTAGTCATTTAGATTTGACCATTATGTCTCTGGGGAAGCTTCCTCAAATGAAGGGTTCTTTAACGATGGAATCAGCTTTAGTTAAAGTTGATCGAATCAATATTGATTTGACTAAGAGTGTTGCTGAACTTAAAGGAGATGTGTCTAATCCTTCTTTGGATATTCATGGAACTACATCTGTAGATGACATTAATATTGATATGGCCATTAAAGGAACGTTATCAAAACCCATTTTACTTTTTAGTTCTGATCCACCTATGAGTGAAAGAGAAATACTGACTGCTTTAATAACCAAAGGGTGGTCAGGCACCCCGAATATGCAAGGACATGATTTTGGATTAAGGAAAAGCCTTACGGATTCTTTTAATGTAGGTATGAGATTTGATCAAAAAGATGAACAGGTGGGGCAGACCAGGCGTTTGGGTTATTCCAAAAGTATAGAAGGTCAACTGAACGTCACCGATAAATTCTCATTTAACGTGGCTCAGAAATATCTTCCCACCTCACGCGATCAGGCGATCTCCGAAAACACCCACACCCAGCAGCAAAAAGACAACGAAACCGAATTCACCCTGCAATACAAGCTTAGGTTTTAACCATTCATTGACAAATCCTCTTTTTATTTTATACTTCGGTAATACTTGGTATTACTTTTAGACTATCAGGAGACTAAATGAATAAACCTAAGCCTAAAGATATTGAAGTTTTAACATTCAAAGTAGATAAAGAGCTTGTGAAGTTGTTAAAAAAGGTCCCTAATCGTTCTGAGTTTATTAGAGGGGCTATTTTGGCAGCTTTAGATAATGCCTGTCCATTTTGTCAGGGGACTGGGCTTTTAACGCCGCATCGCAAAAAGCATTGGGAAGATCTTTCTAAGCATCATCCGACTAAAGAATGCAAGGAGTGTCATGAAGACGTGTTGGTTTGTTCTGCTCATTAGTCTGTGCTTGATATGTCCATCTGTGACTCGGGCAGAGTCAGATAAGAAGCTTAAGGTTGTTGCGACAACCAGCATTATTGCTGATTGGATTAAAAATATCGCCTCCGATCAAGTGGAGCTTACAACACTAGTGGGGCCAGATAGTGACGCTCATACGTTCGAACCCTCAGCGTCTGATAGTGTGGCTTTAGCCCATGCAGATGTAATTTTTGAGAATGGTTTTGGTTTAGAACATTGGATGAATAAACTTTATACTGCTGCAAACTCCAAAGCTAGTCGAATAGTTCTGGCCAAATCAGTTGTTGAAAGTCCTCTGACCATATTTAAAAGTGGTGATAATCGCTATGAAGATGTTGATCCGCATGTTTGGGGAAACATACGTTATGTCGTTGGAATGGTCAATATGATTAATAACACATTAAAGTCCATGGACCCTCATCACGCCAAAGCATATGAGAGTCGTACTATGGCTTATATTGTTGAACTCAAAGAATTAGACAATTGGATCATGAAAAAAGTGGCCTTCATTGCGAGACCTCAAAGAAAGATTGTCACTAACCACAATAGTCTTGGATATTTTTGTGAGCGTTATCAGTTTGAAGTTGTGGGTGCTGCATTTGACTCTGTGACAACGGAAGCTGAAGACTCCTCAGCCAAAAAAATGGCAGAGTTGCTTTTTAAAATCAAAAAAGCCAATGTTAAAGTTATATTTGCGGAAAACATTCATAATTCAAAGATGATTGCCTCACTGGCAGATGAAGCTCATATCAAACTCGCTCCAGCTTTGTATACGGATGCATTAGGACCGCAGGGCAGTCAGGCAGATACATACATTAAAATGATGAAATATAATGCTCAAGTCATAGTCAATATGCTTAAGGATAATGGAGAGATGCAATCATGAGTCGATTGTTTATTTCTTACTGCAGTCATTCCCATAAACGTCCAGATGCCAAAGCGCCGGCTTTATCAATGATCCATGTGAATGCTCATTATTCGGGAGATGATAGGCTAGCTTTGAAGGATGTTTCGATTTCGGTGCAAAGGGGTTCATCGGTTGCCGTTGTTGGTCATAATGGGGCGGGTAAGTCGACTTTGTTTAAGGTAGCCAGTAATTTGCTCAAACCATCTTCGGGAGAAGTTGAGATTTTTGGTCAGCCATTGGGTTCCTGCCATCAACACGTCGTTTATCTGCCGCAGCGCAGTAGCATAGACTGGGAATTCCCTATGAGTGTTTTGGATTTAGTCCTAACGGGAAGATATGTTTATCGAGGATGGATCAATCGTGTGAATAAAAATGATCATAAGAAAGCATGGGACGCCTTAAAAAGTTTAAGTATTGAAGATTTGGCCGATCGTCAGATTGCTCAGCTTTCTGGAGGTCAGCAGCAGAGGGTGTTGATTGCAAGGGCCATTGCTCAAGATGCAGCTCTATTGCTCCTGGATGAACCGTTGAATGCTGTGGATTCTCAAACCCGCCAGATTGTACAAAATGTTCTCACACAATTAAAATCTCAAGGTAAAACCACATTAGTTGCCACACATTATTTTAAACAAGAAGAAGGATTGTACGATTCAGCGATTTATCTTAAGGATGGAGAGATATGCACAGCCTGTTAGAACCTTTGCAATATGGTTTTATCCAACGAGCGCTTCTGGCCTCAGTCTTAGTGGGGATTAGTTGCTCTTTGCTTGGTGTTTATGTGGTCTTGCGACGGATGTCTAATATTGGACATGCCCTCACTCATAGTGCATTACCCGGTATTGTCATTGCTTTTGTGTTGGGTCTGAATTTATTCTTTGGCGCATTTGTGGCTGTGATTACGACGGCATTATTAATTGGATTCTTGTCTAAGGATGACAAGATTTATGAAGATACTGCAACGGGCATGATCCCAACGGTGATGTTTGCCCTTGGGGTATTGATCATAAGTTCCACAAAATCTTATCGCGACATGTCATCGATGCTTTTTGGAAATATTCTTGGAGTGACTAATGGCGATTTAGGACTAATCATTGTTCTTACAATTGTGATTGTGACGACTCTCATATTGCTACATAAAGAATTAAAATTATTTTGTGTGGATCGCGATTATGCTCAAACTATTGGAATTAATGTAGATAGTTTGAGGCTTTTGTTGTTGATTCTCTTGTCTTTAAGTGTAGTCACTGGCATCCAGGCAACGGGGGCAATTTTGACTAATGCGCTTTTGGTTGTGCCAAGCGCTGCTGCTAGACTTTTAACGGATCGTTTAGTGCCTCTTATGATTATTGCAGTTCTTATGACAGTAGCCTGCTGTATTGCTGGAGTCTATTGTTCTTACTTCTTGGGAGTTTCTTCCGGGGCCAGCATTGTCATTGCTTGCGGCCTGTGTTTTATTTTTGCATGGGTTGTTAAGTTTTTTATTAAGCGTTAAAGTTGAAAATAATTTTCTAAGCAATTGCAAGCTTCAATAACGTTGGTAATATACTATCCATGAATCGATCCTGTCGAACTGCATTTACTTCAAATCAACTATTATTATTGTTGGGAGTCTTCAGTATAGCCATCTTAACTGTGGCAATAGGTTCATTTCACATGGTCCATTCTTTAAAGCAAACTCAAGTCATTAGAGAATTAAAGACCATGGAATCCGCTGTAACGTCTTATTACATATTTTCCCAACCTCATGTATACCCACCTAAAAGTAGTACGGTAGGCTCTCAATATCTTACAAAAGTTAAGACCCCTAAAATTGACAGGCCCTTATATGATCCGCTGTCCTCGCAGCGTTCTGAATATGGTTATTTAAAAAGTGCCAACGGTAAATTTTATGTTTTGTATTCCAAGGGCTTTAATGGAGTTGTGGGAGAGAAATTAGATATTGATGATCGAGGAAAGGTCTCGGGTTTGGATATAGATGATATGTGTGTGACTAATGGTGAGGGTTGTGATGAGTATATTTG
This sequence comes from Candidatus Omnitrophota bacterium, assembly GCA_044225175.1. Classification (GTDB taxonomy): domain Bacteria; phylum Omnitrophota; class Gorgyraeia; order Zapsychrales; family Fredricksoniimonadaceae; genus JACQCF01. The sequence goes on along the minus strand of JBGAJA010000004.1, from coordinate 154,320 downwards.
TTGCAATGGTATTTGCGGGCCCTCAGATAAGATGAAGGGGTGTTTAAATTGTCAGGGTGGATGTGCTAAGGATCAAAGTTGTGTTCAGGGAGTGTGCTGTTCTTCAGATTATAATATCAGTTGTTATGGAGAGTGTATCAACAGTTTATCAGATTCAAATAATTGCGGGGGTTGCGACAATTCTTGTCCTTCTCAAGCTATTTGTTCCAATGGAAGATGTACTTGTCCACATGAAACGTGTCAGGGTACGTGTGTAGATACGCAGAATGATCGCAAAAATTGTGGAAACTGTGGGATTGTTTGTCCTTCAAATTCAACATGTTTTAAGGGTGATTGTCTTTGTGAAGATGCTGGTTATAAAGCCTGTGGGGAAAAATGTATTAATACTACCTCAGATAATTATAATTGCGGTGAATGCGGAAATGTATGTGCGGTTAATATGGCCTGCATCAAAGGAGCCTGTCAATGTCGTTTTGACATCTGTGATGATATTTGTACTAATACCCAAATTGATGCTAATAATTGCGGGACCTGTCGAAATGTTTGCCCTTCAGATCAACATTGCTCTAAAGGAATTTGTCAGTAACTCAAAGAAAGGAAGTTGTATGAAATATTTACGTATATTAGTTATAGGTGTTTTGATGATGGGTTTAACAAGCTTTGCTTTTGCTAAAGATGAGGTTGTTGTGAAAGGCAAGAAGATAAAAATGGATTACACTCTAACGGTTAATAATGAACAGCTGGAAACTTCCGTTGGAAAAACACCTTTAGAATTTGTATTTGGTGATCAAACTATTATCCCTGGCTTGGAAAAAGGCATTGACGGAATGAAGGTTGGAGAAGAGAAGGTCATTGTTGTAGAAGCCAAAGATGCTTACGGAGAAGTTGACCCCAAGGCCTTAAAAGAATTTTCTAAAGACCAAATGCCTAAGAATGCAGATTTGAAAATTGGGACAGTTTTGGAAGCCCAAGCTCCAGATGGGGAGAATTTTCCTGCTGTTGTGACAGAAATTAAAGGTAATAAAGTTGTCTTGGATTTTAATCATCCTTTAGCGGGCAAGCAATTGACCTTTAAGATCAAAGTTTTAGATGTTAGCGATGCTTCATCTACTGTTCAAACGCCTGTCAAAAAATGAGGCTTTGGTCGCTACATCCTCAATACTTAGATCCTCAGGGCCTAGTTGCTTTATGGAGGGAAGGATTATTGGCGCAGAAAGTTTTGATGGGAGATACCAAAGGGTATAAAAACCATCCTCAACTAATTCGTTTTAAATCTCATGCCCATCCTTTAAAAGCTATTGCTAATTATTTGCATGGGGTATGTGATGATGCGGTTAGCCGTAACTATTCTTTCAATCGTTCTAAAATTTGTTTGAAGTTTACTGAACATTTATCACTTATTAATGTCACTATGGGTCAGGCGGAATACGAACGTGAGCATCTTCAAAATAAACTTTTAATCAGAAAACCCGATTTATTAAAGACTGTGAAGGACATTAAGGTATTAAAGATTCATCCTTCTTTTTTATTGATACAAGGTGGCATTGCTGATTGGGAAAGAATCAATTAATTGAATTTTTTCTTGTATATAGGAGGGGTTTAGTTTAATTTGTGCATATGGATTTCTTAAAGAAAACAAAAATCAAAGATGTTATGGCTTCTCCTGCGATCACAGTCAACGAAAATGATGATTTCAGTAAGGTTCATGAGAAGTTTGAGTTGTATGACATACGACATTTGCCAGTTGTTCGTGATGGTGGTGCTCTAGTAGGGCTAATCACGCAACGAGAGTTGTTTAAAATTCATTCTCCCCGAAAGCTAGAAGATGGCAGGTGGTTTTACGATAAAGACCTTCTTAATAGTTTCATCTTAAAGAATGTGATGTTCAAAGATATATTTACCCTTAAAGTAGAGGATTCTTTGTATCCTGCTGTAGAGTACATGGTCAGTCATAAATTTGGGTGTATTCCCATCGTAGATGAACATGGCTTTGTTAAAGGCATCATTACCCGCGACGATGTTCTCAAATTTCTCTTAACATAATAATCTTTTCTTCTTTATCCTGTCTTAATATATTCCATCTAAACTTGTTATAGAAAATAACAAGTGAGGTGAATATGACATTAAGCATACTGCAATTCCTTATGGATTTGGTTCTTCCCTTAGAAAGTGAAGCGGTCTAGTCTTCGCAAAGATTTTATCCTGTCTTAACACAACCTTAACATAAGAGACCTATACTTATTTTGATTTTCATTCACCCTAAAAAGGTTTAAGTTTTTTAACCCCAAAGTGTAAGGAGGAAGCATGAAGAGATTTTGTATGTTGTTATCAATTATTGTAGCAATGGTTAGTGTTGTTCCAGCTAATTCCTGGGCTGCTTCCACCCAAGTGGATTCTTTGATCCAGAAATTGGTTGAAAAAGGTATTTTGGATAAACATGAAGCCCGCGAATTAAAGCTAGAAATAGCGGAAGATGCAAAAATTATTAATGAAGACTCTGCAAAAGCAGTTGTTCCTGATTGGGTCAAAAAGACTACACTTAAAGGTGATGCGCGTGTTCGATATCAATATGAAAGACGTTCTAATGATACAGAAAGCCGCACACGGGGACGTTTAAGACTTCGTTTAGGCCTTGAGAATCAGATTAACACCCAATGGAAGGTTGGAGCTGGTTTATCTAGTTCTGAAGTCGATAGCACCGGAACTGCAACTGATGATGCTCGTTCAACTAATATGACATTTAATGATTCGTTCCGTAGAGGGGATGTCCGTATTGACTATGCTTATGGACAATATCAGCCTTTTACATGGGGTAAGGTTATTGCTGGTAAATTTGTTAAATCAGATTATTTATGGACGACTTCCGATATGTTGTGGGATACGGACATTAATCCTGCAGGTGCGGCAGTTCATTTAGATCATAAATTCAATGATTTAGTCTCAGTATTTGGAAATGTAGGCGCATGGGTTATTGATGAAAACAATAAATCTGATCGCACAGATCCTTTTCTAATATATACTCAAGCTGGTTTTAAAGTTAATGAAGGCATTTTTGATGCAACATTAGCGGGGAATTATTATGGATTCAATGGTGTTAAAGGAATTACGTTAGATGGAACCTCTTCATCTAACACCTTAGCTGGTTCTGTTTTGAAGTATGATTATGATTCCATGGGATTGACCGTAGAAATGGGTGTTAAGAAGCCAATTGAAATTTTACCTATTGAACGTTTTGCCATTTTTGGTGATTATATTAAGAATATTACCAATGCTGTTGAAGATGACGATACTGGTTGGGCTGCTGGTGTTAAAATTGGTGATGAAAAAGTTGCAGGTCCTAAGCAATGGCAGCTTAAGTATCAATACACTAATTTAGGAAAAGATGCTTTTCCTGATGCATTTCCCGATTCAGATCGCCTAGGAGGTGCTACAGATGTTAAGGGAAATGAATGGGAACTACAGTATGGTTTAACCAAGAATGTTTCTTTAGGATTTGATTATTATAGGGACCAGCGTATCAAAGCAGTCAAGAATCCACAGTCAGTGTTTCAAGCAGATCTTAATCTTAAATTTTAAATAAACAGATAAAGAAAGGTTAGAAAATGAAAAATTTCTTAAGTTTAACAATGGCGGGTTTGCTATGTGTCAGCCTTTCCTCAGGAGCTTGGGCAGCTATTATTAAAGCAGATGGATCATCTACTGTTTTTCCAATCACAGAAGCAGTTGCTGAAGAGTTTGGTAAGGTTTCCTCAGATAAGGTGATGGTTGGTATTTCGGGAACAGGTGGAGGATTCAAACGTTTTTGTCGTGGAGAAACCGATATTAGTAATGCCTCTCGTCCAATTAAAGCATCAGAAATCACTGCATGTAAAGAATCTGCAATTGAATACATTGAACTTGAAATAGCTTATGATGGTTTAGCTGTTGTTATTAACCCTAGGAATACTTGGGTTGATTATTTAACAGTTGATGAATTAAAAACCATTTGGCAGCCATCTGCTCAAGGTAAGATTACAAAATGGAGTCAGGTTCGAGCTGGATTTCCAGATCAAGAAATTAAATTGTTTGGGGCTGGGACTGATTCTGGAACATTTGACTATTTTACAGAAGTCATTAATGGCAAGACTTCCGCAAGCCGGGGGGATTATACGGCAAGTGAAGATGATAATGTTTTAGTTGAAGGTGTTTCTTCAGAAACAGCTGGTTTAGGATATTTTGGACTTGCTTATTATGAACAGAATATGAATAAGTTAAAAATTGTTCCAATTGTTGGAAAATCAGGAAATCCTGTTAGTCCGTCGATTGAAACTGTCCAAGATGGTTCTTATTCTCCTTTATCTCGGCCATTGTTTATATACGTAAGCAAGAAATCTTTGGCAGAAAAACCATCTGTCCAAAAATTTGTAGAATTTTACTTGGCAAATGCTTCAGAATTAGCTAAAGAAGTAGGGTATGTTCCGCTGCATGAAGGTGATTTGGCAAAGACTAAGGAACGTTTTCAAGCAAAAACCATGGGATCAACACATACTCGTTAATGAATAAGCAAGCACGACAGATTACAGAATGGATGATTGAGAGGCTGCTGATGGGATGCAGCCTCTTATCTGTTTTAACTACAGCTGGCATTATTTATGTTTTGATGTCTGAGACGGTTGGCTTTTTTCAAGCAGTTCCTTGGACAAAATTCATCTTTGATGCCCAATGGACGCCAATGTTCACCCAAAAGCATTATGGCATTTGGCCATTGTTAAGTGGAACATTTTTAACAACAGTCATTGCTTTAATCGTTGCGGTACCGATTGGTTTAATTAGTGCTATTTATTTAAGTGAATATGCATCCTCACGTCTTCGCAATACCGTTAAACCATTATTAGAAATTCTTGCTGCAGTTCCAACCGTGGTCTACGGTTATTTTGCCTTACTTTTTGTCACTCCATTATTAAGATCGTTTATTCCTGGCCTTTCTGGCTTTAATGCCTTGTCTGCTGGTTTAGTCATGGGAATTATGATCATTCCTCTTGTAGCTTCATTAAGTGAAGATGCTATGAATGCTGTTCCTATGAGTTTGAGAGAGGGAGCTTATGCATTAGGAGCTAGAAAAATTCAAGTGGCTTTTAGTATTGTTTTTCCAGCGGCGTTATCAGGAATTACGGCAGCTATTATTTTAGCTATTTCTCGAGCCGTTGGAGAAACCATGATTGTGGCTATTGCGGCTGGTCAACAGGCTACACTGACTTTAAATCCCCTGGTTCCGGTTGAGACAATTACAGCTTATATTGTCCAAATTTCTTTAGGGGATACTCCTTATGGCAGCTTGGAATATAAGACTATCTTCGTTTGTGGCATGACTTTATTCGTGATCACTTTCTTTTTAAACATGATTAGTTTTCATTTGAAGAAGAAGTTTCGTGAGGTGTACCAGTAATGGTTAAAATGTGGGATAAGTGGTTTAATGCGGTTGGATTTGTCTGTACGATGTTAGGTTTAGTCGTGCTAGCCGTTTTACTATGGGATGTGTGTTCGGATGGTTTGCCACGCTTAAGTTGGGATTTTTTGACACATTATCCATCTCGAAAGCCAGAACAAGCAGGTATTTTATCCTCTTGGGTGGGCACAGTATGGGTTATGTTTACAACTGCTCTTTTAGCCGTTCCAATTGGAATTGCCTCAGGAATTTATCTTGAAGAGTATGCTAGAAAGAATTGGTTCACGGATTTTATTGAGATTAACATTGCCAATTTAGCAGGTGTTCCTTCTATTATTTATGGTTTATTAGGGTTAGGAATTTTTGTTCGCTATATGCATTTGGATCGAAGTGTAATGGCGGGTGGTATGACATTAGCTCTTTTGATTCTGCCGGTCATCATTTTATCAACCAGGGAGGCTTTGCGAGCAGTTCCTTTTTCAATTCGTGAAGCATCGTATGCTTTGGGGGCAACTAGATGGCAAACTGTTCTTTTTCAAGTGCTTCCTATGGCCTTTGGGAACATTATGACGGGAATTATTTTGGCTTTGTCACGGGCAATTGGAGAGACAGCGCCGCTCATTACGATTGGTGCGCTCACATATATTCCATTCCTGCCTAGTTCGCCAGTAAGTTTCAACGGTCAATTTCCATACCTTCATCTGTCCTTTCACGGATTTTTTGAAGCATTTACTGTTATGCCAATTCAAATTTTTAACTGGGTTTCTCGTCCACAAAAAGGCTTTATCGCTTGTGCCGCTGCGGCCATTGTGGTATTGTTGCTCATTACTTTATGCATGAATGCGCTTGCCGTATTCTTACGCCAAAAACATCAAAAAAGGTATTAGAGATGTCTGACAAAAAAGGTATTTTCGAAATTCAAGAGTTAACATCCTGTTATGGCAAAAAGCAGGTTTTAAATAAGATCAGTATGGACATTCATCCAAAAAGTGTGACAGCTTTAATGGGTCCTTCTGGATGTGGAAAAAGTACTTTGCTGCGTTGTTTAAACCGTATGAATGACCTGGTTTTATCTTTTAATTATCAGGGGAAAATGCTCTATAAAGGCAAAGATCTTTACGAGTCTTCCGTTGATGTTACTGATTTGAGGCGTGAGATCGGAATGGTGTTTCAAAGGCCTAATCCATTTCCCAAGAGTATTTATGAGAACATTGCCTATGGGCTAAAGATTCAGGGAATCAAGGATAATAACTATATCAATGAGGTGGTTGAAGATAGTTTGCGTAAATCTGCTTTGTGGGATGAAGTTAAAGATCGATTGAATGAATCTGCTTATTCTCTCTCAGGAGGTCAGCAGCAGCGCTTATGCATTGCTAGAACTTTGGCTGTGAAACCTCAGGTGATTTTGTTTGATGAGCCTTGTTCGGCTCTGGATCCTATTGCAACATCAAAGATCGAAGAATTAATTAATAAATTAAAGGAAACGTATACACTAGTCATTGTGACCCATAATACGGCTCAAGCAGCTCGTGTTTCAGACTACACGGCCTTCCTATATATGGGAGACTTGATTGAATATGATAATACGTCTAAAATGTTCACTGTACCTAAAAATAAACGTACGGAAGAGTATTTAACCGGCAAATTTGGTTAAAAGAAAAGGAACTATGCTAAAGGAAAAAATCATTGAGGTTAAACAGCAGCTTTTAGAAGATGCTTCTCTAGTAGAAGATATGATTAATAAGAGCATTAGGGGGCTTTTGGATAAGAATTTCGCCTTATTAGAGGAAGTCATGAACACCAATGAGCCAAAGGTGAATGATTATGATCGCTCTATAGAGAAGATGTGTGTTGAGATTATTGCCCAATTTGAGCCTGTAGCGCGTGATTTACGCTTAGTTATTATGATCATTAAGATGAATAAAGACTTAGAACGTATGGCCGATCATACAGTCAATATCTGCGAAAGTGCCCATCTTTTGCTTAAAAACCCTATTCCAGGTTCCAGTGATGATTTGCGTATTATGGCTGAAAACTCCGTTCTTATGCTTAAAGACAGTATTAGTGCCTTTGTTAATGAAGATGTAGCCCAGGCTCAAGCGGTGTGCCAGAGGGATAATATAGTAGATGACGCAGGGGACAAGATTCTTAAAGATTTGACTGAATTCATGAGGACTCAAAAAGAGGCAATACCGCGCTGTTTACAGGTCATGCGCATTGCTCATAACTTGGAACGCATCGCAGATTTATCAACAAATATTGCAGAAGAAGTCATTTATATTGTAGAAGGACGCGATATTAAACATACCCACGGGATGACCGAATAATATCATAAAGATCGTAAGTTATTGATATATAATAACTTGTAGTCCTTTAAGATTCTTTTCGTTTTTCATTATTCTTTTCAAATTCTATTAATAAAAAATAACTAGTAAAATTTTTCTGAAAATCCTTGACATGATAATTTGAGGATGGCAGAATGGTTTCACTTTTCCACCCTGGTGATTTAATTGTGACTGAGAAAGGAGGGATGATATAGAAACGGTCGAATCATCAAACGGGGTCTATGATTGTCATTTTCCTAGGCCAATAGACACCTAGTATATATAGAGTTTAATCCTAGTGCCAAGTGCTTTAGAAGTTACCTGGTACTAAATTTTTGGAGAAAACAAATGAAAAAATTATTAGTCTTAGTCGCTGCTGTCCTTATGGCTGCTCCGGCTTTCGCTGCTGTCCAGAACGTAAAAGTGTCTGGCGACATCGATTCTTGGTATGTTAATCGTAATGAATTTAACTTAGGTCAAAAATCTGGAAGCGGTATTGAAACTGCTGGTTTATCAGCTCAAAGCGCATTTCTTACTCAAACCCGTTTACGCATTGATGCTGATTTAAGCGACAATGTGTCAACAACCGTTGGTTTGATTAACGAACGTGCTTGGGGTGGAGAAACCTTTGCAGGTAGTAATGATACCGATGTTAACCTTTACTTAGCTTACGCTACATTACGTGAGTTTTTATATTCACCACTCACAGTCAGTGTTGGTCGTCAAGTGTTTGCTTATGGTAATGGTTTAGTTATGGGTGATGGTGGTGCTAATAACGTGGCTACCGGTCCTTTAGCTGGTGTGGCTGCTGATTTCACCAAGAGAACAAGTTATGATGGTGTCAAGGCAATCTTTGATTACAAGCCATTAACATTAGATTTAATCTACTTCAAAAATGATTCTGGCGTAGTTACTGGTGCTCAGAATTCTAAGAAAGATGAATCTGATGTGTTAGGTCTTAACGCCAATTATCAATTAGGCGATGCAATGAACTCTGTTGTTGAAGGTTATTTCTTCTCTCGCGTTTCTGGTGATAAGAATACCACTGTCAACGGAGCTGCTTCTGACAAAGGTGATCAATTATACGTTCCTGGTTTACGCGTGAGCACAAATCCTATCAAAGGATTAAACACTCAAGCGGAAGTTGCTTGGCAATTAGGACGTAAGGGTAATAATGATTCAACACCATTACCTGCACAAGGTGATAACCTTCGTCGTTCTGCATTTGCTTATCAATTAATGGCAAACTATGCAATTCCAGTTGCTGAATTAGAAAAATACAAAACAGGCGTGAATGCTGCTTATACGCATGTTTCAGGTGATAAGAATGGTAGTGTGAATCGTTCTACAAGTGGTAATCCTGCTTCTCGCGAAGTGTACACCGCTTGGGATCCGTTCAATGAAGCTCAAGGTAGTGGTACAATCTACAATACCTTGTTTGATTTAACCAACATGAATATCGTTGCTGTTGGTGTTTCTGCTGCTCCTATCCAAGATGTAACTGCTGCTGTAACATGGAGCGGTTTATGGGCAGATAGAAAAGTTGGTACAGAAAATGCATTAACATTCCGTCAACCAGATGGAACTTCAGCTGCTCCTACAACAACTAGCCGCAAAGACATGGGCAATGAATATGACGTTAACGTCAACTATGCCTACACTGAAGATGTTACATTAGGTGTTTCTTTAGGTTGGTTCGTTCCAGGAAAGTTGTTTGCAAATGCTAACGACAGCACTGCAAGTCAAGCATTAGCTCACGTGAATGTGAACTTCTAATTTAGAAGATCATTTCGCACGATTAAAACCCCGTCTCGTGAAAACGAGGCGGGGTTTTTCTTTTCTCCGTCGACAAACTTTTTTTCAATAATAAAAATAGTTTAGATAACATTTTGTATTTCATTTTTCTTTGTTAATATATTTTTATTAAGTTAATAACATTGAATTATTTATAGATCATTCATAATTTTTTATAGATAGAAGCGAGTAAAAAGTAGTATGACGCGCGATGAAATTTATGATCATCTTGCCAAGGTTTATTTAGGCAAGAGAGAAAATGTTGTTCAAGAAAAAAAGAAGAAGACTTTAAATAAGTCATGGCTGATTATCAATATTGTGATTACAGCGGTGATTCTTGTTTCAACGGTCTATGGGTTCACAGCTTTTTTAACTCGACGAGTATCATTGAAGAATGAAGTTTTTTATTCTTTAAATAATAATCCAATACGCATTGTTTATGATCTTAATGACCCATTTCCGTCGACAAAAACATTTACAATTACGATCCCGAATAAGGATATTTCAAAATATAGTCATTTAAATTTATCGATACGTGGATTAAATGAAGCGCCGGGAGTTATCAAGATGATTCTAGGGAATCAACGCAATGAAAAGGCCACATACTACATTCAAAATGTTCAGACAGGATGGCAGAAAGTCAGTATCCCTCTGGATAAATTGAATTTGACGGATTGGAGCACTGTAACAGATGTGTCTTTTGTTCTTGAAGCATGGAACATGGATTTCAAAAAAGGCACAGTTCTTATTGATGATTTAGCATTTTCTAACTAGCCAAAAGGATCAAAAAATTTATGAAAATTATTTCGATTGCCAATCAAAAAGGTGGATGTGGGAAAACAACGAGCTCCATTAATTTAGCTGCCACATTAGCATTTAACGGAAAGAAAACCCTTTTGATTGACTTGGATCCTCAGGCTCATGCGACATTAGGCTTAAATATCGACGACAGCTACAGTCTCTACAACATTATTTCTAAACTTACCCCTCGAAAACTTAAAATCAAAGAAATTATTAAACGTGTCGACAACAATTTTGACATTGTTCCATCGAACATTCTTGTTGGAACGTTAGAACAGGAATTGACTGATGAAATTGGTCGTGAATTAAAATTGGTCGAGACAATTTCAGAAATTAAAGATTTATATGATTATATTTTAATTGATTGTCCGCCAAGCTTAGGTTTCTTAACGGTCAATTCCATCCGAGCTTCGGATCAAGTCATTATCCCTGTTGAAACCAGCCGTTTTTCGATGCAGGGGGTAGATCATTTAACAGATATCATTAATTTGATCCGCGACAGACTTAATCATCCAGTTCAAGAGAGAATTTTAGTTACTATGTTTGATTCTCGTTTGCGTCATTCATTTACCATGCTATCTAAAATGAAAGAGAAGTTTGGTAAATTAATTTATGACACAATTGTCCATGTCAATGTTAAGTTAAAAGAATCTGCCGTCATGGGGGAAGCAGTTATCAAATATGATAAATATTGCCGTGGCTCTAAAGATTATTTAAGTTTGGCTATGGAAATCCTCATGTTAGATCGCCCTGCTGAATTCAATGTGGTTAAAGAAGAACGTTTGGTTAAAGAGCCTTTGGCCAAAGAACCTCTTAAAGCTACAGAAGAAATATTTGTTGCCCAAGAGACAATTAAAACATATGAACCTTCAGAACGTATGCAAGAGCTAGTTGAGAAACAATCAACAGAATTTATGGGGCTCGCTAATTTCTCTTTGAAGGCACCAGAAGCACAAAATGTCTATGTTACGGGATCTTTCAATGACTGGTCTTTAGATGAAAAATGTCGAATGACCAATAGTCATGGAATGTGGAGACTGAGCGTTAATTTGAAACCTGGAGTCTATAAATACCAATTCATCGTAGATGGGAAATGGCAAAAAGATCCTGATAATCAAAATATTGAACGCAATTCGTTTGGCGATATCAATTCTCTCGTTGAGGTCAAAGCTTAATGCAGCAGGGTTTTTCAAGGGAAGTCATACTTGATGGTAAGATTTACGCTCTGCTCGCTTACTTGTCCATTCTTTGCATCATTCCTTTAATCTTAAAGAAAAACAATCCATTTGTCTTAGCCCACGGTAAACAGGGGCTTGTTCTTTTTATTTCACAAGTTGCTGTTTGGATTTTAAGTATTGTATTTCCATTTATTCTAGCTCCGCTTATGTTTATTCTGATGGCATTATCATTTTGCTGCTTAATAGCCGTTCTTAAAGGTGAATTTTTACGTTTACCTGTCGTCTCTATCTGGGCTGATAAAATCTCCTTATAATTAAATCTGGCCATGTCTTTCCTAAAAAAAATATCAGATGTCATTAAAGAAGTCTTTTGGATCAAAAAGTCCACGAAAAGAAAACCCCTTTCAGCAGTCAAAAGAAGAAACAAAAAGCCTGTTAAAAAGCCTTTAAAAAAGCCGCTTAAAAAGCCAGTAAAACCCTTACCTATTAAGAAAACCGCTATTCAGAAGGATCAGCCAGAAAAGAAGATTGTTGTGAAGGAGGCTAAAAAACCAGTGGTTAAGAAGCCAAAAACCCCTGAAATAGACCCCAATTTGGTTAAAGTAGGGGAAATTACTCATTATTTTGAACGTATCAAGGTTTGTGTGGTCAAAATTACTCATGGGACGGTCCTCATTGGAGATAAATTAACGATCGTGGGGGTAAAAAGTAAATTCGTGCAGAAGGTATGGTCTATGCAAATTGAAAGTGAAGATGTCAAAGTAGCTAAAAAGGGGCAATTAATAGGAATCAAGATTGATAAACCTGCCCTGGTAGGGGATGTTGTCTACAAATAGAAAATATGATATATTATTACTATGAAAATTGATTCAACGGGGCAAAATATTATTGAGTACATTCTTTTGGTTGTAGCTGTTATTTTGGTGTTTTTGCTCCTTTTAAATCCGCAGTCAGGTCTTATCAAGAATTCTGTTGAAAGAACACTCAACAGCACAGTCAACATGATTGATCAAATTAATAAAGAAATTAAACTCAATGCAGCAAAGTGACCTTCATCAAGATCTTATTCGTCGTTATCTCATTTGGTGCTATAAAACAACAAGAGAATCATTTGAGCGTATCGAGAGAAAAACAACTCAAATTCAAGTTGATGAGTTTCTTTTAAGTCATTTAAATCAAAACTTAAAGCTAAATAAAGATGACAAGAAATTTATTGATGATTTTAAGAAATATATCTCTACCAAGAAGGCCGATGAAATTAATCAAAAATACACCTCTTCTCAGAAAAAGACCTTCAATCCGCAATATCTTTATCTTAAAAACCGTCTATTAGCCATTGAAGAGGCCGTTAAGTATTTCTTAGGAAAAAGTGAGCTCAAAAAGATCAAGAAATTGTTTGAAGCAGAATTTACCCAGAGAATCATGAATGCAAAAGAGCATTGAGAAACTATATGTGGCTAATATTAACCTTGATAACCTTGTTTCTAACTACATCATTTTCTCAAGCTGATGTTGAGATTTATTCGGCAGGTAAGTACTTCAAGTCCATTGAAGATTATAAGAAAAAACAACAAGACGAATCTCTTCATAAGTTAAAAATCAATGGGCCCACTGTAGAAAAAAGAATGGCGCCATATATTTCTGTCTTAGACCTTAAGAAACTTGATCAAATGAGTTTTAATCAAGGAATTAATAAAGAAGTGGAAGCTTTCAGAAAAGATTCAAACTCTTCTGCTCCTAGGTATGTGATGGATGCGAAAGAATTAGAAGAGGTAATACGGCACGCCATGGAAAAAAGGAAGGAACCATCTCTGGTAATTTCTAATCAGGGAAAAATACGGATTGTCTCATTTCACTCCAAAGATCAAATACTATCGTCGAGTTTGTTGAAAAATTCAGAAAATGCTGTTAAACAATAGATGGCCGTTCAAATAAGGAGAATCTATGAGCGAAGAACAAAAGAAAGATGAATGCTGTTCAACTAATCCAGCGAGTGGTTGTGGATGTTGCTGCAAAATGAAGAAAGTCGTCCTAGGAGTTATTTTAGTTCTAGGAATATTTATGTTGGGTTATGCCGTAGGCAAAGGGTGTCTTTTTTCTGGCGCAAGTGCTCAGAAAATGTGTCCATTACCACAGCATTAATCAGTATCATGAGCTTTAAAGGCTCTACTTATAAACCTGCCTACCTATTTGCGAAAGAGGCGTTATAGAAAGAAATTCCTATGTCTAAAGAAATCATTTCATTTAATTACACGTTAACCAATAAGGACAATCAAGTGGTTGATGCTTCTCAAGCAGGTCATCCTTTGATTTTTATGACTGAATCAGGACAAATTATTCCTGGTTTAGAATCGTTCTTAGTAGAATTAAAATCCAATGAAAAAAAGACTATCACTGTGCCATCTAAAGAGGCCTATGGTCCTTACAATGATACTTTGGTCTATAAAGTATCTCGCAGTAAGCTTCCAACTCCTGATCCTAAGGTTGGAGATGTTTTTGAAGCTGGAAATGGACAAAATAATTTTCCTGTGACTGTTGTGGGAGTTGAAAAGGATGAAGTTATTCTTGATGGTAATCATCCCTTAGCTGGTCAAGATTTGACTTTTGAAGTAGAAATTGTGCAAAGACGCATGGCTACCGTGGAAGAAGTTGCTCACGGGCATGCACATGGGGCAGATGGCTGCGGACATCATCATTAAAACGAAACTATTACGGCTTGCTCCTTTAGCTGTAATTGGATGGTATTTATTCTTAATCGCATGTCATTATTTCAGTCAACGTCCGCTTTGGAATGATGAATATTGTGTATTTATTAATTTTCATAATCGTCCTCTTGAGGGCCTGTTCCAACAGGTCCTTTCTCATGATCAAGAATTCCCAAGAGTATATTTATATTTAATTGGCCTATTATTTGTTCTTTTCAATACTTTTTTTTCTAACTGTTTACTGATCGATTTTAGAAATGCTAACTAACATCTATCTTGTTATAGAAGAGGTAGCAGCTTTTAAAAGTAAAACTTTTCGTTTAGGTTTTATTCAAGAGTCTGCTTATTATTTTATTCAATATTCTTTTTTAATTTTTCTAGTTTGTGTATCATTGGGTATGGCAGGAGTGATCTTCAAAGGGGATTTAGGGGCCCAACCTGTCCTTTGGTCGTGAGATTTCATTCTGGTTCATCATATGGTATAGTTTAAGGGGTAATGAGAGGTGATTATGCGTTGGGGAGTTATTGATATAGGATCGTCATCCACAAAGCTTTTGATCGGTGAGCGTCATGGTGATGACATAAAGATCATTGAATCTTTAAAGAACACTGTTCCTTTAGGTCGTCACGCCTTCCTTAAAGGGCGTATTCCACAAGGCATTATCAATCAAACAGCTTCCGTTTTACAAAAATATAAAGAGATACTTAAAGAATATGATGTTTCTGATGTCACCGTTATTGCTACAACTGCCGTTAGAGAAGCCCGCAACCAAGATATTTTTGCTGACACAGTTCTTAGAAAAACAGGCTTTAAAATCGATGTTTTAAACGTAGGGGATGTTGTTTATTACATTGACTATTTTCTCTCCCACAAACTCAAAAAAACATATCCCGTTGCAGAGAAAGATCTCCTCATTGCAGAATTAGGTGCTGGAAGTTTAGATATTTCTGTCATGTCCCAAGGCCTTACATTGACTAATATAGGTTTTCCCATTGGAACACTTCGATTATCTCAATTCATGGAGAATCTAGATGGTTCCATGCAGGAGATCCACGAAGCAACAGAAGAATATGTAGAAAATGAAATATTCTTTCTAAAAAAGAATAACCCAAATTTGGTCATCGATGATGTGATCCTTATCGATGAAAACTATTCTATTTATTTGCAGAACATTCTTCCTAATAAGAAGAGGGAATCGGATTTTTACAAATTAAAAGCCTCAGAAGCGGCAGAGTTTGTTTTGAAGCTTCAGCAAATGAATGCAGAAGAGATTGCACGTACTTATAATGTCCCTGCAGATATTTCGACGACTATTATTGGATTTGCCATCGTTCTTAATAAGTTGCTAAAACTTAACAAGAAGGAGTATATCTATATCCTTGAAGCTTCTTTGTCTGAGGCAATTTTGGCTAATCAGCTTTTTCGCCTAGAATCTTCCGAGAAGACCGATAAAGTAAGTCAGTTGGTCTCTGTCGCTAATTTCTTATGTAAGAAATATGGTATGGACTTGGACCATTTGAAGCATGTAGCTTTCTTAACCGATCACCTTTTTGAGGCCTTTAAAGAAATTTTAGGGCTCAATGAAGAAGACAGGTTATATTTAATCTTGGCATCCTATTTGCATGATTTGGGTATGTTTATTAATAATCGCGCCCATCATAAACATAGCGAATATATCATCAGCTCTTCTAATATGTTTCGCTTAACAGAAGATGAGATCAACATTATCGCCTGTATTGCCCGTTACCATAGGCGTTCCGCACCTTTAAAGACCCATTTGGTTTATAATTCTTTATCGTCCCAACAACAGATTTTGGTCCAGAAGTTAAGCGCTTTGTTGCGTATTGCGAACGCTTTGGACCGTTCCCATAAACAAAAGGCCAAACGTTTAGAGATTAAATTCAATTCTTCTGGAGATGCTACAATTGTGGTCTTTACTCATGAGAACTTCTTATTAGAAAAAGAGAATTTCTTAGAGAAAAAAGAACTTTTTGAGGAAATTACCGGTAACAAATTAACATTGACCGTTAAGAGTCAGGACTAGAGATGGAAGACATTAAAGATAAATATATACATCGTGATTTAAGCTGGTTGGAATTTAATCGACGTGTTCTGGAAGAGGCTGCTGACAGCCATAATCCATTATTAGAACGCCTTAAGTTTTTAAGTATTTTTATTAGCAACCTTGATGAATTTTATATGGTCCGTGTGGCTGGCGTGAAAAAGCTCTTAGATTCAGGATACAATCGCAAAGATCATCTGGGCTTTACTCCTGCTGATTTATTTTCAGAAATTAAACTAAGGGCAGATGATTTAGTCAAGGACCTCTATGACGTGTATTCGAAATCCATTAAAACCACATTAGAGAAAAATAAGATTTATCTTAAAAAGATTGATGATCTAAACGAGACACAAAAGAAATTTGTGAAGAGATATTTTGATTCAACGCTCTATCCTATTATTACCCCCATGGCTGTAGACCAAGGGCATCCATTTCCTATTTTGCCTTCTAAGACGCTCGCATTTGCAGTTTCTATTATCCGACAGGATAAAAACCATTTAGCCATTTTGCCTGTACCAAAATCTGTTCCCAGGCTTCTAAAGCTTCCTTCTGAAGGGGAGGAGTTTGATTTTATTCTCATTGATGATCTGATTAGAGATAATTTAAAGGAATTCTTTAAGGGATACAAAATCCAATCAGCTTCAACGTTTAGGATTTTGCGCGATAGTGAAATTGCTTTTGATGAAGAATTTGCCCCTAATCTCTTAAAGGCCATGGAAAAAGAATTAAAGAAAAGAACCAGCGCAAAGACCGTGTATGTTCAGATGGAAAAAGGCTCCAGTGAAGAATTGATTGATGTCTTATGCAATGGACTTGGTTTTTCTAAGGAAGAAATTGTTTTTCTAGCCTCTGATCTTGATTTAGGTTTCTTCTATGAAATGGCCAGTAATATTGATCGACCTGGCGAGCGTTTTGAAACTTATGTGCCTTCTAAAACGCCTTATGAGAATATTTTCGATAAGATTAAAGAAGAAGACTTTATCATTCATCTTCCATTTCAATCATTCTTTCCAGCTGAAGATTTGATTCAAACAGCTTCCAAAGATCCTGATGTATTGGCTATTAAGATGACGTTATATCGAACCAATGAAGATTCCAACATTATTCAAGCTTTGATGCATGCGGCCAAGAACCGAAAACAGGTCACAGTTGTCGTAGAAATCAAAGCCCGATTTGAAGAGGAAAAGAACATTCATTGGGCTCGTGAACTTGAACAAGCTGGTTGCCATGTGATTTATGGGATTGCAGGACTCAAGATCCACTCTAAGATGACATTGATTGTAAGAAGGGAAGAGGGACGTATTCGCCGCTATGTTCATTTATCTACCGGTAACTACAATGAAAAAACAGCCCGAATTTATACAGATATTGGTTATTTTACTGCCAATGATGATTTCGCAAGGGATGTGGCAGATGTGTTTAATGTCATTACGGGGTATTCTCAATCCAGTCCATGGAAAAGGATTATTTCTGCACCGCACGATCTTAGAAAATACTTCTTTGATTTGATTGATCGAGAAATAGAGTTTCATGCAAAGCATAAGAATGGATTGATTATTGCCAAAATGAACTCTTTGGAAGATGTTCAGATGATTGATAAACTTTATTCTGCTTCCCAAGCGGGAGTTAAGATTAAATTGATCGTACGCGGAATTTGTTGTTTGATCCCAGGAGTGGAAGGTTTAAGTGAAACCATTGAAGTCAAAAGCATTGTCGGGCAGTTTTTAGAGCATTCCAGAATTTTTGTCTTTAATAATGGGGGAAATCCACGGGTCTTTTTATCTTCCGCTGATTGGATGACTCGAAATTTTGATAGGCGAGTCGAGCTTCTTTTTGAAATCACCAAGCCTGAGATTAAAACTCATTTACAGTTTATTCTTGATAACTATCAAAAAGATACTCTCAAGACACGTTTGCTTAAAAAAGATAAGATTTATCATAGATTGCCTCATGAGAAAGCAGCTTTCGGAGTACAGGACTACTTTATTAAACATTATACTCACTAGAAAATATTATGAGTCATTACATAGGTATTGATATTGGAGGAACAAAGATTGCAGCTTCGATGGTGTCGCATCGAGGGAAGATTCTTTCTAGGGTCAAGATTCCTTCTCCAGCCAAAGCGAATCCTAAAAGCATTTTAGCTTGTTTGGTCGATGTCATTGATGAGGTTAGGATAGAGTCCAATGTCCCTATGTCTCAGGTTGAGGGAATTGGGCTAGGAGTTCCAGGAATCGTAGACACACGTAAGAACTATATTTTAGCTGCCCCTAATATTAATCTGACAGGATTCCCCTTGCATGTGGAACTTAAAAAGAAGTATCGCAAGAAAGTAGCTATGCTCAATGATGTGAACGCCGGCCTTTTAGGAGAAGCATGGTTAGGGGCTGCTCGTGGTCTTAGTGAAGTGGTAGGTATTTTTCCAGGAACAGGTGTAGGGGGAGCTGCAATTACAGATGGGAAAATGTTATTTGGTACCCAAGGAGCTGCAACCGAATTAGGGCATATGATTATGAGAGTTAATGGGCCAGTTTGTCATTGTGGTAATCATGGGTGTCTGGAAGCCATGGCAAGCCGTTGGGCCATTGAACGCGATATCCGTATGCTCATTAAAAAAGGCCAGAAGAGCATCATCAAAGACCTCAATCATGGCGACTTATCAACCATTAAAAGCCGCCTTCTTAAAGAAGCACTTCAAAAGAACGATCGTGTCGTTACATTAGTATTAAATAATGTCTCTAGTGTTCTTGGACAAGCATGTGTGTCTTTAAATCACATTTTTAATCCTCAAGCCATTGTTTTAGGCGGGGGAGTCATTAAAGCGTGTGGATTTTTTATGCTGCCAGTCATTCAAAAAGCGCTCAAAGCTGATCCATTCTTCAAGAAATTTAATTCTTGTCAGATTTTACAATCTACACTTGGAGATGATGCGGTTATTTTAGGGGCTGTAAAGGTAGTCAAAGAAAGTTAAGACTTTTTCTTCTTTTTATTCATTTCGTAGAAAACATCCACCAAAATAAGTAAAGCAGCAAGTAAGATTAAGCCCCATGTTTTTTCTGTCATGGGTTTGTGTTCGATCCAGATGCGGCTTTTAAGGTGGAAAGCAATAATGAGGATGGTTATCCACACAATGGATTTGTATTCTTTACTGAATATGAGTCTATCCATGTCAAAAGGCCATTTTTCACCTTCAATATAGGGAGTAAGTCTTGGAATAAAGGCCAAGACTTTAGATCGATAATCGGTATATTTTGAGCCAAATTTCTTTAGAAGCATTCCTTCTTCGTTTTTAACTGTCCCGTAATAAACAAAGGCCAGGGCCGCAAGAAATAAAACCCCAACCACAGGTCCAAAGTTAAGCATAATGGCAAATCCGATGGCAATTAAAAATGTCCCTACATAAAGAGGATTGCGGACATAAGCATAGGGCCCAGAAGTTGTTAATTTATCATTTTTGATAGCATACCCATTGGACCAGAGGCGGATAAGAAGTCCAGTAATGACATAGCCAATACCCGCGCGAAGAGAATGATCAGTAATAGCCCCAAAGAGAAGGGCATAAACGCCAAAAGGATAAATCATGGCAAAGCGAGGTTTGAATGATCTTTGAATGCGATGTTTTAAATCCATAAGGCGGTATTATAGGAGTTTTTTTTGAAAAAAAAAGTAATATCTGGCAAAGTTCATCCTAAGAAAGGAGGGTTAAAAGCATATAAAGAGCTTTGTCTGCAGCTTGGGTTTTAATAGAGAGTCTGGGGCCTTTGAAGTGGTGCTTTTGGCTTAAGACTCTTTTTTTGTTGGCTACGGCGATAAAGACGAGGCCTACTGGTTTGTCTTTGGTTCCACCGGTTGGGCCTGCAATGCCGGTGATACCAATGCCAAAGTCTGTCTTTAGAATCTTGCGAACATTTTGAGCCATGAGTTCAGCTACAGGAAGGCTGACGGCACCATGTTTTTTAAGGATAGCGGTTGGAATCTTTAGAAGTTTGGACTTAGCTTTATTATCGTAAGCTATGATTCCAAGCCAGAAAAAGGAAGAAGACCCTGGGATATTGGTCAATTCATTGGCTAAAAGGCCGCCAGTACAGCTTTCTGCAACAGCAATTGTTTTTTCTTGAGTTAATAATTTTTTAGCGACGATCTTATGTTTTTGCATGTTATTAGAAATACATGGGTTATAGAAAATTTTGGGTATTATAGGTGGGGCAAAATGCGTTGACAAGCCCTTTTATTTCACATATACTTTTGCCTTATTATTAACCCACCGAAGGATAACATTATGTTTAATTCAATTCTCGAAGTCTTAGAAGAGCTTAAAGCTGGCCGTATGGTCATTGTCATGGATGATGAAGGTCGTGAAAATGAAGGTGATGTTCTTATGGCGGCCCAGCATATCACTCCTGATGCCATCAATTTCATGGCTAAATACGCGCGTGGTTTAATTTGTGTTCCCATGGAAGATTCTAGACTTTCCGAATTAGATTTGCATCCCATGAAAGAAGATTTGAATTCTAAGCACCAAAAATGTAATACCGCCTGGACAGTGACAGTAGATGCAGTTTATGGAGTCACAACAGGTATTTCTGCAGCAGATCGTGCCAAAACGATTGAAGTTTTAATTGATCCAAAATCCAAACCCTCAGATTTAGTAACCCCCGGACATCTTTTTCCTTTAAGGGCCCGTCGCGGTGGAGTTCTTGTTCGCGCAGGCCATACAGAAGCTTCCGTTGATTTAATGAAATTGGCCGGTCTTTATCCAGCTGGTGTCATTTGCGAGATCATGAATGAAGATGGAACCATGGCCCGCACCAATGATTTAATTGAATTTGCCAAGAAACATAAAATAAAGATTTGCACAATTGATAGTTTAATTGAATATCGCCGTAAGACAGAGAAGCTGATCGAACGTGTTGCCGAATCAGAATTACCCACTGAATTTGGTGATTTTCAAATGATGGTCTATGAATCTAAGGTTGATGGGGCAGTCCATGTGGCCCTTGTTAAAGGTACTATTGATCCCAATACTCCTGTGTTAGTACGGGCTCAATCTGAATGTTTAACGGGAGATGTCTTTGGATCTTTAAGATGCGATTGCAACAGCCAATTAAAGACAGCGCTTAAAGCAATCAATGACGCTGGTTCAGGTGTCCTTTTGTATATCCGTCAGCATGAGGGACGAGGCATTGGATTGGCCAATAAGATCAAAGCGTATGGTTTGCAAGATGAAGGTATGGATACGGTTGAGGCCAACCAAGCTTTAGGGTTTCCAGCAGATCTTCGTGATTATGGCCTAGGTGCTCAAATGTTGGTTGATTTAGGTGTTAAGCAAATCAAGTTATTGACTAACAATCCCCGTAAGATTGTTGGGTTGGAAGGATACGGCCTTTCTGTGGTTGAACGTGTTCCTATCAAAATGCCACATAATTCTAGAAATGAAAAATACTTGAAAACCAAGAAAGAAAAATTAGGGCATATACTCTAATTTAGGTTTGCAGACGTTTCCATGGTCACACATTTAAAAAATAAATCATCATTTAAGGGGCAGATTGCTATTGTTGCCTCAAGCTTCAATGATTATATTACCAACTCGCTTTTAAAATCTTGTTTAGAAGAACTTAAGAAAAAAGGTTTAACTGATAAGCAGGTGACAACGCTGTGGGTGCCTGGTTGTTTTGAAATTCCTGTGGCTGCTTTAAAGTTAGCTAAGAAGAAAAATATAGAGGCAGTGATTTGTTTAGGAGCAGTGATCCGAGGGGATACCTATCACTTTGAAGTTGTAGCTAATGAAGTGTCTCGAGGCATGATGAATGTTAGTTTGCAGACAGGAAAGCCCATTGTCATGGGTGTTTTAACAACAGATACCATTGCTCAAGCCCAGAAACGTGCCCAAACTAAAGGTTATAATAAAGGACAAGAGGCAGCGATAACAGCGTTGGAAATGATTGATTTATTAAAAAATATTTCGTAAATAAATATGCGCCGAAGAACATTAGCCCGTGAACATGCGTTAAAGATTTTATATCAAGTTGAGATCACTCATCGTGATTTGGATTTAATTTTAGCGGATTATTGGAAGATGGAAGAAGTTTCCGATGAAGAAGTCATGACGTACGCCAAGATGGTTGTCACAGGCGTATTAAAGGATTATAAAGTCATTGATGAGAAGATTTCCCAGTATGCGACCAACTGGCAGCTGAAACGTATGGCTGTGATTGATCGTAATGTCATGAGAATCGGTCTTTTTGAATTACAGCATACTACAGATATACCTCCAAAAGTTGCTATCAACGAAGCTGTTGAATTGGCAAAGAAATATGGGGATTTAGAATCCAGCAAATTCGTCAACGGGATTTTAGATAAAATTCACAAAAAAGAAATCGTTGAACCACGAAATTAAGCCCATGCCATCCTTGGCGGATTTACACATTCACACCTATTACTCAGACAGTACTATGTCTCCAGAAGAAGTTGTTTTTGAAGCAACTAAAAATGGGATGTCCTGTATTGCCATCACAGATCATGATGTTGTTGATGGTGTTCTTCCAACACAGGAGGCAGCTAAAGGTCATAATTTGGAGGTCATCGCAGGTATTGAGCTTTCTTCCGAATTTGAGGGCAAAGATATTCATATGTTAGGGTATTTTGTCGATATTCATAAAGGCCCTCTTGTTGAGAGAATTGAGTCATTTCTCGACGGAAGGGTAGAGCGTATGAAGCAGATGATCATGAACTTAAAGACAGTCGGAATTAAGGATATTGAGTTTGAAGAGGCCGCCGCGTTGACTAAGTCTCGGGCAGTTGGACGTATGCATTTGGCTACATTATTGATTCAAAAGGGCCATGCTAAGAATGTGAAAGAAGTGTTTGATAAATTTTTGTCCCAAGACCGTCCTGGATTTGCCCCCAAATTTCAACAAACGCCTTTTGAAGCCATCGATTTAATCCATCAAAGCGGCGGTCTGGCTGTTATGGCGCATCCTATGCTCACTCAAAAAGATGAGCTGATTTCTCGTTTGGTTAAGCATGGAATGGATGGTCTAGAAGTGTATTACCCAAACTGCATGCCAATTGTCACAAGTATCTATGAAAAGATTGCTAAGAAACACAATCTTTTAATGACAGGCGGATCAGATGCCCATGGTAAAGCTAAAGTCTATACTTACGTCGGAAAAGCTTCCATTTCCTATGAGACTGTTGAACAAATGAAACAAAAATTATCCCATGGACCCACACGATAAATATATATCCCTGGCATTAGATCTAGCTAAAAAAGGCTGGGGATTAACTTCGCCTAATCCTATGGTTGGCGCAGTCATTGTTAAAGGGGGCAAAGTTATTGCTCAAGGTTGGCATAAACGATGCGGAGGGGACCATGCGGAGGTTGATGCTTTAAAGAAAGCAGGAGCTAAAGCCAAAGGTGCAACGTTGTATGTCACACTTGAACCTTGCTCCCATTTTGGCCGAACGCCTCCTTGTACAGAGGCCATTATTCAAGCGGGTATTGCCAAGGTTGTCGTCGGGGTATTAGACCCTAATCCAGTCAATCGTGGCAAGGCTTCTGGTATTTTAAAGAAGGCAGGAATCAAGGTTGAATCAGGATTTCTTCAAGAGGAGTTGGTCCAACTCAATGAAGCGTTCAACAAATATATCACCCACAAGATGCCCTTTGTTGTAGCTAAGACAGCCCAAACCCTAGACGGGAAAATAGCTGCACACACAGGTCACAGCCAATGGATCACCAGTCCCATGGCTCGAAAGTGGGCGCATCAAATGCGTTTTGGTTTTGATGCCATTTTGGTGGGGATTAATACGGTCCTTAAAGATAATCCCAGACTCAACAGCGAGCCTAAGAAATTAATCAATAAGGTGGTCCTGGACTCTACTCTTCAAATACCTCTTAAAGCTAAGCTTTTTGAAGGAACAAGCCCCGAACATGTTTTAATTGTCACAACAAATAAGGCCAGTCAGCAAAAAATAAATTTGCTATCCAAGAAGGCGCAAGTTATTGTGGCTCCTTCTAAAGGTCGTCATGTGGATATGGTTTGGACATTTAAAGAATTAGCTAAAAGAGAAATTGCGAGTGTTTTAATTGAAGGCGGTTCTATGGTTATTGGCAGGGCACTCAAGAACAAATTGGTCGATCACTATTATTGCATCATAGCCCCTAAGATCATGGGAGATGAACATGCGTTAGACAGTATTCGAGGATTCAATTTAAAAAAAGTGGATCAAGCGCTTAATCTTAAGGATGTCTCCGTCGGAAAACTAGGTGATGATATTTTTATAGGAGGTCATGTTGTTTACGGGAATCATTGAACAGCTCGGGATTATTAAAGGCATTGAGCTTAAAAAGAACCTGATTATTCTTACAGTAGATGTGGGCATGCTGGCTTCTAAAATCAAATTAGGAGACAGTGTGGCCATCAATGGAGTCTGCCTGACAGCAACGCTAAAGAAGGGAAAGATTGTTTCTTTTGATTTAATGAAGGAGACAATTGAAAAGACCTCCCTTAAAGAAATTACAATAGGCAGCAAAGTTAATCTAGAGTTAGCTCTCAAATCCGACAGTCGATTTGGCGGGCATTTTGTCACAGGTCATGTTGATGAATTAGGAACAATCAAGGCCATTGAAAAATCCAAGAATTGGGTAAGTATCACCGTTAGCATTTCAAAAGCCAATCAAAAATATCTGGTCCATAAAGGTTCTGTGACTTTAGATGGAATCAGTTTGACTGTAGGTAAAGTAGAAAAGAATGCTTTCCAGGTTTATTTGATTCCATACACTTTAAAAGTCACTAATCTAGGTTCTAAAATGGTAGGTCATAGTATTAATATTGAAACTGATATTTTAGCCAAATATATCTTATCTTCCTAAAAACCTGCAAAATCAGAATAGTTTTTTTATCTTTTCCTTTAATAAAAATAATTTGATTAAAACCTCTTTTATACACAGAGAAAACGTTTTCTTTGAATGCCTTGCCAGCCCTTGAATATCCCTTATATATATGCTTTACTTTAGGTAGTCATTAAAGAGTAAAGGATATATGAAAACCCCATTAAGTTTAACTATATTAGTTTGCTTCATCGTTAGCTCTATCATAGGCCCCATGCCCACTTATGCCCAGGGGAACCTGCCCTTACGAACCTACGAGGTTGCGATGGCCGGCAATGTGCCTATGTTGAAGGGCCTTAAGGTGCATGCGAATCGGCCTTTTGAGTTTGATTTTGTGATGGATGCGGGAGATGAAAACCCTAACCGTAGGGGTTTGATTCATCAAACCCAATTAAAGGGCATGATAAATCATACCCCTACGGACATCAAACAAGAATCGACCAAACTAATCAAATACTTCCTCTCAACCTTAGCCATACCCAATGACCACCTATGGGTGAACCTATCTCCCTATGAAAAAGACCGAATGATCTCAGAGGATTTTGGGAAAACAGTGATGGGGATGAAGCTGTTAGATCAGGACTATATCTTAAAACAGATCATGGCATCCTTGCTGTATCCGGAAGAAAAGATAGGGAAAGAATTCTGGAAGAGGGTGTATGGGAAGGTACAAGAGAAGTATGGGAATACCAATGTGCCGATTAATACGTTTAACAAGGTATGGATATTGCCGGATCAGGCATCACTTTTGATGAAAGACAACACAGTATGGGTGTTGGATGTGAAATTGAAGGTAATGATGGAAGAAGACTATTTAGCCCACAAAAAGGTGTCAGACACCTTTTTGAGCGGGCAGATGGATAAAAAGGTGTCTGACACCTTTTTATGTAGTCAAATTGTCCGTGAGATCGTGATTCCTGAGTTAGAGAAAGCAGTCAACCAATCCAAAGACTTTGCCCCCTTACGCCAGATTGTCAATTCCATGGTCTTGGCAGCTTGGTACAAGAAAGAGCTAAAAAAGAGTGTTCTATCTAAAGCCTATGTGAACAAAGGCAAGACCCAAGGGTTACAGAAGAAAGATCCTAAGGAAGAAGAGAAGATATTCCAAAACTATCTTAAGACCTATAAGAAGGGCGTGTTCAATTATATTAAGGAGGAAAAAGACGAGATCACAGGTCAGATGGTAGCACGAAAATATTTCTCAGGAGGATTCAATCCACAGGCAGCATTAGACCAGGCTATGGTGTACAAAGACTGGTCAAGTGTTCCTAAAGAGATTCAAGATCGAGCCATGCAATCCTTTGAGAAGTCACATTTATTTGCAGTACGAAGTGAATTCAAATCCATTGATCCTGCCATGACCCATAGTCCCACTTTGAAAGACAGACAAGATGTAGAACAAACCATCAAGAACATTTTAGATAAGCCATTAGATTCTCAAGAGAAGGTGGAAGAAGCAATTCAAGAGTTAAAACAATCTAAGGATAGTTTTCAAGCGTTGGAGGAACAAAGTTCCAATAATTTTCAATGGGTCATTGAGAGGCTTGGTGAGGTCATCAAAGTTTTAGAAGAGAAGAAGAAAAGTCTTCCTTCTATTCCATTAACTTCATCAAATTCAGCAACACAAACACCATCTGTTGCGATCACAACCGCACCCACTCAAGATAGAACGTCTAATGTGAAAATAGAATTTCATTTTATCAGCTTACTTGAGGCTCGATTAAGGGAGTATGGTTATCTGTTTAGGACCCTTATTGATGATAAAAATATAATTATTATTTTAAATAAAAACATCAGTATGTTTCATTTTGGTTTTAAGAAGGAGATTGAAGAACATTTAACTTGGATTCAGCACAACAATCCCGGGATGAAAGTTGCTTGGTATGTGGATAAAGAATATTGGGAATCTATTGAGGCCTCAGAAGAGGATCCTTGGAGTATTGTAGAAAGACAAGCTTTTCTTTTAAAAAATTTAAGAAAAAAGTATGGATTAACTGATGAAGCGATGTCTAGTCCACCCTCCAAAGACTACGAACGAGCCTCCCTTCAGGAGGTCATGAAAGATTATTTCACATTGAAACAAGACATGGTTATAGCTTTGGATAATAGCGATGAACCGGCTTTTCATGTGGCTTATCAGAGTATGCTTAATGTAGTTGGGCCTTTGTCTCAAAAAACCACGGAACAAGGATTTGAATCTGCATTGAAGGCGGCTCATCAAGTCTATGCCCAAGGAAAGATTGATAGATTATTTTTTCTAGGTGAGATTAGAAATCCTCATGAATTTGAAAGTAAATTTATGGCGCTCTATGAAGAAATGCTTGTAGTTGGCAACAAGGGTCTATCTAAAGAAACGCGAGGGATTGTAGATCAAATCATTGATGAAACAGTAGAAGAGCTTTTTGATGGCACTGCTCAAGAAGTTTGGAAAAAACGATTAAGGGAAGATGTGAAATCCTATTATTTTGGAGACCTCTTAGAGCCTCTTTTTAAAATAGGTCCATTTGATCAATGGCGTGAGTCAGCGGCTGATCTTCTTGTAAATATGAACAGTGTCATTGGCATGTCTGGAGGGCTTTTTGATCCTTTATCCAAGAAAGTTTATGTTAAAGATAAAGCCACTGAATGGTTCATTCGATTGGCTTTAAAACATGAACTTTTTCATTATTTTGCTAACCAAGGTGAAATTCATATTCCCTTTAAATGGGAAGACATTACCCATGCAGTTAGTGTTCTGGAAATAGAGCGTTTTGTCAAAGGTGATGAAGGTTTATTTGAAAAGAAATTAATCGAATTTGCAGCTATGACACAGGAGCCCGCAGCTGTGGATTTATTTAAACGAGGCCGCCAAATTGCCGAGCAGGGAGAAACTGGATTTATGATCAATCCAGGGACTTCTGATCGTCAAGCTGGATACTTCTCTGTGGAATATCTTTTAAGTGAAGCCCGGGCAGTTTATGAAGAACAAGGGCAGTCAGCAGACCTTCTCTTAAATAGTTATGCAGCCCAAAGAGCGGTGGGTATTTTAATTGCCGGGGTCTTTTCAGAGATGAAAGCCAAAGACCCAGACATCAAACCGCTTCGGCTTCTCAAAGATTTTTTCCAAGTTCTTTATGAACGTTATGCCTTGTCAGAAGATCCTAAAGTAGGTCATGGAATAGCTAAAATTACAGATGACATTCTCAAATTTGCCGGCACATCGGCAGGTCAGCAAGTTGAACTTAAAGGTACACCAAGAGGGCTGTGGCGTTATCAATCTAAAAGTGATTATGTGGGAGAGCTTCATTATGTTCCCACAGATATTTATCCGCGTCTCTATGATGGTACATCCAGAAATGATTTAGAAGGACAGATCGAAGCGGCCCGTGAGAGAGGACTTGGATTAGCATTTATTGCTATCTCTCAAGTCAAATTTGGTTTACGTGGTCTTATGAAGAATCTTCCTGATTCGTCTAAAGGAAACTCCATCACTCAGACGTTGTGGGACACACTATTGTTTCCAAAATCTGTACGCCTTGGAATTGACGTTACTTCTAAAAGTATTTTATCAGGTCAAGCAGATCAAAGTTTGCAGGGGGCTTCCCTCTGGGTGGGAAGGGTGTTAAGAGATCGATATGATTTAGGGGATACAAAAGCCCATCAATTGGTGGCCAAGGCCTTGTTAAGTTCTTTGCCCCTTCATCTGCAATATTTGGATTCTTTGATGTATCGACGGTTTCATTATGATCCTCAAGAACAAAGCATGAAAGACCCCCGGGTCAACAATCCTGCCTTGGAAACAGCTGTTGTTAGAACAATGGGAAGTTTGGATGATGCCAAAGATTATGGCTGGCTTAAACTTCTTTTTCATCCTAAATACATTCAAGATGCGCAAATTGTTAAAGCCATTGGAGAAAAGATTTGGCCGGTTTATTTGGAACTCTTTGAGAAAGCCAAGAAAACTGAAGAACGATGGCGCGCTTATCAACGTAAAATGAAAGAAGAAAAGAAGGAAGCATTGCGTCGTGAATTTGATCAAATGACAGAAGAACAAAAGCAACAGTTGGAAGATTTCTGGAATTCTTTGGATGAAAAGACCAAAGAAGCTATTCGAAAAGCTGTGCAAGAGCAAATGGATGAGGCCCAAGAAGAATTCGGCCAAAGCGGTTCTCAGGGGCAGCCAACACCGCAAGATCAAGAGGGCGAAGGAGAGCAAGGTCAACAGGGCCAGCAAGGCCAACAAGGACAGCAGGGTCAACAGGGCCAATCGGGGAAACAAGGTCAGGCAGGGCAGCAGGGGCAGCCAGGAGCTTCAGGTCAACAAGGACAATCCCAAGGGCCAGGTAAGCCGCAAGGCTCCCGAGGATCTCAAGGTCGCTACATTCCAGGTCAAGGGCAGAAGCAAGGCGGCTCTCATGATATTAAAGATGTTGAGAAAACCATGAAAGATTTAGCCGGTCAACTGAGTGATCTCAATAAGAAAATTGAAGAGATGACCCAGGGATTAGAGGGGATGAAGGGCAAGGTAGGGGATGTCAATGCTTCTGGAATTGAGAGTAAGCCGCTTGATGATCAACGCAAAACAGCTGATGATCTTAAAGGCAAAGCCAAAGATATCCAATCGAAAGCCCAGAATCTTTTGAATCAGGCCCGCGAAGCTTCTAGTGCTTCGTCTAATCAAAAAGATGCTACCGAAGGCATGCGTCAAAATCTTCCTTCTCCGGAAGAGGGCAAAGAAGCCTCTGATTCGTCAAAAGAATTTGATGGCAAGATCCAAGACCTTTTAAATCAAATCCATGATCTTCAAGAAAAAGCAAATGCCCTCAAAAAAGGCACAGATCAACTATCAGATAAATTAAGCGAACCCAAGCCTGATGGCCCTCAAGTCCAAGGACAAGTACGCCAAATTGAACGCACAGTGGGAGAAATTCGAGAGCAAGTTGATCAAACATCATCTAAAACAAAAGACGCTTCCAATAAATTATCAGATCTGCAAAGTAAGATTGATTCTTTGAAGCAATCTTTGGAACAATCATCAAAGAAATCGCAAAATCAACCATCCCAAAGTTCATCATCAAATTCTCAACCGGCTAGTGAAGATCAACCCCAACAACACAAGCCTGCGACAAAGGACAGCCAAGAATTATCCATGCCAGATAAGGTGAATATTCCAGATGTGGATGATTTTTTGAATAGTCAAAGACCAACCACACCTCCTGTTAGACCTATTACTGTCAAACCTTTCGACCCTCTTGCAGCAGCTCGTGCGGAAGAAGAGATGATCAAGAACCGAACAGGTTTGACCATGGATGAATGGAAAGAATATAACAAATGGCTCGAAATTGAAATTACAAATAAGGGTAAAACAATCACAGTTGGCAAGCTGATTCAACGTTTTACTAAAGCTCTGGAAGTCTTAACCCTCCCTAGTGTTGATATTACTTTTGAAAGAGATTTGGAGCAAGGTGCGATATTAGCAAATGTGGTGGCAGCCATTTCAGGGGGACCTGCTTTTGGCAAATGGAAACCTAATGAACCTCTTCCGGTTAAAGTGTCATTTGTGATGGATCGAAGCGGAAGTATGGGAGTTGACAATGAACGGGGTATTTTTCCCATTCAAATGGCCAGGATTATTTATTTTGTCATGATGAGCGCTATCTTAAACCATAATGAAGTTCGTCAGTCCAGAGGATATGCGCCTATTGAATTTGAAGTTGGTCTTTTTGTGGATGCACCAGGGGAAACCATGATTTCCCATGAGACATCTCGCAAGCAGAATTTTCGTAAAGAACGTGTACTTTATGATGTGTGGAAGAAATTAAATGCAGGTGGAGGTACTCATTATGCATCCAATCTTTTTAAGTATATTGAACGTTTATTATCTTCTCAGGATTCCGTTTCCA
This sequence comes from Candidatus Omnitrophota bacterium, assembly GCA_044225175.1. Taxonomy (GTDB): domain Bacteria; phylum Omnitrophota; class Gorgyraeia; order Zapsychrales; family Fredricksoniimonadaceae; genus JACQCF01. Next base: position 123,255 of record JBGAJA010000004.1, on the reverse strand, counting down.
GTGGAGAGAAAAGTATTCGCATCCTTTTTGCTTTGACGGATGAAGATGTGGATGAGGATCAAAAAGGGAAAGTCCATACTACTCTTCAGCAAGCAGAGGATGAGGGTGCTCATGTGTATATCATTCCTTTAGGAAATATGAATCAAGTGCGTGCCTCGCAGCTTCAGAATAAAGAATATCCTCATCGTGTGATTGCTCCGGCCTCGTTTGGAGATCTCCCTAATGCAGTCATGGACTCTTTTGCTAATTCCATCAGAGCACCTGCTCCTGGAGTCAGCTGGCTGGACAGTGTAGATGCGGCCATGACCTCTGATCCACAGGTTCAGTTTGGAGAAATGAAACCTTTGGGCGATTATAAACATTTCTTTACTCAAACTAGAAATGGGTATGAATTTTTAGTCTTTAAACGTCCTAATGAAGAAGCTCTTTATTGGCAAAGAGGGCTTGGAGGTTCAAATGTCCCCACGACTACGATTCCAATGACGGCCTCTACTGAGGATAAAATGATTAAAATTTTAGATGCCCTGTATAACTCCAACCATATCGATATGTCTTATTCAGCAGACCACCGTTATGGACTAAGACAAATTGAAGATGGTCAGATTGAGCTTTTGCAAAAAGATGATAATCATGGAGGATACACACCTATTAAAGTTTTTGATTCCGTTTCAATAGATATTCCTAAAGATGATATAGCTAAGGAATTGCCTATTTCTGAATTGCAAGAAGGTCAATGGAATATCTATAAAATCAACAGTGAAAAAGTATTTGCGTACAATCATAATGACGGAGAAGTCATTATCTTTAAGAAATCTTCTCAGTGGGAGGTCGAAAGTCGATTGCGTTTTAATAATGAAACAGCTAGTGATTCATGGGATGGAATTGCAGTTCGTTTAATCGGTGAGACAGGTCTTGGAAAAGATGAAATTTTAATGGCTACAGCTCATTTATTGAATGAAGAGGTATATGTGATGTCGGGAGATGGAGATCTCGATGTGGAAGATCTTGAAAGTGGACCTCAATCCGTTGGAGCAGAAGAAGCAGGCACTTCAGGGGTCATACCCTCAGGTCTCAATGAGGTCATGCATAAAGGAGGGTGGTTTGTCATTCGTGAAGCCCATAAAATTCGTCAAAGCGTATTAAATTCCCTCAAATCTCATATCACAGGCAAAACTCATAAATGGCCCATTGTTCGAGACGGAATTACGCGTTTTGAGACTTTGCCTAATCACCCGCGCGCCAGGCTATTAGCAAGCGTCAATCGTATCCGCTCGGGTATTACTGGTACTAGCTTTGAAGCAAATGCGCCCATGCAAGACAGATTTAAAGATGTGGAATTTTATTGGGACTGGCCTGAAGATGAAGTGGCCTGGCAGCTAGAATATGCTTTAAATTTGGCCCGTCAGAAGGGAATTCATAAAGATGATTGGGAAAATTTTAGGCAAAAATTGCAAAATGATATTACTGAATTAGTCCGTATTGCAGCCGAACTTAGACTATCATTTGCAGGTTATAGTGCTCAACAACAGGCTGTTATTTTTGCTAATCGGGAATCTTGGAATTTATTGGACTCTAACTATTTAGTCCAGAAAATGGCGCAGGACCCTCAAATTATGGATCTTTTTAAGAATGGCCCAGCCTCTGGAATTGCTCAGAACCTGAAACGGCCGCCATCTCCTCGTGTTATTAAAAATATCATCACTCATTTTATCAATTTCGAGAAAGACTGGGAGTATCGGCCTTTAAGTGTGATTCAATATTATTATAATTTTAAAGCGGAAGAAGACCGTAATAATACTTATCAAGGTGCATTACATGCTTTTAAGGCATGGCGTATAGATAGTCCAAATAAACCGCCTTTGGAGTTCAAAGAATCCTCTTTTAAAGTGGATGGTGATTATTTGATCATTACTCCAAGTGGAGCATCAGCAGAATTCTGGGATCCCATCAGAGTTCCTCTTCATCCAAAGGCAGAAATCCGATCAGGTAGATTACCCTCTGAAATCAAGGAGTGGATTGAAAGCGCTAAGAACTCTCTTAAATTGTATGTGTATCTTCAAGGGCATGGTTTGGGTAAACACGCGATATTTGTAGGAAAACCTGGAACAGGAAAAAGTACTATGACATTCGCCATCCAAAAATTGTTGAATGCCCCAGGAATTCTAAAGGCGGAAATCAATGAAGAAACCCGTAGGTATCATTTGACTTTTTCAAGAGCGCTTAAGTCTTTCCGTACACGTTTTTTTCCTGGGATATTACCTTCGATTATGGACGATGGCCATGGTCATGGGCAAATCTTAAATATGGATGAAAGCAATCAAGGACGCCCTTCCGTACTTTCATTACTCAATGAATATGCTGAAAGAAACATGATTCATGATCCAACCAAAGAGTCTCAGGTCACTTTTGGGCAGCCTGGTTCTGGTATTATTCATACGATTAATCGTCCTGGCAGCGGAGAGAGGATCAAATCATTTCCGGATGACTTTATTGAACGTCATATGGTCATTGATTTTGAGGATATGCCGCCTCAAGAAATGGTTTATTACCTCAACGAAGCAGCTGTCGGGAAATCTATAGTGGATTCCCTGCAATTTGCTGTTAATCCACACTTGATTGGTGAGCCTAAGCTTGATGCTGGTGGCAAGCCTAAGAAATATCCTGATGGAGAAATTGAATATTCGGGAATTATTGGCATTGCTCAGGAAATTTCTAGACGTCAAATCAAAGATCCAACATTCTTTCCGCGTAATAAGGAAATTAGTATTCGTAATTTAAAATCTTTTGTTAAAGCTATTGTCCGTCAGTTCAATTATCGGCAAAGTAAGGGAATAATATCTCAGAAAATTCTTCTGGACCTTCTTTTGGAGAATTTAACATTAGAAGGAGATGCTGCAAATTTGATCCGCTGGCGTTCCAACATTGTGCAAGTGTTTATTGATCAAGGCCTCTTTTCAAAAGACCCCACTAAAAATGCTTTGGAGGACTTTCTCAAAGGAGAGGGAGTATTAGTTCAGAATCTTCCGGTCATTCGTGAGCCACAAACAGGATTTGAAGACATTGACAGGGTGCTTAGATTCTTGCAAACAAACACCATGGGGAACATCGATCGTCAAATTGAAACTTTGCAGCAAAGATTAGAAATATTATTTGATGAAATGACGGTTCAACAAAATGTAACTATTCAAAATAACGCGCCAGCGGGAAGTAACTTAACTCTTCCAACACTTGTGACTATTGGAGAAAAAATAAAACGATTCAATATGGCCAGAGATGCCTATCAAGTATTAGGTGTCATTTTAGATAAACGCTGCGATATAACCTTGCCGCCAGCTCACACACAAGAAAATCGTGCAAGAATTGACAACTTGCGAGCCATCATAAGAACAGCAATCATTGCGAAAAAAGGTTGGCCTTCAAAGTTTCTAGAAGAGGGGGCGGACTGGATTTTAAAACTCAGATTAGATGAGATGGTGATTAATAAAACAACGGGCAATCAAATGACCCGCCTACAGTCATTTGAACAAATGTTATATGGACTTCAGGAGTATGGTGTAAGAACTTTCTATTTAAAAGACTCTGCGATGAATGCACTAAGAGATAATGCGAGGGATGTTAAAGATATCATTGAAGGTATTCTTAAGAGGCCTCAAGACACAATTAAGGATGTTCAGGGAATCATTGATCTTCTTGAGGTACAAAAAGGTCATTTGGAAACCCTTGCAGGGGGTGATGTGCATGTGTTTAGTGAAGCGATTGCATTGCTTAATGAGGAGATTGGAAAATTAAAAACCAGGAAAGAACTCCTTGCAACAGCATCAGTGCCTGTTGTTTCTGGACGTAAGATAGATGATAAATTTAAACCTGTTAAGGTAGATGCCAAAGAACAGCTTGAAATTCTGCCTAAAGACCAGATCGGTGCCCCTAAGAAATTGGGAAACTATAGAGGTTTTGTGCGGTCTGCTGCGTTTAGTCCAAATGGAAAACAAGTAGCTACTGCCCATGAGGATGGAAAAGTGAGGATATGGAGTGTAAGAACAGGAAAATTATTGAGGGTGTTCGAAGGGCATGAGAAAAATTATCAGGTATTTTCTGTTGCTTTTAGCCCAGATGGACAAAGGATCATTAGTGGAAGCCAGGATAATACTGCCAGGATCTGGAGTGTAAAAACGGGCAAGGTAATTAAGAAATTAAACAGTCCAAAACCAGTAATGCGTGTTGCCTTTAGTCCAGATGGAAGACTGGCTCTTGCCGCAAGTTGGGATAACGTTATCGTATGGGATTCTAAAACAAGACAAAAAATTAGCACATCAATATCTGCAGTCGAGAGGGCTCCGTTAGAAGCTTTTGCTTTTAGCCCCGATGCGAGCAAAGTAGCTGTTCCAAGCGATGATGGCAATATAGATCTGTTGGATGTCACAACAGGTGTGAAAATAATGACATATGTAGGAAACAAAAGAGAAGTATTAGCGGTCGCCTTTAGCCCAGATGGAAGACGCATAGCCATTGCAAGTGATGATCATATAGTCAAAGTTTGGAATGTTAGTACGGGAAAAGTACTCAAGAATATTAACGTTCAGAGTGATGAGAGTGCTCGATTTAATATAACCCTCATCTTTAGTACCGATGGAAGCAAGATTCTTACGAGCACTGAGGATGGTCGGATGAAGGTATATGACGTGATCACAGGTAACCAGATCATGACATTTCATGCAGGGACAGATTATAATTTTGTTTTCATAGCATTTCATCCAGATGGAAAGTCATTCATTGGAACAACGGTAGGATTGGCTGCAATATACCAACTGTTCAAGTCCAGCGCTCCTTCAGATCGAGCTATGTTGAAAGAATCAGATTTAGGGGGTATTGATCTTAATCCAGATGTATTAAAAGTAGATGTTAAAAATCAGGGTCAAACACCTGATCTGGGAAATTCAAATATTCCTTTAGAATTCAAAGAAATCATAGGCTTGGTTCCAATTATTAAAGATATCACCCCCATGCCGCTTCCTGATTTCGTGCAAAACCATAAATCATGAAAAAACCATTCTCAATTTTAACATTGGTGAGCTTTTTGATAACCGGTCTAGGCCCAATCCCAGCCCAGGCCCAGGGGAACCTGCCCTTACGAACCTACGAGGTTGCGATGGCCAGCAATGTGCCTATGTTGAAGGGCCTTAAGGTGCATGCGAATCGGCCTTTTGAGTTTGATTTTGTGATGGATGCGGATGAAAACCCTAACCGTAGGGGTTTGATTCATCAAACCCAATTAAAGGGCATGATAAATCATACCCTACGGACATCAAACAAGAATCGACCAAACTAATCAAATACTTCCTCTCAACCTTAGCCATACCCAATGACCACCTATGGGTGAACCTAAGTCCCTATGAAAAAGACCGAATGATCTCAGAGGATTTTGGGAAACAGTGATGGGGATGAAGCTGTTAGATCAGGACTATATCTTAAAACAGATCATGGCATCCTTGCTGTATCCGGAAGAAAAGATAGAGGAAAGAATTCTGGAAGAGGGTGTATGGGAAGGTACAAGAGAAGTATGGGAATACCAATGTGCCGATTAATACGTTTAACAAGGTATGGATATTGCCGGATCAGGCATCACTTTTGATGAAAGACAACACAGTATGGGTGTTGGATGTGAAATTGAAGGTAATGATGGAAGAAGACTATTTTAGCCCACAAAAAGGTGTCAGACACCTTTTGAGCGGGCAGATGGATAAAAAGGTGTCTGACACCTTTTTATGTAGTCAAATTGTCCGTGAGATCGTGATTCCTGAGTTAGAGAAAGCAGTCAACCAATCCAAAGACTTTGCCCCCTTACGCCAGATTGTCAATTCCATGGTCTTGGCAGCTTGGTACAAGAAAGAGCTAAAAAAGAGTGTTCTATCTAAAGCCTATGTGAACAAAGGCAAGACCCAAGGGTTACAGAAGAAAGATCCTAAGGAAGAAGAGAAGATATTCCAGGATTATTTGAAGTCCTACAAGCAGGGGGTGTTTAACTATATCAAGGAAGACCCTTCGACTGACGCTCAGGGTAAACGCCAGATGGTGGCCCGTAAATACTTCTCTGGAGGATTCAATCCGCAGGCAGCATTAGACCAGGCTATGGTGTACAAAGACTGGTCAAGTGTTCCGAAAGATGTTCAAGATCGGGCAGTGCAATCCTTTGAAAAGTCACATTTATTTGCCATCAAGAGCCAGTTTAAAGATGCAGCCATGAATACAGCCAACGACCCGCTGGCAGATGTAAAGAGTACAATTGAGGGAATTGTTCAGGGCCATAAGGATACAGTAGAAGACATAGGACGAGTGATTAAGCTTCTTGAGGAACAAAGGTCTCATTTAGAAGAATTAGGGGGGGGTGAGAATAATCCATTCCAGGCAGGGATTGATTTGTTTACTAGTGAGATTGAAAGATTAAGGGTAAGGCAAGATGAGCTTAAAGCAGCGGTTACTCCTAAGAGCAAGCATAAAGAAGAACTTGGGCAAGTGATCGCTCGAATTAAGCAACTGAGACGTGGAATTAAATCTAGTCAAAAAATTGAGAATTCTAATGCCCCCAGAGAAATACTGCCCATAGATCAGTGGACCCATGAAGAGATGAAGTTCTCTTTTGATAAAGATGAAAATCCTAAAGGGCATTTAGACCTTATTTTTTCAAATCAAATATTAGAAGATGGACGAATATTAACGGCAAGTATTGATAACACAGTCAAGATATGGCGTAGGACATCAAAGGATCAATTAGAAGTTCTCGTAACATTATCATGGCCAAAGAAGGAAGAAACCTCAATTAGTTTGGCCCAAATGTTACCCGATGGACGAATTGTGATGGGAAGTCATGATGGAAAGATCAAAATATGGATGCAGAAATCGAAGAACAAATGGCAGATTACTTCTACTTTGGAATCAAAGAATACTAATCCTAAGGGACATGAGTACGGTATTAATTCCATCCAAATGTTACCGGATGGAAGACTGTTAACAGCAAGTGATGATAGCTCAGCAAAAATATGGAAAGAATCTTCAGCGGATCAATGGGATGTGGCTGCTAATTTAGAGCATCCAAACTGGGTCACCTCTGCGCAAATGCTGAAAGATGGAAGAATATTAACAACATGTAAAGATGCGACACTCAAGATTTGGAAAGAAGATTCTCTCAACCAGTGGTCAGTTGAATCTACATTAAAAGGACATGAAGACATTGTCCATTCAGCTCAGATGCTGCCAGATGGAAGAATATTGTCTACCAGCTATGACAGGACAACTAAAATATGGCGTCAGAACAAAGACAAAAGCTGGGAAGTGGAAGCTACTTTAGAAGAAAAAGATCGCTATAGTCTAGGGCATAACGGTACCGTTGTTGCAGCTCATATGTTGGAAGATGGACGAATATTCACAGCGAGTGAGGATCGTACCGTCAAGATATGGAAGAAAATATCCAGACGTAAATGGGAGGTAGAGGTTACCGCTGAGGTGGTTGGACTGAAATCAGCCCAAATACTGTCGGAAGGTAAAATATTTATAGTGGATGCTTTCGGATCTGAGATTTGGAACATATTTAAACCAATTGAAAGACAAGAATCTTCATCTAAAGAAAAGCAAACAAGCCAAGAACAAATGGAAATTTTGCCAGAAGACCAGATTAAACCCATAGAGCTATTACCAGATGAAAAATACATTACGGACTCAATGGTTTTAGGGCCAAAATGGAGTAGAGCAGTCACAGTACGCAAAGGTGGAATAATTAAAATATGGGATGTTCCAAATCTAAAAGAACTTCACACGCTAAGAGATTATATAAGTTGGGGAACTGTTTTTAGTTTAGATGAAACAAGGATAGCTACGATGAATAATTCCCAAGTGATTATATGGGATGTTGATAAAGGAACAAAAATCAGGACATTAGAGAACATAACAAATTTTAAAGCAATGAGCTTGAGTTCTGATGGTACAAAGATTGTTATAGCAACTTTAGATAAAATCAGAATATGGGATGTGAATACAGGGGTAGAACTGAAGAGATTATTGGGATATAAAACATCTCTTAGTTCAAAAGTCGCTTTTAGTCCAGATGGCACACAGGTGGCTGCGACCATTAAAATGTCTACGGGAGAAGCGGTAAGGATATGGGATGTGGACACTGGAAGAAGGGAAGTAACATTAGAACAGCCCAACAATATCTATTCCATGGCGTTTAGTCCGGATGGAAACCAAATAGCAACGGGGTCTGACTGTACGCTCATAGTTTGGGACATTATAAAGAGAAAAACAATAAGGGTGTGGAACGGCCACTCTTATTTTGTGGACTCAGTTAATTTTAGTCCTGATGGAAGAATGCTCGCTACGGCGAGCAAGGATGGGACAGCCAAGATTTGGAACATTGAAACAGGAGAAGAAATTAAAAGTTTTTCCCTTGGGGACGCCGTTAATGCTGTGATTGGATTTAGTCCTGATGGAACGAGTGTGTTCATTACAACTAAAGATCATCCTACAACCGTAATTCGGAAGATTTTTAAACCATTGGAACCACAGACACCCGATACCGATGTTCCTAAGGATGGACAAGATGTACTTCAACAGGAATTAAGCACATTAGAAGCTCGAAAAAAAGAATTAGAACTATTGATTGCTAAAGAGGAAAGTCTCCTTGATGGACGACTTTTAACAGACGATTTAAAAGGAAAGATCATAACAACAAAGATATTTAAGCCAAACACTGCAAAGACCGGTAGCTCAGATCAAGCCATGAGTGCCGACCCACTGGCAGAGGTGAAGAGTACGATTGAAGGAATTGTTCAGGGGCATAAGGATACTGTCGAAGACATAGGACGAGTGATTAAACTTCTTGAGGAACAAAGGTCTCATTTAGAAGAATTAGGAGGGGTTGAGAATAATCCATTCCAGGCAGGGATTGATTTCTTTACTAGTGAGATTGAAAGATTAAAGGCAAGGCAAGATGAGCTTAAAGTTAAAGCAGCATTTGTGCCTGAAAGTAAGTGGAAGAAAGAGCTTGAGAAAGTCATTGCTCAGATCAACGAAATCATGGCCAATCAAGGCAAAAGAGGATTATTAGAGCTCTTGCCTGATGATCAAAGAAAGATGATCAAGACTTTAACAGGACATACTGATTTTGTGAGATCAGCAGCCTATAGTCGCGATGGTCGTTATATCGTGACAGTATCTGATCATAAGACAGTTCGGATTTGGGATGCACAAACAGGCCAGCAAATAGGTGAGCCTTTCAGAGTATATTCTGGGTTAGTGATGAGCGCAGTATTTAGTCCAGATGGTCGTTATATTTTGACTGCGAGTGATGATAGGACCGCTACAATTTGGGATGCGCAAACAAGACAGCCAATAGAGACTTTAACAGGACATGAGGATTATCTGACTTCGGCGGCCTATAGTCCAAACGGTCGTTATATCGTGACAGCAAGTCATGATAGCATTGTTCGGATTTGGGATGCACAAACAGGTCAGCAAATAGGAAAGCCTTTAAAAGGACATTCAAATGGGGTCTATACCGCGACCTATAGTCCCGACGGCCGTTATATTATGACAGCAAGTCGTGATGGCACAGTTAGGATTTGGGATGCGCAAACAAGACAGCAAATAGGTGAGCCTTTAATAGAACATGATGATTCAGTGTTCAGCTCAGCAGTCTATAGTCCTGATGGACGTTATATTGTGACAGTAAGTTTTGATGGCCCGGTCAGAATTTGGGATGCCCAAACAAGACAGCCAATAGGTGAGCCTTTAAAAGGACTTGATAAGGAAGTGGTGAGCGTAGTATTTAGTCCAGATAGTCGTTATATTGTGACAGCAGGTGATGATGGATCTGTTAGGTTTTGGGATGTGCAAACAAGACAGCAAATAGGAAAGCCTTTAACAGGATTTCCATATGGGGTGTCTACCGCCGCCTATAGTCCCGACGGCCGTTATATTGTGTTATCAAGTGATGATGGAGCCGCTAGGATTTGGGAAATAGCTAAGAAATTATTAGTCCCGGAACAGATCAAATTTCACGAATTAAACTCTAAGGGAGATGGTTTTACAGCGGCTGTTGCTGTGGCCTCTGATGGAAAGTTTTATGTCTCTGTAACGCAGGCTGGGAAGGTCAGAATTTCCAGTAAAGAAGCTGATGGGACATGGTCCACACAGGAAGAGCCCATTAACACAAGTGATCGTGAAGACATAACAGCCGTTGCTTTATCTCCAGATGGTACGTATTTTCTTACCACGAGTTATAAGGATGTTGGAGATGGAACTGCAATAGGCATTCTTACGCTTTGGAATAAAAATAGTCAGAATAAATGGGTGCCAGGTCGCAGACTATTAAACGACTCTCCTTGGGAATTGACTGACGTAGCAATCGCTCCAGATGGAAGTTATTTTGTTGTAACAACTGAATCTGGGAAAGTACAAATTTGGAGAAAATCTCAGAAAAATAATGAGTGGAAGCAAGAGACTTCTGTAGGTTCTTATTCATATAAAATAACGGATGTAGCCATTGCTCCTGACAGCAGTTTTTTTGTGGTCGTCCATAACAACAGTGCTGTGCAAGTTTATAATGCTAAAGGTGAACCTCAATGGAAGCAGCAGATATCTGCAGCTTTAAACAATTCACTATCTGTCGCTATAGCTCCTGATGGAAAGAGTTTTGTGGTCACAGATAAGATGTCTGGTCTTATCCACGTCTGGGAAAACAAAAGGTCAAATGATGAATGGGTATCCTCTGGCCAGATTGTCAAAGATCGTTTTATGGACCTCCAGGATGTGGCTATTTCTCCAGATGGCAATTATTGTGTCATCGTAGGATCTCAAGGAGAGGTGTTTATATCAACAAAAAATGCTGCTGGTCAATGGGGGGAAGGAAGATTTTTAGGGACTGTTGCAGATCCAGGGGTTGAAGATGTCGCAGCAGCCGTTGCCATATCTCCTGATGGGACTTACTTTGTAACGGTAGATGGCAAGGGACGAGAGAGAATTTGGGACGTGGGAGGACCTCGAGTAGGGCAAAGCAGCCTTGTTGTATTAGAAAAAAGGAAAAAATGGCTTGAAAGAATTATTGCCCATGAAGATGAGTTGGCCCGTATTTCTCAAGAGCGCGAGGATGCTTTAAAATCAATGGAAGCAAAGAATCAAATTCTAAGGTTATTGCCACTTCATGAGATCTCGCCTCAAGAAAAATCCCAGGTAGATTCCAGAATAAAGGCCATTGCTCGAGATGGGAGCTTCATGGTCAATCAAGATGTAAGTGATCCGAACGGAAGCATTACAATTTATAATGCCGATGGTCAAAGAGGTTGGGCATGGGGAAACAGGCGTTCTTTTGATCCAAGGGGTGAGGTGGGGCTTTTACAAAAGATTGTCATATCTCCTCAAGGGGACTATTTTTTGACTTTACATACCAGGCCTGAATCAGGCAATAATGGTGTTCCTCCTACCTCAGATGAGTTTATTCAAATATGGAAAAAGAACGAACGTAATCAATGGGAGCCCTCTGTTATAGCAAGCAAAGAAGCCTTGATAGGCCATGAGGATTGCACATTAGATCTTGTGATTTCTGCGGATGGTCAATCTTTTTTAACTCTTGAGAGGCATTCGATCAATGTTTGGAAGAATAAGGATGGGGAATGGGGCAAGAATCAATCTTATTACTACAGTGGCTATAAAGCATTGGATGTTTTTCCTGATGGAAGTTTTGTGGCTATGGGTAATCGTGAGGTTAGTATTTGGGATAGCAAAGGAACTCAGCAGAATGTTCGCTTAACCCCAGGGGGACGAAATGATGTGGCTGTTTCACCAGATGGTAGTTATTTTGTCATAGTGGGCAGTCAGGGTAAGATTTGGATATGGACTAAGAATGATCAGGGTGTATGGGAAGAAAGAACAGAGATAGGATCAAAGCATTCTGCGAATAATTTTATTTCTGTATCTATATCTGCGGATGGAACTCATTTAGAGGTTGTGGATGAAAGAGGTCATGTCACATCATGGCATGTGGCCGGATTAGTCGCTGACCACAAGCCAAGCTATAGACCCATCCATGCTTTACCTCCAACAGACAATGCTTCCAAGTTAGCTAAAGCCATCAAATTTTTCCATGGAATAAATGGAATTCATTATTCTTTTTCCTATAAGAGAGACGGTCGTGTCCGCATTGTAACTAAGGGATATTCGCCCGGTCAGAAGATGTCTACGTTTGAGGAAGATGGAACAAGAGTCCCTAATGATCCTTTAGTCCAAGCCATCAAAAGTAAATTCGGAGATTTAACCATATTCAAAGTGCTTCCATTCTTTAGTTCGAGAGGGGAAGAATCGTTTATGGCTGTAGGTCAAATGAGACAAGTTTATGTGTTTGGGAAAGACGGCAGAGAAGTGGACCACCCTATGGCTAAAGCCATAAGAGAACTTCCTACGCCATTTGATATTTATACAGTCTTAGAGTATCAAATTGAGGGACAAAGAAGGTTTTTATTTGCGGGAGAGAGGGGTTTTGTGGCGGTTTATACGGAGGGCGGTAGAAGAATTTATGAAGTCCCATTAGCTCTGGCTATCTCCAACAAACATAAGTCTAATCATATTTATGATGTGATCATCAGAGAAAACAATGGAGAACAAGTATTCATGAGTATTGGAAAGGGTAGCGTGTTTAGTTATAAAGCAGATGGATCTGAGCTAAATAATGATTCCTTGACCAATGAAATACAGAAAATCAATTCAGTTTATCCTGTTTATTCTGTTTTGAATTTTGCGGAGTCAGATCCGCCATTTTATTTGAGCTTACATGATGATAAGGGCAGCACGCGTGCGTTTGCTTTTAAGAAAGGACAAAAGCCTTTAGGTGATGATCTCATTAAGAATTTAACAGATTCCTATAGCGGTCAGATGATCAAACATATATTGGCCTATCACCAGGGCAAAGATTCGCGTTATCTCATTTTGGGTGATGATGTTGGGGTTTTAGGACAAGATCTAGTAGATTTGCCACAGCAATTTAAGATTGATCAATTACAGTTACGAAAAAATAGATTAGAGAAACTTATTAAGGCCCTTGAAGCACAACTTGAAAAACATCCTACAGATTCCGCTCAATCCTCAAGAGACTTAGGAGGTATCGACCTTAATCCAGATTTATTAAAAACAGACATCAAAACCGAGGGCCAAATGCCTCAGGTAGGGGATGCACAACTTCCTGAAGGATTAAGCAATTTAACTGGTCTGGTTCCTTTTATTATCAAGATTACTCCAATGCCGTTACCTGATTTCGTGCAAAACCATAAATCATGAAAAAACCATTCTCAATTTTAACATTGGTGAGCTTTTTGATAACCGGTCTAGGCCCAATCCCAGCCCAGGCCCAGGGGAACCTGCCCTTACGAACCTACGAGGTTGCGATGGCCAGCAATGTGCCTATGTTGAAGGGCCTTAAGGTGCATGCGAATCGGCCTTTTGAGTTTGATTTTGTGATGGATGCGGGAGATGAAAACCCTAACCGTAGGGGTTTGATTCATCAAACCCAATTAAAGGGCATGATAAATCATGCCCCTACGGACATCAAACAAGAATCGACCAAATTAATCAAATATGCAGTAGCATTATCAGATGGAAGAATTTTGACAGCAGGCAGAGATCAAACGGCCAGAATTTGGAAAAAGGTAGGTGTCCAATGGGTGGAGGCTACCAAACCATTAGAACATCCTGAAAGGGTAGGATCAGCAAAAGAACTTTCGGATGGTCGAATAATAACGGTAAGCGATACTATTGCCTATATTTGGGAAGCACAAGCGGAGGGAAACTACACCATTATTGAAAGGCTTGAACATGATGATTGGATTTCTTCTGCATATGAACAAGCCGATGGTCGAATTCGTACAGTATATTTGAGCGGACAGAAGAGCAAGCTTTGGACAATATTTAAGCCAGTGCAAAAAGTTAACGCAATTGAAAATGAAGCATTACAAAAGCAACCCCATCAACTCCAAGTTGAGAAAGAAAGATTAGAGAAGTTGATTGCTTACGAAGGGCAGAGGTTAGAGGTAATAGAAAACATCGAGCGCATAGAACAAGACATGTCTGAGGCAGGGTCGCAAGCCAAACTAGATAACAAGGCATTGAAACAATTGCAATTGCGAAAAGAGAGATTAGAAAGAATCATTACGGCCCTAGAGCTGAATGTGGGTAGCTCAACGCCAGATCAGGCGCAGGTTTCCAAGAATAAAGACTTGGGAGGTATTGATCTAAACCCAGATTTATTGAAAACAGAGATCAAAGAACAGGGTCAAATGCCTCAGGTAGGAGATGTACAACTTCCTGCAGAATTAACCCATTTAACCGGCCTAGTTCCATATATCCTCACCATAACCCCCATACCGCTGCCGGATTTTGTATCGCAAAATTGAATGTGTCGAATTTTAATCAAGTATTGCTTTTTGTTTTTCTTTTGCTAAAATACCGCCTTCTGTTTGACAATCAATAGAAAGAACGTTGTACATGAGCAATCCCGATTTAATGGAAAAGGTAGTGGCCCTCTGCAAAAGACGCGGCTTTATTTTCCAATCTTCCGAAATATATGGTGGTTTAGGTGGGGCCTGGGACTATGGTCCTTTGGGTGCTGAGCTTAAACGCAATGTCAAAAATGCCTGGTGGCAGGCTGTTGTTCATTTCCGTGAAGATGTGGTTGGGTTAGATTGCTCTATCCTCATGCATCCAAAAACATGGGAGGCCTCCGGTCACGTAGCTAATTTCGTGGACCAACTTGTTGAATGTAAAAAATGTAACAAACGCCTTCGTCCAGATCATATCAAGAATAATAAGTGTCCTCAGTGCGGTAACAATACTTTTTCAGATCCTCGTGCGTTCAATTTAATGCTTAAAACGTCTTTAGGTGCCATGGAAGACTCTTCTTCGGTCACTTACTTGCGTCCTGAAACAGCGCAAGGCATCTTTGTGAATTTTCCAAACGTAGTGGATGCAACTCATCGTAAATTGCCTTTTGGTATTGCTCAAATCGGTAAATCATTTCGTAATGAAATCACTCCAGGAAACTTTACATTTCGTACCCGTGAATTTGAACAAATGGAAATTGAATACTTCTGTCGTCCAGAACAAGCTGCAGGGAAGTATCAAGAATGGATTCAAGCTCGATTCCAATGGTATTCAGATTTAGGTATCAAGAAAGAGAATTTACAATTAAGAGAACATGGTAAGGATGAATTGGCTCATTATGCTGCTGGATGTACCGACGTAGAGTACAAGTTCCCCTTTGGCTGGTCTGAACTTGAGGGAATTGCTAATCGTGGCGATTATGATTTGAAACAGCATGCTCAATTTTCAGGAGCTAATTTGCAATACAAAGATCCTGTGACCAACGAAGAGTTTTATCCTTATGTTATTGAGCCTTCTGGTGGATGTGACAGAGGAACTTTGGCATTCTTAGTTGATGCGTATCATGAAGAAGTTGTTAATGAAGCCACCCGTGTGGTTATGAAATTTCATCCAAAACTTTGTCCAATCAAAGTTGCTGTTCTTCCACTCTTGAAAAAGAACGAAGGAATTGTCGCTTTAGCAAAAAAATTAAAAAATGAACTTCAAAAAGATATTGTTTGTGTGTACGATGACTCCGCTGCGATAGGGAAACTTTACCGCCGTCAAGATGAAGTAGGAACATTTTTCTGCGTGACCGTGGACGTCCAATCGTTAGAAGATAATCAAGTCACAGTTCGTCACAGAGATACCATGAAACAAGAACGCATTCCTGTAGCTGGCCTACGTGAGTATATTTTAAAGAATCTGGTTTAACGTAGGGGCGGGGTGACCCCGCCCGTACAAATACAAAATAAGGAGAGTTTAAGATGGCTAAAAAGCATGTGTTTTCCTACGGCGCTGGTAAAGCAGAAGCCAAAGGCGAAGATCTAACAAAGAATGTATTAGGAGGAAAGGGTATTGGTCTTATGGAAATGACCACCATAGGCATCCCAGTTCCTGCTGGTTTTACCGTCTCTATTCAAACTTGCGAAGAGTATTATAAATTAGGCAAGAAACTTCCTGCTGGTTTAGAAAAAGAAGTTCGTGAAGCTGTTACTAAACTTGAAAAAGTCACGGGTAAGAAATTAGGCGATAACAATGATCCATTGCTTGTGTCTGTCAGATCTGGTGCAGCTCGTTCCATGCCTGGTATGTTAGAGACAATTTTGAACTTAGGGTTAAATGATAAAAGCGTTGAAGGTTTAGCGAAGAAAACTGGAAACCCCAGATTTGCGTATGATTCATACAGACGTTTTATCCAAATGTTTTCTTCCACAGCTATGGGATTATCCAAGCAACCAATGGAAGATATGCTTCATGAAATGAAGCATGAAATTGGTGTTAAGAATGATCCAGAAATTCCTGCTGAAAAACTTAAGGAATTATGTGATCAATTTAAAGCTTTTTATAAAATGAACAAGGGCGAAGATTTCCCACAAGATCCTTATAAGCAATTATGGGGTGCTATCATGGCTGTTTTCTCAAGCTGGGAAGCTGAAAAAGCACAAACCTATCGTCGTGTTGAAAAGATTACCGATCTTAAAGGTACTGCTGTCAACGTTGTTCAGATGGTTTATGGTAACAAGGGTGACAACTCTGGAACAGGCGTTTGCTTTACCCGCGATCCAAACACAGGCGAAAACATCTTCTACGGTGATTATTTAATCAATGCCCAAGGGGAAGACGTTGTAGCTGGTATCCGTACCCCCCTTAAATTACAAACACTTCAAGACACCATGCCAAAGGCATATGATCAATTATGTGCTGTTCGTGCCATCCTTGAATCCTATTATAAGGAAATGCAAGATCTTGAATTTACCGTTGAAGATGAAAAGTTATATATGCTTCAATGCCGTACAGGTAAGAGATCTCCAGCTGGTGCTTTCCAAATCGCTTTGGATCACGCCACAAAACCTTTATTAACTAAAGCTCAAGCTAATGACTTGGTTAAGAAGGGTTATTTACCTAAGAAATTCGCTGAATTGGCCATTAAGCCAGTTATTACTAAAGAACAAGCAGTCAATCGTATCTCATCTGATGATATCGAACGTTTATTCTATCCTGTCATCGATACAACTAAAACCTCAGTGGATCAATTAAAGAAGATTCGCTTAGGTGGTGGTATCAATGCTGTTCCTGGTTCTGCTGCAGGTAAGGTTGTCTTTACCGCTGCCGAAGCTGAAAAATTGGGAGCTAAGGGAGAGAAGGTCATTTTAGTCCGTAAGGAAACATCTCCTGAAGACGTAGGCGGTATGCATGCTGCTAAAGGTATCTTAACAGCCACCGGCGGTAAGACTTCACACGCAGCAGTCGTTGCTCGCGGTTGGGGTAAATGCTGTATCGTTGGATGTGAAGCGTTAAATATCAATTATGAAACAAAATCTATGACTGTTAATGGTAAGACAATCAAGCAAGGTGAATTTATTACCCTTGATGGTTCTGCTGGTGAAATTTATTCTGGTGATTTGCCGCTTAAAGATCCTAGCCTTCCAGAAGCATATTACACAATCCTTAAATGGGCTGATACCATGCGTACAATCAAAGTGCGTACCAATGCAGACACACCATATGATGCTGAAAATGCTATCAAAATGGGTGCTGAAGGTATTGGGCTTTGCCGTACAGAACATATGTTCTTTGATACAGAAGAACGTCGTTTAGCTATCCAAGAAATGATCGTTGCTGAAACATTGGAAACACGTAAAACAGCATTGGCGAAATTGCTACCTTTCCAAACCAATGACTTCTATGGAATTTTTAAAGCAATGAACGGATTTCCTGTAACCATCCGTTTGATCGATCCGCCATTGCACGAATTCACACCAAAAGATCACGCTGGTATTGAAAAATTAAGCAAAATTACCGGCTTATCAACTGATAAAATCAAACATCGCTGCGAACAACTTCATGAATCCAACCCTATGTTGGGCCACAGAGGTTGCCGTTTATGTATTACTTATCCTGAGATTCTTGAAATGCAAGTCACGGCAATCATTGCTGCTGCGATCAAGTGTCGCAAAGAGGGAGTCAAAGTTTTGCCTGAAATTATGATTCCTTTAACTATGGATAAGAAAGAGTTTAAGATTCTGGAACAAGAGACTCGTAAAACTGCCGATCATTTAATCAAACAAGCTAAAGTCACATTGCCTTATCTCGTTGGAACAATGATTGAAATTCCAAGAGCAGCATTACTTGCAGATCAAATCGCTGAAGTGGCTGAGTTCTTTAGTTTCGGAACTAACGATTTAACGCAGATGACATTAGGTCTATCTCGTGACGACGCTGGTCGTTTCTTACCTACATATGTTGCTAATGAAAAAGAAGGTGGTAAAGGAATCTTTAGAGATGATCCTTTCCAATCTCTTGACCAAGAGGGTGTTGGTCTTTTAGTCAAATGGGGTATTGAACGTGGTCGTTCTGTGAAGAAAGACTTAAAAGTTGGTATTTGTGGTGAACATGGTGGAGAAGCAGAAAGCGTTAAGTTCTGCCACAGAGCTGGAATGAATTATGTTTCTTGCTCACCTTATCGTGTTCCTATTGCTCGTTTAGCAGCAGCTCAAGGCGCATTAGCTGAAAAGAAAGCTTCTGCCGGCAAAAAGACAGCAAAACGAAAATAATTATCGTAGGGGTGGGTTCCAAACCCACCCTTATAAGGGGCAGGTTTAGAACCTGCCCCTACAAAATAATAATTTAAGGTTGCGCATGCTCTTTGAGCATGGCATAATCAAGCCCTACATGGATCCAGTTAAAGCATATCTCAAAGACATCAAGAATATACCTCTTCTTAAACCTGAAGAAGAAGTTGATTTAGCCCGCCGTTATTTAAAAGGGGATAAAGCTGCTCGCGAAAAAATGATCCGCTCTAATCTGCGTCTGGTCATTTCGATAGCCAAGCGCTATATCAATCTTGGAATTGCACTCAGTGATTTAATTGAAGAAGGTAATATAGGTCTTATGAGAGGGGTCGATAAATTCGATCCTGAGCGTGGATTTCGTTTCTCTACATATGCGGCTTGGTGGATTAAGCAAGCTATTTCTCGTGCGATCATTGATCAAGGAAAGATGATCCGTGTTCCTGTCTATTTGAACGAAGAAATCCTAAAGTATCGTAAAGTCTATGAAAAACTTCATCAGCAAATGCATCGTAAACCAACAGTTGCTGAAATTGCCAAGAAAATGAAGGTTACGATCGATCGAGTGAAAGAACTTGATGGAGCTATCGCTAAAATGTCGAGCCTTGATGCTCCAATTGGAAATGATAGCGAAGGTCAATTCAAAGATATTGTGGAAGATGAAAGCTTAATTGCCCCTGATGAGCAATTAGAAATGTTTTTTAATCAAGAACGCGCGCGCGCTTTATTAAATGACCTTGAGCCTAGAGAACGTACGATTATTGAAATGCGTTATGGGTTAACGGATGGAGAAAACTATACCTTAGCTAAAATTGCTCGTAAGCTTAATCTATCCCGCGAAAGAGTACGTCAAATCGAAGATCTCACCATACAAAAATTAAAGAAAATTTTAAAAGAGAAAGAGGATCAATAAGTACCTATGGCTGTCAAACGTAAGCATATTTTTGTTTTGATTCTACCTCGTTTTGAAGACATTTTTCATTCCTATTATACTGGCGAAATCACCAAAGGCGTTAATTTAGCAGCAAGTCGTTTGAATGTAGACTTCTTAGTCCACATTACAGACAGGTCCGATCATAAATCTTGGTTAGATCCAACTCTTCTCGATCGTAAAAATGTTGATGGGATCCTTTTTGCTGACATTGATAATGATCTTGAGATAGTTAAAAAGGCCATCATGCGAGGCATGCCTTCATTGGTGTTAAATAACAAAATTGATGAACCTATCAATTGTATTCATGTGAATAACTATGAGGCTGCTTTTAAGGTTACTGAAGAGTTTATTAATCTTGGACATGAGAGAATTGCCACCATTGCAGGAGACCTATCTACTCAAGCAGGAGAGTCTCGTTTAGCTGGATATTACGATGCGCTTAAGAAGCATCACATTGCAGTAGATAAAAGCTTTGTTAAGATTGGTGGATTTTTAAGAACCCCAGCCCGTCAGGCTGCGATTGATTTGATGAAGTTAAAGAATCGTCCGACAGCTATTTTTGCGGCCTCTGATGTTATGGCTTTGGAAGTCGTGGATGTTGCAAAAACCAAAAAAATCCGTATCCCTAATGATCTGTCTCTGTGTGGATTTGATGATAATCCTTTGAGGGCCACAAGTTCTGTTCCTCTAGCTACAGTTACACAGCCTTTAGTTGAGATGGGACGCTTAGGCCTTGAAGCTTTGTATTTAATTAGTCATGGCAAAGCAAAACTGCCTTTTAAAGAAATGTTATCTGCAAAATTAGTCCGCGCCCAATCCATGGCAAAAGTTTAATAAGTTATGAAAACTCTTGATCTGAAGAAACATATCCGAGATATCCCTAATTTTCCGCAAGAGGGAATCGTTTTTAAAGATATATCAACACTACTTAAAAATAAAGATGCGTTTAAGCAATCCATCGATACGTTAGCTAAGAAGTTTAAGGGCGAACGTGTTGAATATGTCGTTGGGGTGGAAGCTCGTGGATTTATTTTTGGGTCTGCCTTGGCTTACAAGCTTGGAGCAGGTTTTATTCCTGTTAGAAAAAAAGGAAAATTACCTTATAAAACTAAAAGCGTTACTTACCAGCTCGAGTACGGATCAGATACTTTAGAGATCCATGAGGATGCTCTTAAAGTTCATTCACGTGTTCTTATCGTTGATGATCTTTTGGCAACCGGAGGGACTGTTAAAGCCGTCGTTGATTTAATTAAAGCTCAAAAAGCCAAGATTGTGGGCGTTGCCTTTGTCGTTGAATTGCAATTTCTTAAAGGTAAAGAGCGTCTTGTCGATTTGCCGATTTATTCAATCATTCAATACTAATCCATGTCTTTATTCTCGCGGTTATTTTCCTCAAGGAGAACACTCTTAATTTTATTATTAATTGTGTGTACTTTCTTAAGCTACAGTCCTCTTCTAAAAGCGCATTTTCTTTCCTATAAAGATGATCTTTTAATTACTAAGAATGTCAATGTGCAGAATTTTGATGGAGCGCACATTAAGGCGATACTAACTCGTTCATTCGATCATCAATATATTCCCATACCCATTTTATCTTATTCTTTGGAGCGTCTTATTGCGGGGTTCAACCCATTACTGTTTCATTTGGACAATGTTTTGCTGCATATCGCTGTGGTGATTTTAGTTTTTTTATTGGCCATAAGTTTTGAGCTGAGTCTTTTTGAAGCATTTGGAGGAGCTTTAATTTTTGCGTTAAATCCTTTACAAGTCGAGGTGGTAGGATGGCTATCGCAAAGAAAAGAGCTTCTGTATGTTTTGTTTTATTTATTATCCATCCTTTATTACCGTAATGATAACTTCAGATTAAGCTTAGTTTTTGCCTTGTTAAGTATGCTTTCTTCAGCTCATGCGATTAGTCTGCCATTGGCAATTATTTGTATGGATTGGATAAAGAAAAAACAAATCAATCTTATAAAATACTGGCCATTTCTTCTGATTGCATTTGTTTTTGCAATCATTAACAATAAAGCAATATTTCTTTCACCACCTTTCTTATTTAGAGATCATTTGTTCTATTTACCATTAGTGATGGTATCTTTATTCACTGCTTTTTGGATAGGGCGTTTGTATCGGTTTTTAAAGACTCAGGAAGCAATCTTGGGTCAGATCTTTATGGCTGCTTTAGCTACGCTCTTGATGGGCTTGTCCATTTTAACCTATTACCAGTGTTTTGTTTGGTTAGATACTGTAAGTTTGTGGAAACATCAGCTAAAACTTAATCCCCGGCCAGTTATTTTTAATTATTTGGCTGAAGCTATTGAGAAAACTCCAGAATACCAACAGTCGCAAAATGATTATCGTGCATATGTGGAATTGGTTTCGCAAGGAGCTGCTGAGAATAAGATCTCGATTGATAAGTCGAAGTTTAGGAAGATGGAGGAAGTCATTGACCTTTATAAACAAGCTATTGGCAAAGATGGTACTTATATGGATTCCTATCTTCATTTGGGAAAGGTTTATGAGGACATTGAAAAGAATAATGAAGCGCTGTTGATATATAACAAAGCTTTGGAGATAGATCCAAAGGCGAAAGATGTTCTTTTTAGTTTGGGAGTGCTATCTCAAAAGATGAATAACCCTCGAAGTGCGATAGATCATTTTAATCGTCTTTTAAAATTCAATCCTGAAGATGAAGAGATTTATTCGCGTATTATTAAAGCCTATTCCGATGGTATTGAAAAGAATCCTCAAGAAAAACTGTATCAGGAGCAAAGAGAAGAAGTTCTTTCAAATTTTGAAGAGATATCGAAAAGAAAGAAATACACAGCGGCAGACTATTTAAATTTGGGTTTCTTGTATGAGCAGGTTGGTGGTTTTGAAGAAGCGATTCGTTTTTATAAGAAGTCTTTGGAGTTAAATCCTCGTTATGAGAAGGCATTATTAAATCTGGGCAATCGTTACCAACAAATGGGGGATTTAAAGAGTGCTCTTATGGTTTACCAACAATTGCTGCACTTTTATCCAAAGCATGCTCAAGGTTATTTAAACCTTGGGATTATTTACAATGCGCTTTCTGATCTTGATCGCTCAAGAATGTTTTATCAAAAAGCAATAAATTTAGACCCTAGGGATGCCAAACCTTATTTTTATTTGGGGTACCTATCTGAGTCGGCAGGAGAGTTGAAAGAAGCTTTAAATTATTACGAAAAATCTTTAGAAAAAGATTCTCAGCAGGCAGAAGCTTACTACAATATGGGAAATGTATATGCTCAGCTAGGACAAGACGCAGAGGCTATGGCTTCTTATTTGAAAACAGTTGGCATCAACAAAAACCATCAAAGCGCATTTGTAAATTTATCGATACTTTCTTTTAAATCTAGAGACTTTGCCGGCGCTATTCATTATCTGGAAGAAGCCCAGCTTTTAGGCTATAATCCACCAGTTGAATACCTGAAGTCTTTGGCACCATATAGAAAAAAGTAAAAAAGGTGTCAGACACCTTTTTATCATTTGCCCCTGTAGCTCAATCTTGGATAGAGCGAGACACTCCTAACGTCTAGGCTGGCCGTTCGATTCGGCCCGGGGGCGTTTCTTTTAAGTTTATAAAGCCTTTTCACTCATAGGGTTGAGAAAATATTTAGTTTTAGGCTGTGTTGACATATAAGAATTATAGTGTATATTTTAAGTAGAGAAGTAAGCAGGTCTTTAAAGGAGATGTCATGAAGTCAAATAAGTTAATAGTCATTGCAGGAGCAGTTATCCTAGCTGCTTGGGCCATCAAGGTTTACGCAGGCACCATCAATATGACAACCTACTATCCTGCACCTAATGGGTATTATGAAAACTTGACTGTAACAAACAAATTAATTTATCCTTGTTATAAGGTAGCTCCGGTATCACCTCCAGCTAATGCTATGTGGGCCGTAGGGTCATTCACAGGATGTTTAGATACACCTCCATTCTAGGAGAATGAATATGTTGACCATGCCAAACAATCAATTTATTAAAATCATTCAAAATACCAGCCTCGTACTTTTTTTTCTTTTAATTTTTTCTTCACAAAGCTTTGCTGACGACCCCGACTATCCTTGTGCTGCTAATGACAGTGGATTTAGAGTAACAGGTTTGGATTCTAATACCGGGAAGATTGTTATTTATGATATTAAGAAAGGGACTAACGGGAATCCATATGCAATAGCAAGTAGCACAGATACTATCCTTCCTCCAGATGGTAAGAGTTCCGTACGAATGGGAAGTGGGTATTTAGTTTATTGTGGTATCCATCCGGGTTGCACACCTAACAACGATATAAATCACCTTACAGGTAAGTGCGGTTATGATTGTGATGGAACATTTAAGAGTAATTGCTATCCCAATGAATGTATAGATCCTATTTCTAAGGTCGCTCATCAAGCTAACTTTCATGCATGTGATGCTCAGGGCAACAATTCTGGAAATGGAAGTGGTACTGGATCCTCTACAGGAAGCTCAACGGGTTCTTCAACAGGAAGTGCAACGGGTTCTTCAACAGGAAGTTCAACCGGTTCATCCACGGGTAGTTCGACAGGTTCATCTACCGGAAGTTCAACCGGTTCATCCACGGGAAGTTCGACAGGTTCATCCACCGGAAGTTCAACCGGTTCATCCACCGGAAGCTCAACAGGCTCATCTACAGGAAGCTCAACAGGTTCATCGACAGGAAGTTCGACAGGTTCATCCACCGGAAGCTCAACAGGCTCATCGACAGGAAGTGCGACAGGTTCATCTACAGGTAGTTCAACAGGTTCATCTACCGGAAGCTCGACCGGGTCATCCACTGGAAGTTCAACAGGTTCATCAACGGGCTCCGCACATTCTTCAGCTCAAAACATAGCATGTATTGATGATGGAGATTGTTCGGATAATCTTCTTTATTGTTGTGTTGCATCGTTGTGTGCTCCATGTGCTTCTGGAGGTGGGGCGGGAACTGCTACTGGAACTGCTACAGGGACTGGCTCTTGCACGAATCCTCCTCTTTGCTCTCTTGTTAAGCCTTGTTGTGCGGGTTATTCTTGTATTCTTGGACATTGTAGGTAAGTGTTTGTGATTCTTTTTTTCCATGGAAATTTCCTCTCATAAAGTTGTATTTCTATCTTTAGTATTTTCTTTTCGCAATGAATCCGATGTTCTTGAATCATTTGTTGAACGTCTAAGAAAAGTACTCGTTGACCTTCGTTCTGCCGGAAGAATTTCTGGTTGGGAGCTTTTATTTGTCGATGATTGTTCTACAGATCAAAGTGCAGCCATACTTCTTAAGCTCGATGAAAATAATCATGACATAAAAATTATTTCAATGTCACGTGCCTTTGGAGTTTCAGTTTGTGTCATGGCAGGTTTAGCCAAGGCAAAGGGTGATGCTGTTATTTATATGGATTGTGATTTACAAGACCCTCCGGAACTGATCCCTCAAATGCTCGTGAAATTCCAGGAAGATCACAAAGTTGATGTGGTGCATACTCTCCGTAAGAAAAGATATGGAGAATCTTCTTTAAAATTACTCATAACCCGAGTTGGTTACTATATTCTAAATCGTTATTCCTCCGTTGAAATTCCTCAAGAAGCAGGTGATTTTAAACTTTTGTCAAGAAGGATGGTTAACCATCTTTTGACTATGAATGAATCTAGGCCTTTTATTCGAGGATTGATTGCTTATGCAGGATTTAAACAGGTTTTTGTTCCTTATGAGCGTCAGCCTCGTTTTGCAGGAAAGAGCAAGTTTTTTGTTCTAAGCAAGAAAGTTGTTTCTAATTTTTTAAATTCAGCTCTGATTAATTTCTCTTCTGTTCCGCTTGAGATTGCTTCCTATTGTGGAATACTGACGGTATTTATTGATGTTATATTGATGGGTTATGCGTTATCCCAGAAAATTCAGGGCAAAGCAATTCCAGGATGGACGGCATTGATGATCGTTATTTTGTTTATTGGGGCAGTGCAGCTTTTTTGTCTTGGGGCCATTGGTTTATATGTACATTCTATTCACGAACAAACCAAAAATCGACCTCGTTACATTATCAGCTCAACTTACGGTTTTAAAGATGAACAAACTTAAGACACCTAAACATAATCATTATTTTTTTCTAAAAGTCCGACTGTTTTTAACTGCTTTGTCTAATGGGAAAATCACATTTCGTAAATTATGGAATGTATTTTTATGTTCCTGGGCTTATATCTTTAAAACTAATAAATCTGCAGTTTCTCCATTTATTTTGAGTTTAGAGTTATGGAATGAGTGCAACGCGGGATGTCTATTTTGTCGAGATGCTAAGGGGAAGATCTATAACATTAATCCCCAGAAACCAGTGATTGATAGCATTTCTAAGGGAAAAATGCCTACTGAAATGGCCAAAGATATCATTGATCAGATCAAGGAAGATGTGTTAATAGCTGTTCTTTACACTAATGGAGAGCCTCTTTTATATAAAGATCTGGCTTCGCTCGTGAAATTCTCAACAGAACGTAATGTGATGACTATGATTTCAACAAATGGCCTTTTATTTACTGAAGAAAATGCCAGAGGAATCCTGGGAGGAGGAATTGATTTTATTAAAATCCAGCTGGGTGGATTCACTCAGGATATCTATAGTATCCAAATTCGTTACGGGGAAGTAGAGAAGCTCAAAGCAAATATTCGAATGGTAGCTCGTTTAAAAAAGGAACTAAAAGCACATACAGTCATTCTGATTGACTGGATTACGTACCAATATAATCAACATCAGATTCCTTTGATTCGACAATTTTGTAAAGAAAATGGTTTAATGCTAAGTTTTAGACAGGGCAATCCTCGAGGCGGGTTGGAAGGAAAGGAAACTGCGCTTCCTACTTCAACGCTGCCTATCTCCTGTGATTGGCTGTGGAAGGCCATGCAGGTCAATTTTAATGGTGAGGTTTTGCAGTGCTGTGAAGGGGTAATCTGGAGCGATATTAAGCCGTATACTACTTTTCAGACTAAGGCATCTAACGTTAAAGCGATTTGGAATGGTAAAGAAGCTCAGTCAACTCGAGAACGCATGAAAACTCAAGGACGTCCCAGCATGGAGATTTGCAAACAATGTCAACGCACTGGGGTCGCCTTTAAATGGTAAATGTCTAATCCATCCTATAGTCCTCATCATCTTTGTCATTTTCTTTATGAATTAGCGCTTTGGTTAGTTTTAGCAATTCTCTTCTTAATCCCTCTGCATCTTTTATTTGAAAAACACTATAACATAGATCAAACGATTGACTCTTCCCACGTGGCTTTTTCGGTCACAGATAGCTCCTTTCTTAAGGAAGGCAGCTCTTTTCCTATTTACCGTTTTTTTTCCGAGTTAAATTTCAGTATTGGAGATGTAACTATTTCATCTGTAAATGGCAATCGAGTCATAGCTTCTTATAGTCCCGAGAAATATAAGTGGCCTATGGGGCGTCATGGGCGTGTTTTAGAGGTAGAGGGTCCTAGAATTAAAGTATCTGTAGGTTCTCGGCTAGGATTTCATACCGGAGATATTTTATGTCTTTATAAAGACCGAAAAGTTGTCGGACGTATCCAATTGCAAGATCTTCAAGAAGATGAATCTTGGAGTAATTTGATTAAACTCCAAGAGGGATACAATGCTAAGAATTTATCAGTCAGTGAGTACACGGTTGCAACTCAGGTCGTTATTTTACCCAATCCATTTATTTTTCTTTTTGAATTATTGATTCTTATTCTTGCAATCGTTTTATACAGTTATTTTTTTATTGTTCGTCATCAATCTCCCATGCTTTTATTGGGAAATTGGTTAAGGTCAAAAGGGAAGGCAGGTTATATTCAAAGGTTTCATTTCTTCATGCAAATTATGTTCGGCATCCCCTTTATATGGTTTATCGTGAACTTTTTTCCTCGCTGTTTTGAATATTTAGCCAATATCATTGTTCGTTGGGGTAACTCTATGTTTCATTGGTCCATTCATCTGCCAGAAATAAGCTCTCCTTTATATAAACATAAAATTGGACTGTATATATTGTTAGGGGGTTTATATCTTGGTTTATTGATTTGGAAAAATATGTCGCCTATTAGGTGGTTTTGGCATTTACTTGAGTTTAAACAAAGAAATCCCAAAGTGTTTAAAGGTGTTTGGCGTGATGTATTGCTTTGGACTCTTCATTTAATCATTTTTTATGCTTTTGGTCGGACCTTATTAGAGTTCTTACAGGGGAATTTGAGGGCTGCTTCGCAGATTATATGGCCCCCAGGAGGGACTTCTGAGCATTCTTTAAGCTTCCGTGAGGTATTCACTGTCCTGCGATATTGGTTGTGGTCCATTACTATTGTGGGATGTTTAATAGGTTATGGTTATTCCGTTTTTGGTTATCTTTGGGGCAAGCGTATTCGCAACTTAGATTTTACGTTTATGGGATGGGCAACTAATGCGGTTTGTTATTCTCCTTTATTAGGGGGAGTCATTTGGCAAATGACGCCATCTTTGACTGGTTTAGAACCGATATTTACCCAAGGTCCTTTGTCAGATTTAACTCTAATAGCAGAAGCTTTTTTGAATATACTTTATACACTTTCAATTTGGAACTTGGGAACAATGTTTGGGGTAATGACGGATAAAGGAGTGAGAACAACAGGTTTTTATAGTGTAGTCAGGCATCCTTCCTATACTTTGGAAGCCTTTATGTTTATTATGATGTACGTTAATGGTTTTTCTACACCGATGCAGTGGTTAGGCATGTGTAATATATTCCTAGCAACCTATTATATTCGCTCTATGAGAGAAGATCAGTTTATGTCTGCATCAAATCCGGAATATAGAGTCTATCAGCAAAAAACTCCCTATAAATTCATTCCCGGCATTTATTAATCAAATAATCCTATCCAAGCGGCAGATGATCATAAAGGTTTATATTGGTCTTTATTAGGATATGGACCAGGCTGGATCACCGTTACGCCTTGCTTGGTGCGGACAAGATGAGCAATTGAAGTGCCTTTACCAACACCACAATTATACTTATGAAGATAATAAGGAAGGGTAAAGTATTGAAGATGACGAGGTGGAACCCCAAGATTTTTTTCACTAGGATCTAAACACTGATCAGGATTCAATTTAAAGTACAAATCTGCAGTTACTATTGCTTGTGTAATTTGTTTTGCCCATGGAAGGTCATAATTCTTTTGAATGCTATTTCTTGCCTTAGGGGCTTGGGTAAGTATAAAAACGGATGAAATGATATAAATAAATACAATCAGCACTCTTTTATAATGTTCCGTAGATATTTTATTTAGTATTAAGTTAAGAAGATAGGACACTATAAAAACATAGAATAAGGAAATAAACCAATAATAGTAAGTTGAGAAACTGCCGTAACCAGTGTCTCTGAGGCTCAACCGCATGAAAGAATACATGAGTGTTAATGCGCTTAAAGCACAGCATGACCATAGGGCGATAAGATCAGAAATTGAATGATTCGACGTTAAGATTCTTCGTAGAGTTATCACGGTTGTAGAAAAGATGAGTATGACTGCGGCTATGCTCCAGGGAATGTATTTTAGAAAATGATCAGATGAGATTTTTAATGAGAAATAAGCCCAGTCACTCGTAGATTTATCCCAGCTTAAATTCATTAAGAATGGATAGAAGAATGTTTTTATACCAAGACCAAGGTATTGAATAAGATTTATAAGTGAGCTCGTAACAAATCCTAAATTCATCGTTAAATGATCAGCAGGTCCAAGCAGGGATGGGGGATGGGTTATCATCCAGCTCAGCCAATCAAAAAGCAAAAACAGCAAAATAGAGATCAAAGAAGTGATCAGAAATTTCTTGGGAATAAATATTTTTTTATGTAATAAAACAATCGAGCTGTAGAGGAAAACAGATAGGATGATCAACATTACTATAATGGAACAAGGAATGATTTCATGAAAAAGCATTCCGAGAAATAGAAATAATCCAAAAAGAGGATATTTAAATCTTGTTTGTGATTTAAGCATTAAAAAGGACAGCAGTAAGAATATCACGCTAAACATATAAAAGCTGATATGCCTCCAAGTAACCATTTCTATGCCTAGAGACTGACTAGCAAAGATTCCAGAAATAGGCAGTGCAATAAAGGTATTAAAGTGAGTTTTGAGAATATAAAAGATCAAGAAAACAACAGCTAGATGAAGACAAATGCTGGTTATTCCGCTAAGAAGTAGGTTCTTTCTAAAAAAGATATCGTAAGTACTAAGAAAAGCATGGAAAGCTGGCCTAAACAGGTAGTAATCTCCAGGCGCGCTATGCCTTGTCCGATTATAGTTGATGGCATTCTTAAACCAATCCGTATCATTTTTATAGTTATTTCTTTCGCTGATAAAGATGATATGGTCTCGTCTCGCATAATCTAAATAAGATGGCTGATAGATATAGGCTACAATCAGAAAAAGAAAAACAAATGGCAGAAATTTTTTAGTTTTAGTTAACTGTATATTGAAATTTGATGCCTGAAGTTTGATAAAGAAATTTTTAGCAGATAAAAGCCAGTCGAAGCATACAAAAGAAAGAAGAATAATAATAAATTCCATACTATAAAAATATCTTCTTTCAGGGTACCCCATAATGTAAAGCCCTAGAATCAGAAAGAAAATTGAAAGTATAAAGAAATTTAATATCTTTCTTTCATCATGACTCTTTCTTGCAAAATAAATGCAGAAACCGATAAATATGGTCATTGTTAAAAGAATGATTTGGGTGATCATCATGAGATCATCATAGCCCCATGGTTGTGTGGAGTGGGCAGGTATGAAGATTCCGAAGAATAAATTCTTAAACCACGTTAATTTTCTGTAAAGCACAGTGGGATCTTTTAAAATCGTCTGAATCCCTAAATTATAATAATAAGTTTGATTACGGAATGGTATGTTGGTTGAGAATGTTTTTGTGTTAGATCCATCAAGGAAAGGGGTGCCGCACATCCACCAAAAACCGTCCTCACTACTACTTTCTACTTTTCCTGCTTGAGTCCAGCCAGCGAAGAAATTAGCGCCTCCATAGGCGCCTAGACCTACCAGTTTGGTATCAGATATTTTATAGTTCTCAGAGACTACCCATATAGGAACAAATGCTAGAGCAAGTAAGAATATAAAAAATTTTAAAAAACCTTTCTTTATAGTCTCGAAATAAACATAAAGAATAAAAGCGAAGCTTATAAATAAGAAAACGGGCTTGGTGCATCCAATAATGCCTAAACTAAACCCAATGAGGAGAATATTCTTCAGATTAAGTGGTTTTAAAAGAAGAATAGATGTGATGATCACTAAAAGGGGAATTGCTAAATTTTCAGGAAGAATCAAAGCGTTTAAATAAGTGGCTGTATAGGATATTGAGTAAAATATTAAAGCAGTTAATGCGATTGATTTTCTTTTTATTAATTTAGAAGCAATTTGATAAAAAGTATAACCAGATAAAGCGTAAAGAAGGATATTAACAATAATAGCAATGTTTAGGGCGTGAGAAATTAAGCCAATCAATTTAATCAGACGCAAGAATTCGGCTAAGATAAAGATATAGCAGGTAGGAAAAACTGCGTATTGAGTGATGCTGTGGGTATTGCCCGCCAATCTTTCAAAACTACTATTCCAGTATGTCCCCATATCGGCGTATAAGGATTGGGAATAATGAGTCAGATTAAATATGTAGCATACTTTGATCAAAAACGAAGCAATGATAATGCCCCAAGCAACGCGGAGATCATAATTTCCTATCATTATTTTGAGATTCATTTTGATTAATACCCTAAATTAGGTCCCAACCATTTTTCAACTTCCGGCAGGTCCATGTTTTTTCGTTTGGCATAGTCTTGGACTTGGTCTTTTTCTATTTTTCCAATAGAAAAGTACTTTGATTGTGGGTGGGCAAAGTAAATACCACAGACAGCAGCTGTTGGATACATAGCAAAGCTTTCCGTTAAGTTGATACCGGTATTCTTAGTTGCATCTAAGACTTTAAAGAGAGTGGCTTTTTCTGTGTGATCAGGGCAGGCAGGATAGCCTGGAGCAGGGCGAATGCTTTTATATTGACCCAAGTTAATTTGTTCATCCGTTAATTGTTCGTCTTTGGCAAATCCCCAAAGTTCACGACGGACTTTAAGGTGCATAAGTTCCGCAAAAGCTTCAGCAAGGCGATCCGCCACAGCTTTGGCCAGAATGCTTTTATAATCATCGTGATCATCTTCAAATCTTTTGACCAATTCATCCAAACCAATTCCAGCTGTGACCGCAAACAGGCCAAGGTAGTCTTTAACTCCTGATGATTTAGGAGCAATGTAATCTGCGTGGGATAGCATAGGTTGGTTGTCGTTAATCACATTTTGTTGACGTAAGTTATAGAAAACATCTGTGACCTTGGTTCTTGTATCATCTGTGTAGATTTCAATATCATCTCCTACAGAATTAGCAGGGAAGAAGCCAACAACTCCATGAGCAGTTAGAAGTTTCTTGGCAATGATTTCATCTAAAAGGGCATTGGCATCATTATAGACTTGAGTTGCCTGCTGACCATAGACGGGATCTTTTAAGATTTGTGGGAATTTTCCTTTAAGCTCCCAGGCAATAAAGAAGAATGACCAGTCGATGCGTTTACGGATTTCATTAAGGTCAAAGTCTTTGTATGTCTTAAGTCCAAGGAAAGAAGGCTTGGTGATCTCTGCTTTGGTCCAATCAGTAACAAAGGCTTTTTGCCGAGCTTTGTCTATACTTACAAAGTTCCTAGAAGCTTGTCTGGAAGCATGTTCTTGGCGTAGATTTTCGTAATCCTTCAATGTTTGCTTCTTTAAATCATCCTTGGTTTTATCATCCATGAGCGTGCGGCATACGCCAACGCTGCGAGAGGCGTCTTTAATGTAGATGACAATATTTCGATTATAAGCAGGCGCAATCTTAACAGCTGTATGAGCAGGGGAAGTTGTAGCTCCGCCAATCAAAAGAGGTATAGAGAAATTCTCTTTTTGCATTTGACTTGCGACATTGACCATTTCATCGAGAGAGGGGGTAATAAGTCCAGAAAGACCAATCATGTCCGCTTTGTTTTCTTGAGCAGTCTTAAGAATCTTGTCACAGGCAACCATGACGCCCAGATCAATGATTTTGAAGCCATTGCAGGCTAGTACGACTCCTACGATATTCTTTCCAATGTCATGCACATCACCTTTAACAGTTGCCATGACAACCACACCGGCTGCTTTGGCAGTCTGATCTTTTTCTTTTTCAATGAAAGGTTGAAGGTAGGCGACGGACTTCTTCATGACACGGGCACTTTTGACAACTTGAGGCAAGAACATTTTTCCTGAGCCGAATAAATCTCCAACCACATTCATCCCATTCATTAATGGGCCTTCAATAACATCTAAAGGACGGGTGGATTTCTGACGTGCTTCTTCTGTATCCACGTCGATAAAGTCCACAATTCCTTTGACTAAAGCATGAGATAATCGTTCTTCCACAGGCAGCGATCTCCAAGCAAGATCCTCTTGTTTCTTTTCACCCGTGGCTTTGACAGTTTCAGCAAAGGAAACCAAGCGTTCAGTTGCATCAGGACGTCTATTTAGAATGACATCTTCAATAAGCTCAAGGAAGTCTTTTGGGATTTCAGAATAGACCGCAATCATTCCAGCATTCACAATTCCCATATCCATGCCAGCGTGAACGGCGTGATAGAGGAACGAGGCATGCATAGCTTCACGCACAGGATCATTACCACGAAAAGAAAAGGAAACATTGGATACGCCACCAGAAATTAAACAGCCCGGGCAGGCAGCTTTGATTTGCTTGGTTGCTTCAAAGAAGTCAACCGCATAGTTATTGTGTTCTTCAATCCCAGTTGCAATCGCAAAGATGTTTGGATCAAAGATAATATCTTGAGGATCAAAGCCGATTTCTTCAGTCAGAATTTTGAAAGCTCTTTTACAGATGCTCACTCGTTTCTCCACGGTATCTGCTTGACCTTGTTCATCAAATGCCATGACAACCGCAGCAGCTCCATAGCGAAGGACTTTCTTGGCTTGTTCTTTGAAAGGAGCTTCACCTTCTTTAAGACTAATTGAGTTCACAACGCTTTTGCCTTGGACACACTTAAGGCCTTCTTCAATGACTGACCATTTAGATGAATCGATCATGATGGGAACTTTGGATATGTCTGGTTCGGAGGCAATTAGATTGAGAAATTTAGTCATGGACTCCTGAGAATTAAGCATGGCTTCATCCATGTTCACGTCAATCATTTGAGCCCCATTTTCTACTTGCTGGCGGGCAACCGCAAGGGCTTCATCAAATTTTCCACCAATAATGAGACGGGCAAATTGCTTGGATCCAGTGACATTGGTTCTCTCGCCAACATTCACAAAATTCGTATTTTCATGAATGATAAATGGCTCAAGTCCCGAGAAGGAACTGTAATGTTTAATATGGGGAATAGTCCGTGGAGGAAGGCCATCAACCATATGAGCCATGGCTTTGATATGGTCCGGTGTTGTTCCGCAACAACCGCCAAGAATATTAATGAGTCCGCTTTGGGCGAATTCTTTGACGATTGTGGCC
This sequence comes from Candidatus Omnitrophota bacterium, assembly GCA_044225175.1. Lineage (GTDB taxonomy): Bacteria > Omnitrophota > Gorgyraeia > Zapsychrales > Fredricksoniimonadaceae > JACQCF01. Next base: position 89,057 of record JBGAJA010000004.1, on the reverse strand, counting down.
ATATCATCAGCCCCTAGATCATACTCTCCAAAGGCATTGGGAAGTCCAGCATTTGAGTAGCAGCTAACAAAACAATCGGCGACTCGGGAAAGCTCTGCGATGTATTGGCGCATATCCTTGGGGCCAAGGGCGCAGTTAAGACCGATGCTTAAAGGACGTGCGTGTCTCATGGAAATCCAGAACGCTTCGGTTGTTTGTCCTGATAATGTACGCCCGCTGGCATCCGTGATTGTTCCAGAAATCATCAAGGGAATCTTGTAGCCAACTTTTTCATTGTATAGCTCAACCGCATAAATCGCAGCTTTGGCGTTTAGCGTATCAAAGATGGTTTCAATCAAAAGAAGATCAACGCCGCCATCCATGAGACCTTTGATTTGCTCGCTATAGGCTTCGACCAATTGATCAAAGGTTACAGCTCGGAAAGCTGGATTATTAACATCAGGAGATAACGACGCAGTACGGGTCGTAGGACCAATGGCACCAGCTACAAATCTTGGTTTATTAGGATTAGCTTTATTGAATTTTTCAGCAGCTTTTTTGGCGATCTTTGCAGCTGCCACATTGAGCTCATAAACCAGCTCTTCCATGTTGTAATCGGCCATACTGATACGATTACAATTGAAGGTGTTAGTTTCAATGATATCTGCGCCAGCTTGGAAGTATTGGCTGTGAATTTCTTCAATGATGTGGGGCTGGGTCAGGGAGAGAAGATCATTGTTTCCCTTAATATCGCTCTTCCAATCCTTAAATCGTATCCCCCGGTATTGTTCTTCGGTGAGCTTATACTTTTGAATCATGGTGCCCATGGCTCCGTCGAGGATAAGGATCCGCTGATTCAAAAGAGTCCGTAAAATGCTGTCTTGAGGTGCTTTTTTCATATCGTTAAAGATAGGTGAAATCGTGAGGGTTGTCAAAAGGTTATTTGAGCTTATAAATGGTTAAAATCTCTGCATTTCCGATAGAAAGGGATGCGTATTTAGGAAATGGATAGTCATTTGGGTGCTGCAGATAGTTTGTAATCATGTATTGGGCTTTGTCAGGGGTTGTTTGTATAAATCTCTTTTTATCTTGAGGGTCAAGGATATTTAAGTTGTTGGTAATAAGGGGCCAGGAATTGTCTCCCCCTGAAATAGAAATCAATTCTTGAGGATCATGTTTAAGAAGGTATTCCAATGCCTGCTTATAGGAAACTCCCCAATAATCCAGTTCAAAGCGGCCTTTGACTTCATGCATGTCTTTTCCTGCCAGTCGATTGAAGTAGACGTGTTCATAAGGATGAAGTTTGATCATCATCCATAGAATGCCAGCCAAACTCATAGAAGTGATGACTAGAACTATTGTTTGAAGAACGTTTCGCATTTGTCCGTCTAAATTTGTTCGAATTTCTTTCCATATGGAAAAGAGGCCGATTAAGGTGATCATCAAGAAGGGAGGATAAATAAAATAAAGATGCCTCCAGCCATTATATGTTTTTCCGTTAGCTAATAGTAAGGGGATTAGAAAACACAAGAAGATTAGAATTGTATTTCGTTGGTGGATATCAAATTTTGTAATTTTGAAATCTTTAATCATAAACACGCAGCCGATGAGAAAGAATACACTGTAAAATAAAGGAGTAGTGACGAAAATCCATACCCATGTGCTGTACCAGGGTAAATCATAGCCCATATAGAATTTTCCCCAGAAAAGACAGGAATAAGGGAAGTTGGAGTTGTGCGTTTCTAGAAATACTTTTAGAAAGTTTGTTAAGGGGTCAGGCCACAATAAGGGCCATCCAAGGATAACTAAGAAGATTAAAGACAGTCCATACAAGAAAAATGGCTTAATATCTTTAGGTTTAAAAAAGATCAATGTTAAAAGAGGAATGATTAAGCCGGCAAGTCTGGTATCAATTAATATGGCGCAAGCCAAAGCATGAAAAATAGCATTGGGCACGTTTTTTTGATCGAGAAAACGAAACATAGTGTAAATACTAATGACATAAAAAGATAAGAAAGGAATATCAAAGGTGTCATAAAAACTATGTGCAAAAATGCGAGGGCTTAAAACCAGAAATACACAGCCTAGAAGGGCAATTTTCCAGTCTTTGAAGAAACGGTTGCATAACAAGTAAAAGAAAAAGACGCCTAAGATAAAAATAAAGAAGCAACAAAGGTGGCGAAAGAGGATGATTTCCTTAAGCGAGTTGATCTTGAGGGCATTCTTCAAAAAGTTAAGGGATAGTTCGACAAATGGCCCATGCCTCAAATCCATTTCATCTACGGTTGGATAACTTTGAGTGATAGAGCCAGTATGTGCAACATCTAGAACATAGACTTTCCACTTATGTCCAAACTCTTGATTATTATATTCATCCCAATGCACACCATAGTCTTTATAAATACTTAGACCACACAGGAGTAGACCTAAGAAGAATAAGGATACAGCAGATCGTCGGAACCAAGATGCCATCAAGATTTTAGAAGGGTAGCTAACTCACCGTTTTCATGCATTTCAGTGACAATATCACATCCGCCGATAAATTCTCCATTGACGAATATTTGAGGGATGGTAGGCCAGTTAGTCATTTCTTTGATGCCTTGGCGGATTTCTTCGGAGGCGAGTACATTGTAATCTTTGATGGGAACATTGTAGGATTGAAGAATTTGGATAGATCTTCCAGAAAAGCCGCACATAGGTTGATCAGCAGTGCCTTTCATGAAGATGACGACTTTATTGTTTTTGATATCATTTTCGATTTGTTTTTTAAGAGCCTCAGATAACATATTAATCTCTCCTTATTAATTAAAATCCATATTGTGATTTAACTTCTTCCCATTTAGTAGGTGTAAAAGTCTTTAAACCAAGTGCATGGACCGTTGAAAATACATCCTTGATGGCAGTCATAACGAGTTGTTGTTGCTTAAAAACAGGCATTCCTTCAAAGACTTCAGAGACTACATAGGCCTGTAAATGTTGACCGTCATTCATGGGATCTAAGACATAGGCCGTTGCATTGGGAAGAGCGGTTTCGATTTTAGCTTTTATGTAGGCAGTCATGATTTTTTATAATTATTTTCAAACCACTTAATAATATCCATAGATTCATAGAGAGCCTTACCATTGATAACCAGGCAGGGTACTTGGGTTTTACCGCCAATTTTAAGAAGTTCATCTCTAAAGCCGGGGTTTTCAAGAATATCTTTCATAGGAATGGTGATTTTTTCTTTAGCAAGATAGTTGCGGACTTTTGCACAATAAGGACAGCCGTTGAAATGGTATAGAGTAAGTTCTTGCATAGGGCGTTATTTTATCAATTTTTCTACAAAATCAATGACTTTTTTCTCAAGGTTTTGATTATAGAGGTGGTTCATTTCTTGCAAGCATGTGGGTGAAGTTACATTAACTTCGATTAAGTAGTCCCCTAGAATATCAATCCCCACAAAGTAGAGTCCTAATTGTTGTAGGTGTGGTTTTAAGGTTTCTATGATTTCTTCATCGCGTTTATTTATGGTTGTCGGCATTGGTTTGCCGCCTGCATAGAAGTTATTTCTATGTTCGCCTTCTTCGTGAAGACGTAAGACAACACCTAAAAGCTCGCCGTTGAGTAAGAGAATTCTTTTGTCACCATTCTTAGATTCAGGGATATATTTCTGAAGAATGATCGTTTTGGAGTATCCGTTGCTTAATGTTTCAAGAATAACTTTTGTATTGGTATGACCTTCTTCAATATGAAAGACGGACTGTCCGCCAAAACCATTGGTTGGTTTAGCAATGACATTGCGATGCTGCTTAATAAAATCTAGAAGATCTTTTTTATTTCCTGAGACGATGGTAGCTGGTGTGTACTTGGTAAATTGAGCGGACCATATTTTTTCATTAACTGTACGGACTCCGGAAGCGCTGTTAATAACTGGAATATGTTTTGGCATATGATCTAACAGCCATGTGTTCATCAGGTATTGTTCATCAACAGGAGGATCAGGACGGATAAAAAACGCATGGATCTCATCTTGGGAGAGGTATTTCATCTGTTCATTTGTAAAAGGTTCATGGAGAATTGCTTGGACTTTGACTTTGATCGCATTAAAGAATAGTTTTCCTTCAATTAAACTGATGCCGTCTTTAGGGACATAATAAACCTCATGTCCGCGATTATGAGCTTCTAACATTAAAATAAAAGTTGTATCAGTTTCCATCTTGATCATTTCAAGAGGGTCCATTAAGAATAAGAATTTCATGTTTTATTGTTCTCCAATTCTTTGATTTCTTGGGTCGCTGCAACGCCGGCAATACGAGCGAGGATACGATAAATGTCAAAGATGTTTAAATTATGTTCAATGCCGCAGTCTTGGCCGTACTTATCTAGATGAGGACACATTTTTTGGAAGTTCATGCCGCCAGGGGAGTTCAGGTTTTCCCTTGAACCTTTGGATGCATGAGAGCGATAAAATCCGCCAACTAAGTTGTTATCAATTTGATAAATACACACTTCAGAAGGTTTGTCTCCAATTGAATGAATCGTTGGAACGCCTTCTTGAAGGATAAAGTTATGGATCTCTTGTGAGCTTTTGCCGTGGGAGAGATCGTTTCTCTTGCGACGATTCAATTCAAGGACTTGTTCGGGAGATTCAATAGGAACAACTCCAAGGCCATATGTACCGCTGTTAGCTTTGATAAAGATGAATGGTTTTTCTTGAATACTATGAAGATCGTATTTTGCTTGGATTTTTTCAAATAAATCTTTAGATTGAACGTAGAGTCTTTGGCGATCTTCTTCTTTGTTAATATCAATGTGGTCAATTTGAGAATAGAGGCAAGTAAACAGCCATGGGTCTAATCCTACCATGTAAGCAAATTGTTGCATTAATGCATTGGTGTGACGGAAATGTTCAGATTTGAGTCTAGAATGCCAGCCTGCGTGAATGGAAGGGTACATCGGAATATTGGCTTCAAGAAGCGCTTCAGGGATTCCGGTTGATAAATCATTGTTCATGATCATCATGTCATAATGAGCTTCTTTAGATTTGATCTTTTCTAAGATTCGTTTGAAGCAATGGATTTTAACTTTTTGCCCGCTTGATGTTTCAAGATCAACAGAGCTATCTGTTTGCTGGCAAAAGGTTGGCTCATCATTAAAGAACGTTGCAATAATGGTGTTAAAGCCAGCATTTTGAATGATGTCTTGAAGAATACGAATATTTTCTAGGTAATAACTATTGCGGGTATGTTCTTCAGCAACGATTAGGATATCTTTGGCATTTGGGACGCGTTTGAGAATTGCATTTTTGATTAATGTTTTGGCATCTTCAACACCGTGCTCACAAAGATTATTAAAACCAGCTGGAAAGAGATTGGTATCTACAACAGCGATTTTAAAACCTGCATCGCGGATATCAACAGAGCTGTAAATGGGGGTGTAGTTTTTTTCGAGACCTTTGAGCCAGGCATGAATTTCGCGCTGTTGGCTTTGGATGCAAGGGACGCAAATCGTTTGAGTGAAATTAGCTAAAGATATTTTATTCATAGAAAGATAGTATAATGCAAACTATGGTTAAAGCAAATATAGAAAACATCCTACGTGAGAAGTTTCATCCGCAATATCTTGAGGTCATTGATGATAGCGCCAAGCATGCTGGCCATGCTGGTGCCAAAGAAGGTGGCCACTACCAAGTCATCATTGAATCATCCGTTTTCGAAGGCATTAAACTAATCGACCGCCACCGCATGATCTACGAAGCCCTAAAACCCCTAAAATCCCAAATTCACGCCCTTTCCATCCAAGCCAAATGTTAAAAAAGGTGTCAGACACCTTTTTAATGCGGAAATTGGCGATTTTATTATATATATAGTAAACTTTCGATATGTTTAAGATTGTAAAGTTAAGAAGGGCTTTGTGCCTGGGGATTGTTTTTGCCTTTTTCCGCCAAAGGCGGATCAGCCTTTGGCTGATGGTCATCATTTTTTTAATTAATACCATTGGCCCATTGCCAGCCTATGCTCAGCAGCTGCGTTTGCCCAAATCTGGGGGTAGGGTGCATCTAAGCGCCCCTGTGAACCCTCCTTTGCTCAAAGGAATCAAGGTCCATCCAGATAATCCTTTTATGTTCGATTTTATCCTAGATCAAGGGTCACGTTCCGTCGCTGATGCACATAAATTGAAGGAAGAGTCCAACCGTCTAATCAAGTACTTTTTGGCCTCTTTAACCACCCCAGAAGCCGACCTATGGGTGAATCTAAGTCCCTATGAAAAAAACCGCATAGTCCCCGAAAGCTTTGGCCAAACCGAGATGGGCCGCGACCTTTTGGCCCAGGACTACATGCTCAAACAGATCACAGCCAGCCTTATGTATCCAGAAGAAGAGATTGGCCGTAAGTTTTGGAAGAGAATCTACGAAGAATCCGCCAAAAGGTATGGAACAACCAATATCCCAGTCAATACTTTCAACAAGGTATGGATAGTCCCCGAGAAAGCCGTAGTCTATGAGAATGCAAAGGCCGGAACAGCCTATGTAGTGGAATCCAGGCTGAAAGTGATGTTAGAAGAAGACTACGTAGCCTCCAAAAAGGTGTCAGACACCTTTTTGAAGGGGCGGGTTGATAAAAAGGTGTCTGACACCTTTTTGCACAGTCAGATCATACGGGAGGTTGTTATTCCTGAATTGACTAAGGAGATCAATGAAGGGGCCAATTTTGTGCAGCTTAGGCAGGTTTATAGTTCTTTGATTCTAGCCACTTGGTACAAGAAGAAGATTAAAGATTCGATTTTGGCGCAGGTGTATGCGGATAAAAATAAAACGGCAGGAATCCAATACGTAGGGGCGGCTGCCCGTGGCCGCCCTCAACAAAATGATGTTGATCCAAAAAAAGGGCAGGCACAGGGACCTGCCCCTACGGATATTGAATTGATCTACAATCAATACCTCCACGCCTTTAAAAAAGGTGTCTACAACTACATTAAGCAAGATCAGGATCCTATTAGCCAACAGCCTATTTCTAGAAAATATTTTTCAGGAGGAGCTGATTTAGCATTAATCAATAATACTTCTTTAAGATCAACAGAAGTATTACAAATAACATCAAATCCAGCTATGTTGACAGGACTTTCTAAGGCATTCGCAAGTTTATTGCGTATAAGCATCAGTATTATTCCTTATAAACCCTCAGAAGAAGTGGAAGTCTTAATTGATCAATTAAAACAAAGTATGGCGTCTGGGGAAACCGCGGCAGATGCTAATGGAACTAATATTTTAAGACACAGGGCAGAAGAGTTTTACATGCAAATTGAAGAAAAATGGAGAAAAGTTAATAAGATTAAATCAAGTCCTACAAACCCAGCCATGATCAGTGGCACAAAAAGCGTAAAAAGACTAACACGAGTATCAGAAAATTTATTTACCGCTAACCATGCCATGCTGGCAGCACCTCATGATCTAGAGCCATATAGCCCCAAGAGAATAAAACAAACATTTAATATCAACACTCTTCTTTCTTTTCATTTATGGAAAGAGGGAAAAGAGAAGGGAATTGCAGAAATTAATAAGGTTTTAAATGGTATTGATGCCAATTTGAAAGAAGGAGTCTTATTAAAAGACTATTTCCCTTGGATCCAGTCAATTATTAAACAAGCTTTTTATGGGCAAGAGTTGCCTCATCTTTGGATATTCTGGGAATTGATTTGGCAGAGGTTTCCTTCTCTTGGGTCGCAAGCATTGTTAGAGACTTTGTTTCATTTGATTTCTTTTTGGAAAATCAAAGATGAAGAGACGACGCTTGATAAAGATCACAATCACTGGATGGTTGATTTTTTATATTGGGAGGCCCAATTCAAGAGTGTCCAACATGCTTTAAACAGCGGGGGTGGTTCATCAACGGGTTTTATAGATTGGATGAAGGAACAATTTAACTCTTCTGATCCTGATATTAGGCATATGGCGCGTCAAATCGTCACATATCTTTTTATGATTAGACCCCAAGATGCCAAAAGTATTCTCAGTACTCCTGCCATGCGACGTTCGTTATTAGAATTTATGGATCAATCCGATAATGTTTTTAGTATCAAATATGAAGCGCTTTTTTCTAATTCTCATCGTGAAGAAATTGACAAGCCAAGAATTCGGTTAGTCCTCAACACATGTTTGCGATGGGATGGATTTCAAGATTCGGAATTTAAAGAATTGATAGAAAGAATCAAGAAGAAACATAGATTATCAGAATTTGATTATGTTGAAACATCTACAGAAAATTCTTTTAAAAAGCCTAATGTTCAAAAGGCCCAAGATTTAATAGGTAAATATCAGCAAGCACGTATGAGTCAATATGTGTTTGAGTTTACTCAGAAATATAATAAGGACAAACACTCTTTGATAGATACGTTACAAAGAACCGGAAGAATGAGAAGAATTGAGGGTTTTGATCAAATGAGTGCAGAGGATTTAGGGAAAATGTTCGTCATTTATCACTCAGATACAAAAGAACCACCTCTGATCATGTTTCTAGTTGGCTTTAATAATGGGCAAGGACTTTTTTTAGGGCTCGAAGGTGTGATGGAGGGGATGGTTACTGATGCAAAAACTTTAAATTTGGGATATTTTAGATTCTCACATGGTCTGCCTCTGAGAATGGATGAGACCATTAATCATTTGATGATCGTTGATGATACGGACAGTTTGTTTAATGAAGAGATATTTCGGGATGCGGCGATGAGTCCAGGGTCATTAAATCTAAATGAGTTAGAAGTAAAGGCAGGGACGAGGCCTATCTTTTTCACAACATCGGCTAATCCACGGCAGAAATTTGAATTGATTGCTAGAAAAGACATGATTTCATCATCACAAAATCCTTCAACAATGCTATACGTGACATTGGTGCCGCAAGGAGATCAATCGATCAGTTATCCTGTGGCCTTGATGACAGGATTACGTAAAGACGACCATGACAATTTTAATCTCGATTGGATCGTAACGTTAGACTACGAAGCTGTATTAAATAAAATTAGAGGATTTCGTTATCAACAAGGAACATTATTAGCAACCATGTTGCAGTATATCTTGCATGAACCCAAAGATGAATACCGTGTGCAGATCAAATTTTTGCATGCATACCTGACTTCAGTTCTACATCTGAACTCAGACATTCAGATTGAGAATTTTTTTAAGAATGCTCCTGTAGGATTACGAAAATCTGGAATAGCTAATGCAATGCTCGAATATTTAACGAGTTTTATACCTGTAGGAAGTAAAATAAAGTTGGTTTTAGCTCATCAAGAAAGCCGCGAAGCACTAGTGACAGGCGTTTCTTTAGAAAATACGCCTTTTTTTCGCTGGTTTATAAATGCTGGTTACAAATTTGCTAATCCGTTTAGAGGAACTGGTGGGGAATATATCATGATTAAAGAAAAACAGGTCCCCTTTAAGACTTTATGGAAAGATCTTGATGATCCTTCAATTAAAAAAGAGGATGAAGATTCAGCTATGACAAATTTTAACAAACCTCTTCCAAGTTTAAATGGCCGAGGTCATATCAGTTTCTTATTTGAAAGAGCAGATGGGAGTCGGGTTAATTTTCAATTTCATCCTAATGGGGAAGTACTAAGACAATCGTCTATGATCCAAATTAGAGAAGAGAACGAAGAGTTGCAAAGAGTTTTTGAGATTATAGATCAATTTGTTTCTTTAGAAGGTTCCAAAGATTTTGAAAAGGCAAAATTAAAAAATGTAAAGCCTCTTGGTCCTGCTTGGACGGCATTTAAGAAAAGAAGACAGTATTTAAGAGATATGGGAGTGAGTTATGCACAGCTTCTACCAAAAATTGATGAAATGAAAAATATTGTATGGCATGAATATATTTTTCAAACTGATATTGGAATAATCAAAACTCGTTTAGGCGATAAACCTATTTCAGATGAGGAATTTCAAACGTTATCTAAGAAATTTGATTCTTACGTTCAGCCCAATGATCAAGTAGTTTACGAGTGTTGGAAAGCATTGCTTGCAAATAGAGTGCGAATTAAAGAAAAAACTCGAAGAGATCCATATTACATGCCACAAATGTTTACAAAAGAAACTTTTCACATAGCTTTGCCTAATGGGTATAAGTTTGAAATCTCTAAGAATAAGACCATTCTTAAGGGTAAGAGTGTTCAAAGGTACATGTCTGCCTCAGATAGACTTAAACTAAGCTTAACAGAATTGAAGGAAATTGATGACGTGGTTTTAGCTGTAAGCAATTTAGTCCCCGATATTCTCGAGATTTGGAAGGCCGCTTATTCTTCTAATGCAGAGGCTGTCAAACGAGGGTATGGCTCATATTTGGATTTGCCGTCTATACATACTAAATTTGACAAATTACTTGAATTACGTATTCCTCTAAATGAAAAGAGTACAATAATCATGCTCGAGTCTGGTGAAATTTTTATTCAACGATCTGATTTGATAAAAGAAAAGAATTTTAATTTAGCAGATTATGTGAAAGCTGTTGAAAAAGCTTTGGAGGATGAATTAGTAATTAATGGTACTGACCGTCCACAAACTCCAAAATCATTTTATGAAAGAGCTCTCCTGCAAAGACATAGCGAAGATATTTTGCCAGAAAGAGCTCCAAGATTCATTGAATATAGAAATGGCAGGATGCTGTTTGTTCCCTTGAGAGATAATAGGGAGATTAGTGTAAGCGCAGATGGCTTAATTACTGTAAGAATGTATTCTCATAAAGTCGATGTAGACGAACTGCTTCCTCTCATTGAAGGAGTGATCAAAACACCTGGTGTTTCTTCAGAGATTATCGATTTTTGGCAAGAAGTTAAAGCCAAGATTTACACATATAGACAACAAGGATTTTTAAATGCTGATCAAATTCCTCATTTAGAACATGAAGAAACGCCCGAAAGAATAAATATCTTTATTCCTTCTCAGTCAGGTATTGATGCCGTCAGAATTAATATTAAAGGTACAAAGTATACTGTGACGTCCTTTCAATGGGAGAAGATTTCTCAACAGGAAATGGATGTTTATTATGAGGTTTTGGAGAGAGCTGTAAAAACGAACCCTGATCTTGTGTCATTCTTTTCAGAAATGTATGCCAACTGGTCTGACAGTTTAGATGAACCTGAGGATAATAACTCTGAAGACAATTCGTTTGATCCCCGTAATAGGGGAGGAAGTGATCATTTTAAAACAGATGCCTTGTCTGCCGGAGTACAAATAGCAGCCCCTTCTTTACCTGAGAATGACCGAGTCGTACATCTCCGAGGAATGAGTATTAGGGACAAGAAATTACTTTTAGCAACAAATAATCCAGCTAGGGATAAAACAATGAGCCCAAACACAGGTGGTATTGATTTTGCGGCCAATAAAACACCTCTTGAAATTAAGAATTCTGGAGAAGAAGTTAAGTTTCATATTGAACCTGCCATGATGCAGCAGTTGCAAAATGCCGCTGGTTTTTATCCGATCATTATGAATATTACTCCAATGAAAGATATTGAAGGATTTTTAGGTGTTAAGTCCGCAGTTTATAGCCAATCTTGAAAAGATATACTGTCGCAATAAAGAATAGGAAGGTTAGGACAAAGGCAATTGTAGCGCACATGATCATTGGTGTGTCACCAGTATTTGTCATGCTCCAACGAATGCCGCTGATTAAGTAATATAGGGGATTAAAGTGAGATATGATTTGTAGTGGTCCCGGCAGCATTACCAGAGGATGAAAGACCCCGCCTAGAAGAGCTAAGGGAACAATGAAATAAATATTCCACAATGAGAGCATTCCAAAGTCTTCCGCCCATAAAGCTCCCATCATACCCGCACAGGAGAAGATAACTGAAATAGTGATCATGAAATATAAAAGCCCTAGGGGATGAGCCACGCCTGATGGTGCAAAGAATAAAGAAACGATCCAAACTCCCAAACAGACTGTAATTCCTCGAGCGACCCCGCCTGCCAATAGTCCTAAGACCATTTCCATATAAGATAAAGGGGATAGTAGAATTTCTTGAATATGATTATGCCAGCGACCAATGAAGAGTGAGGACGATGTGTTTTCATAGCTGCTGGAAATTAAATGCATGGCCATAAGCCCTGGGACTATGAATTCAAAGTAAGAAAGACCTGTGGAGGCAAAGTTAATGCGTGATCCAATGGCAACCCCAAAGATATACATAAACAAAGCAGATGAGACAATAGGCGGAAAGATGGTTTGATTAGCGACAGAGAAAAAGCGGTGGATTTCTCGTTTAGCTAATGCCCAGACGCCGATGGGGTTGGTTGTTAGGTGGATCATTCGCCACCTGTGCTTTCTAGGAAAAACTCTTCTAAAGATTTATCCTGCAAGATCTGTTTCTTATCTCCAATCTTTACAATCTGTCCATGATTAATGATTCCGATTGATTTACAAAGCCGCTCTGCTTCTTCCATGTAATGGGTCGTTAAGAAAATTGTTTTACCTTCGCGATTAAGTTGGGCTAGATAATCCCAGATGAGAAACTTTAATTCTAAATCGCAGCCAGCTGTGGGTTCATCTAAAATGAGGATTTCTGGATCATGAATGAGTGCGCGACACAAAAGAAGACGTTTTTTCATTCCGCCAGATAAAGCACGGTGCTTGGCATTTCGTTTATCAGATAAACCAAAACGTTCCAACATCTGTGTGGCTCGTTTTCTGGATTCTTCGGGAGGTATTCCAAAATATTGGGCTTGATAACTTAAGAGCTGAAAGGTTGTTAGAAAAGGATCGAAGTTAAACTCTTGGGCGCAAAGACCAATTAACCTGCGAGAGTGAAGGTAATCTGAGACGACATCATAACCAAAGACTTTAATTTGACCGTTTTGGAAATTGGAAAGACCAGTTAGACAGTTGATGGTGGTTGTTTTTCCAGCTCCATTAGGTCCCAGGAAAGCAAAAAAGTCTCCTCGTTTAACATCAAAGGAGACTTCGTTGAGTGCTTGAAAGTTTTTGTAGAACTTGCTTAAGTTTTGAATGGATATGGCAACTTCTGAGTTACGCATATAACAAACCTTATACTCGTGTGACGTTTTTGTCTAGAGCTGTCTTTGCCTTGCGTGCTGCATTTCTAACGATTTCCGGTAAAGCAGGGTGTATGTAAATAGTTCTCAATAAATCATCAAGTGTTGCATTCATATTCATGTAGGCGACAATCATATGAATCATGTTGGATGCTTCATCCCCAATAATGTGACCGCCTAAAAGTTTTTTTGTCTTTCGATCAAACAAAAGTTTACAAAATCCATGGTCGGATAAAAGTGCCATGCCCATGGCTGAGCTTTTGTAAGAATTTATTCCTACGATATAATCCGCCCCTTCAGCAATCAATTGATTTTCAAGTTTTCCAACGCTGCCGATTTGAGGATACGTAAAGATTCCATGAGGAACAGGAGGATAGACGATAGGAGCTTTGGGCTTGCCACCATAAAGCTGATCAAAAAGATATTCACCTTCAAAGTTGACGCTATGACGGAAAAAGAAGTTTCCGACACAGTCACCTAAGGCATAGACACCAGGTACAGCTGTTTCTAAATGGTCATTCACATTAATGAGACCAGCACCACCTACTTTAAATTCAATGTCTGTATTGAGTAAGTCTAATGTATCTGTGTTGGAAGCAATCCCTGTGGCTATGAGGAGGCTTTCTGCAGACACACTTAAAGCCTGCCCATTTTGGGTATAATGCACAGTAAATCGATTGTTCTGATATTCGACTTTTGTAGGGACGGCATGAAGATGAACATCATGGTATTTGCTAAAGACTCTATGAAATTCTTCACTAATTTCAGCATCTTCATGACGCAGGAATGTGGAACGAACAAGAAAATGTGTTTTGGTGCCGAGCGCGCTATACGCATGACCTAATTCGCAGGCAATATATCCGCCGCCAACGATAATCATAGATTCTGGTTGCGTAGTATTTCGAAGCGCTTCGGTGGAAGTCATAAAAGGCGTTCCAGCTAGTCCTGGAATATGTGGAACATCAGGTCTGGCGCCAACTCCAATAATAATCTTATCTGCTGTTATTTGTTCGCCATTGACTTCAATGACTTTGTTCTCTACGAATTTGGCTTCACCTTTAATGTAGGTGATGTTGGGATGCTTGTTATAACTTTCAGCAATTTTATCTGAGTCGGCATCAACGGTTTGAGAAATACGGGCAACCAATTTAGCAAAATCAACTTTGAATTTGGGGTCATTATGAATATCGAAACGTCTAGCTTCCTTGATTTCGATCGCCACATCAGCAGGGTGAATGAGCATTTTGGAAGGGATGCATCCGCGATTCAAACATGTTCCTCCAAGACGATCTTTTTCAATGACAGCCACTTTATAACCCATGGATGCCGCAGGAGAGGAGATCTTGGTTGCTCCGCCAGAACCAATGACAATCAGATCAAATTTTTGCATGACTTGTGTATTCGCTTTCTTGATATTTCTTGAATCGTTCAATGACTTGGGATTGTTCGGTGCATTGCATTAGATCCATTCTGACAGCACCAATATTAGGAAGACCTTTAAGGTAGCCGGCATAATGTTTACGAAATGTCTGTACGCCGTATCGTTCACCTTTGTATTCAACCGCTAATTTTAAATGTTCTAGGCATGTTTGAATGCGTTCTTCTAGTGAAGGTTCATCAAGGAGTTGACCCGTCTTAAGATAATGCTTAGCTTGTTTGAATATCCAAGGATTTGCAATAGCACCGCGTCCAATCATGACGCCATCGCATCCAGTTTCAAGCATGGCCTTTACATCTTCAGGAGTTGTCACATCGCCATTTCCAAGAAGGGGAATAGAGATAGCTTTTTTAACCTTTTCAAGCCAAGCCCAGTCAGCAAAACCATTATGGGCTTGGGAACGTGTGCGGCAGTGAAGGGTGAGTGCTTGAGCACCTGCTTGTTCGACCATTTTAGCTACATCCATAATGACAATCGATTGATCATCCCAGCCTAAACGAGTTTTAACAGTAACGGGGAGTTTTGTCGATTTAACCGTTGCTTTAACGATCTTTTCAAAGAGGGGAAGATCACGCAGAAGGCCAGCACCTTCATTGCGGGCCACATGATTCTTCACCCAGCAGCCACAGTTGATATCAATAAAGTCAGGCTTAAAGCGTTCAACGACTTGAGCTGCACCTTCCATAGCTTCAGGCCGTCCGCCAAAGATTTGGATAGAAACAGGACGTTCTTCTTCATGGATTTCAATTTTATGTAAGGCTTTAGGAACTTCGCGGATGAGGGCTTCGGAAGCAGTAAATTCAGTGTAAACCAAGTCTGCACCTAAACGCTTACAGATGACACGAAAGGGAAGCTCGGTCACATCTTCCATGGGGGCTAAGGCCAGAGACTGATTAATAGAAATGGGGCCAATTTTCATGGGCCCCATTATATCCAAATTCATTTTTTATGCAAATTGTTCAAGGTAGGATTATTTATGAGTATGCGGCGTCTTTTTTGAATCACGTTCGCTTAACCATATATAACCAACGGCAAAGATTGCTATTAAAATTACTGTAATAAACATAATCATATTTTTTCTCCTTTACTGTTGATAATTATAACACTTACTATTAGCAATACAAGCGCGGCCACGACGCATCCATATCGCCATAGTAATGGCATATCTTTAAAGAAGTAGCTTGCAAATCCTACAGTAATTATGGCTTTACTTAAATCCCCAAAATACCTTCCTAAAAATTCTTTTGTGTCTGATTTCATCTTAATCATAAATTTAAAGATCCTTTCGTTTGATCCGTTGGCATGAAAGGTAGTGGGAAAAGCTACGGCTGTAGAACGGATATTTATGGGTTATTTTGAAACTATGCATTGGGGAAATGCAATAGGAGTTATTATATCCAAATTTACTTTTAATGCAAATGCAGTATAATGCCCCTCATGCTTAGATATAAAGATACAGATTCACCCATCGTCAAGGGCATTAAAACCGTTGGGGTTGGCAAAAAAGGTTCCCAGCCTTTGCCGCCAGAGGTAGCCCTTGAGATCATTGAGGATTTAAAAGCTAATAGAGTCTCCGATGCGGCTAAAGGTGCTTTTTTTGCTGGTCTTTTGGCTAAAGGGATAGAACCTCAGGAACAAGTTTTAGGCCAAGCGTTCCCTCAAGGGGTTTTTGAAGATCCTCAAAAGTTAATCCAAACTATTACAGCTGATGCCCCAGACTTTGTCCGCTGGATTTGTGTGAAGTTAATCAGTGGCAGTACACTTGATCGTCAAACAGCTTATGATCTAGGTAAGTTTCTTCTATCAGATCAGCTTGGAGACGGGGCTAGAGGGGTGGTTGCAAGTTACTTACGTGTGCGTTATGAGACCGATGATGAGTATGAAGGCATTCTGCAAGCTATTCATGAAACATTGACTGAACCTTTTAAAACACCTGTTCCTGCTGGACTACCAATTGTTCAGCTTTCTGAGCCTTTTGATGGGGTGGATCATTCCTATATGATTACCCCTCTCATAGCTAAATACATTCAAAGTCTTGGTTTTCGGGCCATTCATATGATTGGCAATAACAGCGGTCCCAAGCTTGAGATGAATCTTTGGGATGTCATCCAAGAATTAGGTATTAAAAAAGTCCAGGGAAACGAAGATTTATCCTCTAGTATTCCGTCGCTGGGATGGTATTTTCATCAATCCGATTTATCCAAAGCTTTAGACCGTTGGGTGAGTATTAGACGTCAGACCATCAAGCGCCCATTCTTGTCAACCTTAGAGCGATTTGTCAACCCTGCTAAAGCCCAAATTCTGATCGCTTCAGCCTTTCATCCACCTTATGGAGAGAAGATGATGACAATTGCGGAGCGCGCTGGTTTTGAAAAGATCATTATTGTCAGAAACGGTATCGAAGGCTCAATTGCCTTTCCCTTAAAACGTGCTGCCAAAATGCTTCTATCCAAGAAGAATATCGACGGAACATTTGTTCGCCACGAGATCAATTTCGATGTAGAAGCCTTCCTGGGAGTCAATGTCCCCATCGAAGATATGGTTGAACACCCCAAAGCCAAAGATAATGCAAAGCTGGTTAAGAATTATTTGGCCACTGGGGAAAGCGGTAATGAACTGTTTGATTTGAGAGTGAAAGCTACATCTGCAGGCTTGAAACAAGCTTTTGAGTGGTTAGAAAAATAGTTAGACACTTCTGTGCTTTAGAATAAAAACAGGTATTATGTTCCAGTATGATGATCATAGAGCAGTTCAACAGGGCGGCTCTTAATGTAGGTTACGACAGGAGAAGTATGGGAGATAAGAATCCTAAGAATAAGATTAAGAAGGGTAAGACAGCGGGAAAGAAGAAGTAACTAGGTTTAGGTGTCAGAGATTTATCTCTGACACCACCTTCTAAATTAATAAAACATCATGCTCATCGACTTTACTAAACATTCAGACCAAAATTATTTTACTCTCATCCAAGCTGTAGTCCCAAGGCCTATTGCTTGGGTGTTGTCGGACCATGGGAATGGAGCTTACAATTTAGCTCCGTTTTCTTTTTTCAATGCCGTAACCTCAAATCCTCCGATTATTATGCTTTCTATGGGTTGGAAGGATGAAACGACCCGCAAAGATACTTGGGTTAACATTCAAGAACGCAGTCATTTTGTTGTCCATATTCCATCCGTTGAACACCTTAAAGATGTAGCGGGATCTGCAGTGCCCCTTGATCATGGTATTTCAGAAATTGACCATTTGAAAATTTCTTTAGAAAAAGTTGAAGGACAGGCTTTACCAAGACTTAAAAGTGCTAAAGTAGCTTTATTTTGTGAACGTCATAGTATTCAAGAATTAGGTAATGCTTCACAAGCTCTAATTTTGGGACTAGTTACTCATATTTGGTTAGACAATCGTATTGTTAAAGAATCAGATGGAAGATTAACCATTGATCCTAAAGAGCTGGATCCTTTGGCTCGTCTAGGTGGAGCTCTTTATGCGCCTTTAGGTGAGATCATAACCATGAAAAGGCCAGAGTAAGGTGAGGTAAAATGAAGAAAATTTTAGTACATATTCAGACTCACGTTTTTCGAGGTTTGTTAGCCATTATTCCTATTCTTTTATGTGTCATGGCTATTTATTTGCTGTATGTATTTATTGATAAAAGAATCATGAATCTTTTGGGAGGATTTCTTGAAATTCGTCAAATACCTGGGGTTGGCATACTGATTCTGATTACTAGTCTTTATTTGCTTGGTCTGATCACTAGTAATATTATTGGTCGTCAATTTTTTTCCTTTATTGAGAAAATTAGTGTGCGTATTCCTTTGATTAAGGCTATTTATTCTGTTGGAAAACAGCTTTCCAAGAGTCTTTTAATAGCGGGTGATCAAAAGAATTCTTTGAAAAAGGCTGTATTAGTTAAACTTGAAAATGGAGTATGGGTTCCTGCTTTTGTCATGGGATCTATGATTCATGCTGCTACTAAGGAAGAATATTTATCAATTCTGGTGTCGACCGCACCGACTCCTGCAGGTTTTGTTATTGTGGTGAAAGCTTCCCAAGTTATTGATCCAGGTTGGAGTGTGGAGGAGTGTTTGAAGATCATTGTTTCCATGGGTATTGTTTGTCCCAAAGATATTAACGATCTACATTCTAAAGAGATGAAGTCGCAGTGAATGGTATGAATGCAAGATCTATAGAAGGCTATCTCCGAGAACGTTTTAATATTTCTTATCTGAACATCGTTGATTATGCTCAAAAAGATAAGGATTCAACTAGGGAAGATGGAATTCAATTTTCCATTCTTGTTGTTTCTGATGATTTTAGGGATTTGAAACCAGTTCAACGAGATGAAGCCATCTATAATATGCTTAAAACAGAGTTCCAGTGTGATGCTAAATCCAAAGTCGTTATTAAAGCGCTAGATATCATGGAACATGAGCGTTTAAAATGAGTGAAATCCAAAAAGGTATTTACGAACATTATAAGGGCAAGCGCTACGAAGTCATTGATGTTGCTCGCCATAGCGAAACGTTGGAATTGTTTGTTGTTTATAAAATGCTCTATGCCAGTGATTTCCCCGAAGGTTCCCTCTGGGTCAGACCTTTTACAATGTTTACAGAACATGTGATCGTCAATGGCAAATCTATCCCTAGGTTTCGAAAGATTTAGTATTCCTGTGATTCCGGTTTCTATTGAGATAACTATGTCTTTATGGTAAAAAGAAGCCGTGGAAGTTGTTTATTAATAGCCTGGCTATTAGTTCTTATAAATTAGGAGGATGATATGGTTAGTCTTCAAACTCAAATGATGTTGTTGGTTGCAGCTATGTTTGCCATTATTTATGCCATTGTAGTCATGATTGGCACGGCAGCAGGTGTAAATGACTTCTATTTCTATCTCATCATTTCCCTTGGAATGATGTGGGTGCAGTACATGATCGGTCCTAAGATCATTGAATGGACCATGGGGATCAAATACATCAAACGTGAAGACAATCCAAAATTATTTGCCATGGTTGAAGAAATGACCCGTCGTGGCAATATGCCTATGCCTCGTTTATGTATCTCAGAACATCAAGCGCCAAATGCTTTTGCGTTTGGACGCGGAATTAATGATGGCCGTGTGTGTGTGAGTCGTGGAATTATGAATCTTCTCAATGATGAAGAATTAAAGGCTGTATTAGGGCATGAACTAACACACATCAAAAGCCGCGATGTTCTTTTTATTACACTTCTTTCTGTTATTCCTATGATCATGTACCGCATTGCCTGGAGTTTTATGTTTAGTGGGCGTCGTAATGATCGAAATGGTGGAAACACTGTTCTTATTGGAATAGCAGCTCTTGTATTTTATTTTGTAACAAACTTACTTGTTTTGTATGGATCTCGTATTCGTGAATATTTTGCAGATAAAGGATCGGTCGAATTGGGAAATAAGCCCGCTGCCTTGGCAAGTGCTCTTTATAAACTTGTCTATGGTTCTGCGCGTATGGCTGATACGGCTGATATGAAGGAAGTAGAAGGAATGAAGGCTTTCTTTATTAATGATCCTTCTCAAGCTATTCATGAAATTCGTGATTTAAAGACTTTGGACACTAATCAAGATGGAACTATCGATAGTGCTGAACTCTTTCGGATCAGAAATAAACAAGTTCGTATTGGTGGTGGAGAAAAGATGATGGAATTCTTAAGCACTCATCCTAATATGCTCAAACGTATTAAGCACTTATCGGAGTTAAGCACAGCTAATGTCTAAGATTTCCTTTTCAACATTAGGCTGTCGGCTTAATCAAAGCGAAACAGCATCCATTCAGAATTCCTTTGAAGCTAAAGGATATGAGGTGGTTGATTTTGATGATGAATCTGACATTGTGGTCATCAATACGTGTACCGTGACAGAAGGTGGGGATGCGGATACTCGTAAGCTTGTTAATAAGGCTAATCGCCGTAATCCTAATGTTCGTATTGCTTTAGTGGGCTGCCAAGCTCAAGTGCAGAAAGAACAGTTGGCATCTATGTCTAATGTCCGGTGGATTGTTGGAAATGGGGTCAAAATGGATTTGGTTTCGATTCTCCAAGCCAATCCTAATCCTTCAGAGACTCAAGTCATTACGCCCACTATAGACAGAGAACCTTTCACTCAGCCAACACATTCGATGGATCGCCAGCATACGAGAGCCAATATTAAGATTCAAGATGGCTGCGATTTCTTTTGTTCTTTTTGTGAAATTCCCTACGCTCGTGGTCGGGCGCGCAGCCGGATGTTTGAGGATATTCTTTTAGAAGCCAATGCTTTGGTAAAAGGGGGGCATAAAGAGCTTATCCTAACAGGTATCAATATTGGCACATATGGTCATGAAAAAAAGACCATGATGGATGTGATTAAAGCGCTCGATGGTGTCCAAGGATTAGAGCGTATTCGCATTTCTTCGATCGAACCTACGACTATTGCGACAGAATTATTTGACTACATGAGGCCATCCCATAAGCTTTGCCGTTATCTACATATTCCTCTTCAAAGCGGCTCAGATGATGTTTTAATGGAAATGAAGCGTAAATACACAAGAAGTGAATTCATTGATTTCATCCGTTTAGCTTTCGCCCAAGTTCCTCAGATTTGCATGGGAACTGATGTGATTGTTGGATTTCCTGGGGAAACAGATAAGCATTTTGATGATACGGTAGATCTTATTCGAGAAGAACCTATCAACTATGCGCATGTGTTTAGTTATTCTGAGCGTCAAATGGCAAAAAGCCGTCTTCGTGGAGACGCAGTTCCATCGCATATTATTAGCAAGAGAAGTCAAATTTTAAGAGAACTATCTGATCGTAAGCGTCGTATATTTCATGAATCCTTACTAGGCTCTACCCAGGATGTTTTATTTGAAGAATTTAAATCCGGTCATTGGATTGGGGTTACAGATAACTATATTAAAGTGAAAGTAGCAGATCACTCGCAAAGAAATTTACACAATCAAATCCTTCCCATAAAGCTTGAAACCATCGAAGGTCAATCTATGGTTGGGCAAATCCTATAAGTGAATTCATGAATACAGCTACTAATAACAATAAATTAAATATCCTCAAATCTGTTTTTGGTTACGATCATTTTCGCCCTTTGCAAGAGACGTGTATCCAATCTGTCTTGGATAAGCAAGATACGGTCCTCATTATGCCCACTGGTGGAGGTAAGTCGATTTGCTACCAGATTCCAGCCCTTATGCTTCCAGGACTTACGGTTGTCGTGTCACCTTTGATTTCGCTGATGAGAGATCAGGTTTCTCAGCTTAAAGAGTTAGGTGTTGAAGCGGAGTTCTTAAACAGTTCGCTGACTTGGGAAGAATATCTTAATAATATTAATTTAGTACGTTCTGGAAGGACCAAGCTATTATTTTGTGCGCCTGAAACACTGTTTAAGACCGACATTTTAGAAATGCTGGCCCATTGCCAGGTGGATTGCATCACAATTGATGAGGCCCACTGTATTTCCGAGTGGGGGCATGATTTTCGTCCAGAATATCGCCGCATTAAAGACCTTCGTGAGATTTTTCCCTCTGCGGTATTTCTAGCCGTGACGGCAACCGCCACCAAACGGGTTTGTCAGGATATTGTCACCAATTTGGGATTAAAGAATCCCAGAAGGTTAATTGCAAGCTTCAATCGTGATAATTTGTTTTATGAAGTCATTCCTAAAAGCAATCCTACGGATCAGGTGGTTGAGCTTCTGGAGAAGTTTAAAGGGCAGGGAGGGATTATTTATTGTTTCTCAAGAAAGCAAGTGGATAGTCTGGCAGAAGATTTAAATAAATTTGGGTATAGAGCTCTTCCTTATCATGCAGGTCTTTCTGATGAGGTGCGTCATAAAAATCAGGAACTTTTCATCCGTGATGATGTGCCCATCATGGTGGCCACCATTGCTTTTGGTATGGGAATCAATAAGCCTAATGTCCGCTTTGTTATTCACTTTGATCTTCCTAAGAATATTGAATCCTATTATCAAGAAACTGGCCGAGCAGGACGGGATGGTTTGCCAGCGCATTGTTTGCTGCTATTTAGCGCAGGCGATGCCTATAAGATCAAATATTTTATTGATCAAAAAGAAGACGAAGATCAAAAGCGCGTTGCCCAAAACCATTTGAATGCTATCACCGCTTATGCGGAAAGCCGTAATTGTAGACGTCTTCCATTAATTACCTATTTCGGAGAGAGCTATGCGATTGAGAATTGCGGACTTTGTGATAATTGCACTAAGCCGCAGCAATCAACAATCAATCTAACTGCTGAAGCTGTGAAGTTCTTACAGTGTATATCTGAGACGGAAGAACGTTTTGGGGCTAATCATGTGATCAATGTATTGCGAGGTAGTGAGAATGAGAAAATCATTAATTATAGCCATCAATATTGTGCCACATTTAAGGCGGGGGCCCATTTGTCCGTGAAACAATGGCAATATTTGGTGCAGCAGTTTCTTGTTCATAACTTGATACGTAAGGATGATGAATATGGAGTTTTGAAGTTAAACGAAGCTTCTTATCAGATTTTAAGCGGTCGGCAGAAGTTTGAAGGTTATGCGTTGCCATTAGAAGCTCCCAAACCTAAGGTTGTTAACCGCACGCAGAAGGTAGGATACGATGACAGCCTCTTTGAAAAACTTCGTGCCAAGCGAAAAGAACTGGCCGATCGAAGCGGTGTGCCGCCCTATATCATTTTCTCTGACAAGTCTTTGATTGATATGTGCCAACAGCGACCCAGAACCAGGCAAGAGTTTGCTCAGATTTATGGAGTAGGAGAACAGAAGCTTAGGAAATTTGCTGATATTTTTATTCAACTGATTAATCAAGGATAGCCACAAGAATCTCATGAACGAAGAAATACGACAAGAAACTGCTAGAAGACGTACATTTGCAATCATCTCCCATCCTGATGCTGGTAAGACCACGCTAACCGAAAAGCTTTTGCTATATGGCGGCGCTCTTGGACTGGCAGGTTCTGTCACGGCCAATAAAAGACAAAGAGATACGGCCTCCGATTGGATGGAGCTTGAGAAGAAACGTGGGATTTCGATCTCGTCTACCGTCTTACAATTCGATTATGATGGCTTTCGTTTAAACTTACTGGATACACCAGGTCACAAGGACTTCTCTGAAGATACCTATAGAGTGTTAATGGCGGTTGATGCGGTTGTGATGGTGATAGATGCAGGTAAAGGTATTGAGACCCAAACACGTAAACTCTTTGAGATTTGTCGCAAGCGCGGGATCCCAATTTTCACTTTCTTTAACAAGCTTGATCGACCTTCCATGCCCATGCTTGAGTTGATGGATCAATTAGAGAAAGTTCTTAGTTTGAAGGCTTATCCAATCAATTGGCCTTTAGGCAATGGGACTTATTTTAAAGGGATTTATGATCGAGTTAAAAAAGAAGTGCATTTGTTCGAGCGGGTGCCAGGTGGAAAGTATAAGGCTCCTGTTTCTGTGCATGATATTACAGATACTTCAGTTAAAGATATTTTGACGGAAAGTATTTATAAGGAAGTGGTTGAAGAGCTTGATATTTTAAGTGCTACTCAGGGTGAATTTGACCATCAGCAGGTTTTGGCGGGGAAGATGACGCCAGTATTTTTTGGCAGTGCAGCTAATAATTTTGGCGTTGAACTTCTATTAAATGGTTTCCTGGAATACTCCATTGGCCCTTCGCCTCGAAATTCACTGACCGGCCTGGTTCCTGTTGATAATCCTAATTTTTCTGCTTTTGTGTTTAAAGTCCAGACCAATATGAACCCTATGCATCGGGATAAAGTTGTCTTTGTTCGAATCTGTTCAGGTAAATTCATGCGAAACATTACAGTCACGCATACTAGAACGGGTGAAGATATCAAGCTGTCTGATTCTCATAATATTTTTGGACGTGACCGTGAAATCGTCAATGAGGCCTATCCGGGTGATATTGTCGGATTTGTGACCAAGAATGATCTTCGTATTGGAGACACGATTAGCATGGATCCAAATATTGTATATGGGGAAATTCCAAGATTCGCTCCCGAATGCTTTGCAATGATCCAAAATACGATGCCCTCAACCTATAAGTCTTTTCGAAAAGGAATGGATCATCTTTTGGCGGAGAATATCGTTCAAGCCTTTAGCTTGAAGCAACCTAAGAACAGCATGCCGTTATTAGGTGCGGTTGGACCTTTACAGTTTGAAGTCTTACAATATCGACTGAAAGATGAATATGGGGCAGAGACATACCTAGATCAAATGCCGTGGCGCATTCTCAGATGGGTACAGTCAGATGTCGATGAAGCTGAGCTAATCAAGCTCCTTCCCAATGGAGCTGGTTTGGCTCAAGATGATCAGGAGCGCTATGTCATCCTTTTTCCCAATGATTGGTCACTTAAGTACTACAAAGAAAAAAATCCTTTAATTGAATTAGTCGATTCTCCAGCAATTGTGGTAAATACTTAAATTCATTTTTTGTCATTGCGAGCGAAGCGAAGCAATCTAACATGCAAGATTGCTTCGTCGCTTCGCTCCTCGCAATGACACTATGGTGACACATGGTTAAGATTGATAAGCTCATCAGATCCCGCCGTAGAAGCATAGGGCTTATGATTAATGCCCAAGCAGAACTTATTGTGCGTGCGCCACTTTGGATTGCCAGCCACGAAATTGAACGCTTTGTTTCTCAAAAAGAAGATTGGATCCTCCAGAAACAGGACATGTTTCGAAACCGTCCCAAGAAATCTCCGAAACAGTTTATTGAAGGAGAGGAGTTTCTATTCTTAGGCCGAACATATCCTTTAAGGATCGTAGATGATCTTGCCAAAGCTATTGTCTTAGATGGAGAGCTCAAGGTCCATAAGGCAGTTGTGAACATTGCCGATCACATGAATATTTGGTATAGAAACCAAGCCCTTGAGACCTTTAAAGAACGCGTTAAGCATTATGCAACCCTCACTGGTCTAAGTTACAGCTCGATCAAAGTCAATGATGCGAGAACCCGCTGGGGTTCCTGCAGCTACAGAGACACTCTAAACTTCACATGGCGCCTTATTATGGCTCCTGCCAGGGTTGTTGATTATGTAGTGGTCCACGAACTTATGCATTTAAAGCAAAGAAACCACTCCAGAAAGTTCTGGATGGAGGTAGCAGCTATCATTCCCGACTACAAAGAAGACGAACGATGGCTTAAAAATAACGGTCATTTGCTGCATTTTTAAGCTCCTTCCCAAATCGAGATAAATCCAGATAAATTGTTTGACATTATTTCGAAACATGTTATATTTTAGAACCTTCCAGCAGTACGGGAGTTTTTTTATTTCATCAAAATCAAGTAAAAAGGCAATAACGACATGAAAACATATCTACCAAATGAAGCACAAATTGAAACAAAATGTTATCTTATCGATGCTACAGATAAGGTATTAGGGCGTGTCGCAGCCAAAGCAGCAACCATCCTTCGCGGCAAACACAAGCGCATTTATACACCTTTCATGGATTGTGGAGACACAGTTGTCATCATCAATGCCAGCAAGGTTCGTGTCACAGGCAACAAATTAAACGATAAAAAATTAGATTATTACACCGGTTATCCTAGTGGTTATAGGGATGAGACTTTAGGTGATTTACTGAAAAGACGTCCGGTCGCTGTTATGGAGTTGGCTGTTGGTCGTATGTTTCCAAGCGGGCCAATGGGATATAAGCAAAAAGGCAAATTACGCGTGTACGCCACAGATAAACATCCTCATGGCGCTCAAAAACCTATAGTTGTTGAAAAAGTTTAATTATTAAAGGGAGTTAAGAAAAATGGTAGAAGTTGTCAAATATGCAGGCACAGGTCGTCGTAAAAGTTCAGTAGCCCGAGTGGTTTTAACTCCAGGGCAAGGTGGAATCTCAGTTAACAAACGTGAGTTTTCTGATTATTTTCCTCGCGAAACTGATCGTTTGACCATTATTACTCCTTTGAAATTAACCAATTTAGAAAAGAAATTTGATATCACAGTTAACGTAACTGGTGGTGGTTCAACAGGTCAAGCTGGAGCTTTCAAAATGGGCCTTTCACGTGCGCTCATTTCTTGTGATCCTTTGACCAGAGGCGTGCTCAAAAAAGCTGGCTGTCTCACTCGCGATGACAGAATGAAAGAAAGAAAGAAGCCAGGACAGAAGGGGGCACGTAGGAAATTCCAGTGGGTTAAACGTTAACCAAATAAAAATAACAGTAGTAATAAAGCCTATCTCCCTTTTAATAGAAACAAATTGACGAGATAGGCTTTTTTATTTATATTAGCTTTTTCGACGGAGAAAATATGAAAACAGATATGTTGCGATGCGGCATTGTAGGCTTAAGCGGCTATACCGGAAAAGAAGTATTTTCGCTTTTGCTTAACCATTCCCAAGTGCGAATCACGTATGTAGCAGCTCAAAACACAACTGGGCCAGTCTCTACCATTTGGCCTGAATTCTTAAATCGAACAACTCTCAATTGTGAACAATTTTCAATCAAAGAGACAATCAAGAAATGTGATGTCGTCTTTTTAGCTTTACCCCACACAGAATCCATGAAGGTGGCTGGTCCTTTACTTAAGGCAGGTCTTAAAGTTATAGACTTGAGCGCTGATTATCGGCTTAAAAATGTTAAAACTTATGAGACCTGGTATAACCACAAGCATACTGATTCCAAGAACATTACCAAAGCGATCTACGGTTTGCCTGAACTTTATCGAACTAAGATCAAGAAAGCCCAATTAGTTGCCAATCCTGGATGCTACCCAACAGCAGCGGTCTTAGGTTTAGCGCCACTACTTGCAACGAGTAGTGCGTCGGTATTATCGATTATTATTGATGCCAAATCAGGTGTTTCTGGGGCAGGGCGTAAAGCCTCAATTGGTCTTTTACACAGTGAAGTAACCAACAATTTCAAGGCCTATAAGGTCTTAAGTCATCAGCATGCGCCAGAAATTGATCAAACATTGACTGCTATTGCAGGGAAGGCTATCAAGGTCAATTTTGTCGCTCACTTGCTTCCCATTGATCGTGGCATTCTAGACACCATTTATGTGCAATTAAGTAAGCCCATTACAGAAAGCCAATTGCATATGATCTACAGCAAATTTTATAAGATCGAACCTTTTGTTCGATTGCATGCTCTTGGAAGCCAGCCTGAAATTAAGAATGTAGCCTATACCAATTTCTGTGATTTAGGACTTGCTGTAAGTCCAGATAAGAAGACGATCGTAATTACAAGTGCGATTGATAATTTAGTCAAAGGTGCTGCAGGCCAAGCCGTTCAAAATATGAATATCATGTGCGGATTCAATGAGACGGAGGGTTTAATATGAACCTCGTCAAAGGCGGTGTGTGCGCTCCAAAAGGATTTTTAGCCAATGGTGTAGCCTCTGGAATTAAACGTTCAGGTAAGCCTGATCTTGGGCTTATTGTGAGTGAAGTTCCAGCTTTGGCTGCAGGTGTATTTACAGTGAATTCAATTAAAGCTGCCCCGCTTCTTGTTAGTATGAAACATATCAAGAAGGGCATAGGACAAGCAGTTTTGGTTAATTCCGGTAATGCTAATTGCTATACAGGAGCTCAAGGACTTAAAAAGGCACAAGATTCTACAAAGTTAATTGCAGATCTTTTGAAAATCAAAGCTTCTGATGTGATTGTGACTTCCACTGGTATTATTGGAAAACAGCTTCCCTATGAGAAGATTACCGACGCAGCACTAGGTTTAGTTGCTGGTCTTTCATCTAATGGGGGAAACAAGTTTGCACAGTCCATTATGACAACAGACTTGGCCCTTAAGGAAATTGCTGTTCAAGTAAAGATTGGTGGAAAGACAGTCACAATTGGAGCTTGCGCTAAAGGTTCTGGAATGATTGCGCCAAACATGGCAACCATGCTTGGGTTTGTGACAACAGATGCGAATATTTCCTTGAAGATGTTGAAGCTCGCCCTTAAGAAGGCAAACGACAAGTCTTTTAATAGCATCACCGTTGATGGCTGTATGAGTACAAATGACATGGTTACAATTCATGCTAACGGCTTGGCCGCAAATAAAAAGATCGTGTCTGAGGGAGCTGACTTTAAGAAGTTCTATCAGGCGCTTGAAATGGTGAGTATTGATTTGGCTAAGAAGATTGTTTTAGATGGTGAAGGGGCAACCAAATTTATCACAATCAATGTTTCAGGGGCCACAAGTGAAGTTCAAGCAAGGAAGATTGCCAAGACAATTGCCGAATCCCCACTTGTTAAAACAGCTGCCTTTGGAAGCAATCCTAACTGGGGACGAGTGGGTGCTGCCGTTGGTTCTTTGAATATCAAAGGGATCAATGAGAACACCATGAAAATTGGGTTTAGTCCTTTTGATAAGAAGGAAATTGCCATCGATGTCGGACTGAAGCTTGGAAAAGCTAAGGCGACTGTTTATACGTGTGATTTGTCGTATGAATACGTGAAAATAAACGGGGAGTACAACTAGTGGAAAATATTATCAAGAAAGCCACAGTCCTCATCGAAGCGATTCCTTATATTCATGAGTTTCGCCGTAAGATCTTTGTGATTAAGTATGGCGGAAGCATTTTGGATGATCCTAAGATTCGCCATAACGTCCTCCAAGACATTGTATTTTTAAGCTACGTGGGTATTCGTATCATTATCGTTCATGGCGGTGGACCACACATCTCTGCTCGTATGAAGGAAAAAGGTCTTAAAAGCGAGTTTGTTGATGGTATTCGTGTTACCGATAAAGAAACATTGCAGATCGTGGGCGAAGAATTAGAAAAGCTTAATAAGACGATCGTAGATGAGATCAAGAAGCTTAAAGGTGATGTAACTGGTCTCAAAGGCCAAGAAAATATAGTTTTTGTTAAAAAGAAGAAATCGACCAAAGATTTAGGATTTGTAGGCACGATCACATCGGTTGATAAGAAGCATTTGGAAGATCATTTGGATGAAGGGCGTATTACAGTTTTGTCTCCAATGGGAATCACGGTTGAAAAGCAGCCGCATAATGTGAATGCTGATGAAGTAGCTTCCGCGATTGCGAATTCCATGAAAGCTGAGAAGCTTGTTCTCTTGACAGATGTTCCAGGAGTTATGCGCGACATTAAAGATATGAAAACGTTGTTCTCAACGCTAACTGTCTCAGAAGTAGCTGATTTGATTAAAAGTGGTGTGGTTGTAGGTGGTATGATTCCAAAAGTCTCCTCTTGTGTAGATGCACTTGCAGGCGGCGGGGTTCATAAAACTCACATTGTTGATGCTCGGTTACCACATGCATTGTTACTAGAGTTCTTTACCGACCAAGGGGTTGGAACACAGATCATCAAAGGTTAATATGAAACAAGAAGAAATTATCAGTGCATATAGCGATTATCTTTTAACGACATACACTCGTATCCCAACGATTTTTGTAAAGGGTAAAGGGTCTGTCTTGACTGATATTAATGGAAAGAAATATTTAGATTTCTTTCCTGGCTGGGGAGTGAGCAATCTTGGTCATTGTCATCCTAAGGTGATGGGTGCTGTTCGTGAGCAGATCAGTAAGTTGATCCATGTTCCTAATAATTTAATGAACCCTTATCAAGCCAAACTTGCTAAGGAACTCATTCGCATTTCTTTTCCTGGAAAGATTTTCTTTTGCAATAGCGGCGCTGAAGCCAATGAAGCAGCAATCAAGTTTGCCCGCGCTTATGGAGCTGGCGAGCGATTTGAGATAATTACGACGGAGAACTCGTTTCATGGGCGAACCATGGGGGCTTTGAGCGCAACAGGTCAGCATAAGCATCAAAAAGGTTTCGCGCCTTTGGTTCCTGGTTTTAAATCAGTTGCGTTCAATGATCTTAATGCAATTAAAGCTGCTGTGACAGATAAGACGATTGCGATTCAATTAGAGCTCATTCAAGGCGAAGGTGGAATTAATATTGCATCCAAAGAATATGTTCAAGGATTGCGTGCATTATGCGATGAGAAGAAGATGCTTTTGATTGTCGATGAAGTTCAAACAGGTATGGCACGTACGGGCGAAATGTTTTGTTATAAGCATTATGGAATCATTCCTGATGTGATGTGTTTAGCTAAAGCTTTGGGTGGTGGATTGCCTATTGGCGCTATGATCGTTAAAAAAGAATTAGCTGACGTATTTAAGCCGGGCATGCATGGATCGACATTTGCAGGAAGTCCTTTTATTTGTAAGGCAGCACTCGGTGTGATTAAGGCTATTCATAGCGATAAGATTTTAACGAATGTCAAAAAGGTTGGGCCTTATTTAATTAAGAAGCTTAACGACTTGAAACTTAAATATCCCATTATCAAAGAAGTCCGTGGGGTTGGTCTTATGGTTGGAGTGGAGCTGACGATTCCAGGCGAAAATATCTTTAAAGAATGTTTTGAACACGGCTTAATTATTAACTGTACCCAAGGAAATGTGCTTCGCATTATGCCAGCTTTAAATGTGACACGAGCACAGATTAATAAGGCGATGTTTATTTTAGATAAGGCGTTGGAGCATGCGTCATTGGCGCACACTGTAGGGGCGGGTTCCAAACCCGCCTAAATAAAGGGCAGGTTACGAACCTGCCCCTACGAAAAGGTTAATTATGAAACGAGATTTCTTACGATTATTAGATTATTCAAGCGCAGAGATTCTTTCTCTTTTGAATTCCGCTGACAAATTGAAGAAGCAAAAGGGAAAAGTTGGCTCTCAATTGAAGGGCAAATCTGTTGCTCTGGTATTTCAAAAGCCTTCTAATCGTACTCGTGTTTCTTTTGCAGTTGGAGTCAGTGAACTAGGTGGGTATTGCCTTTATCTGGGTCCAGATGAAATCAGTCTTGGTAAACGAGAAACAACTCACGACGTAGCAAAGACATTATCTCGCTATGTTCACTGCATTGTTGCTCGTGTCTTTGATAACAAAGATATTGTCGAATTAGCCAAGCATGCAGATGTTCCAGTCATTAATGCTCTGTGTGACATTTATCATCCTTGTCAGGCTTTGGCTGATCTTCAAACCATTCGTGAACATTTAGGAAGTTTTAAGGGCAAGACTTTGGCTTATGTGGGGGATGGAAATAATGTCTTTCATTCGCTTTTAATTGGATGTGTGAAGATGGGAATTAGTGTGCGATTTGCAGGTCCAAAGGGCTATGATCCTTGTCCTGAGATTGTCAAAGAGGCCCAAGCAATTGCTAAGAAAACTGGAGCTAAGATTGAACTAGGACGTGATGCCAAAGCTGCTGTCAAAGGTGCTCACGTGATTTACGCGGATGTATGGGTCAGTATGGGACAAGAGGCTGAAACTAAGAAACGTATCAAACAATTTGAAGGATATCAGATTAATTCTCAATTGACTAAGTTAGCAGATAAGAATTATAAATTTATGCATTGTTTACCTGCACATCGGGGACTCGAAGTCACCGAAGATGTGATTGATGGCAAGCATTCCATTATTTTTGATCAGGCAGAAAATCGTTTACATGCTCAAAAAGCGATATTGCTTTATTTATTGAAAGGAACAAAGAAATGAAAAAGGTAGTCTTAGCTTACTCGGGTGGTTTGGATACATCTTGTTTAATCCGCTGGTACAAAGACAAAGGTTATGAGGTTATTGCTTTCATGGCTGATGTGGGTCAAGGAAGTGATTTTAAGACGATTGAAAAGCGCGCATTAGCGACGGGGGCTTCCAAAGTTTATATCTTGAACTTACAAGAAGAGTTCGTGAAAGATTATGTGTTTCCAGCAATCAAGGCTAACGCTGTATATGAAGGAAAATATTTTCTGGCCACAGCTTTATCTCGTCCTTTGATTGCTAAACATCAAGTTGCTGTTGCCAAGAAAGAAAAGGCGAATGCAATTGCTCATGGATGTACGGGAAAAGGAAATGATCAAGTACGCTTTGAAGTCACGGCTAAGATCTTAGCTCCACATTTAGAATTATTGGCACCTTTACGTACATGGGAATTTAAAACTAGGGACCAAGAGATTGATTATGCCAAGAAGCATAATATCCCAATTGACGTCACAAAAAAGAGTCCTTACTCGACAGATATCAATTTGTATGGACGTTCCATTGAATGCGGGGTGCTTGAAGATCCTTGGGTTGAGCCGCCAGAAGAAATTTATTTCATGACAAAAGATCCCATGAAATGCCCCAATAAGCCAGAATATGTTGAGATTGAGTATGCAAAAGGTATTCCTGTTAAGGTTAATGGCAAAGCGTATAAGCCTGTTGAATTGATTCATAAGCTCAATGAAATTGGCGGACGCAATGGTGTTGGTCGTGTGGATATGGTTGAGAATCGTTTGGTTGGAATTAAATCTCGTGAGATTTACGAGAATCCAGCAGGAACGCTTTTAATCACGTCCCACAAAGAGCTTGAAGCCATGGTTCTTGATCGTGAAACATTGCATTACAAAGAGCTCATTTCTCCACGCTATGCAGAGCTTACCTATTACGGACTATGGGAAACACCTTTGAAGCAACAGCTTGATGCTTACATTAATAAAACTCAAGAACGTGTCAGCGGTACAGTGCGTTTAAAGTTATATAAGGGAAGCTGCAATGTCGTTGGCCGCAAGTCGCCATTTTCTCGTTACAAAGAGGAACTCGCGACATACGGTGACAAAGACATCTTTGATCCAAAATTATCCGAAGGCTTCATCCGAATCTGGGGAATGCCTTATTAGAGCTTTAAGCTATAAGATGTAAGTCGTAAGTAAAAACTTATAGCTTATAACTTACAGCTTACAACTACACGGAGTGTTTATATGGCTAAATTATGGGGAGCACGATTCGATAAGAAGTCTGATTCGTTGGCTGATTTATTTACATTCAGCATTAGCTATGACTATCGTTTGGCTAAGTATGATTGCATTGGCTCAATTGCTCATGCGCTCATGTTAGGTAAGCAGGGGATTATTTCTAAGAGTGATGCTTCTAAGATTGCGACCGGCTTAAGGAAGATCTTGGTTCAGATTAATTCTGGGAAGTTCAAGTATGATCCTAAGGCGGAAGATATTCATACGGATATTCAAAATCGTTTGAAGGCTTTGATTGGGGCGCCGGCTGATCGTTTGCATACAGGACGTTCTCGTAATGATCAGGTTGTGCTTGATGTAAAGCTTTATATTTTAGATCACATCTTACACTTGGCTGTTGCAATTGAAGATCTCCAGAATGCTATTCTTGATTTTGCTAAGAAGAACAATGATGTGATTATCCCAGGCTACACACATTTGCAGCAAGCTCAAGTCGTGCTTTTAGCGCATCATATGCTGGCTTACATTGAAATGTTAGAGCGAGACAAGAGTCGCTTGGAAGATTGCTTTAATCGTACTAACGTGATGCCATTGGGCGCTTGTGCATTGTCAGGAACATCCTTAAAGACAGACCGTGCCTACGTCGCTGAATTGCTCGGATTTGCTCAAGTAGCTCGAAACAGCATGGATGTGGTGAGCGACCGAGACTTTTTAGTTGAATTGATTTCCACATGTTCAATCACTGCGATGCATTTATCACGAATTTCTGAAGATTTGATCCTTTGGGCAACCAAAGAGTTTAATTTTATCGATATTGATTCAAGTTTCTGTACCGGCTCTTCGATTATGCCTCACAAGAAGAATCCTGATGTCTTAGAACTGATGCGAGGTACAACTGGAAAGATTTACGGAAATTTAACAGAAGTCTTAGTTTTGCTTAAAGGTCTGCCTTTAACATATAACCGAGACCTTCAATTAGATAAGCCACCACTGTTTGATACAGTTGAGACAACAGAGCTCATGCTCCAAACGATGGCCAAGCTATTTTTGAATTTAAAAGTTAAAAAGGCTGAAGTTGCAGGGTCCATCCATGACGAAAGCTTCTTTTGTGTGGATGCCATGGATTATTTAGTGAATAAGGGAGTTTCTTATCGGGATGCCCATGATGTATTAGGCAAAATGGTCAAAGAGTGTTTAGATAGGGGAGTTAAGATTTCTTCTTTGAGCGCCGCTCAATTAAAGAAGTATCATCCTTCATTAAATGAGGATGTAAAAAAACTTTTCAATCCTCAAACCTCTGTTAAAATCAAATCTTCTTTTGGATCAACCAATCCAGTTTTAGTTAACCAACAACTTAACGAATGGACGAAGAAATTCAATGCATGACTTTCATTTTAAAAACAACGAACTCTGTGCCGAGAATGTAAAAG
Source organism: Candidatus Omnitrophota bacterium (assembly GCA_044225175.1). Lineage (GTDB taxonomy): Bacteria > Omnitrophota > Gorgyraeia > Zapsychrales > Fredricksoniimonadaceae > JACQCF01. The sequence goes on along the minus strand of JBGAJA010000004.1, from coordinate 54,448 downwards.
TTTCCACAATCGCCAAATCCGTTGGCACGCCTTTTTATTTATACAGCTATAAGACTTTAGCTGATCATTTTACCAAACTTCAAAAAGCTTTTGCCCCAGTTAATCCTTTAATTTGCTTTGCCATGAAATCCAATGGTAACTTGGCTGTTATCAAAAGTTTAATCGATCTTGGAGCGGGTATTGATATCGTTTCGGTCGGAGAACTTAAGAAAGCTTTGATTGCTGGAGCAAATCCAAAGAAAATCGTATTTGCCTCAGTTGGTAAGACAGAAGAAGAGATTTCTTTTGCAATCAAGACAGGTATCTTACTTTTTAATGTGGAAAGTGAACCAGAGCTTGCTGAGATTAACCGCATTGCCAAGAAAATGAAAAAGACCGTTCAAGCAGCTTTGCGGGTGAATCCTGATGTTCCAGCACCAACGCACGAATACATCACAACGGGTTCTTTGAAGAAGAAGTTTGGAATTGATTTAAAAACGACCAGAGCTATCTTTAAATCGCAGAAGAATTATTCCAATGTGAAAATCAACGGTGTTCATATTCACATTGGTTCTCAGATTACAGAAGGAGCTCCTTTCGTTGGCGCCTTAGAGAAGATTGTTGGTTTTATCAAAGAATTGGGACAAGAAGGCATCAATATCGAGTATTTGGATATTGGAGGGGGTCTCGGGATTATTTATAACAATGAACACCCTCAAACAGCTCAAGCCTATGCCGATAAGATTCTGCCGATCCTTAAAATGACAGGTTTAAAGATTATTATGGAGCCTGGTCGTTTTATTGTGGGTAATGCCGGGATCTTTGTGACTAAGGTTTTGTATGTTAAAGATAATGGCGTTAAGAAATTTGTGATTGTTGATGGCGGTATGAATGATTTGATTCGCCCCATGCTCTATGATGCATATCATGAAATTGTGCCTGTTAAGCAGACGAAGGCTTCCAAGATCAAGGTTGATGTGGTTGGTCCTATCTGTGAAAGCGGAGACTTTTTTGCTCATGACAGACTTATTGCTAAGGTTGGGAAGGAAGATTTATTAGCTATCATGAGTGCTGGTGCCTATGGTTATGTCATGGCAAGCAACTATAATGTCCGTGGACGTACTCCAGAAGTCATGGTTAAGGGGAATAAATTCGAAGTAGTTAAAGAACGCGAGACATTCAAAGATTTAATGCGTGGAGAGAAATTACCAAAATTTCTAAAATAATATGATTAAAATTCCTTTTGTTAAAATGGTTGGTGCGGGTAATGACTTCATTGTCATTGAGCCACAGGCCAATTTAGATTATGTCAAATTTACTCAAAGCATCTGTGCTCGTAATACGGGTATTGGGGCTGATGGGGTTTTGATTCTTGAAAAGTCTTCAACTTCAGACTATCGCATGAGAATCATTAATGCAGATGGATCTGAGGCGGAGATGTGCGGTAATGGTGCGCGCTGTATGGCGTCCTACATTGTGATGAATCAACATCCTATCAAGAAGCTTTTTGGGATGGAAACATTGGCTGGGGAAGTGTTAGGAGAGGCTGAAGGAGAGGTGGCTCGCGTACGCTTATCGAATCCAAAAGATTATATGAGCCAACTAAATATCACAATTGCTAATCAAAAGATGTCCGTTGATTTCATTGATACAGGTGTTCCTCACACGGTTGTATTCGTAGAAGGTTTGCAAGAAGTTGATGTAAATAGCGTCGGGCGACTTGTTCGAAACCACCCTAGATTTGCGCCACGTGGGACCAATGTGAACTTTGTTGAGATTGCATCTCCAATCACCGGCCAGTCTCAAAACAGCATGGTTTCAGTTAGAACATATGAGCGTGGTGTTGAAGCAGAAACGTTAGCCTGTGGAACGGGCGCTGTGGCCTCCGCCTTAGTGTCCTATCTTCGTTTGCATCCTAACGTCAAAGAACAAAAGGAAGCGCAGATGAAAGTTGCGACAGCTAGCAAAGAAGTATTGGAAATAACTTTTGATTTACATGAAGGAAATAAAATTGATAATGTATGGCTAAAAGGCACGGCCAAGGTGATTGCCAAAGGTGAATATTTTTATAACGGGTAGGAACTAGGCAAGACCTATATTCCATACAAAAGGACAAGATGGACAGAAAGAAATTCTACGGAGCATTTACAGCATTAGTAACACCTTTTACTAACAATGGCATTGATGAAGCTTCCTATAGTAAGCTGATTGAATGGCAAATTGCTCAAGGTATTCACGGCCTTGTTCCTTGTGGAACCACAGGTGAATCTCCAACATTAACAGCTGATGAACATAATCGTGTTATTGAACTTTGCGTTCAAACAGTCAATAAACGTGTTCCAGTTATTGCTGGTGCAGGTTCAAACTCTACAGCGGAGGCTGTTGAATACACCAAGCAGGCTGCCAAGGCCGGTGCAGATGCTGTTCTTAGTGTGACTCCTTACTATAATAAGCCAACCAGCAAAGGTCTTTATCTACATTACAAAGCAATCAGTGAAGCGGCTAATATCCCAATTATTCTTTATAACGTTGCAGGACGCACTGCTAAGAATATTGAGCCAGACGTTATGGCTAAGTTAGCAACTATTAAGAATGTGATTGGGGTTAAAGAAGCTTCAGGAAATTTAGATCAGATGAAAAAGATACGTGAAGTATGTCCTAAAGATTTTCTTTTGATCTCTGGGGATGATGGTTTAACTTTACCTATTCTATCAATGGGAGGGGTGGGGATCATTTCAGTGGCCTCAAACATAGTTCCTAAAGATATTGCGGGATTAGTTAATTTATTTAACAAAGGGGATAACTCTGCCGCCGAAGCTCTTAATGCCAAATTATTACCCTTGATAGATGCTTTATTTGTCGAAACTAATCCAATTCCAGTTAAAACAGCAGTAGCTTTGATGGGGTTTTGTTCAGGTCTTATGCGTCTGCCTATGTGTGAAATGGAAGATGCTAATCTTGCCAAATTAAAAATTGCGTTGAAAAATTATGGATTATTGTAAGGACAGAACATTGTTCTGTCCCTACAGGGCGTATTACCAACAAAGGATGTTGAATGATTAAATTAGCCGTCTCAGGGTGTCAGGGTCGTATGGGGCAAAGAATTACTGCTTTAGCTTTGAATGATAAAGCTTTTAAGATTTCTACTCTTTTGGAGAGCTCTAACCGAACCGATGTTCCTGAGAAAGTTTGTAATTTACCTGTGAGTTTAGATTCTGATTCATTGAAAGGCTCTAAGGTCCTTATTGAATTCACGTCTCCTGATGCAACCCTTGAACATTTGAAGGTTTGCCAAAAGTATGGCGTTAACATGGTGATTGGAACAACTGGCCTTACCCCTGCACAAGTCTCTCAAATCAAAAAAGCTTCTTCAAAAATTGCGATTGTTTATTCTTCCAATATGTCTGTTGGAGTTAACCTTGTATTTGGATTAATCCGAAGGGCAGCTCAAATTACTGGCAAGAACTATGCGATGCGTTTGACTGAAACTCATCATGTGCACAAGAAAGATGCTCCTTCAGGAACCGCTAAGACTATGGCTGAGATCGCAGAACAAACATCCAAAACAAAAGTCAAAGACATTGAATCGATCCGTGAAGGGGAAGTGATTGGGGATCATACAATCTTCTTCGAAAGCCCAGTGGACCTGATCTCCATCCATCACCACGCCAAAACAAGAGACATCTTCGCCGAAGGTTCCTTGGTTGCTGCTAAATTTCTTGCTAAGAAAAAGAAGGGTCTTTTTAATATGCAGGATGTTTTAGGTTTGGTATAACTCACCTTTTATGACCAAAGAAGAAATAAAGAAATTAGTTAAAGATGAAATAGAAAACTATTGTTACGAAGAAGTCTATAATAGTGAAAATAGAAGCAAAGCTATTGGAGTACCTTGGTCAAAAGAGAAAGTTATGGCTTCGATTAAAAAATTAAAAGAAGCTCTAGTTGAGCCATATTTGGAGGAATTTGAGTTACGAGATACTGTTGAACATATAGATATGAAACCTCCTCTTAAAATTAAAGTATGGGTAGTCGCGGATAATAAAATTCATAATCCTGTAGTTTTTTATAAGATATTTTACGATATTCAAAAGAAATGTTTTGGTTTGATTGATTATAATAATTCACCAACCATGCCTCCGCATATCATTGGAATATACGGTGATCTCGTTGGAGTGTATGGAGGCGCTTAATAGTAAATCAGCTTCCCAGGCTGTTGATATATAGTAATGCGCTTTCCCCAGCGCAAAGAGTAAAAGTCACATAACCATCCAAAAAAGGGGAATTCATCGTGAAAAAAGAAATGATTATCCAATTAAACAAAAAGTTTGAAGAAGCTGCCTATAAGAAAAATGGCGTGGAGTATTGGCTTGCTCGTGATTTGCAAGAACTTCTAGATTATGAGGAGTGGCGTAATTTTTTAAAGGTTATAGAGAAAGCCAAAGTTGCGTGCTTGAATTCAAAACAGAATATATCTGACCATTTTGTTGACGTCAACAAAATGGTCAACTTAGGTTCCGGTAGCGAGAGGCAAGTGGAAGATGTTATGTTAACTCGCTATGCCTGTTATTTGATTGCCCAAAATGGAGATCCTCGTAAAGACCAAATTGCTTTTGCCCAAAGTTATTTTGCTCTTCAAACCCGTAAACAGGAATTATTGGAAGAGCGTATTGCTGTCATAGAGCGTCTCAATGCTAGAAAGAAATTAGCCAAGACAGAAATGGAGCTTTCGGGGATTATTTATGAACGCGGGGTGGATGCAAAAGGTTTTGCCAGGATTCGAAGCAAAGGAGATCAGGCTTTGTTTGGTGGATATACGACTATTGAAATGAAAAGAAATTAAATGTGCCTGATAAGCGTTCACTGGCTGATTTTCTTCCAACTATTACTATTAAAGCTAAGGATTTGGCATCGGAAATTACTAATTTTAATGTGAAGAAAGACAATCTTCAGGGAGAGCTGCCTGTTACATCCGAACATGTCAAAAATAATAAAGATGTGCGCAGTCTTTTAGCTAAAAGCGGCATTAAGCCGGAAGAATTACCAGCTGAAGAAGATGTGAAGAAATTGGTTAAGCGTATTAAAAGCCCTAAGAAGTTTACACTCGATGCTGTGGGATTTGAAGCGTCAAAAATAACAAAAGGAAAGATTTCGTTTAAAGAAAAAGTTTAATAAGAGTGCTTCAGAAGCTGTATAACCCGAAGCATTTTGTTTTTGAAGTTTTATTGTCGAATGATATACTACGTGCATTATTTTTATAAAATTTAGAAATGGAGATTAATAACCATGTCAACCGACACTGCCTTTACCCTTGATTATTCAGATCGTCTTAAAGCCCTTCCACCATATTTATTTGCTGAAATTGACAAAGCCAAACGTGCAGCTCTTGCTGCAGGGCGTGATGTGATTAATTTAGGTGTTGGAGATCCTGATCAAAGAACTCATCAGGTGATTATTGATGCATTAACCAAGGCTGCTCAAGATGTGAACAATCATCATTATCCATTTGATGCTGGCGTTCCTCAATTGCGTGTTGAGATTGCTAAATGGTTTAAAGGACGTTTTGGGGTAGAGCTTGATCCTCCGACGGAAATATACCCTTTAATTGGTTCCAAAGAGGGGATTGCGCACTTACCTTTAGGGATTATTAACCCTGGGGATAAAGTTGTTTTGTGTGAGCCAGCTTATCCTGCTTATCAAGCAGCTGTCACCTTTGCAGGCGGAAAGATTCAATATCTTCCTCTTAAGGCTGGCAACGATTGGCTTCCTAAGATGTCAGACATTGAAGAGTTAAAGGGTGTTAAAGCGATCTTTGTTTGCTATCCCAATAATCCAACTGCTGCTGTTGCTAATAAGAAATTTTATGAAGAGTTAGTTGCTGTTTGCAAGGCTAAAGGAATTATTATCGTCTCAGACTTAGCTTATTCTGAAGTCTATTATGATGGACTAAAACCTCCAAGTATCTTAGAAGTTGAGGGGGCAAAAGATATTGCGATTGAATTTCATTCCTTTTCAAAAACATACTACATGACTGGCTGGCGCTTAGGCTGGGCTTGTGGAAATCCTACCTTAGTTTCCGCCTTGGCTAAAGTGAAGTCGAATTGTGATTCCGGTGTTTTTAATGCCATTCAATATGCTGGTATTGCTGCATTAAATATGGATCCCCGTGATATTGATGATATGCGTCAAGAATATCAAAATCGCCGTGATGCTCTAATCAATGGTCTTCGCTCCGTTGGCTGGAAAATTGATCCTCCTAAAGGCGCTTTTTATGTATGGGCTAAGATTCCTTCCAAGTTCACTGATTCTATGCAATGTGCTAAGACATTCCTTGATGAGGCTGATATTGTCATGACACCAGGAAATGGTTTTGGGAAGTCAGGGGAAGGCTATGTTCGTATGGCAATCACTCTTCCAACTGAACGCATCCATCAAGCTGTTGAGAGAATTAAGAAAATCTTATAATGGCCATCGTCTTTCTTGCTCTAGGCTCTAATCTGGGTGATCGACATCATTACATTAAAAGAGCTTTAAGTGAGCTTGAAGCGCGCGGCATCAAAGTCATTAAGATTTCTAAGATTATTGAAACAGATCCCGTGGATAGTCCTCCTCAAGGGCAATACTTAAATTGTGTATTAAAAGCTTCCACAACACATTCTCCAGAAAATTTGCTTGAGCTTACTCAGAGTGTAGAGCATAGGTTAGGCCGTGTCAGAACAATATTTCATGGGCCACGTGTCATTGATATTGATATTCTGTTGTACAATGATTTAAAATTAATTAACCGTTGTTTAGTAATCCCTCATCCAAGAATGCTGGAACGGGATTTTGTGATGAAACCTTTAAAAGAGATCGCCCCAGACATATGCGCATCATTACTTCGATAGAACAATTACGTAAAACTATTGCTCAATACCGACGAGGGAAGAAGACGGTTGGTTTTGTCCCCACTATGGGTTTTTTTCATGAAGGCCATTTGTCCTTAATGCGAAAAGCAAAGAAAGACAATGATATCTGTGTTGTGAGCATCTATGTGAATCCCACTCAATTTGGTCCAAAAGAAGATTTTAAGAACTACCCACGAGATATAAAGCGCGACTCGTCGATGATTAAAAAAGAAAATGTTGACATTCTTTTTATTCCATCTAATAATGTCGTCTATCCAAATAGTTATTTGACATACATCGACGTAGAAAAAGTTTCTTTGCCATTGTGTGGACATTTTCGTCCTGGACATTTCAAGGGAGTAGCGACGATTGTTGCTAAACTTCTTAATATGGTGCAGCCAGATGTGATGTATCTGGGAGCCAAAGATGCCCAACAAGTTGTGGTTTTAAAAACAATGGTCAAAGATTTAAATTTTCCTGTAGAGATCAAGGTTGTTGAAACTAAACGTGAGACTGATGGTTTGGCGATGAGTTCACGTAATAAGTATCTAAGCGAAAAAGATCGTCAAGAAGCCGCAGTTCTTTTTCAAGCTTTGCAAGATGCAAAGAATTTGGTTCGCTCTGGCGAACGATCTGTGAACAAGATTACAAGTTTGATTCGCTCCAAGATGCGGAAACAAACCTCAGGAAAGATTCAATACGTCGAATGTGTGGATGCAAATAGTTTAGAGAAGCTTAATCGTTTGCAGGGAAATGTATTAATAGCATTAGCAGTGTTCTTCGGTACAACAAGATTAATTGATAATGTGACGATCTCCATTCATGACCCGAAGCAAGACAAAAACTAGAGTAGGAATTTTAGGCTGTGGGGCCATTGGTTCACGAATTGCCCGCAGCATCAAGGTAGAGTGTGATGAATCAGCAGTCGTTTCGGCTCTCTTTGATATTAACCCTTCAAAATCTGCCAATCTTGCAAAACATCTTCCATATAAAAATATAACACAGAAGTCTTATCAGCAATTGTTAGATCATAGTGATCTTATTATCGAGGCTGTCAATGCTCCTGATACACATGAATTGATCCGTCAGGCTTTAAAAGCTAAGAAGGATGTATTAGTCATGAGTGTCGGAAAGCTTCTTAATGGAGAAGCTGTTTTAAAATTAGCCCAGGCTCAAGGATGTCGTATTTTGATTCCTTCTGGAGCTGTAGCTGGAATTGATGCTATTAAAGCTGCACGACTTGGTAAGATTCATCAAATTATTTTAACTACGCGTAAACCTATCTATGGTTTTTCTGATAATGCTTATGTGCAGCAAAAACGAATCAACCTTTCTCAAATTAAAAAAGAAACAGTTTTATTTGATGGTAATGTGAAAGAAGCTGTTCAATGTTTCCCTCAAAATATTAATGTGGCTGCAACAATTGCATTATCCTCTGGAGCTAAAGATAAGTTGCGTATTCGTATAACGACATCTCCAGAATTTAAAGTGAATTCCCATGAAATAGAAGTGATTGGTGAGTTTGGAAGATTAATCACTAAGACAGAAAATGTGGTCTGTCCTGATAATCCTAAAACAAGTTATCTGGCAGTCTTATCAGCTATTGTGACCCTCAAACAATATTTTGGTCAGGTCATAATCGGTACGTAGGTGAGCATTATCATTATTAACGCATCAACATGAAAGGGGTGAAGTATGGCAATTAAAAAAGTTGCTAAAGTCGGTATCAAGAAAGAAAAAGGTTATTTGTATTTCTTAGATAAGCAGGGTGACATCTCTGCAGCCAAAATGGCCCGTGGTGGTAGCAAGGGTGGCGCATCTAAAAAGGTCGCTAAAGTTGGCGTAAAAAGAGAAACAGGTTTCCTTTATTTCATTGATAAGCAAGGCGATGTTTCATGTGCGAAGATGGTTCGCGGTGGTACACGCAAAAAATCTTCTGCAAAGAAGTCTTCTGCAAAGTCTGCTAAGAAACCAGCAGCAAAGAAGAAAACAGCTAAAAAGAAGTAATCATTCCCGCATTGCGGTATACAACCAACCCCTGTACTTTTCTATGGTACAGGGGTTGTCTTTTATATAGAATAATGGGCTATGAAATCAGACTCCATCATCATTCGTGGTGCTAAAGAACATAATTTAAAGAATATCGATTTAACTATCCCACGTAACCAATTTGTCGTCATTACCGGTTTAAGTGGGTCAGGAAAATCGTCTTTGGCTTTCGATACTATCTATGCCGAGGGGCAGAGACGCTACGTTGAAAGCTTATCAGCGTATGCCCGGCAATTCCTGGATCAAATGCAAAAGCCTCAGGTGGAACATATTGAAGGGCTTTCTCCTACCATTTCTATTGAACAAAAGACAATCAGTCGTAACCCTCGGTCAACTGTTGCCACCCAAACTGAAATTTATGATTATTTGCGTCTTTTATTTGCACGCATTGGGCAGCCTTATTGCTATTCCTGTGGAAAAAAGATCGAACAACAAAGTTCTCAGCAGATTGTTAATCAAATCTTAAGCTTTTCTGAAGGAACAAAAATTAATATTCTGGCCCCACTCATTCGTGGACGAAAAGGGGAGTATCGTGATATTCAGGCTCAAGTCACCAAATCTGGTTTTGCACGTCTTCGTGTGGATGGAAAGATTTATGACACTCAAGATAAGCTCAAGTTAGATAAATTCAAAATACATCATATTGAAACAGTCGTTGACCGCTTAAGTGTTAAGCCGGATATTCGTAAACGTCTCTCAGATTCCGTTGAAACAGCTCTTAAAATTGGTGAGGGCATTTTGATTGTTGATTTTAATGGCGATCGTCCCGACCAAATGTTTAGCGAGAAGTACGCCTGTGCAGAGTGTGGAACATCTTTGAGTGAAATTGAACCAAGGATCTTTTCTTTTAACTCTCCTTACGGGGCTTGCCCTGAATGTAATGGCCTTGGAACCAAGATGGAAATTGATCCAGAAGCATTGGTTCCTGATCCAACCAAACCGTGGACTGCTGCGATTGTTCCCTGGAAGAAGGGCAAGCGCGGTTACATGATGTACTACCGTGCTGTACTACGTGAGGTTGCCAACATTTATGATGTAGATCCTCGTCTACCTTTTAGCCAATTAGACAAGAAATTTAAGAATATTATCTTTTATGGATCTGATGATACTGTGTGGGGGCGTGCCTTTGAAGGAGTCGTGGGTTACATGGAGCGTTTGTTTAGAGAGACAGACAGTGATTGGCTTAAGGAGGAGATTTCATCCTTTATGTCTGTTTCTTCATGTCCTGCCTGTGAAGGGAAGCGTTTGAAGAAGGAATCTTTGGCCGTCAAGATCGATAAGTATAACATTACTGACATTACTGCTTTCTCAACCAAAGAAGCAAAAGTTTTTTTTGATAGTCTTAAGCTTTCTAAAGATCATCAGACAATCAGTGCAGAGATTTTAAAGGAAATTAATCGCCGTTTGAACTTTTGTATTAATGTCGGTTTGGAGTACCTGACATTAGATCGAAGAAGTTCAACGCTTTCTGGCGGAGAAGCGGAGCGTATTCGATTGGCCACTCAAGTGGGCTCAGGATTAGTTGGCGTTATTTATGTCCTAGATGAGCCTAGTATCGGGTTGCATCAAAAAGACAATGATCGTTTGCTTGCGACATTACATGCCCTTAGAGATCTTGGGAATACTTTGATTGTAGTCGAACATGATGAAGATACTATTCGCAGAGCAGATTATGTGATTGATTTGGGTCCTGGTGCGGGTGAACATGGCGGAAAAGTCATGTATGCAGGGGATGTCAAAGGCTTAATTAAGTGTGATTCCTTGACGGGTCAATATTTAAGAGGTGCTTTTAGAATTCATGTGCCAGAAAAAAGGCGAGAGATTATTAAAACCGAATTTCTAAAGATTGTGGGAGCTAAAGAACATAATTTAAAGAACATTGATGTAAACATTCCTCTAGGAACATTTGTCTGTGTAACAGGTGTTTCTGGTTCAGGTAAATCTACATTGATTGAAGATGTCTTATTTAAAGCTCTGAACCAAAAGCTTCTGGGTAGTAAAGAGAAGCCGGGGCAGCATAAGAAGATTGAAGGTCTCGAGAATATCGATAAAGTCATTGTTGTGGATCAATCGCCTATCGGTCGTACCCCAAGATCAAATCCAGCCACATATACAGGAATGTTTACTCACATACGAGACTTGTTCAGTCAATTACCGGAATCAAAGATGCGAGGTTATAAGCCGGGACGTTTTAGTTTTAATGTTAAAGGTGGACGTTGTGAGGCCTGTAGTGGAGACGGAATTAAAAAAATTGAAATGCATTTCTTGCCGGATGTTTATGTGGAGTGTGAGGTTTGTCATGGCAAACGATTTACAGACCAGACTTTGGAGGTTGAATTTAAGGGAAAGAATATTGCAGATATTCTAAACCTATCTGTAGAAGAGGCGATTCCTGTTTTTGATAATATACCTAAAATTAAAGTTGTTTTAGACACGCTTCTCGACGTAGGACTAGGTTATATACGTTTAGGACAATCGGCCACAACGCTTTCGGGGGGAGAGGCCCAACGAGTCAAGTTGGCCAGTGAGTTGTGTAAGCCAGCTACTGGAAAGACATTTTATATTTTGGATGAACCTACCACAGGTTTGCATTTTGCAGATGTCGACAAGCTTCTTAAAGTCTTGCAGCGTTTGGTTGATCGAGGTAATACTGTTCTTGTTATTGAACACAATTTGGATGTGATTAAATCTGCAGATTATATTATTGATTTAGGACCTGATGGTGGAGATAAGGGTGGAGCGTTGGTATTTAGCGGAAGTGTTAATGAAATTATTAAGAGCAAATCTTCTCATACGGGACAATATTTAAAAGCATTTATGGAACGAGAATCACAACTATGAAAAAATTAATCTTCGCATTATTAATTGGATACTTTTTGTTTAATTTATCATCCGTGAATTTATCTCTTGCGGAAAATCAACAGGACGAATTGTATGCAACTGCGCTGAGAGCTTTTGATGATGGCTTTTATGATGTATCCATCCGTTATTTAGAACAAATGCAGCAGGACTATCCCTCAAATCCTAAGCTTTCCCAAGTAAAGTTTCTTTTGGCGCAAAGCTATTTTTTTAAAAATAGATTTTCTGAGGCGTTGTCTTTGTTTAATGGACTTGAAGGTGTTTATGAAAATAAGGAGATTTTGCTTTTTTGGCAGGGAGAAGTGTACTTGAAGCTTAATGATCCTGCGCAAGCTCAGAAGAAGTATCAAGAACTTATCAATTCTTATCCTGAATCCGCATACCTACCTCAGGCGTATTATTCTTATGGATGGTCATTGTTTGATCAAAAGAAATATTCTGAAGCCAAGGCAATATTTGAAACTTTGGTTAACAAGTTTCCTAAACATCAACTTTCTGAGGATGCGTTGTTAAAAGTTGCCCAGTGTTTTTATAACATGGGAGAGTATCAAAAAGCTTTGGCGCGATTTATACGTTATTTGACAAAGTATCCTCAATCTGAGCACCAATTGGATGCTTATTTGAATGTTGCTGATACTTATTATTACATGGAAGATTTTGAGAATGCTAAGAATTATTATGATAAGGCCATCAAATCCTCGGATCCTAAGCAGGTGTTGACAGCCTACACAGGTAAAATTTGGAGCTTTTTAAAATTAAAAAGATTTATAGAGGCAGACAAGGTTTTAAAAGAGGCGCAAGATTTTAGCAAAAGTAAAGGGCTTGCTGATGATGATCTTTTGCTTGTAAAAGCCAGTATTGATGTTGAAAAGGGTGCCTTAGATGCTGCGGTGGGAGTTTATGATGAGTTAATTAAGAAGTTTCCCAGGGGCCAGCACTATATAGAGGCTCATTTAGGACGAGCTAATGCAAATTTTTCACTCAAGAAATTTGATGAAGCCTTAGGAGATTATAGTTTTGTTGTTGATCGTGGTAATGATGTTGCATTGGCTTTAAAGGCTAATTTGGGAATTGCTTGGACTTATGCAAAATTAAATAGTATTCCTCAAGCCCAAACTCATTTTCAAAAGATTGCTGATAACTCTCAAAGTATTGATGTTAAGGTCAATGCTTTAATTCAAATGGCTGATGTTTTATCTGATGCTGGAAAAACAAGCGAAGCGCAAGAAATCTATGACAGAATTCTTAAGGATTATCCTGATAACTCGATGTCAGATTATGTGTATCATAGGCAGGCTATCACTTTACTTAAGGTTGGGAAAATCCAAGCTGCTATTGAAGCTTTTGAGAAATTAAAAGATGCTTACCCGAATAGTCGCTATTTAGAAGACGTGAGTTATTATTTGGGATTAGCAGCTTTTCGAAATAATAATTTTAAAGAGACTATTTTAAGAATAGAAGAATTTCTAAAAAGTCTTTCACATCAAAGTAGTTTTTTGCCTGAGGCAAATTATATTTTAGCTTTGTCTTATTTAAATTTAAAGCAGCCAGAAGAAGCCTTGAAATTATTTCAAAAGATTTTGAGATTATATCCCGATGATACGAATGTTGCAAAGAACTCTGACATTGGGATTGCTAAATGTCAGTATGAGTTGGGGCAAATTAAAGAGGCTGTTAAGCGTTTTAAGTTGATTGTCTTCAAGTATCCTAAGAGTGAGGCTGAATTTGAATCTTTACTGTGGTTAGCCCAGTTTTATTTAAAGAATGCAGATTATTCTCAGTCGTTGGAGTTTTATCAAAAGATAGTGGAGGATTTTCCAGATCATCTTGGCATTGAACAAATACATTATGAAATGGGGCAGGCGTATGAAATTCAAGGAATGTATGACCAGGCTCTGGCGCAATACAAACAAATTAACTCGCAAGATAGTGGGCTGTCTTCTAAAATAAAACTAGCTATTGCGGGTATCTTTGCAAAAGAATTTGATGCGCAAAAGGCAGCAGAGGCTTATGAAGCTATTGCAATGGAGTCGCCCGAACTTGCTCGAGAATCCTATTTAAAAATCGCACAGCTCTATCGCAATAATCAAGCTTACGATAAAGAGATTGAGATCTATCAAAAAGCTTTAAATGTAGATCCCTCCAAGGGGCAGATTTCTAATGCAGAGCTCTTATTTGATATTGCTGATACTTATGAGCTTATGGGGAAAATGGAGCAATCTGTTGGAGGATATTTAAAAATACCAGCTCAGTATCCCGAACAGCTTTCATGGGGAGCGAAAGCATATTTACGTGTGGCAAGAATTTTTGAGGATCGTAAAGATTGGGAAGGTGCGCGAGTAACGTATCAGAAGATTATTCAATTAAATACAGAAGAGTCTAAGTTTGCTCAAGAGCGTTTAGATTGGATTAATGCTAATCTGGGGGGAAAGAAATGATGGTAGCTGTTTTTAATTTATGGCAGTTGATTCTTAAAGGTGGTCCCATGATGTGGCCCCTAATTTTGTTATCAATCATAGCCTTGGCGATTGGGTTAGAGAGGTTATTTTATTTGTCTTCGCTTGAAAAGATTTTAAAGGTGCACAAAGCAAATCTTTTTAATTCTCTTCAAAAAGAGAAGATTAAGCAGACGTTGAGTGTTTGCGAATCTTATCAAAGCCCTTTTAGTCGAGTTTTTAAGGCAGGGCTCTTAAAATTTGGGAGTTCTTCGGAGGTTATTAAAACGGCTATGGATGAAGTTTTTATTTATGAAACTCATCGTTTAAAAGAAAGAATGGGTATTTTATATTTTATTGTTAATGTTTCGGTTTTAATTGGTCTCTTAGGAACGGTTGTGGGATTAACCGTTGTTTTTCATTCTATCCAAGTACGTTCGAATGTTTTAAATCCTTTAAGTGTTGGAGATGTAGCTGTTGGAATCTGGCAGGCATTATTTTCTACAGTAGTTGGAATGATGGTTTGTATTTTAACTTATTCTATCTATAGCTTTTGTATATCTAGGATTAATAATGTGATCGCTGATTTGCAAATTTCTATCTCCCAGACGACGCATATGTTAGTTCAGTTGGGTCAGTTAAATGATCATCAAGAAAATAAGAATTCCATTCATGAATAATTACAATTTTTCTAAGGCCCCTTTCGAATTTGTTTTAATTCCAGCTTCTTTGTCTGTGATCTTTTTAATAATAATGATTTTGATTTATTGTTCGTCTCTTTCTAAGCCTGCAGGTTTTGAAATTCTTATTCCTAGAATGGCTGAGAGTGAGGGGTTGCGTATAGATCAAATGATCGCTATTACGGCCGAGAATGTTTTTTATTTAAATGGAAAGGTCGTCACTTTAAGTGAGTTAAAGAAAGATTTGGCAAAGGTTGATTTTTCACGCCGCAATATCTCTATTCGGGTAGATCGTCATTCTTCCATGGGGAGAGTTATGGATGTTTGGGACTTATGCAGATCTCTGGGCAATAGTCATGTTCATATTGTTACTGATGAGAGGAACTAAATTGTGCGTTTTTGGATGGTATCCATTTTTATCCATATCATAATTCTTAATTTTGTTTGGGTGGGTTTTTCTGTTCCTTCTACTAGACAAAGTAATACATTCATTTATTTGGGAGAAATACTGGGTTCCCAAATACAATCAGATTCTTCAAGAATAAAAGCAAATGGTTTTAATGAGAATATGCAACGCGAAATATCATCGGCTTCTTTTGCTCCATGGGTAAAAATGCGACAGGTGAATAAACCGCAGTAAGGAATACAGTTTTGTCTGCTAGGCCGCAGACAAAACTGTATAAATTCGCACAGGCTGACTTGACGTCGGCCTTAACAGGCCTCCGTAAGTCAGGTGCTCATTTAATGTTTATTTGGGATTTTGCAGCTATTTTTTCTATTGTTTTAATTTTCTGTCTTGGTCTTGTTTTAGCTCTATGGATCATATATAATTTAAAAAGAAAAGAAGTTGTGGAGCAGAAGGTATCAGAATTCTTAAAGCATTGTAAATATTGTGGTTATGTTTATTTAGACTATCATTTAAGAAATGCCTGTCAGTGTCCAAGATGTTTGAGTTATCATGAATAGTGGTGGAAAACTATGAGGAAAAGAATATTTAGGGTGCAAAATAATAAAGGAATTGTTTTAATCGTTGTCCTAATCGTTGTTTTTTTGATGGCTATTGTGAGTGCTACAATTTTTTCTCAAAGCATGTCTCAAAGTAAAACTGCTCGCATTCAAATGGATGATATTGTAGCCGATCAAGTCACCAAAGGAGCTTATTGGCAAAGTTATTCTAAAAGTATCGGAGACCCTTCCGCTGCGGGTTGGACGCCGGGGGCTTTTTCCTCTCCTTGTAGTGGAGGGGGTTGTACTGTTTCACTTAATGGCCATACTTTTAAAGTTGTTGTTTCTAATGTTCTTCAAGATATTACCCTCCAAACAACCTATTAATTTTCACATATTGTATTGACAAGCTTTCATGCCTATTGTCTAATGAAAATGGTTTAATTTTTAGACACCTTTCTGGGAATATTTAGAAAAACAAGTCCTATGGCCAATTCCGATAAAATAGGAATTTATCTTACTGATGAAATCATTGTCTTAGCAGATTTTAATCGTAATAAGTTGCAGAGAGTAGTCTCCAGCCCTTTAGATAATGTTTTAAATTCTCCTCAAGATTCTCCATTTAGTTCAGATACCACTGGAGAAGTCCAGATTGTTAGTTTTATTCAGAAATTATTTCGTGAACATAAAATTACTCCTGGTCAGATCTGCGTTTCTATTCCAATTCAAGAGGTATTCTTACGATCTTTTGTGATTCCTTGGATGTCTCCCAATGAGTTAAATAATGCGGTTTATTATGAAGCAAAAAAATACCTTCCTTTTGATTTGAAACAATTAGATTATATTTTCCAACCGGTCGCTCAAACAGAAAACAATCAAAAACGCTGGCGCATTATTTTCTACGCTGTACGGAAACAAACGATTGAGAAGTATGACCGTATTATTAAGCAAATTGGCGGAAAAGCTTTAGTTTTTGAGCCTTCACTGGTTAGCTTAGCTAAACATCTTGTTTCTAAGAATTACTTACGCTTAGATCAAAGCGCTGTTGTGGTTTATATTCATAATAATGATGTGCATATTATTTTTTATGAAAAAGGAATTGCCTATTTCGTTAGAGATTTTATTTTATCTGTGTCTGAGACGCACGATCCTAAAGCTTTTTCTGAGACGGTACGAACGCAGCTTCTGAGGGAAATAAGAAAATCATTTGGTTATTACAATAGTCAATTTTCTCAAGAGAAAATTAAGGAAATCCTGATTCTTTCTGTAGTTACTGATCAAGAGCTTAGTCGTTTATTAGCAGAAGAGTTATCTGTAAAAGTTCGAATTGTAGAACCTTCCATTACTGCAGGATTACAGAAATATGTTGGTATGGATACAATGTCTGCCTGTGGTGCTTGTTTGGAAAAAGTATCATCGAAATTCACTCCTTTTAACTTTTTGCAGACAAAGAGTTCACAGCAAACTGCGGTTAACCCAGGTGGATTAAGTTTTGACTTAGGTCAGATGTTGGGTTTAAGTGCTTCTGATTTTAAACCTGCTATTCAAGCTGCTATTCTGTGTTCTTTAATTCTTGGTGGTGTTGTATATTTTGGCCAAGCAAAGCTTCAAGAGGTTAAGAAGCAATACGATAAGATGACGCAGACTGAGGGGCCTTGGCTCAATAAGTCTGCTGAACAAATTAGTGAGGAAATTAAAACGTTTAGTGACAAATTGGCGAATTATAAAAAGATTCAAAATCGAAAAAGCCGTATGGCAACTTATCTTGTTGTTTTAACTAAATCTTTACCAAGTGGGGTTTGGTTAAATGACGCCAAGATTTCTTATTCAGTTAGTGATCGTCTAACAATTGAGTTGACAGGTTATGTTTACCTAAAGGTTAAGGGTGGGGAGTATAAAGCCATTAATGAATTCTTGGATAATTTGAGATCGGACAAAAATTTCTCTGATCTAACTTTTAATTTAAATTCTCAACAGAAAAAAGTTATTGATAACAGTGACGTTGTTGCCTTTTCGGTAACGGCTTCATAAGGGTTTGAAATATGGCTTTTAATTTACAACAAATGATAGCAAAAAAGAGCATATTCTTAGTGATTGTTGTATTGTTGCTTTTTTTTATTGGTGGCATTGTCTTATGGGGCGGTGTTTCTTCAAAAATGGTTTCTTACCAGAATCAAATCCAGCAAAAGAAGCAAAAGTATTCGGTCATAGAAGATTATGTGCAAAATAAAAAACGCTTTGATGACTATATTGGAACATTACGAAAAGTTCTTACTTCGGATGCGTTAATTAATCAAATTTCAGATTATGCAAGCCAAAATCATGTTGAGGTGGATTTTAACCCTCAAGGGACAAAGAAATATGATCTTTACACGTCAACAGCTATTCATTTAACTGTAAGAGTTAAGGATTTCAAAGATTTGGTCTCTTTCGTCCAAATGTTGGAAACCTCGCCATATGGTTTTAGAGTGGAAAACTTAGCTGGAAAAATGGATGATTCTGAAACTGCAGGATTTATAACTTTTGATTTAAATTTAACTTCTGCTCAAATTAAGAAATGATAAGGCAAATAAAATATATTTTTATTATACAGTTTTTTCTTTTAACTTCCCTTAGTGGGGCAGCTGATGAGAAGCTTGCTGCTTCGAGTGATTTAACTGTCGAAGTTTCTACTGATAATAGCGATGCCGATAACCAAGCGCTCAATGATTTTTTATTAAATCCAAAGAATCCTTTTTTAAAGCTCGTTCCTAAGCCGGTGGTTGAAGTAAAGCCTGTTGTTCAACCTGTTGTTGTAGAAAAACCAAAAGAAAAAATAGATCTTTCGGTGAATTTTAAACTTACAGGTCTTGTTTGGGGAACAGATCTTCCGCAAGCTATTATTAATGATCAACTTGTAGCAGAAGGTGAATTTATTCAAATGGGCAGTGCTGAGAATGTTGAATCTGTTCAAGTTTTAAAAATTAATAAAAGGGGAGTGCGATTAAAAAGTCAGGATGGCAGTAGCTTTTTTATAAGAAATCAAATAAAATAATTTTAAGTTAGCCTCCAAATAACTTGGGAGAACACATGAAGAATTGTCGAATGTTTTTGAGTTTATTTTTGTCGTTATTTTTTGCAACATTAGGTTTTTCTGCTCCTGAAGATATTGAAAGTCGTTTTATCTATTCTGATTATTCTAAAAGAATCTCAATGGATTTTAGAGATGTGGCTTTGGTGGATGTTTTAAAAATATTTTCGAAGCAATCCGGAAAGAATTTTATTTCATCTTCTGATGTTTCAGGTAAAAAAATTTCATTATTTCTAGATAATATTCCTGCCGATGAAGCTTTATCACAAATTTTAGATGCCAATGATCTAACCTATGAAATGGGACCTAATAGCGATGTTTTTATTGTAAGAGCCAAAGAAAAAGATAAAACAATTACCAAGGTTTTTCCCTTAAAGTACGCTTCAGTTTCCACTTCAAAAATTTATGGTAAAGATACCGGCATTAAAGAAGCTCTTGATAAAATAAAGTCCAAAGATGGTACGTTTGAGGAAGACTCAAGAACAAACAGTCTTATTATTACGGATGTGCCCGATCGTTTCCCAGTTATTGAAGATACCATTGCCAAATTAGATGTGCCTGTTTTACAAATTCTAGTTGAAGTTGAAATGTTGGATGTTTCTAAAGTAAACGCAGAGAAAATAGGGATTACTTATGGAAGTTCTGCAAAGCCATTAATTTCACTTACAGGAGCATCACAAGAAAACCTTTTACCATGGGATTTGAATAATTTACAAAGAAAAGCTTTAGAAGTTGATTCAAGTGGATCAAAATCATTTAGCGCTACAAATTCTTATAAGTTTGAACAATTAACACGAACTCCTGGTCTTACAGATTTTTCAGGAGTGAATGTGGCTCTTGATTTTATAAGAAGTCAGACGGATACTCGAAGTTTAGCAAGGCCAAAGATTTTAATTTTAAATAATCAAGTGGGTCGAATTGAAGTTGGAGGAAAGAGAACTGTCGGTAAAGAAATATTAGTCACAGGGATTACTACAACAAATACTCAGGTATCAGAAAAAGCTGTTGATAAGGATGTCAATATGATATTAGAGGTTACTCCACAAGCCAATGAATCAACTGGTGAAATTATTTTGAAGATTTCTCCTCAAGTTCAGGACCTTAATGATTCTGGAGTTTCAATAAATGGGCTAACTGTCAAAGATGTTGAAACACGTAAAGCAGATTCCATTTTAAAGGTTATGAGTGGAGAAACGATTGTCCTTGGAGGCCTTTTAAGAACTCAAATTAATAAAAGTGTTCAAAAAGTGCCATTTTTAGGTGATCTTCCAATGATAGGTTCAGCTTTTCGTCACAACGATGAAACAAAGAGTTCTCGTGAATTAATTATTATTATTACTCCTAAGATTCTTACGGATAACTTAAAACAAAAAATTAAATTAGAAACAGAGCAACATTTTGATAGAGAAGGTTTGGATCCCCGCAATATTGACATTGTTAATCAACAGCTTGATTCTGCTGAACAGAACAATTCACGATGACACACCTAAAACTTGGTGAGCTTCTTATTAAACAGGGTTTAATTACTGAAAGCCAGTTGGTTGAGGCGATTGAATCGCAGAAACAACAAAAAGGCCGTATAGGAGAGGTGTTTTTGCGGCTTGGTATGATTACTGAATCTGATTTAGCTGTTGCCCTTGGCACTCAGTTGATGATTCCGTATGCTTCTCAAAAGACGGAATTGATGAAGCCTCGATTGGATCAAAACCTTGATCAAATTGTCCCATATGATTTTGCAAGAAAACATATGGTCTTACCTTTGTCTAAGAATTTAAACTCCCTGACATGTGCAGTCTTTGATCCTCTTGATTTTTTAATGTTGGATAATCTAGCTAAGCTCACTGGATTTGATCTTAATTTAGTTATTGCAACTAAAACAGATTTGACCAAAGCGATCAGTGACTTTTATTCAACTCAAGGCAAAGATACAATGTTAGGTAAGGAAGTTGAAAGAAGCTATGCCAGTGAACAAGAGCAAGAAGAAGATATCAATATTACCAAAGAGCCGGAGACAGAGCTCAGTATTGATCGCCTCATTGCTAAAGCTGAAGAAGCACCTGTTATTAAACTAGTCGATTTAATTATCCGTCAAGCAATTGATGAGAAAGCAAGTGATATTCATATTGAGCCAGGTAAGGACAAGTTAGATATACGTTATCGTATTGATGGGGTGTTGTATCAAATTCCTCCACCAGCGTCCCATTTGCATTTAGCCATTGTTTCTCGTATTAAAATCTTGGGTAAATTAGACATTGCTGAAAAACGTCTTCCGCAAGACGGAAATATTTCTGCAAAATTGGAAGATCGTGTGGTGGATTTACGTATTTCAACTATTCCGACCATTTGGGGGGAAAAGGTTGTTATGCGTATTTTGGATAAAGGAGCAACTAGGCTTGAGCTTGCTACACTCGGTTTTGATGCCAAACAGTTAGGGCTTATTCGGAAAGCTTTAAGTTCTTCTTATGGTTTATTTTTTGTGACTGGTCCTACAGGAAGCGGTAAGTCAACAACCCTATATTCCTGTTTAAATGAAATTAGAGATGTTTCAAAGAATATTGTCACTGTCGAAGATCCGGTTGAGTTCAGAATTGAGGGGATCAATCAAGTTGCTGTGCGTAATGAAATTGGACTTACTTTTGCCTCCGCATTGAGGGCTTTTTTACGTCAGGATCCAGATATTATGCTTGTTGGGGAAGTCCGTGATTTGGAAACAGCTCAAATTTGTGTTCGAGCTGCTTTAACAGGTCACTTGGTCTTAAGTACTTTGCATACCAATGATGCTGCATCAGCAATCACTCGTTTAGTCGATATTGGAGTCCCTAATTACCTTTTGACACCCTCATTAATTATGGTTATTGGGCAACGTTTGGCTAGAAAGCTTTGTCCAAAATGCAAAGAACCTTATGAAACAAACGGTCTTGTTGTAGGTGATTATAAAATTAAAAATGATTTGATTTATAGGGCTAAAGGATGTGATGATTGCTCCCACACCGGCTATAAGGGAAGAATGGTTGTTTCTGAAGTTATGTTCATTGATGAAGAAATTCGTAGTTTGTTGTCAAAAAATTGTACTTATGAAGAATTAAAGGATGCTGCGCGTAAGAATGGGATGGATTCATTATTTGAATCTGGTATGAAAAAAGTTGAAGAAGGGCTTACTAGTATTGATGAGATTTTAGGATCTACTTTAGTATAGGATACAAAGCATATGCCAATGTTTACATACACAGCAAGAGATCATTCAGGAAAGATCAAGACTGAGATGATGGAGGCTTTTAATGAACAGGCTTTGGTTGAAAAACTTCAATCCCAAGGTCTATTTATTATTAAAGTTGTCCCCATGAATGAGAAAGTTAAAGATCAAGGGCCTCAACGAATTGCGGAGAACACTTTTAGTCACTCTGCGGTTAAGCTGGAAGACCTTTTAATCTTTTCTAGGCAATTAGCAACAATGCTAGAAGCAGGGGTCGCTCTTCTTCGAAGTTTGGATGTCTGTATTTCTCAAATTCGCAGTAAGCAATTCTTTAATGTGACTAAACAAATTCGTTTGGATGTTGAAGCAGGTAAGTCTTTGAGTGAGGCTTTAGCTAAGCATCCAAAAGTTTTTAATCAGTTTTGGGTTTCTATTATTGAGGTTGGGGAAGCTTCAGGAACTATGCCTCTGGTTTTAAATAAGTTAGCAGCACATGTGGAAGAAGAAGCGGCGTTTCGTTCCACAATCGTCTCTGCCATTATTTATCCTTTGATTTTATGTTGTGTTAGTGTTGGAGCGGTTGTTTTCTTTGCCCTTGTAGTTGCTCCAAAATTTGAGGAAATATTCACATCCATGCACACAGATTTGCCTATTATGACAAAGGTCCTACTGGGTACTTTTAAATTTATTAAAACATATTTCTTTTATCTAGTAGGTGGAATTGTAGCAGTATTCTTTCTGCTCAAAAGTTATTTTAAAACTCCTATTGGCACCCTGCATTTTGAGAAAATTATTTTTAGCTTGCCCATTGTGGGTGATGTTAACAAGTTGATTATTATGGAAAGATTTTCTTCTCAGATGTCAATCTTGGTGAGTTCAGGGGTGCCTATCATATTGGCTTTAGAAATTGTTCAAAGATTGGTCGAAAATCAAACATGCGGTTATATTATTGCTAAAGTACGTGAAGATGTCAGTGGCGGGAAAGGTTTAGCTGTTTCAATGATCAAAGATAATTTCTTTCCAATCCTTGCTGTTCAAATGATTCAAGTTGGTGAAGAAACAGGGGAGTTGGCTAAAATGTTTGATCATGTGGCTAGATATTATAAAGGCAATGTGGAAACAACCATGAAACGTTTCGGAACCATTTTTGAACCATTTATGCTTGTTTTTATGGCTGGTGTCATAGGAATTATTGTGATCTCCATCTTCCTTCCATTATTTAAATTGGGACAAGGTGGTGGGTATCAGCATGGTTGATTCAAAAGAATTAAATCCGCGCAGTTTAGGTATAACTTTCGTAATATTATTTCTTCTCGGATTGCTTACCTTTCTTAATAGTTTTCAAAATAAGTTCTCGATGGATGACTATGCTTTCCAATCAACTCCGCTTTATTCGGATATTAAGTATTCCTCTTTGCAATGGAACCCTTATCGTGAGTCGATTTATAAAGGTTATCAACGCGCCCCCGGCCACGATTCATATTACAGACCGCTGCTTCATATAGTAGCTTCGTATAACTATACTTTTTTTAAAGAAGATTTTTGGAAGTATCATCTTTTTAACCTCTGTATTTTTATTTTAGCTGCTTTTTTTCTTTATCTTTGTATTCTGAAAATATCTAAGAATGAAAATTTAGCATTTTTAAGTAGCGCTTTGTATATTATTCATCCTATTAATGGGGTTTTGGTGAATTATATTGTTGCAGCTTCAGCTTCTTTTCAAGTCCTTTTTGTGTCCGCATCAATATTATTGTTATTGGTGTTGATTCAAAATTCATATAAAAGATCTTATTATTTCTTTAGCCTTTTATGTTTTGTTATAGCTTTACTATTTTATGAAACATCAATTATGCTTCCATTTTATTTAGGGGTTGTTCTTTTGTTTGCAGATGGGCTTAGAAAGAAAAATGCAATTCTTTATCTAGTTCCATATTTTCTAATATTTTTTTCTTATTTATTATTTAGGAAGTTTTTTATTTCAAATGGCGAAGATCTGTTTGGCAATATAGCTAAGTTTAAAATGAGTATATTTGAATATGGTGCGACTATTTTTAAGGTTTTATCTTGGTATGTAAGTAATTTATTTTATCCACGTGACATTATTTTTATGTTTGCTTCACCGGTCATTCGATTTAATCTTGTATGGTTAAATTTATTGCTACTGGCTTCAGTCTTTTTATTTTTAGTCGCCCTCTACGCTTTTCGTAAACATAAAATAATACAAATCGGTTTATTATGGTTTTTAATTGGCCTTTTGCCTGCAGGGTTAGCCATGTTTTATAAATCAGAAAATGCTGCTGTGATAGAACCGCATTGGTTTGCTTTTTCTGCGATTGGTTTTTTTATTTTTGCGGCTCATTGTCTTTTATCATTATGGGTTCGAATGGGCAAATGGGTGGGGGGATTGGTTTTGATTGTAATAGTTTCTTCCTGGATTCAGAGTTCATATGCATACAATAATCTTTGGCGAGATGAGAAAACATATACGAGCTACTGGGTTAAACTATCTCCTTTTTTAGATTTCCCACGCTTTAATTTAGCCCATGCTTATCTTTTAGAAAAAAATTATGACGAAGCTAAGAGGCATTTTCTATTAAGTTTAAATGAAGACGGCAATGATGTTTTGGCATTTAATAATTTAGGCTCTATTGAATTAATGCAAAATAATTTTAAAAGCGCAGAGATGTATTTGTTGAAATCAATAAAACTACAGCCCTCTTGTGTTCGATGTTATACAAATTTAGCAGTAGTTAATTCAAAGTTAGACCAATGGGATAAATGTGAAGAATATTTATTGAAAGCCCTAACCATAAATCCTGTTGATTCAGAGGCTCTGTATAACATGGCTGTGGTCTATATAAGGAACAAAGATGTCCGTTTAAAAGAATTAACTCAAACGTACATCACAAAAGTTAATAATCCTAAAGATTTGACTGCATTCGCAAATTTGATGGCAAAGAATCTAATTTTTGATATAGCGTATGAAGCATATATTAAAGCTTTACGATTGAATCCTAATGATAAAGATATCTATTTGGGAATAGGATCATTTTTAGGAAATCAAGACAGGTTAGATGAGGCTATACAAATGTGGAATTTTGGCCTTAAGATTGATCCACATGAAAAGCTTTTTTCTGACAATATTCAGAAGGCCCTACTTTTAAAACAAGCAAAAAAAGACCGCAATTAATTTGACAGAGATGCAATTGAGTGTTAACCTTAAAACAAGATTGGACATATACAATCGAGCTATAAATAATATATAATAAATAAGATATAACCCCAAATGAAGGAGATTTAAAATGAAAAAAATGAATAAACAAAGCGGTTTTACACTTATAGAAATTATCGTAGTTTTGATTATTTTAGGTGTTTTGGCAGCTATTGCCTTGCCTAATCTTTTCCAAAATGTGGCTAGAAGTAAAGGTGCAGAAGCAATAGCTACATTTAGTTCTATGAAAGCTCCTTTGGAAGCTTGCGGTCAGAAGAATAGTAATAGTTGGGCTGCTTGTTCAACGACTACATTAGGGCCAACAGGAAACTTTTACTATGAATTAGCTGGAACTAATGCTTCCGGTGTTTGTGGTTCTCCTGGCTATGGAACTTCTGCTACCAACTATGGTTCTGCTAATGGTTGGTGTTTAAGAGCATCTCAAGGTGGTACAGCAGATACCGCTAATAACATTGTTCTATCAAGGGATACCAATGGAAAAATCACTTGTACAGGTTCTGGTACATTTGCTGGGGTTTGTTAGTTAAATAAAATTGTTTATATTTATAGTAAAAAAGCGACATCGATTTTGATGTCGCTTTTTTTCTGATTGATTATTTTTGAGCAGGCTAGATATTATCTTTTTATAAGCATTGATTTTAGTTCTTCATCGTTTGGGTTAATCTTCCAAGATTTGACCAAATCATTTAAAGCTTCCTGCTGTCTTCCTAATTTGAGTAAACATAATCCTCTATTTTTAAGAATAAGGGCATTTTGGGGATCTAAGTTGAGAATTTGTGTCAAATCTTTGATGGCAAGTTCCAATTGGCCTGTAGCCCCATAAAACATAGCTCGTCCATTGAGAGCTTCGGGATCATGAGGGGCTATTTGAAGTGCTACGTTGAAATCTTTGAAGGCAGAATCTTTTTGGTTCATATCTAGGAATAAAAATCCTCTTTCTATGTAACCATATTGAAATTTAGGAGCGAGAGTAATAACTTTGTTGAGATAATTTAGTGCATTTTCAGTGTTTTTTTGTTTTTTATAAATTTTAGCTATCTGTAAATATGCCACAAAATGATCAGGATTAATTTCGATAGATTTATTAAAATCTTCCAAAGCTTTACTTTCTAAACCAATCTGTTCGTAGGCATAACCTCGGTTTAAATAGCTTTTATAATTACGCTCATTCATTGCTATGGCTTTACTAAGGACGATAATAGCTTGCTCATAGTGTTGTGTAAGCGCATAAGCTCTGCCTAAATTTGCCAATACTCTTTCTTTATGGGGAGATTTTTGAATCGTATCTTCCCAAAGTGTTAACTCGCTAGCCCAAGCTTTATTTCTCTTAAAGCTAAGTACGGTGAATATGCATAAGATTCCTATAAAGAAAATAGCCAATAGTTTTTTATTACGGATAGTTATGTGTATAAAAGATACGCTACTTAAGAAGAATCCAAATGAGATTAAATAAAGTTTATGTTCAAAAATAAGATGGGGACGAGGAGCTAGATTAATAGAAAATGTGATTAGAATCCAAGTAAGTCCTAAAGCAATTAAAGGGAATGTATTCTTTGTTTTGATAATAATGTAAACAAAAGTGGTTATTAGACATGCTCCTATAAATGTTAATGGAGGCTTTAATAAACCTGAAGATAAAACATAGTCGTAATCAACATTCTGGTTTATTGGAAGAATTAAAAGTCTTAAGAAGGTAAGGAATACTCTTAATTGAGTTAGTAAATAATTGCCGAGAGTTGTGATGTCTCCATCATGAGAATTAGATGGAGTTGTATAGTTTAAATAGGAAATAAGGCCTGTTTTTAGAAGTTTCATTAGTATAAGTGTAAATAAAATGGATCCTATAAGAAGTAGAATGATCTTTTTTGAAGATTCTAAGGTTCTTGAATAATTCTTGGGCCATAAAATAAGTTCAAAAGCGATGATCATAAAAGGAATGGTGACAGCTGTTTCTTTAGTGAAAATTCCACAGAAAGCTAGAAATACTGATGAAATAAAAAATGCAGTTCTTTTTGGGGTATTAGACAAGATTCGACCGCGTAGGTAACAATAAATACTTCCAAGATAAAATAAGGTTGCTATTGATTCAAATCGTTGAGTGATATACGTAACTGCTTGAGTTTGACCAGGATGAACAAGAAAGAGAAGTGCGATAAAAAATGGCAGTTCTTTTTGGAGAGAATCATTCTGCATTGATTTAGTAATTTTAAAAATTAAAGAAGATAAAGCCCAAACCAATCCCACGCATATAAGATGAATAATCAAATTAAAGATATGATATCCTTGAGGATTGAGCTGATGGAAAAAGTAATTTATTGCAAATGAATATATTCCAATCATTCTAGTTTTTGGTATCTCAGACCACATGCCATTAATATTACTGAAGTTCTTGATGTGGGGATTATCTACAATAAAAAGATTGTCATCAAACACAAAGCCAAACCTAAATGTTTGATAATAAATAATTAGTCCAAGCATTAAGATAATTGACCATCGTAAGGCATAATACCAACGAGAAGTGGGAGTTGAGAGTGGATACATGTCGATATACTAACTTAAGAAAAACCTCTTCGCAATTAATCTTAGGCTAAATAAAGCGCGGCCATAACTTGATGAATAATCAAATAAATTACTTGACAATTTTAATTTTTAAAGTATATTCATTGCAGATTCATCAATAAAAGAATTCTTATCCCCAAGAATTCAAGGGTTTCCCCAAACCCAAAATGTTTTTTAAGTTTTAATAATCTCCCCAAATTAAAGTTTATTCAATGGAAGTTTTAGGCTTAACTCCAGTAGATTCCGCATTGTCATGGTGGGGGCTTAATGTTTCTCAGGCTTTAACGGAAGCATTTTTCTCTAATACTCATCTTGGTCTGGTTGCTTTTAGCATAGGATTCTTTTGGAGTATCTGGGAAATGACTAAGAAGGGAAGTTATCAGCCTTTTCTCATTTTTATTTTCATCTCTATATGTGGCATTCTTCTTTTAATATTTCCAAAGCGGCAAGAACCTATTGAATACAAAAGTAAAATGGAACAAATGGGGGAGGTGAGTATTAACGCTAAGACACTCAAAAATTCCCAAACATCACTCCATACAGTTCCTGTTGTATTATCATTCATGGCTCAAGGAGTAGATGGAATAATTGCTGATGCTATTAATATTATCGATCTATCCTTGTCTGATAGTAAGAAATTTTTAAGGAATCCTTTTGGTTTACAAAAGCTTTCATTGGAAGCTAATCAATATTTATACGCTCCAATTAGTAATACTGAGTTGCAAGGTGATGTTGAGGATTTTATTTATGCTCAATACACGCCTTCTCTATTAATAGACAAGAACGATGCGCATGTCTTTGAAGGCAAAGAAGCATTTAAGAACAGTCTTTTAACAATGAGGGGGTCGCCTTGGGTTAAGGTTCAAGATTTCTTAAAACAAATGGGATCTGCATCAGACGTAGTCCAGAATAACATCGTTTTATCCATCATCCACGGCCAGATGCATCAAGTCCAATCTTCTTTCATCTGGCCTCTTTCCTGTGCAATTTATAATTTCTTTCCATATATTTTAGGTTGGGCCAATTTTTGTTTGTATGCTTCATTTCCTGTATTGATGCTTGCCCTGATTATTTTTCGTCGATTCAATATATTTCTAAGGTACGCAGAAGCTTTTATTTGGATTAAATCGTGGGTTCTGACAGCAGCCATGGCGCATCATGGGTCATTGATAATGGCTTATATGCAAGCCCAATTTTCAAATGAGCCCAATTGGTTTTGGGAATACCCATACTATAGTTTCATGGCAGCATTTTTATTATGTTTAATGCCGCTATTGAGCTTAATTGGAATTCATAAGTGTTTTCAAAGCATCAATAACCGTTTTTAAAAAGGAGAATGTATGTTTCTAAGAAGAATAATGAATATGATTTACTTAACATTAATCGTATTTCAAATCAACTGTTCAACGGCTTTTGCAGATGCCCAAGACATAGATCAGGCCACCAATGATTTTTCAGAAAAGATGTTAACTCTTTTTAAAGGTCCTTTAGTAAAGATTCTAGCTGGAATTGTGTTGTTTGTTGGGGTGGGAGGATTATTGCGAGGACGCCATCAAACCGCTGTTTCTTGTGGTATTGCTTTCGTACTCTTATTGATGCTGCCAGTTGTATTAAATTATTTTGGAGGTTAAAGATGAATCGAAGGTGTCCTCAGACCTTAGATAAACCCATACTTCTTTTTGGTCTTGAAATTGAAGATATTGCAATATTGTCTTTAGGGGGAGGGGTAGCAAGTATTCTTTTTGGACCTATTATCCCAGGAGTAATAACAATTATAGGGTGGTTCGTATTAATGGAATTTAAGAAAGATAAACCATCAGGCTATATGATTCACTGGCTTTATGAGCAGGGAGTTGATTTTCCAGGACTAATAACACCTATTAAAAAGGTAGAAAGATACAGTGTCTATACAAAGGCCAATTTCATCAAAAAGTTCAGTCTTTCTAGATAGATGGTCGCAGGCTGAGCATATTAACGTCAAGTTAGGAGCGATGTTGATCGTTATGTCATTAGGTTTTTTCGCAGTAACAGTCGCCTTAATCTACGTGGTCACAAAACCCCGACCGATTTACTATGTTCCGGGGGTTACAGCACCCGGAATAGCCTATGCTCAAAACACAGTCAAGACAACTGCATCTATGTTTGCAACTTCCTGGGTTTTAGATTGGACTAACTTTACTCCGGCATCTATTGAGGGAGTATATCAAAGAGCACAGCGGTTTATGTCTCCTAGTCTTCTAAATAAAACTCGCTTAAGATTAAAGAAAGATGTTGAGAAAGTTAAGGCAGAGAAAATGTCTTCGTTATTTTCTTTAAGTGATGATCCTCAAGTGCGAGATGATGTGAAAGGCTTTAATGTTTTAATTCATGGAGATAAGGTTGTATATGTGGGAAATGATGTGGTGAAACAGCAAAAAACAATTTTTAAGGTGCGTTTAAGATCAGCTCCACCAACAGACTTTAATCCTTATGGCCTTATGATTGAGGATATTAATCAGGAGGTGGTTAGTGAGCAGTAGTTGGATCATTTTAATTCTATGCATGGTTCTATCTACGTCCGCCTGGGGCGCTGATTTTAAAGATGAGGGCATGCCTTGTGATATCAAGGTCGAAATTGGAAAGGTGACTCAGGTAGAATTTCCAGCGAAGATTGCAAAGGTTGTTAAAGGTGGAAGCCAAGATTCAGTACTTGTCGAAGTTTTGGATAATTCAGTATACCTACTGCCTAAGACCGAAGATCCTTCCGATGTGTTTATTACAACCACAGCAGGCAACAGTTATCCTTTGAATCTTCTTGTTGGAACAGATCATGATATCAAAATTCGTATAGGAAATTTTACGAAGAAGGGGCTCTATCCGGCTAGTAGTGGTTACTTAGATTTGATGGATCTAATGAAGGATCTCTTATTAGAAAAAGAACTTGACGGGGCAACAACATTACCTGCGAATGGAAAAGTAATTTTGTCTAACAAACAAATGAGTTTGACTGTTGAAAAGGCCTATGAAATGACAAATTGGAACGCTTACATTCTTGTAGCTAGAAATATGCTTAACAATGCAGTGATTGTTCCAATTGAACAAATTAGTCTGCCTAATCTTGTGGCTATTAGTGCTGATAGAGATATGATTTCAGCAAAAGGCCAAGAAGGGGATATAGCTCGAATTTATATTATTGTTGGTAAATCTAATGAATACTCAGCCATTTAAAGATTTTGTTAAGAATAAGCCGATGAGGCTAATAGTTGGAGGAGGAGCAATTGCCGTTGCTTTTGGAGCATATTTAATATTACCAACAGAAAATATGAAAGATACACCAATAATAGAGCCAAAGAATGAGATTAGAAAAGAGATTGGGGTCGCTGTTGGAGATGTTGATAAAGATGCTCATATTAAGAGTTTGGATAATAAATATTATGATTTTGAGGACAGGATGAAATTTATGGAGGAGCAGCTTAAGAAGTTTCAATCTTTATCTGAACGTATTGAGAGCACAAAAGTTGAAACAGATCAGAAGATTTCGAATATAGACCAAACTTTCGACATCAAAATCCAGAATAAGATCGATCAATTAAAGGATGAGAGAAGTAATAATTCAGAGGGTGCTCAAGATGTTATTACAGAGAAAAAGATAGAGCTTTTGGTTGCTGATATCAATCCTAAAGATGAGGAAGATTGGGTGTATTTACCCATTGGTAGTTTTTGTAAAGGAACGCTTCTGACCGGGGTCTATGCAGCTGCGGATGCTAATAATCCGTTACCAGTTTTGATTTCATTAGACGAAGCATTTTATGGTCCTAACAAATCGCGTATTCCTCTTAAAGGAGCCTTTGTTTTAGGTAAGGCCTTTGGTGATTTAGTATCTGAGAGGGCCCTTATTCAGATTGTTGCTATCTCCAGTGTATTGCCCAATAGTCATGCATTTGAAAATGAAAGAGATTTGGGTTATGTGACTGATGAAGAAGGAGAACTTGGGATTAAAGGACAAGTCGTTTATAACACTGGTCGTCAATTAGCTTTATCTTTTATGGGAGGTTTTGTTTCTGGAGGTTCGCAAGCCATGGCAGACAGCCAGGTGACCACGCATCGAACATATCAAGGAGATACTTCAAAAGAAGTCACGGGAGATCCTACTAAGAACATGCTTTTCTCAGGGTTAGCTCAAAGTGCTGGAAAACTAGCTGAGTATTACGAGAAGCAAGCCCAAGAAATGGTCCCAGCCGTCCATATTAAAAATGGAGTTCCAATTGTCTTTATTGTCCAAAAAGGAATCACTATCACCGGTTTGGCCAAAAGTAACTTCGAAAATAAAAGGTTTATGGATTAGATAATATGAAAATTCCAAGAGTTTATATTGATACTTCTGTAATTGGGGGATGTTTTGATAACGAATTCGCTTATTGGTCAAATTTGTTAGTGGATAATCTTCGTTTGGGTTATTTCAAGCCAGTTGTTTCGAGTATAGTTGCAAAAGAAATTAGTGGTGCTCCTGCAATTGTTATTCAGAAATATAATGAGATTGTTGAATATGATGCGGAGTTGTTGATTGTAACTAATGAGAGCCTTGATTTGAAAAAGTGTTATCAGCAAAGAAAAATAATCAATGACAAGTTTGAAAATGACATGCAGCATATTGCTTTAGCTACAATAGAGAATGTTGATATATTAGTGAGTTGGAACTTTACTCATATAGTAAGATATAATAAAATTAGTCAATTTAATGCAGTTAATATTGATCAAGGATACAAGCCTTTAGCGATCTATTCCCCTAGAGAGGTAGTATATGAAAAAAAAGTTTGATGCAGTTGCTATGGTTAGGAAAATTCGTGACAAGAATCACCAGCTTACAAAAGGTATGACGGTAAAAGAGAAGATTGCTTTTTATAATCGAGGAGCAGAAGAATTACACAAGAAGTTAGGAATTGATCCTAAGAAATTGTCTTCTCAGAAGAAAGTTTAATATTATTTAAGCTAACCCAAAAGCTTTATAGGATTTTCCCCAAATCCTATGTAGTAAATGTAATTATTATTAATCTCCCCAATCGAGTCATTTTCAATGATGTTCGTCAGGTTTTTGTTATTTATAAGCCTTGGAATTTTTTGTGGCTGTGCTGGCAATAAGCATGCTTTAAAAGACTCAAAAGCAAAGACAATGATGGATGTTTATGCTTCCGCTACAGGGCAGTCCCAGAAAGATGTAGCCCAGTTTATTGAAAACAATCTTAAAGAAAACAAAACATTTGGTTACACCAAGCCGTATATACCTGTTGTGAATGAGCCAGTTGTACGCAAGGTGTGGATTCCAGATCATAAGTCTGATGATAATTCCGATGTCTTGGTTGCTGGGCATTGGGTTTATTTGATGATTCAGCCTTCTACATGGTTTATAGATGGAAAATCAAGAGATACAAAACTCCCTATCATTGTCCCAATCAATCCTAACATTCCAAAAGATGAAAAAACAAAAGGAGGCAAAGAAGATTATGGCTCTTTCAACAGTACAGATGGAGAAAATATTTGATGAAGGATACTGTTTGGTTGATTTACTCCCTTATATAGAGCATAGAGAGAATACTTTTCTTTTAGCTGATGGAAGCTTGGGGCGAGTCTGGAAGATTTCTTTGTATGAAACAGAAGGAAGGGAAGAAGAGTATTTCAAAAGTCTTTCTATTCATATGGAGAATCTTTTAAACCGCATGCCTAGTGAAAACATTGCATGTCAGGTTATTCTTCAGAGTCATCGTCAAGTCGAAGAAGAATTGGATAGTTATAAAAATTATCGTGAAGAGAATGTTATCAAGCCTGGAGTCTTTTGCCAGGGAAAGGTCGAGCACATTCAAGAGGCTCACGAAGGCTTTATTCAAAATAATTCGAAAGAGATTGTTCCCAAGAAAATTGAATGCTATTTCACATTGCGTTTCTTTCCAGACTGGTTGTATCCATCAATTTGGAAGAAAACATTGGAAGTTTTACAGACTAAAGAGGCTATGGAGAACTATCGTTATGATGAGTTTAACCAACATAAAGAAGATTTTTATAAGTATTGTCAGATGATTGATGGTGTATTTAAGACTTCAGGAATTAGATTCAAAGAGTTAGACGGAGAAGGATTAATGCAGTGGTTATATCGATTTTTTAATCCACAGCGATCAAAGAAAGTACGTAATGTCATGATTAATGAAGAGTTGATCTTACGAGATCAGATTCTTTTTAGTGTTCCAACTGCCACATCTTTTGGTTTAGATTTTGATACTCATCATAGTCGAGTTATAAGTCTCAAGGAGCTTCCTTCTCAAACAATTATTGGAATGTTCAGTAGGGAGCTCTGTGAAGGAACACGATTTTGTCTGTTAGACCTTCAGTGTGACGTGATGATGGTAGTCAATTTTACCGTGCCACCTTTACAGGAAGTAATGAATCATTTAAATATGCAAAAAAGTTTTGCTTTTATGCATAAAGAAAATTGGCTGGGCGATAAGAGTATTGAAGCTACAGAAAAGAAAAAGGAGATGGATGAGACGTTGAGTGATTTATATAAAAGTGGGCAAAAGATTGTTAATGCCAGGATTCATTGGATTGTCAAGGATTTGTCAGAACAAAAGATTGAGGAAGATGCTGGAAAAATTCTTAATATTCTTAATCGTCTTGGAATAGAAGGTATTAAAGAAGAAATGATTGGTGCCTCATTGTTTCTGACATGCTTACCACTAAATTTTGATCCATACTATGAGAAGTTTATTCGAAGATCCAAAAAACTGATGACTTCTAATGCGGCTGATATGTTTCCCGTTTATGGTTCATTTCAAGGAACGGGAACTCCATCCCAATTGTATCTGAATCGCCGAGGTGAAATTATATTTTTGGATTTCTTTGACTCTAATATTAATCCTCATGGTGTGGTGATTGGAGCTTCAGGTGCAGGAAAGAGTTTTTTTATGAATGATTTTATTCTTCAGAATGATCGTTTAGGGGCACATTTCTTTGTCCTGGATAAGGGAGACTCTTATAAAAAATTAAGTTCCATTTTAGATGGCCAATACATCAGCTTTGATCTCAATCATCCAATGCGTATTAATCCATTTATGAATGATCCAACGCCAGAGAATCTTTCTTTTTTGTTATCTCTTCTTTCTCAGATGGCTTCAGGAGGAGATGAACGTGATCGTTTAAGTCGTGAAGAAGAAGGTCTTTTGCAAAAGGCTGTCACTAAAGCTTATGAGCAAAGAACGGAAGCAGAAATTACTTTATCGGATTTGGTCAAAATTCTTAATGATAATCAATTCAATGAGACCTACGGAATTAATTCTGTCATGGGACCAACATTAGCTCTTCGTTTAACACCATTTACTCAAAGAGGTCCTTA
This sequence comes from Candidatus Omnitrophota bacterium, assembly GCA_044225175.1. Taxonomy (GTDB): domain Bacteria; phylum Omnitrophota; class Gorgyraeia; order Zapsychrales; family Fredricksoniimonadaceae; genus JACQCF01. Next base: position 19,203 of record JBGAJA010000004.1, on the reverse strand, counting down.
TGGTGGATTTTTTGATGGTCAAAATGATTTTCAGATTAATGGACGATTTACTGTTTTCGAATTAGCTAATTTAAGTGCATATCCTGATCTGCAGTTGTCTGTTCTTCTTAATCTCATGTTTTTTATGACAGCTTTTGTGTCAAATTCTGAAATGAAGCCAAAGCGTAAGTATTTACTAATTGATGAAGCATGGTCATTGCTTAAGGTAAAGAATACTGCAGACTTCATCACCAATGCTTTTAAGACTTTTCGTAAATATCGTTGTTCAGTAGTTGCTGTTACCCAGGAATTGGCAGATTTAACACGTCATGAAAGTGGACTAGCTATTGTTGCAAACGCTTCAAACAAAGTCTTTTTAAAGCAAGAACCAACCCTCATTGATTTGCTTAAAAGTCGTCTTTCTCTTTCCGATGCAGTTTTAAAGACTCTTAAAAGTGTTGAAACGGTTAAAGGTAAATATTCAGAAGCTTTTGTCATGACTGATTCATGCAATGGAATTATTCGTTTGATTCCTGATCCATTTTTATACTGGGCCGCTAATTCTGAGCCCAGAAACAATGAGTATCTTTTTAAAAAGGCTCAAGAATATGGGGGGAATCTTTTAGAGGCTATCAACCAGTGTGCTAGGGAGCATCCGTATGGGCTTAAATAGATTCGTTATAACAAGTATTTTTTTAATTCTTCTTAGTGGTTGTAGTTATCTTTCTGATCGATCGCAGAAGAATCTATATGAGCGAGGCTATCGGCAGGGGGTAAAGGAGAACATCAGAGACGTTGCAGCGCAATTTCAAGGGGGTAAATTCCCTTATTATCATTGGACATCCCCAATTGTTCAGGAGGTCAGAATTCCAGCCCATTTGACCAATGGAGTTATGATTCCTGAGCATAATGAGCTTGTTATTATTGAACCAGGTCAATGGAGTATTCAAAGAGCATACCCGATACAAACACAGGAGAATAAAAAAGATGAAAACAAAATTTCTTATATGGACATGGATGTTTCTAACATTACTGCTTTGCCCAAAAGCGCAAGCCGTGATGAATGATTCAGAAAAGATTCATATTATTGCTCAAGAGTGGAATAAACAAAAGGAAGTCTCTGAGGCTGCTCAACTCCAAGAAGAACCTATGAAGGCTATGCCTAAGATTCTTCAGATTAAGAAAGAAGATTTACCAAAAGAATTCTTATCCAAGATTTCCTTTAAGATCCAGGAATCATCTTTAGATGAGGTGTTGAAGCCTCTCATTGAAAAGACGGGCTATCATTTGATCTTTGGCCCCGGGGTTGAACTTAAGAAGGTATCAGTAGACGTAATTGATGTCACTATTGAAAAAGCGTTGAATATAATCCTTTATCCTCTTGGGTACGATTTTAAGATTAAAGATGGGGATATCATTGTTCTTGCGATAGAAACACGGATTTTTAGAGTTGTTCTTCCTCCTGTAGTTCAGGATTTCAATGATTTAACCAGCAATGAGTCCTCAAGTAGTCCAGATAGTGCAGATACTGCCAAAAGTAATAAAACCCAGCAAATTAAGTTGGGAACAAAGATTCAGGTATCTAATCAATCTGTCAAGATTTCCTTTTGGGATGATATTAAAGAGAACCTTGCAAGCCTTATATCCAAACAGGGAAAATTCTCTATTAATAAGCCAGCTGGTGTTGTTGTTGTGACTGATTCTCCAACCTATCTTCAAAGTATTGAACAGTATTTTGATGATCTTAATGGGCGGGTGGGACAGCAAATTGAGGTGGATGTTAAGGTCGTTGAAGTTAACTTGAATGATCAAAATACATTCGGTGTGGATTGGAATACTTTAGCTAAAGATTTAAGAGGGTTGAATAGTCTTGGATTTGCAACGAATTTTGCTTCAGAGAATTTTACTAGTGGTTCCTTCATGAAGTTTGTTGGGGATGGTTCTAAAGAAGGATCTGGTGCAACAGAAAATGGAATTCGTCTGGCTATTAATGCGTTATCTAAGCAGGGAAATGTTCAGGTGGTTTCCCAACCGCGAGTTAGGATTCTTAATAATCAAGTTGCGGTCATTCAAGTTGGATCCACTCAAACATATCTGGACCGTTCTTCCCTAGAAGTCACACAAACAGGCACAATTACTTCTGTATCCACTTCACAAGTGCAAGAAGGGGTCACCATGCGATTTTTAGCCAATATAGTAGGTGATCAGATCTACTTATCGGTAACGCCTGTAGTGACAACTATAGATCAAATACGTTCTATCATCGCAGGCAATACCAAAGTGGAGGCGCCCACAACTACAACCAAATCAATAAATACTTTGGTTAAAGTTAAGGATGGTGAAACAGTTGCTATCGGTGGTCTTATTACCTCTTTGCATCAGAAAAATCAGCAAAGTGTACCAGTGATTTCAAAAATTCCATTTTTTGGCAAGTTATTTCAATATTCGGATAATAAAACCAATAAAAGTGAGTTGATCATTTTTATAACTCCCAGAAGAGGTTGATTCTATGGTTTCAGTTTTGGTTGATGATTGGTTATATGTAGATGTAGATGGAAAATGTGCTGTCTATGGTCGTAAGGAAGCTGAGCGTACGCTAAAGCCTAAGATAAAGACCATGAATGCTGCATTTTTGGATTATCAGACAAAGGTAATTTCTTTAGTTAACAAAGAGCAGGGTTACATTGACAAAATCGTTAATGAATCATTTGACCAAGGAGATATTGTTGTTCAAGAACGTTTATCTGCAGATCTGGTACAGATTATAGGAGCCAAAAAAGAAAAGATTGAGGGAATTTATAGAGATTTTGAAGGTATCCATATCACAAGTCTCGTGCCTTACGCTATTGCGATAAGGGCAGTCTTGAAATCTAGGAATCTTTTAGAGGGTTCTCCTTACGTAATTTTTCTTGATGATATGGGAAATCAAACCGTTCTAACCTTCTTCGAAGGTACAAGGTTTAGTAATCCAAGGCAAATTAATTTACCTGATCCTAGCTATATCATTTCTGAGATTAAAAGAAGCTGGCAAGGATTTGTCTCGGATGTGCCTCATCAACAAAATGACCGCAAGGAAGGATTGTGCTTGGTTTCTAATAATAAACAGTGGTTAACGCAGTTAGTTTCTGATGGATTTATTACAAATGAGCATATTGTTTATCTGGATTGTCAATATCCAGTCCTTTTGGGTTTATCTCAAGCAAAATTTAGCCTGCATTTTGCTTTAGCTCAAGAGATTATTAAACAAAAAAAGAGAGTTATTTTCAAAAGAAGAATAAGAACCTTGATTGCCTCAGTCTTAATTATCCTTTTTGCTGGAGGAAGTTATTTGGTTTCATTAACTTCGGTTCATCAAGAATATTCCAAAGCCCAGCTATTAGTTCAGGATAAGAGAAAACAAGAAGTATTGTTAAGAAGTATTTATCAGAATAACTTTTTAAGTTTTATGGATAGTCAAGATACATACGACTATCAAAGAATTTATTTTGATTTTGTAAGAGCTCTTCCAGGGGATTATTTAATTGATAGTTTTAAATTGCAGCAGATTTCGAATGATTCTTGGGATTTTGAAGCTGTGATATATCCGCAGAATGAGAAGACTATTCCAGCTGATTTTAATGGAGAGAGATTTTATCTTGGAACAAGGGTTGCCCACATTATCACGCATAAAGTTTTAGGCCAATTAATCACATGTAGATTTAACCTAAAAGAGAATTCTTTATGAGAAAAATAATATTGTTATTAGTTTGTGTCATTGCGATTTATCTGATTTATCTAAGCTCTGGACAATGGCAGAATTTATACGAACTTAGGAGAAAGAACTCAAATCTTCAAAGTTCCGTAAATGAGATGAAGAGGGTTTTATTAAATCTGCAATCTTTGACTGATCGACCATTGGGGTCGTTGCAAGAAAGTTATAAAGCTATAAATAAGAAAATCATTCTATTTTCAAGAAGTCATGATTTAAGAACCACGATTGATTTTATTAAGAACAATAAGAAAGGTTTTGTTTCTGAAGTAGAGGAGGATTCCCAGTGGCTAGGGATAAAGCAGATTGTTTTAGATATCAAATTCTATGGAATTAAAGATCTTGATGAGTGCATGCTTGTAATTGGATTTTTAGATACGTTGGAATCATCGAACCATTTAAAGGTGATGGAAATAGTTCAAAAGGAAAATTGTTTGTTCACAAAGGTTTACATTTATGGGAGGGGTATATGAAGAATTTTGTTTCTATTTTTGTTTTATTAATATTTTTGACAAGTAATGCTAGTTCAAATGAGGTTTCATTGCTGGATCAAGATCAGTCAGTAGTACAGGGAAAGGATGATGTAGATCAAGAGGTTTCAGATGAAGGCCCTCAAGATGAAGAAGATGAAGATTCTTTAGATCAGGTTCAGGATCATTCCATGGAGAATTCAGAAGATTTTCAATTCCAGGAAATGAATGATTTTATTAATCAGGAGAATGAGAAAATTAAAGATATCAAACTTTTAAATCTTGATTTACAAAAGGCAGATTTAGAACTTAAGAAAAGAGAGATAGAACAGAAGATCGACCGGCTTTCTAAAGTTTCGATGCCAATGATCAAAAGAGATGATACTAATGGCTCAGCAGTAGATATTGGTATTCCTATCTTGAAGGTTATTAGCATTTTTGTCAGTGACAACAATAAAAAGGCGGTCATTAGTTTTAATGGCGTCAATAGGCAGGTTCATGAGGGAGATAAGATTGAATCGTATAATATTCAAAATATTGATCCTCAGCGGGTAATAATAAAGGACTCTAATGGCCAAACTCAGGAACTTTATTTCTCATGAACAATGATCGTTTAGGACATATTCTTCTTAAAAAAGGTTTAATTGACTCTCAACAATTAGATTTTTGTTTGAGTGTTCAGAAAAATAATGGGAAACAAAGGTTGGGTCATTTGCTGTGCCATTATGATTTTGTAGATGAGTTTTATGTAGCTCAAGCTCTTGCTGCACAGATCAATTGGCCAGTTTTTGATAGTGAATATATTGCTGATGAGAAAATGTTGGAATTATTTGGATTAGATTTCTTTATAAAATCGATAGTCTATCCTCTCAGAGGCAGGGATCATGCTATTTTTGTATTAGCACGTACGGATGATACTTCAACAACGGATTTTATTAATAAGAAGCTCGATGGGAAGGCTTCGTTTTCTGTAGGGGTTGAAAGTCGTCTTCGTCATTCCATTAAAGAGCTATCTGAGCAGCATCAAAGTTTGAATTTTTTAAAGCAGAAAGTAATTGCGGAAGACTCATTAACCAAATGGCTTACTGATTGTCTTGATCAAGCGGTACTTTTGTCTGCCAGTGATATCCACATTGAATCATCGCAAAAAGTCGTTGAGGTTCGTTTTAGAATTGATGGAATCTTATGTTTCATTGATACTCTTCCTCTGAAGTGTTTGCCTAGACTTATTAATATTCTTTTTCATATGGCTGAGGTGACAATCAGTGATTTCAATCATTTTCATGATGCAAGATTTCTTCATGCGTATTCAAATCGTGAGATTGATGTCAGAGTTTCTCATATTCCAAGCGTCAATGGCTCAGCGGTTGTTCTGCGGCTATTAGATAAAAGTAAGAGCGTTATGGATTTGTCAGAACTTGGTTACTCTCCAAGATCTGCCCAATTAATTCAAGATTCTTTAACAAAACCTAATGGAATTTGTTTGATTGTCGGTCCTACCGGTTGTGGAAAAACGACTACACTGTATGCAATTTTGAATTATCTAAAATCGATTGATCAAAAAATTGTGACGATAGAGGACCCCGTAGAAATCCAGCTTCCATTGATGACCCAAGTACAGATTAATGAGAAAAGAGGGATTAGTTTTCATCAGTCCATTCGCGCTTTTCTAAGACATGATCCAGATATTATTCTAGTTGGAGAAATCCGTGATGAATTAACGGCTCAAGAAGCTTTAAGGGCAGTTATGACGGGTCACCAGGTTTTTAGTACCTTGCATGCCAACCGCGCTATAGATGCAATTGTGCGACTTCATGACCTTGGGCTTCCATATTCATATATGGCAGACCACCTTTCCTTGATTGTATCTCAGCGTTTAGTTCGTAAGCTGTGTTCATTTTGTAAGACTCCCCCAACAGGCTGTTCACAATGTCGAGGTGGGTATTGCGGTCAGACGGTTGTTGCTGAAGTATTAGTGATTGATGAGAAGGTAAGTGAATTGATTTTCTCTGGAGACTTAGTTGGACTAAAAAGGCTTTTAAAAGACAACAATCATTTAACAATGGCTGATGATGCCAGAGATCTCATTGAAAGAGGCATCACAACTCGTGAAGAGATTAGAAGAATATTAGGATAATTATGCATTGGATATATACGGCATTAGATAGGTGGGGAGAGGAAATCACAGGCGATATTTCTGGTTCGAAGAAAGATGTTTTAGAAAAGCTTGCTGGTCAGAATATTGAAATCATTCAGATTGCTCCAAATTATAAAAAGATGCTCAAATTTACAAATCGTATGATGTCGACTAGATCGATGGCGTCATTATTTAATGATTTTCATAATATGATGGAAACAGGAATGAGTTTGCTTCAAATCTTGTCTATTCTTCGAGAGACAAGTCATGATGAGACTTTGACTCAAGCATTATTAACAATGGAACAGAATTTACGCCAAGGGAAGTCTTTAACAGAGACTTTTATTGAACTTAAATCTTTTCCTTGGGTTGTTTCTGTAGCATTATCAGCCGGAGAGAAGGCAGGAAAACTTTCTCAAGTAGTGGGAAGTTTAGGTGCATACTTTCAATACTCTAGTGAGTTGAGGGCTAAGGTTAAACAAGCTTTGGTTTATCCTTTGATTTTATTTTTTATTTTAGTTTCCTTAATGCTTTTTGTTAGTTTGAAGATAGTTCCTCAACTTAAAGACTTATTGCCTCAAGGAGCTCTTACTAATCAAATGACACAATGGGTGTTAGCTATAAGTCTTTTCTTTCAGAACTATCTTTTCTATTTATCTGCATTTTTGATTGTTTTGATTGCTTGTGCTTACTATTTTGCAAAGAAGAATTCTCAATCTTATCAGGAATGGATCTATCGTTGGCCCATGATTGGTAGCGTTTTTAAAGAATCTGCATTGGCTTTATATTTGCTTAATTTATCTGTTTTGTTAAGAAGTGGGGTCCCTCTTTTGAGGGGGATTTCTGAATTAAATACCCTAGATCAAACGCCTGTTGCTCATCATTTTCAGAAGGTCAGGGATTATGTCTTAGGAGGAAGTAGTTTCTGGCAATCGATTGAACATGACAATTTCTTTCCCAAGATTATTCCATCCACACTTAGAAGAGCAGAGGAAATGACTCAAATTGATCAGTATTGTTTTTCTCTGTCAGAATATTTTCAAAAAAAATTAAACAATAGGATTGATGGATTGGTTCATATCATCCAGCCTGCTTTATTGCTAGTGGGGGGAATGTTTTTAGTAGTGATTGCAGTTGCATTTTTATTTCCAATTTATTCAAGTCTTATAACTATTGCTGGAGGGCAATAATAAAAACACAACAAAGGAGAGTATTATGAGAAATAAAAGGGGATTTTCATTGGTCGAATTAGCTATTGGTATTGCAGTCATCGCCATTCTAATACTGGCGATTATTGCATCAGCGGGAATGAGGGAGACTGCTAGAATTCATTCTGCGGCAAATACTATACAAACTATGCGTTCTGCTGCTGAAAACTATTTAGCGAGTGGTAATTTAGATTATACCGGAATAAGTATTAGTGCATTGCAAGCAGCGAATTTATTGCCTACAAGCCTAGGTTCAAATCCATTTGGCGGAACCTATAATGTGGGTCCTGCTTCTAGCAGCGACACAACACATTTTAAGATTGACTTGGGTTCATTAAATGCGGTTCAGGCATCTAAACTCATTGCAATTTTTAAAAATAATGCAAATTCAACACCAACCTATGATTCGAGTACTAATACATGGACCGTGGTATTTTAAAAAAGAATGGATTTTCTTTGATTGAAATAAGTCTAGGGCTGTTTATTGGTGGGGTTCTATTGTTGATCATACTTATGGCAGGAAAGGGAGTGATCACTAATGCCAATATCAATAAGAGCCAGGTAGAAATAAATACAATAGCCCAAGCTTGCCGACTCTATTATCAAAATCAAGGTCACTGGCCCTCACAGGTCAGTGACCTCCAGCCATTTTTCTTAAATGCTGGAATGGATGTTCGACGCTTTATTCTTACTTCCAAGGAGAATATTCTTGAGCTATCGGATTCTTTTAATGGTGTGACTATTGTTAAACCAAGAGGGTTAGCAGCGATTATAGATTACAAATGAATCTTTGTTTTGTACGTAGTAACGTGCAATATTTTATGCAGAAAAGGAGGCAATCTATGTCTGTAAAAATATTAGCATCTACGGAAAGTAGTTTTGTTTGAAGTTGGTCCCAGAAAGAGTATTTACAGATAAGATTTCTCTAGCTCAGATGAGATGTTGCAGGTACAATACCCCTCGTGTTTTTCAATATTCTTTTCTTTATATATTCTATATTTTATTTTCCTTACTTAATTCTAACTCACCGTTTCTACAAAGGTTACGGCTGCCGTTTTGGTTTTTTTCCGCGTGAGTTAATAGATCGATTAGAGGGATGCTGTACTGTGTGGATCCATGCAGTCAGTGTGGGAGAGGTGATGGCGATTTCTAATTTTATCAGCCAAATCCAAGCCCGATGGCCTGCTCAAAAGATTGTTTTAACTACCACAACTAGAACAGGTTATGAGTTAGCTTGCTCCAAGTTAGCTTCCAAAGTCATTGTTATTCCATCTCCATTAGATTTTACATGGGTCGTGTCAGCTTTTATGAGGTTAATTAAGCCAAGAATCTATATTGCAGCTGAAACTGAAATTTGGCCTAACCTTTTTGACTGTCTTAAGAAAAACAATGTTCCTATCATGATTATAAATGGCCGTATTTCGGATGTTTCCTATGGCCGTTATCAAATGATCAAGGGAGTGTTAAGAAGTACCCTTGAAAAAGTTTGGTTGTTTTGTATGCAAAGTGAAATTGATGCCAATCGTATAAGAGAATTAGGCGCGCCCCGGGATAAGGTTGTTGTTCTTGGCAATATAAAATTTGATGAACTACCTGTAGGGACACAACAGCGTTCTATCCCTAAATTTGATCGTCCATTGTGGATTGCTGGAAGCACCCATTCGGGAGAAGAAGAGATTGTGCTAGATGCATTTATTTCGTATCAAAAAACTTGGGCTCTGGCAATAGCCCCCCGTCACATTGAAAGAACTAATGAAATTATTGCAATAGTCGAATCCAAAGGTTTCAAGGCTTTGCGTTATTCCCAATTTATAGCGACGGAACAATGTGCTATCCCTACGATGGATAATACGGTAATTGTAATTGATACAATCGGTCATCTGCGATTTTTATACGAACAAGCATCGTTGGTATTTGTTGGAAAAAGTCTCTGTGTGGGTGGAGGACACAATGTGCTTGAACCAGCTTTTTATGCAAAACCTATTATCATTGGTCCACTCATGGAGAATTTTCGAGATATCACTGCCCTTTTTAAATCCAAGCAAGCATTGGTTCAAGTTAAGGATTCACAAGAGTTTAAGATTGAAATTGCGCGTTTAATGGGAGATGAATATTTAAGAAGGCAATTGGGAGAGAGAGCTTTATCTGTTGTAGTGGCTAATCAGGGAGCTACGGATCGAATACTTGAGAGATTGTCTGTATGGCTATAAAAAAATATTTTTATGAATTAATGACGGACTCCAGAAAAGGTCTGTTAGATCAGGCAATGAGCGGGGTCTTGTGGATTTTATCTTTGGGATATGCGTTGATTGTCTGGTGTACTCGTATTTTATATCGTATTCATATACTTTCTGTATATCGAAGTCCTAAGCCAGTTATTAGTGTGGGAAATATCACAATGGGGGGTGTTGGAAAAACGCCGCTGGTGATCTGTTTGGTTGAAATTCTTAAAGAAAGAAAAATTAAGACAGTGGTTTTAAGTCGAGGATACGGTGCTCGGGATGGTCAGAATGATGAAGTCCTAATGTTTCATGAAGTGCTTCCAGATGTTCCTATCATGACGGGCGGCAATCGAAAGAACAGTATTCAAAAAGCTTTAGCTGTAAATCCTGTTGATATTTTTATTGCTGATGATGCTTTTTCTCATTGGCCTCTTTATCGAGATTTGGATATTGTTGCGATTGATTCTTCAAATCCTTTCGGAAATGGCCAGCTAATCCCTCGAGGAACCCTAAGAGAAGAAGTGGCTGCCTTAAGACGTGCGGATATCTTTGTTCTTACTAAAATTGAGGAAAATCCCGGTACTGCTGACCTCCATAGAAGGATTCATGAGATTAAGCCTGGAGCTTTGATTGTTGAATCTAAACATCAACCAGAGAATTTTCAGAATATATTTACAGGAACACTGTATTCCTTAGACACTTTTCAATCCAAGAAAGTGATAGCCTTTTGTGCCATTGGAAAACCAAAATCTTTTGAACTAAGTCTTCAGGTCCTGGGTTTGTCTATTGAGCGTCATGTTTCATTTGCTGATCATCACGCCTACACTCCAGAAGATATTAAGAAGTTGGTTGAAATTGCAAGGGCAGAAAATGTCAATATCCTAATGACGACTCACAAAGACGCAGTTAAAATATCGGCTTTACAAAATTTATTTCAGGACATGATTGTTTTACAATTAAACATTAAGTTAGAAATCACCCTTGGAAAAGAGCAGCTTGTTGAAAGAATCCTTTCTTTGCAATCTCATTAAGTTTATAGGCAGTATTTTTTGCCAATTGCCCTATGGGCTCAATTTAAAAATAGGCCGAGTAATAGGCCTTTTGGGTTTTTGGTTTTTGCCTAAAAAAAGATCTGTCATTGAATCGAATTTGCGGATTGTCTTTCCTTCGCTGGATAGAAAAGAAATTCTTCGGATGACTAAAGAGGTTTTTAAGAATTTCACATGTAACTTTATTGATCTGTTACGTTTTCCAAAAATTAAGAACGAAGGCTTTCAGGAAATAGGCGTCATAGAAGGCTATGAGAATTTTGATCTTGCTCTAGCTTCAGGAAAAGGTGCTATTTTATTAGCGGTTCATTCCGGCAGTTGGGAACTTGCTAGTTTAGTCAGTAGTATGAAACATCCCTATAGCGTAATTGCTAATGAGCAACAAAAAGCCCCTGCGCTTAATGAAATGCTTAATGATTACCGTCGATTAGCAGGTGCAAAAGTCATTCCTCCTGGAACTGCTACTCGAGATATTATTCGCGCCATCCAGAATAATGAAATCGTTTGTCTTGTTTTAGATCAAGGCGGAAAAGATGGGACGCCAGTTAAGTTGTTTGGAAAAACAGCTTCTATGTCAACTGGAGCTGTTCGCTTAGCTCTTAAATATCAAACTCCTATTTGTCCTGGATGGATTCATCGAAGGAAAGATGGGAAGCAGATTATTAAATTTTTTCCACCGGTTGTTTTAACCCCCTCTGGTAATGAGCAAAAAGATGTTTTTGATAACACTCAGAGGTTCGCTAAGTTTTATGAAGATCTTTTGCGGGATCATCCTACAGAATATATGTGGTTTTATAAGGTTTATAAATATTCTACTGAACTCGATATCCTTATTATTGATGATGGTAAAACTGGACATTTACGTCAATCGCAGGCGATTGCTGAAGATTTAAGAATAGCTCTAGAGAAAAAGGGGAAAGATGTTCGTATTACAACTGTTGGTGTTGAGTTTAAAAATCGATGGCTTTTAAAGATTTTTCCTTTGTATTGTTTCTTTGCACAATATCTGGTTTTTTTAAGAACAGAAGCTATTCTGGAAGTTGTACTAAAAGAAAAGTCTTACAAATCGCTTTTAAGTTTAAAACCCGATTATATTGTTTCCTGTGCTTCTCAAGGCGCTGGAATAAATTTTATCCTCTCAAGGCTATCATCGATAAAAGCTGTCCATGTTTTGAAGCCTGGATTGTTGAAATGGAAATGGTTCTTTTTGGGAATTGTTCCTGAACATGATATGCCCCAAGAAATCCAAAGCAATTCCCTTGTTTTGACAAAGCTGGCTTTAAATTTAATTACTCCCCAATATCTTGAAAATCAAGAAAAACAAATAACTATTCGTTACCCTCACCTGAAATTAAGCGTTCGTAATAAAGTTGGGTTGCTATTGGGCGGAAACACCAAGGGGGTTAATTTTGATATTCATCAAATTCGATTCTTGATTAAAAAATTAAAAGAAGCTGCTTTTCACTATAATTTAGATTTATTGGTGACGACATCCCGAAGAACGCCAAAAGACATTGATGAAATGATTATTAAAGAGCTTCGTGAGTTTGAGCGCTGCTCGTTATTAATTATTGCCAATGAGAATAATATTCCTGAAGCCGTAGGAGGGATATTATCATTATCAGACTATTTAATTGTTTCAGGCGAAAGTATATCAATGGTCTCTGAAGCCATTGCCTCTGGTAAAAAAACGATCGTTTTTTCTCCTATAGGACAGTACCCTCTTTCTCCCTTAACTAAGTACGATTATTTCGTTTTAGGATTAAATCAGCAAGGATATCTGTTAGCATCTTCCATCAAAGATATTTCAGAATCGATTAACCAAATTATGAATCAAAAAATAATACGTAAAGTAATAGATGATAAGAAGAATATTTTACAAGCAATGGAGAGTCTGGTTTGAACATTTTACAAATTTTGCCAGAGCTTAATGTCGGTGGTGTTGAAACTGGCACCGTTGATTTAGCTAAATATTTGGTCCAACATGGGCATCGTTCTGTGGTTGTTTCAGCAGGGGGAAGTTTAGTCTCTGACTTGGAAAAAAGTGGAACAACGCATTACAAGCTGAATGTGAATAGAAAGAATATTTGGTCCATGCTTAAAGCGTCCAGGAAGCTTGTAGAAATCATTCAGAAAGAAAAGATTGATATTATTCATGCCCGATCCAGAGTTCCTGCGTGGATTGCTTTTTGGGCATCGCGTCAAACACAGGCCGTTTTCATCACTACATGTCATGGGTATTACAGCAAACATTTCTTTAGCCGAGTCATGGGTTGGGGAAAGTTTGTTATCGCTATATCTGAAGTAATTGGCCAGCACATGGTCCAAGATTTTGGAGTGCAATCACATTATGTGCGTATTATTGCTAGAAGTGTTGATACTACGAAATTTAATATTGAAAGAAAGCTTAAGTCCTCAAATGATCCTTTAATTGTGACGATGATTGGCCGCATTACTCCTTTGAAAGGACATCCTTATTTTCTAAAAGCCATGGCCCAAGTGATTCGATCTTTACCAAATGTAAGGGTCCAAGTTATTGGAGATGCCTCATCCAAGCGCATGGGCTACAAGGAAGAATTAATGCTCTTAACTAAAAGATTAGGAATTGCACATGCGGTCGAGTTTCTAGGCAATCGTCGAGATATTCCTCAATTATTATCAAATTCTGATTGTTTGGTCTTATCTACGATCACACAAGAAGCATTTGGTCGTGTGATTCTTGAAGCTCAGGCTGCGGAGGTTCCAGTTGTAGCAACAAAGGTTGGGGGTGTTGCTGAAATCATTGACCATGAGAAAACGGGACTTTTAGTTCCGGCCAAAGACATTGATGCTATGGCTCGTGAAGTCATTCGAGTTTTAAAAGACCGTACCTTTGCGGCAGGGTTAGTCAAAGAAGCCCTTAAGAAAATAGATAGTCGATACACGCTCAAGCACATGGCTGAGTCCACGCTGCAGGTTTATCGGGAAGCTGTGAGTTCTTTGAATATTCTAGTCATTAAGTTGACAGCTATTGGAGATGTGATTTTAATTACAACAGCCTTAAAAGCTTTGCGTCAGAAATTTCCAGATGCACAAATTCATGTTTTAACTTCTGTAGAGGCAAGTCCAATCATTCAACGATGTCCATACATTAACAGTATTATCATTTTTGATTCCTCAAAGAAGAATCTGGCATCCATTTGGAAAATGGGTAACACGTTACGTAAGTATGGTTTTGATAAAGTCATTGATTTCCAAAATAACAGAACCAGCCATTTGTTAAGTTTCTTGAGTCTACCCAAGGCTAGTTATGGTTATAAGAATAAGAAATTAGGCTTCCTTTTGACTCAGGGAATCAAAGATGATGTTTCAGACATTGCTCCTGTTGAACATCAGTTTCGTGTACTTAAAAGTATAGGTATTGATTTTCATCCTGATATGAAATTAGAACTGTGGCCTTCTGCCAAAGATGAAAAATATGTGCAGGAGCTCTTAGATGGAGAGTGGATGGGAAGTTATAAAGATATTGTAGGTCTAAACTTGGCGGCATCTCCAAGATGGCCTACCAAGAATTGGCCTAAAGAGCACATACAGAAACTTTGTGATCTTCTAGCAGCTCGAAATATACGGGTCATTCTAACAGGGCAAAATAAAGACATGTCTACTGCTAGATTCTTAGTTTCTAAATCAAAATCTAAGCCGGTAAACTTTGTAGGAAAGACAAACATTCTTCAATTGGCAGCATTGATTAAACGCTGCAGGGTTTATATTACTCCAGATTCTGCACCGCTGCATGTTGCAGCAGCCGTTAATACACCTGTGATTGCTTTATTTGGTCCTACAGATCCTGTACGGCATATGCCTCAAGCTGAAAAGAAGGTAGTTTTGAGACGTGATTTGAAATGTTCCCCTTGTTATTCAGGGACATGTAAGATTAAAACACATGCTTGTATGGTAGAGATAACTCCAGAAGTAGTGGCTCAAAAAGTCTTGGAATTCATGAAATGACCATCTTATTTCTAACCACACATGTTAATACAGGCGGAATTACAAGTTATCTGCTGTCTTTGACAAGTGGCTTGTTGCAAAAAGGTCATCATGTATATGTTGCCTCTGCAGGTGGAGACTGTCAGAGTCTCTTGGAAGATGCTGGTGTGAAACATTTGAAGATTCCTTTTCGTACTAAGTCAGAGGTAGATCCTAGAATTTATTTAAATCTAAATCAATTTAAGAATATTATCATTGAAGAAAGAATAGATATTATTCATGCTCAGACAAGAGTTATGCAAGTGATGGGTCATTTCTTATCTAGAATGACATACAAACCTTTGATTACAACATGTCACGGTTTTTTCAAGCCACGATTCTTTCGTCGTATATTTCCTTGCTGGGGTGTAGGCACGATTGCTGTCAGTAAACCAGTCGCTGAACATTTGAAAAATGATTTTAACTTGCCAGAGAATCAAGTGTATGTGATTAGCAATGGAATTGATGGTAAGCGTTTTAATGAAATCAATGAGACGTTAAAGTTTCAACAGCGCAAGAAGTGGAATGTTCAAGCGAACATTGTGATTGGAATCATCGCTAGACTTTCTGATGTGAAGGGCATTGATATTCTCCTGGAGAGTATGAATAAAGTTATTGAAGTCTTCCCAGATGCTCTGTTAATGATTGTAGGTGAAGGTCCGGAATATCCTCGTTTAGTCAGGATGGTTGATGAGTTAAATTTGAAGAACAATGTGCGTTTTGAAAAGATCGTGAATCAAACTGCCAATATTCTTCCTATCTTTGATGTTTTTGTGATGCCGTCCCGTCAAGAAGGTTTAGGTTTATCAGTGATGGAAGCTCAAGCATGTGCATTGCCTGTGATTGCCTCAAAAGTTGGTGGATTGGTTGACTTAATTGAAGATGAAAAGACAGGTTACTTGGTTTCTTCGCAAGATCCCAACAGCTTAGCGGATCGAATTATCTTTGTTTTAAAGAATCAACAACAAGCCCAGAAAGTAGGAGTTGCGGCCAGAAAACATATTTTAGAGAAATTCTCTTTGGATCAAATGGTACAAGCGACCATAAAGGTATATGAAAAATATTCTCGTCATTAATGTCAATTGGCTTGGAGATGCTGTTTTTTCTACTCCAGTATTTAAAACTATCAAGAATAATTATCCTGATAGCAAGGTTACTTGTCTCTGTGTTCCTCGAGTCAAAACAGTTTTAGAATTCTGCCCCTTTATTGATGAGTTTATTGTCTTTGATGAAAAAGTTGCTCATTTCTGGCCATGGTCGAAGGTCAAGTTGATCCAAGAAATATCTAATAAATCTTTTGATATAGCCTTTCTTTTACATCGTTCTATGACAAGGGGTCTTTTGACATTCTTAGCCAAAATTCCTATCAGAGTTGGATATTGTAAAACCACATCACTTTTAACCCATCCTGTTGAGTTTAATGATCAAGGTATTCATCGCTCTGATGTGTATTTAAAAGTCCTTGAGAGCTATGGAATGAAGGTCCAAGATCGTAAGTGTCAGTTAAATTTAAACCCTCGAGATGTTGAAAGTTTAGATGCCATTCTTAAAAGTAAAGGCATTGCTGCTCAAGAAAAGTTTATAGTTTTACACACCTCTGGAAATTGGAATTTGAAGCGTTGGCCTGCGGATCAATTTGCTCAGCTTATTTTGAATATTCAAAATCGATTTAAACTTAAAGTGATTTTGTCTGGAGGGCTTTCTGATCAACAACATTGCCTTCAAGTTAACGAAATGGCCAATCACCAAGGGGTTGTACTAGCAGGGGACACCACATTAGGTGAATCTTTGGCTTTGTATTGTCGTTCTGAGGTGGTTGTATCCTCAGATAGTGGTCCTTTGCATTTAGCCCACAGTGTTGGTTGTAACTGTATTGGTCTTTTTGGACCAACTCGGTCTGAAATCACTGGTCCTAGAGGGATGGGAGAGGCTGAAATTCTTTTTAAACAGATCGGTTGTAATAAAGCCCCTTGTTATTTGTTGAGCTGTTCCAATAATATTTGTATGAAATCAATCACTCAAGACGATGTTATTCAAGCTATCCAAAAATTCATCCGTTAAGAATATTCTAGTTATCACATTAAGCAATATTGGAGATGTGATTGCGACTGCTTTAGTCATTGATATCCTATTGCGAGATTTTCCGCAGGCTAAATTATCTTTGATTAGTGGAGAGAAGCCCACATCTCTTTTTGAGAATAATCCTAAGATTGAAAGGATTCATGTATATGACAAAAAGAGAAGGGGATGGGAGCAGTTTAAATGGATTCTTGGATTGAGGGCTTATCATTACGATTTGGTCGTTGATTTAAGAAATTCATTAATTGGTTTTTTATTGACCCCGAGGTGGATAACTTCACTTATGTTTAAAAGTGATCGTCATTTGCATATGAAGGACAGGCATATTAATCGTTTAGGCTTGCTCTATGATTACGGTCAAGGAAATGCTGCTAAGCTTGCTATTAAACCGTCTTTAAAAGATCAAGAGATTGTGTGTCAGATTTTTCCTTTTGTGGAAGAACCTTATATTGTCATTGCCCCTCGCGCTGCGGATTTATCTAAAACATGGGAACCAGAGAATTTTATTGGATTGTGTGATGGGATAGCTGCTATAGATAATATCAGGATCGTGATGATTGGCTCTCAAGGGGATATTTCCATTATTGAGAACATTAAAAATAAAAGCCGTGCTCAGATTGTTAATTTAGCAGGCAAAGTCAATTTGATCCAGACAGTGTATTTAATTGAAAAGGCCCAGCTCATTATTGCTCACGATAGCGGTCCTATGCATATTGCGAGTTATCTTAATAAGCCAGTTGTGGCGCTTTTTGGCCCCACAGAACCAGAGTTTTCTCATCCTTGGGGAGCTAGTCCATATGAGGTCATTTGTCATAAAGATATTTGTCAAAGATGCGCTCATCCAAAGGGAGACATGGAACATCAATGCATGAAATCAATTTCAACCGATGAAGTTATTGGAGCATTTAAAAAGTTATATGAAAAAGTTTAATAATATCTTAATCATCCGTACAGATCGTATAGGTGATGTTGTCTTAACAACTCCTGTGATCAAAGCTTTGAGAAAAGCATACCCATTGTCTAAGATTTCTCTTCTCGTGAGCCCATCAACCAAAGATTTGGTTTCTGAAAATCCTTATTTGGATGAAGTGCTTGTGGATGACAGAAAAAGCAAACATAAGGGGGGGGTTGGATTTTTGCAATTGGCCCGTGACCTACGTCAAAGGCAGTTTGATGTGGTTTTTGTTCTTCATACCAAGCGCCGATACAACTTAGCTGCCTTCTTAGCTGGGATTCCTTGTCGTATTGGTTATAAAAATGAAAAGCTGGGGAATCTGCTGACAAATCCCATCAAAGATATTCGCCATTTAGGAAAAAAACATGAGGCCCAATTTTGTTTGGATGTCCTAAAGGAAGTAGGCATTCAAAATGATCAGTTGGACTTTTATATTTCTTCAGAATCTGAAGCTGAGAAATGGGCCAGTGAGTGGTTAACAGCACAAGGATTAACATGCGGAGAGATTATTGCAATCCATGCTGGCTCAAGTGATATAGCCAAGTGTTGGCCCGCCGAGAAATTTGCCAAGCTCATTGATGATCTTCAACAGCGTTATTATTTAAAGATTATATTAATTGGCTCTCCTGATACGATGGAACAATCTAATAAGATTAAAGAACTAGCAGTCAATAAACCATTGGATTTAACCGGGCAAACCACCTTAGCCCAGAGTGTGAGTATTCTTAGGCGCTGCAGACTTCTAATTTCTAATGATTCAGGTCCGGTTCATATTGCAGCTGCTGTTGGAATTAATGTGATTTCATTGTTTATGCGCAATCAAGCTGGGCTCAATCCTGAACGTTGGAAACCTTTGTCAGATAAAGGGATCTACCTATACTCAGCTGCTGGAATTGAACCAAAGGACGTTTTAGAAACCGTCGAACACATCTTCCACAAAGATCATCAGAAAACTTTTCATTGGTAAACGTTTTCTCAGTTTGACCTTCCAGCCCTTGTAAATGACTTTATATATGGCATATTTATATAAAGGTAATATAGATATGCAAAAGACCCCAATTGCCATCCTAATTCTTGTATGTTTTCTAATCACATCAGTGATAGGACCACTGCCAGCGAATGCTCTGGAACCTCGCCTCCCGAACCTGCGAGGTTCGGAAGGTCAGGGGCTGCCTAAGCCTGGGGTGAGGGTGCATTTAAGTCCTCCTGTAACCCCACCTTTGCTCAAAGGAATCAAGGTCCATCCAGATAACCCCTTTCGCTTCGATTTTATCCTAGATCCAGGGTATAGTTCCGTCGCTGATGCACATAATTTAAGGCAAGAATCCAGCCGTCTAATCAAGTACTTTTT
>JBGAJA010000003.1:0-272723 GCA_044225175.1 Candidatus Omnitrophota bacterium | reverse complement strand
TTTGATTAATTTTTCGGATTCCTGGCGTAGGGGCGAATCTTGCATTCGCCCTTCTTGGGATCGGGCAAGCCCATCCCCTACAGATAATCCCGTATTCCCCGTATCCACAATAAAATCAAACAAAACAGGATTCTCTGGATGTACCTTGAGCCCTTTGACCATAACAGGTACATAGGCCGATGTTAAACTGACCATGCTGCCTGGTGTTGGCAATCCTAAATCGGCTGGGCTTTGAGCAGAAGCTGGAAGCGGAGAAAAACATGAAAAAATGAAGCATGCGTTCATCACACATGCTATCAGTCGAAAACTCGAAGATCTCTGATTGTAGAAAAGACTCATAATCTCCTAATTAAACTTTTGCCAACTCTTCCCTGCGAGGAGCTAAACCTAAAATAGGCATGATATCTACAATCGGAGTAATCCTATAGATAACTGGACGAACCCCCGAGAAATCCCCTTGTCTAAACTGAGCCACCATAGCTGGGTCCCAGTGAATATCAATCTTCTGTCCATCGACATCAATCTGCATATTTTGAGAGTTAAGATCAATACCACCTGGTGTAACTTTCGCTCCTATGGCTTGATGCGTAAGTTGAGCTAAATCAGATTTCTCGCCCGTTAGAACTTTCACTAAGTACTGACGAAGATATTCATATGGGCGACTACGAAACTTTTCTGGTATATACGCCAGCAACTGATCCGGCTTTTTTAGTCTCTTAACATTTTTGCTAATCACGGTACCTGCAAACATAAAATCAGCCTCAGTGAGACTTTCAAAGATTTCTCGCGCTTCGCTAGAAGACACTCCCTCTATTTCAAAATCTTTTGAAGTTAATGTAATGTTCGCCAACATCGCAGCATTTGCTGGTAAAGCATGAGAAGATGAGCCCTTGAAAGATTTATTCTGAGCAAATAAGGCTTTTAACTGATTAATAATATCATCCGCCTCATTTTCAAACTGAAATGGCAACTTTAAACTATCAATCTTTGACTCAGAAGATTCTTCAAACCAACCGTCTTTAGTAAGGATTCCCTCCTTAATTAAAATGCCTATCAACTTTTCTGCCTTGTTTTCTTGATCAATACGCTTAAAAGCAGTCTCAAGCACTTGCATATATTGAACAAATTGCCACTTCGTAACTTTTACTACTGACTCACTAACCACCTTAGGAGTGGATTGGTCCGAAGAAATATTTTCTAAATCAGCACTTCTGCGAATTTCAGCTAATAACCGCTTTAATTCATCCAATCTAGCTCTGCTTCTTTTGGTTAAAGTATATATCTCAAATTTTAAAATAACTTTATTTAAGAATTCTACAGGATCGTCTACGATTTCTAATAAGGAGTCTCCTATCATAAGGCTTCCCATTCTAACCTTCACTGGAATATTATGTATTCTTGTAACTTCTGCAATAGTGTAATATCCTCCTGTAAGTTTCTTTTCAACTTTACCTCTAACCACCTCTGTTCTTTTCCATTCCCCCCTCGTCACCATATCCCTAATTGTGGCGGATGTTATATCTCTTTTGCCTGCATGAGTTGCCGTCATAGCTGCGTTGAAGGAATCTATCTGCGCCTGAACGGCTGGAAGATGTTTAACTAGTCCTGTATCCTTCAAAATTTGTTTTTGCGTCTCAATTGCTACTCGTTCAGCCTCCCGATAGTTAGCATATTTTCTTTCAGGAGTTATCTCTTTTGAAAATTCCTGTGTATAGAAGCGAAGGGCCTGAGCTGTCCCTGATGTGCGTATCGAAATGTAATTACGGCTCTTGGTAAAATGATCACCTTTATTCATTGTTTCATCTTTAAAGAAGAAACGAACACCTTCATCAGGCACTCCTTTATAATGCGTCTTATCAATACGTCCTGATTTAAATTCCACGGCTCCAATCACCTCTCTGCCTGCAATTATAAAAGGATTAGCTGTTCCAGCACGTTCATTGGCTATTCGACCCCATTCCTGAGATTTCTCGATGAGTTTTATCTTTTCTGAAATGCCAGCAGCCTTTTCAAATGATCCAACTCTTGGCAAAGGTTTATTGGCAGTTGCATAGTGGCCTATTCGCTCATAGATTTGATCCAATAATTCAAAGAGAGTTGTATTTTTAGATTTGGCATAAGCTGCAATCTCCGCTAAGAGCACGGCAGCAAATGTACCATCTTTTTCTTTTGTGTGTCCTTGACTACTTACCCCATTAGATTCTTCAAACAATCCTTCCACAAACCTCCCCACTTGTTCCATTTCTTCAAGTGCTTCAGCACTATAGGTAAACCCAGTCCAAACTCGACGACCATTTAAATAATCGCCCCTAGGTTCTTTGCCTGTCATATCCATCATATTCCCATATGGTTCAATACCAAATTCGTGAGCAACTGCTTCAAGCGCATCAGTTGTTACGTGACTAAAAACAACAGTATGCTTAGAAGGATCCTTTAATAGCCCCATTTGCTGTTTCATCATTAATCGATACCATAAAAGCAATGTCCATGCATCGTTAGCAGAAAGTAGACGGTATTTTCCAAATAAATGTTGCTGTGCTTCAGGAACTTTAACTGTAATACCCATACGATCAGCATCTGGATCTGTGCCAATGAGTATGTCTAAATCATCAAAATCTTGCTGGCCATGCTCTTCAATGAATTCTCTAGCAGCAATATCAGCAGAAATAGGATCACCTGGATCAGGTTGTTCACCAAATTTCCAGGCTGGGAATGTTCCGTCAAGCTTCTGAAGCTTACCGATCACCTGTACATTAGTAAATCCTGTTTCGCTTAATAAGCGTGGAACGGCTTTAAAACCAGCCCCATTATAAGCAGCAAAACCAATGCGAACATCCTTAGCATGTTGCGCGACTGCTTCTGAGTTCAAAATGAATTTCTTGACCTGTGCCACATGCAAAGAATGCATGTCAATACGTTCGAAACCATAATACTCTTTTCCATCAAGCGGTTTATCTCCACCAAGCCACACAATTTGACCCGATTTAGCATCCGCTAAAGAATTGGCCATAACAATCTCAGAATTCTGAACTTTTCCAATGGCTGCCACCACAAGATCCTTATTGGTTTGATTTAACTGAGCTCCATTGCCCAATGTAATTTTAAATCCATTGTAATCTGCAGGATTATGACTAGCCGAAAGAAGGATGCCAATTTCACCATTAACTTCCTCAGTAGTGATCCCATAAGAAAGTTCTGGAAATGGACTAGCTTCATCAAAAAGAAAAATTTTAAATTCATGGTCAGAAGTAGATTGAGCAATAAAAAGACGGGCGATCATTTGAGCAAACTGTTCGCCACCAATACGACTATCATACCCAAGGACAACTCTCTTTAACCCCTTTTCCTTAGCATACCTAATCACCCCAGCGGTCGTCTTCAATAATTTAAATAGGTTAATTGTATTAGGGCCTTTGAGGAAATTACCTGATGGGCCTTGAGCAACAAACTTTCTAAAATCTTCCAAAGTTAATGCCGCTTTTCCCCGAATTCCAGCTGTACCAAAAGCAACTTCCTGACGATACGCTTCAATAATATCGTCCCAACGTCCCTGACGAATGGCTTCAAGATTTGTTTGACGAATGCTGGGGTCAATACGTTGAATGTCAGCATCCATAGTCCATTCATAAAGATTCCTATAAGTATTGGCAAGGGCATTTTTATAAACGACCTCAGTGATGTCTCCGCTTGCAAATTGGTCTTTAAGAATTCTGCTGATTTCTGCTTCAGCTTTCTGCAATGTTTCTAAATCTGCCGATTCTGTTTCAAAATCCCGCATAGCCTGCAATACATTAGATACAGGTTTTTTAGAAACTTTTCCTGATGGATCAATAGTAATCGATACATTTTCAAGAACAAGTCGTCCACCTTCAAAATTAAAGTCATCTTTCAAAGCAGTCAAATCAATGGGTTGACCTGAAAGATTTCTAATAAAGACCCCGCCTTTGAGGATGGCATTTGGGATTAACACTGTTCCTTTAATAGCTAAATAATCCAAGCCTTTGACCCCCAATTGTTTACCAAAAGCACCAATGACATTTTCTAATTCTTCATAGTAGGGGTCTAGATCTAAACCAGGCAAGGTGGAGCGTCCTTCCTGAGGGGTAAATACAAGCTCCCCTTTTTGGGGGTCCACTTTAAATATGTCAGTTGAGGCATATAAATAATGGTCCCAGACAAATTTTTCAGGCGTAAACACCAATGGCCTTAATTTAGGATCGAAATTAATGAAATAGACCAGCCGCTCAATTCCATGCTTATGCTTTAGATCTTTAATCCTAGGATCTGTTGTTGTCATAATAAATCGATTTAAAGCTAATAATGCAGAACCACTAGCGCCTTCAATCTGCAGCACCTTCATTGGGCTGCCAGCCACTTCTTTTGTCTTTGAATTGACAATTAAATCAGGGGCAATGATTTCAAAATACTTTTGATCTCCTATGATTTCTCTTAACTCTTTTAAGAAGGGATCTAACACCTGATGGTTTTGAGCATGGACATTTGTATTAAATAATTGCTGATCTTTTCCACCAATTGTAATCCCCATGTCTTGAAACATATCTACCTGGCTTGTGGCTTTAGCCTGGGCAATTTCCAGAAGATACGGAGAAAGGGTTCCTGCTTCTTTCAAGTCGTCCGTCGTCAGAGCTTGACCTCGTTTTATTTTCTCTTGAACACTTGTAGGTAAATTCCCAGAGGATATTAAACCTACTAAACCGCCTTTGAGGTCTATGATTTGTTTGGATGTAGTGATCATGGCAACAGGAATACGCTTACGAATCATGAAGCCTACAACTTCAGCAGGGAGTTTATTATTAGTACCGTCCCCATTAGTAAAAACAGAAACTGGGTTCACAGAATGATCTTTTGTGTTCTTAGAATTATCTTCCATCGTCAACACAGCAAAAGCCCCATGCCCGCCCGGAGCCCATATTGACCTATCAAGAATGACATTCCCTGTTTGGGGGTCTACAACAGGAAGGACTCCTTGAATAATAAATTTAGGGTTTAGCTTTAATCCTTTTGTTTGTTCAAAAATTCTGCGGTATGTTCTTTTTGCAGATGGCTGAATGCGATCGTCTATCCTATCTTTAAGGTAGATAGTGTCCCAGAATGCCCTTACAGGTTCCAAACTTTCCTTATTGACCAATTCTTCCACTTCAATTGCACCTAACTGGCCCTGTTTAACTTGATTGATGTAACTAAGAAGCCTCAGTTCTGCAACACTTAAATTCTCATGAAATATCTTGGTATTACCTTGGGAATCAAGTCCGTGAATCTCTACTTGTTCAAAAAAGCTGTCTGTTCCCTTATCAGATAGTGTAGTCCTTCCGGTTAATCGAGTGAGCGTTCTTAGCCTTTGAAACGAAGTCCCTAGACCTCCTTTAAGTTCCATATACCTAACTCTAGCTTTGCTTGAAACTGTTAAATTTAAGCTATCTTGCATAATTGTATCTGCGGAAACTACTCCTAAGAGTTGTTCTTGAGCTTGTGCATCCAATAATGCCGATGGAATATTGTTCTCTCCCATTTTTGGCAAAGGCGCATGGGCCCCATATTTTCGTATTAACGCGAGGAAATACATAGCATCTGGCAGAGCAATATTTAATTTGGTTGCTAACTCTTCAGGAGTGGATGTTTCAATTTCTTCAACTGTCATGGCATGATTAGCTGCCCCAGCTCTAATACCATGACTTTTTGGTTCTCCATTAAACGAAGCAGAAATGTTAGGGGATTTTCCTGTGATTTCTATTACTCTTCGATTAATCGAAAAAACAGCTTTCTTCTTGTCATCAGTAACAAAAACTTTACGTGGTTGTTTTTTTGCTGGGTCTGATGTGGCTGCTTTAACGGCTTTCACGGATATTAATGCGAAGTCGCCCACGGGCCTTGATTGGTTTAATTCCGCCGTATTGGTTGTTTGAGCTAAATCGAATTTCCCAATTACCCCACCGGAAAAGTATTTCTTTGAGGTCTTCTGTCCATGGTTAATGTCATCTTTAATGTAATTGAACACGCCTTTCTTATAAGCTTTTAAGTATTCCTGGTAAATCTGCTCTTTGATCGTCTTATCTTGAGTATCTACCCCATTAATCTTGGCTTTATTGCTGTAAACTTGATTCAGTAAGGATTGCTTGAGGTTTTTCTTATACCAGGCAGCTAGAATCATGGAATGAAAGATTTGGCGTAAGTTAGCAAATGTCTTACCTTCGTTGACCTCTTTTTCCAACTCTGGAAGGACGATCTCACGGATGACTTGACTACTCAAAAAGGTGTCTGACACCTTTTTGTCGTGTTTTTGACTTGCCAGATAGTCTTCTTCCAACATCACCTTCAAATGACTACCCACAACGAACGCTGTATTGTCACGTACATACACCTTAGCCTTATCCGCTACAATCCACACCTTATTAAACGTATTAACGGGAATTTCAGTTGAACCATACAGGGCTTGGGCTTTGGTATAGACTTTGTTCCAGAATTCTTTGCCTAATTCCTTCTCAGGATAGATCAATGATGCGGTTAACTGCTTTAGCACATAATCTTGGGCTAGCATGTCTCTTCCCATCTCGGTTTGACCTAATTGCTCTGGCACAATACGGTCTTTTTCATAGGGAGATAAGTTCACCCATAGGTCTTCTTGGGGTAAGGTTAATGAGGCTAGAAAGTACTTAATGAGCTTCTCGGATTCACTTTTTAACATCGAGTGTTCCGTCGACAAACCACTGTTTCCTGTGTCTACGATAAAATCAAAAAGGATCGGATTTTCTGGATGTACCTTCAGCCCTTTGACCATAACGGGTACATAGGCCGATGTTAAACTGACCATACTTCCTGGTGTGGGTAATCCTAAATCGGCTGGTGTTTGAGAAAATGAACGAGTTGGGGTAAAACAAGTGGAGAGAAAACAGAGATTGATGATGCTAACTAAAAGACGAAAAGACAAAGATTTCTTCTGTTTTGGCATAAGCATGAACAAGTCTCCTAAAAGATATATTGGATGGGAAAAAACGTTTTTCTGAAATTTTTGAAAGTATAACATATTCTTTATAAAATGCAAATATAAGCTAAATAGCCTATCTTATAAGAATATAAACATTTGCTATTAAATGACTTACACCATTATTATAAAAATGTAAAATTGACATTTTAACTTCTACTTATGACTTAAAGACACATAAATAAATTAGAGTCATTTATTGAGACGTCAGTAGTTTGTTTAGATTGTTTCGGGCGGGGCCGTAGGAAGGGTTTAGGCCAAGGGCTAGTTTTAAGATAGCTTCGGCTTGACTTGGATCTCCCAAAGAAATGTAGCAAACGGCCATGGTATTCAGTAAGGCCACATCATTTGGATTGATTTCTAAGGCTTGATTCAAATATTTTAGGGCATCGTTGTAACGTCCTTGTTCCATCAAAATGGTTACTAAATCTATGTCAATTTCTCTTATATAACCTCTGTAAAAATTCTTAGACTTAATATTTTTCGCCTTCTGTTCATATTCCTGCATAATTTCAAGGGCACGACCATATTCTCTAATGGAATCAGAGACCCGGTGATTAGCATAATAAGCCTTAGCCAAAAGCAAATGCCCTCTGGCAAATTTATCTTCAAAAGCAATCATCCTTTCATACAAAGGAATCTCTCCCCTCCAAAAAGTATTTTGGCAAAAACTAATTCCCATGAAAGTGATTATGATAAGTACACTGCACCATGTCAGAATAGGTTGAGACAGAATACGTCTTAAAATTACCGCTAAAACTAAAACAAAGCCTACCATAGGCAGGTAAAGAAAATGTTCAGCGGTCAAAATGAAAGAGTACTCATTGATCAAAGGCACAATATTAAGAACCGGAAACAAACAAATTAACAACCACCCCCAACCAAATATCAGATTTTTCTTTAACTCAGGCCATTGTTTGATCATCCAAAGAACTAACAACACAACAAGAAACAACCCCACCCAACTTAAGAAATTAGCTCCCAGAATATCTGTATTACGATAATAGTGAAGATCTGATGGCATCACAATTAAACGAAGATCAACAAGAATAGTTCTTGGGATGGAAAGTAGTCTTAAATACAGCTCTCCTGGAGACCTAAAAATATCTTCCATCAAATGAGAATGAGTCGCTAAACCGCGAAGAATGAAAAACCCGAAAGTGTATGCGCTTAAAGCCATCCACATCTTAGGCGCTTTATTTCCTCTATACCAATCAACCAAAATAACCAAAGGCACAAACATAATAGCCTGCTCTTTACACAAAAGCGCAAAAACAAAACTTATCAAACAAAAAATCAAACCCCCTCGCAAATATGCATGTAACGATAAAAGCAAAAATAATGCACATAGCAGATTAGAAGCCCCTGAAACACATGCAACAGCTTCCGTTTGCACAGGATGAATCAAAAACAATATGCTGACTACAAAAGCAAAATTTCGATGGAAAGATAAACGAGACAAAACAGAAAAAAGCAATAGACCATTGGCTGTATGCAAAACAATGTTTGTCAGATGAAAATAGAAAGGATTAAACCCAAAGAAATAGTGCTGCAGCCGATAAAATAAGTCTAATAAAGGACGATAATAAGAATTTAAACCAGCAGCCACCTGATTAGGGAAAAATAATTCCGATAGATTTCCAAGGTGACTGATTGCAGGATTGTTCACGATGAAAATGACATCATCATGCACAAAAGGATAAAAAATCGTTTTGAAAAAAACTGCGAAGGAAGCAAGCCCCAGAACTAATGGCAAGAACATCGTTAGGCAGCAAATTCTTTCTTTAATTTGATAGCATTGGCCTTCACTTCTTCGAATTGGCCATCAATTGTTTTAACCAAGTTCTCCATCCCACTAAAATTTCCGTCTTTGGCCATTTGTTCCAACTCAAGGCATGTATTGTACATACGTTTGGCGGAAATATTTCCGGATGCACCCTTCATAGAATGGGCCACTTCTTTAACCTTGGCAGTATCTTTGGCAGCAACAGCATCAGCTAAGGCTTGACGCTTATTAACGAAGTCTTCTTGATAGATATCTAAAAGCTCCAAAAGAAGCTCTTTATCGTCTTGAACACGGTTTAAAACATCTTTTAAATCAATAATGTCCTCGGCCATAAGAAATCCTTTCTAATTGTTATCCTCGTAATCTTTGAGACACAAGCGTTACGATTTCATTGTAAAGTAAACTGCGATCAATTGGTTTTGAAACATACCCATCCATCCCGCTCGACAAATAACGTTCACGGTCTCCAGCCATAGCGTTTGCTGTCATAGCAATAATAGGAAGATGCATTCCAGTTTGTTTTTCTTCACGGCGAATCACTTGAGTAGCAGCAACCCCATCTAATACAGGCATTTGATCATCCATCAGAATCACATCAAATGTTTGATTTGTCAGAATATCCAAAACTTCCTGACCATTAGTCACGCATGTGACTTGCCAGCCAAATTTCTCCAATACCTTAGAAGCGACCCGTTGATTAATCATATTGTCTTCAGCCAAAAGAATGCGTAAGTGTTTAATATCTTCCGGCAGCGTATCAATAGTTGTGTTTTTATTGACATCTTCTTTGAGCTTCTCAGTTACGTGAGCTTTATATCCAAAAATCATGGTAAATCTAAATATGCTGCCCTTTCCTTCAACACTTTCAACAAGGATGGAACCTCTCATCATTTCTACTAACTTTTTACAAATTGCGAGACCTAGTCCTGTTCCACCATAGCGACGGGCAGTTGTATTATGAGCTTCAGTAAATACATCAAAGATGGTCTCTATATTCTTTTTAGGAATACCAATTCCTTCATCAATAACTTCGAATTTGATTGCGCAATCTTTCTCAGAAAGAGAGTCTAACTTGACATGAACTTCAACCTTACCTTTATTAGTAAATTTAATCGCATTATTGACCAAGTTGATGAGGACTTGACGCAGTCTAACAGGATCTCCCGTTAAAATTCTTGGAATCTGAGGGTCAATCGACCAAACTAAATCAATTTGTTTATTACGCGCTAGTACCGCCAACCCTTTACAGACATTCTTCACAATGTCAGCAACTTGGATTTCCATCTCTTCAATCACAACCTTGCCAGATTCTGCACGAGAAAGATCCAAGATATCATTGATAAGGCTTAAAAGATTTTGAGCTGAATCTTTGGCTACAATCAAATTATCTTTTTGTTCTTCGGACAATGTTGTATCTAAGGTCAAATCAAGCATCCCAATCACCGCATTCATAGGGGTGCGGACCTCATGAGACATCTTGGCTAAAAAGACACTTTTGGCATGATTGGCTTCTTCTGCAGTCATGCGAGCTTTCATCAACTCCTGCTCAACCATTTTCTGCTTGGTAATATCATAAAGAATTCCAATCGAACCAATAATATTGCCCTTCTTATTCTTAAGAACAGTAATCGAGGCATTAACTTCAAGTATAGAACCATCACTTCGAATAACATTCGTTGTAATATCCGAAAGCATTCCATGTTTTCTAATGTCTAAAGAACGCATGCGCTTCCATTCTTCAGGGGTATACAAGTCTTGAACAGGCTTGTTAAATAGTTCATTTCCCTTCATGCCAAGCATCTTCTCAGCCATGTGGTTCCAAGCAACAATTCGTTCATGGGAATCTGTAACAGTAATTGCGGAAGGAGAGTTTTCAAAAATGATACGAAACATCTCCTTTGAATCAAGGAGATCTTCGTCAAGCTGTTCAGAAACGCTTTTTTTCTTTACCATAGTTAAAATTTCAAAATTGTTGTGTGATTAGCTCTTATCATATCACTGCTTTTTCAATTAGCGTTCAAATTTCACAACATTTTGCCACCAGGCATGGCTGTCCCATTTCAAAGCAGCTTTCCAAAGATTCTTGGCTGTCTTTGTTTTAAGATGATCGGGAGCACGCTTAAAAAATGTTTTAGCAACGGGATAACCATTATCCATGTACTCTTTGGCTTGAATCAAACATTCTAATATATCTGCATCTCGAGCCACAATTGCTTCAGGAGTGCTTTGAGCATCATAGGATTTGCGTAATTTGGAAATGGCAGCTTTAAAGGTGGGCTCTAAATCTTTAACTTGATCGGCAAAGACTTTTTCTTCTGCTTTTCTAAAATCAATATAGTAATGGCCCATTTTATGAAGATCATTGATGCGAGCTTCATGAATATCATTAAAAAGAGTCATGGTGACGACTTTGTAAGGGTCCACTCCTTCACAATGAGCAATGTAGTGACCAATCAAAGCGCATCGAAAACAATGCTCAGCAACTGTCTCAGGATTCTCAATTCCAGCCACCCACCAGCCGCTTCTTTTGACACGTTTCAAAAGGCCAGCTTCAGCAAAAAAATTAAGTGCGCTGACGGATGATTTCGTAGCAGATGATGGACGAGGCATGCGCGACATTCAACGACATCCTTTCATGTTTCATAGGGATCATGACTTCCTGATCCAATTTCTTACGAAGAATATCTCGAACTCCCTTTTCCTCTGAACCCAAAATTAACCCTAAAGGAAATTGAAGTTTAACATCAAAGATGGGTTTTGATTCCTTCGTCGCTGTTCCAACGATCCAGAAACCCAATTTCTTAGCTTTCTCAATGGCATTTCCAAGATTAGACACTTTAGAAACATGGACATAATTATCTCCTCCGCAAGCGACCCGCAGAACAGACTCTGTTACGCTGACCGACTCACTGGTTGGAAGAACAATCGCAAATCCCCCTAAACTTCCACATGTACGGATAATTCCTCCCAAATTTTGAGGATCAGTCAAGTTGTCCAAAAACAGAACTGACCACTTCTTCTCTACAGCCATAGGCAAAAGTTCATCGATGTTCATGTAGGGGAATTCTTCAACCTCTGCCACAACCCCTTGAGAATTTACACTTTGAGCTAATCTTTGAATCTTGGTGTAAGGTACAGTTGAGACTGCAAATCCGTACTGCTTGCCTTTCATATGAATATAAGCAGACTCCACATGGCCTTGCTCTATCAAAACATGCTTGATGCTTTTAGGATTCGCCTTGATGCGCTCTAATACGGGATTCTTACCATACAATTTCATTTTTTAATTCCTAATCTTAAATAAAACAAAGGTTTAAGGATACTCCACCAGCTAATCAGCGGAATCATCTTGGTATAGCCGCCCAAATTCTTAGGAGGATAAATCTTAGTAACAAATGTTTCTTTGAACTTGTACTTCAGTGTGATGACCTTCCATAGGATATAAGGTTCCAGCTCATATGTGTCCAACCAGTCCTGATTTAGATTAATTCTCTCATCATCCAAGATAGAAAGCTTAATCGCACGAAAACCATTGGTGGTGTCTGTCAAATGTCGGCCTGTAAATACAGAAAATACCCATGGATGCAGCCGAGTCGCTAATTTTCGATACAGGGGCATTTGCCCACCGGAACCTACCTTTCCCAAATATCGGGATCCTTGGACCAAATCGAATCCTTCATGAATAATTGGTTCAATCAAAAAAGGGATCTCTTGAGGGTTGTCTTTATCATTTCCCGCCATGATTACAATGATATCGTAATTCTCTTTGCGGGCATGATTGATCGCTGTCCTAATTGCAGCACCAACGCCGCTTCTTTGAGCATGCTTGATTGTTTGCACACGGCGATTTTTGTATTCAGCAATCATTTGAGTCGTACCATCATCAGATCCATCATCCACAATCAGATAATCAACCTTGTCATGAATACGACTTTCCAAGAATCGTTCAATCACTCGACGGAGTTTAATATGTTCATTAAAAGCGATTGGACAAACAAGAATTTTTGAGGGCATAGATTACTTCTTTGGAATTAATCGAAATTTTTCTACTGCATAGCTTAATCCACAGCTGCAGATAAGGTCATCATTAAGTTTTCGTCCACAGGCACATGCATAACCAATCAGTTTCGCAGGATTGCCTACCACGATTGTGTAAGGAAATACATTTTTGGTAACAACCGAACCTGCTCCTACAACAGCATATTCTTCGATTATAATTCCACCCATGATCGTGGCATTCGCTCCAATGGTTGCACCTTTTTTAACAAGAGTCTTTTCTAAGACCCAGGAATCCTTACGATTACTTCGAGGGTATTTGTCATTAATAAAAGTTGAATGGGCTCCAAGAAAAACATCGTCTTCAATAGTGACTCCATTAAAAACCTCAACTCCATTTTTAATGGTTACATGATTACCAATGATTGCGCCACTTTCAATAAAGCAGCCATCACAAACATTGCAATGCTCCCCAATGACAGCCCCTTCTTGAATATTAGCAAAGGCCCAAATACGGGTTTGATCACCAATTTGAGCTTTAGAGTTAACTAGGGCCTGTTCATGTTTAAAGAAACTCATATCTTCACCATTTGACCTTTAAGGTTAATCGATTCACTAATGGCTTCCAGAGTGTGCACAACATCATAGGCTTTTTGAGCATCGGCAATGGCTGGCTCTTTTTGATTGGCTACGCAGTCTAAAAAGTATTGGGCTTGGTTTTTTAAAGGTTCATTAACACCAATCTTAGGAATCATAATGCCGCCTTCACGAGACAAGAGTTGAAATTCACCATATGTTGCATAATAAATATCTGTCTTCTCGACGTGCTTATCGTAAAGTCTGATGGGGCCTTCAGTATCCAAATCATCCCAAGCCACCATCTTTTTATCTCCAACTATCGTGATATTGCGCACCTTTTTAGGATCAATCCAACTGACATGAATGTTCACCATCACATTGTTTGGATAATCCAATGTGGCAAAAGCTAAGTCTTCAAGCTTACCTCCCAGACACCTATGACCTCTGGCAGATACACTAGATGGGGGACCATTAAACAGATAATTAAAAATAGAAATATCATGAGGAGCTAAGTCCCATAGGGCATTTACATCATAACGAAAAGGCCCTAAATTGGTACGTTGAGAATTGGCATAATGAATGTTTCCCAAATCACCATTTTGAATATATTCACGAAGCTTAACAACACCTTGGTTAAAGACAAAAATGTGCCCTACCATGAGAAGTTTTTTATTTTTATTAGCAATTTCTTTGAGTTCTAAACATTCTTGGGAAGATAAAGAAAGAGGTTTTTCACAAAGCACATGTTTGCCCGCTTCAAGAGCCTCTTGAGTTAATTGATAGTGAAATTTAGTAGGTAAAGCAATGATAACTGCATCAATTTGAGGATTTTTAAGGATTTCTCGATAATCTTTAACGGTTTGAATCTGGGGGTATAGCGACGACATGGCAGCTAGACGTTTCTCGTCTAAATCAGCACACATCAACACTTGAGAATTGGGAAGTTGTGAGAAAATACGAACATGGTTAGGTCCCCAATGTCCGCATCCAATAACGCCTATTGAAATCATAGGCCAATTATACTGAAACTTACCTGAGTCGCAAACGATTTGTTCGTCAATCTAAGAGACATCATTTTTATTGCATTGCCATCTTTAAGTCAGTAGAATCCCCCCTATGCATAAAGTATTTGTGTTGATATTCTTCATTTTAATTGCCATCAATGTCATTCAATTGACGACTCAAGTCATTCATCACCAACAGCATTCTAAAGATTTACAACTGCATAATCTGGGAGATCAGTTTAAGGGTTTAGAACAAATCTTTAATAAAATGCCCAAAGTTGGCTACTATACAGATAAAGATCTCAATAACACCCTCGCTATTGCACAGTTTGAACAAGCTCAATACCACTTGGCCCCAACAGTACTAGATTTAAATCATACTGACTATCCGGTAGTTATTTTCGACTGCACCACTGCTCAAATTGCTATGGAAAAGATCAAAGAACTTGGAATGACACCTGTTAAAGCGAGTAATTTTGGGGTAATTATTGCCATTAATCCTAAAGCTCAAGGATTACAGCCATGATGTATCTTATAGCTTTATTAATAGCCGTGTGCTTAGGGACATTGTGCCTGCGTCTTGTTCTTAAAAATCGTCCGTTAAACCAATTATCAATCTTCTTAGGTGCAGCTTTAGGATTTGGTCTTGTTAGCCAAATCATCTTTTATTTGCAACTTGTTGGCAATAACTTCAACCACTTCTTACCTCTCCTTGTAAGCATCATACTTTTAGGACTCCTAATCTGGCTTAATCAAAAAGGTGTCAGACACCTTTTTGAAGAGTGTTTTAGCAAAAAAAGGTGTCTGACACCTTTTTTGCTGGTATTGCCTGTTTTGGCTGTTCCTCTATGGTTTGAAGCTTGTCATTATCCTATGGGGGGGTGGGATGCTTGGTCTTGCTGGAACCTTAAAGCGAAATTTATCTATTTTGGGGAACATCATTGGAAAGACATGTTTAGTCCGATTTTATGGCGTAGTAATACTGGATACCCATTAGGTTTACCCACTCTCAATGTTTGGTTTTGGCAATGGACAGGATTCTCTCAAAACGTTTGTATGTTGAATGCTATCGTCTTAACACTAGTCACAGCAGGAGTTTTGCTCCTTGGACTTCAAGCTTTGGGCGTATCAATCCTCTATTCGACATTAATAACAGGGGCGGTATTTACCTTGGCATTTGGAAATACTTTATTTATAAGCCAATATAGCGATGTTCTCTTTGGTCTTTACTTACTTTGCTTTTTCGTTTGTTATCTGCTTTCTGTTGAACTTAGAGACTTTCGATTCTTAATCTTATCAGCCATTTTTATAGGACTTCTTTCATTTACTAAAAATGAAGGCCTGGCAGCGGCAGGAATCTTATGCATCCTTCTTCTTATTGAGAAGCCATCTCAATTGTGGAAAATCATTGGAACAATCTTTCTTGCAGCCCTACCTATGATTATTTTCACACTAACCATGGCTCCTCATGGCGATGCCTTTATTAATGGTCTTCTCTCACCTGAAAAACCATCAACCTTCCCAAGATTTCTTTTTATTTTAAGTTATACCCTCTTTGAATTCTTGAGCCTTAAGTGGATGGGGCTGTGGGCGCTGGCTGCTTTGGGGATAGGATTAGGATGGAAAAAGGCTTTTCAAAAACCTTTGGCAATTATAGGTCTTTTTATGGCCGCCTATCTGATGGTCACAATTGCCTATTATCAGACAAATATGTTTTTCGATGATATCAAATGGTGGATGGATAATACCCTGCATCGTATTATCTTTGCACTCATGCCTTCTGTATTTCTATGGATGGGAATAAGCTTCTTTAAGAAGGACGCTTAAGTTTCTTGATTTTGTAGTTAAGCGTTCCAGCTGGAACTTTGATAGAAACCGTCTCACCGGGTTTATGTCCCAAAAGACCTTTTCCAATTGGTGAAAAAATAGAAATCTTGTTTTCTTCGTAACTCGCCTCTTCCGGAGAAACAAGCATATATGTTAATTCTTCGTCGTTATCCAAATCTTCTAACGTCACAATAGCACCAATATAAATCTTGTCTGAAGGAATATTCTCATTTTCAATAATACGCACATTTACCAATTGACCTTCTAAATCCGCAATACGCGCCTCATTATGAGCCTGAGCGTCTTTAGCCGCGTCATATTCAGCATTTTCAGAAATATCCCCCTGCGCTCTGGCCTCACCAATTGCTTTTGCAATCTTCTGACGCTCTGTTGTTTTTAAAGCTTCTAACTTTTCTTGTAATTTTTGAAAACC
This sequence comes from Candidatus Omnitrophota bacterium, assembly GCA_044225175.1. Classification (GTDB taxonomy): domain Bacteria; phylum Omnitrophota; class Gorgyraeia; order Zapsychrales; family Fredricksoniimonadaceae; genus JACQCF01. Next base: position 256,098 of record JBGAJA010000003.1, on the reverse strand, counting down.
TTTGCGAGTTAAATAGACTTCGTTTCCCATATTTCCTCTTTAGTTATAAAAAGTTATCCCGCTTTGTTAGCGGGATAACTTTAGTTTAAGATCGTCATTGCACCTTAAAAACTACATTGTTTCAATAGCTTTTTTCAAAATTGGAGCGACAGCAATAGCTTCATCCTTGCTCATACGACCTAATTTTGTATAACTCCATGCACCATCAATTAAATTTTCACGACTGATCTGTAATTTCTTTGGAGCTCCATTGTATGAGAAAACACCGACGGTGAGACGTGTATTTTCAAAATCGAGCACTTCTTTGAATGTTGAAGCATCTAAACTTGCATCGTATGGCATAACTTGTTCCTTTCGAAGGTTAAGACAATCCAGGAATATTTAAACCTGGCATATTTTTCATTTTATTAGCCGCAGCTTGTTGAGACTTCTTAACCGCGCTGTTAACACTACGTAATAAATCCATTTGAATACGATTTTTTTGGGAGGCACTTAAGAGGCTTTCATCAATTTCGATAGATTGAAAAATCTGGGCCCCATTGATCTTGATCTTGATAGGACGTACATCATTAACTTCAATGGTGATCCCCTCTAGTTCTTTTTTGAGTTGATCAGCTTTCTTTTTGAGCTCCATAAGCTCTTTGACTTTATCAAACATGATTTTCCTTTCTTAAACACTTATTTATATACTATAAACTATAAATCTTTGCAACAAATAGTCCTTTTTACTGCATGCGTGCAGCTAAATCATAAAGCGTACGGACTAAGAACTCTCTTAAAAACATAATAGCAAAAAATGCAATGATAGGAGACAAATCAATAGGCATTGGAGGCAATAATCTTCGAATAGGCTCCAAAATAGGCTCTGTAACACGATGTAAGAAAATAACCAGCGGATTAAAAGGATCTGGTGAAACCCAGCTGATCAATGCTCTAATGAGCACCAGCCAATAAAGAGCTATTAAAACAATATTAACCAAATAAGCTAATGCACTTACAAAATTTCCCATGACAAACATATAATCCCCTTAGAATATTTTAAAAAGATTACCTTCAACCAATTTATCTTCGACACGATTAATGACTCGTTTAGTTTTTCTGGAAATATATTTCCATTCATCCAATACTTCACTGATGTTAGCGCTGGTTGCCTGTATAGAAATGGCCGTTCTAGTAATCACACCTGCCATATCCTCGACATTTAAAGGATCTTCACCAATGATAGGTTTAGTTGTGTCAAACATTTTGCGAGAGCGATCATCGGTAATTTCAACAAGCTTTTGGCCTAAAACACCTTCTGTCTTAATACCTATTCTGGAACATTTACGGAATTGAAATTCATATTTCTGAAAAATGTTGAGCGTGACCTTCAAATTTCTATCCTCAATAGGCTGTTCTAAAAAATCAATATTACCCACAACACCTACATTGACCCCCGACATACGAATAGGAGCCCCCTCAATCAACCCACCTACTTCATTAAATAAAGCGATCACTTGAAACTTCGGCCGGCTTAATCCCTTATCAAAACCAATGATAAAGATAATCATGACGATTAATCCCAAACCGACAATAAAGAACAAACCCGCTAATAACCTCTTTAAAGAACTATGATCCTCCATATTTCTCCCCTGCCTGCCTTAGGCAGACTTATACCAACGATGGTTTTAAGAATTCTTGAACAAAAAGATTTTTTGAACTTATTAAATCTTGTTTTGTGCCAATGACTTCGATATGACTTTTATTAAGAATCGCCACTCTATCTGCGATTCTAAATGAATTTGCAACATCATGGGACATTATAACAGTAGTAGTACCCATTTTTTTGACAACTTGATGGATCAAATTTGAAATATCATAACTTCTTATCGGGTCTAATCCAGAAGTTGGTTCATCACACAAAAGAATAGATGGCCTTAAAACAATAGCTCGAGCCAATCCAACTCTTTTTTTCATTCCTCCAGAAAGTTCAGATGGGACTTTTTCCTCTACACCTTTTAAATCCACCATTTCTAAAACTTCACTCACACGTTCTTTAATCTTTTCGATTTTTAAATCTGTATGCTCTTTCAAGGGAAAAGCCACATTTTCAAAAACATTCATAAAGTCATATAATGCACCTTCTTGAAAAAGATAACCGAAATTTCTTCGCATCTTCAACTGCTCTCGCTGTGAGAATTTTGTAATATCCTCGCCATCAATAATGATGCTGCCACTGTCAGGAATCAAAAGACCTATCAAATGTTTAAGTAGCACAGTTTTTCCTGTACCGCTGGGTCCCAAAAAAACTAAAATTTCACCTGTTGCGACCTCGAAGCTAATGTCATTGAGAACCTTTTGATCCCCCAATGTTTTTGATAAATGTTCGACTTTAATCATAATCTTTTTTTTCAAAGTAACGGAATTTATGCTTGCCGAATTTGGTATAAAGCCGTCTGTAAGGTTTTGTATCAATTTTATCTACAAAAACTTGAATACCCTTATATACGCTGACTTGATACACTTCACTATCTAACAAAACTTCCACATCGTTGACGGGATACCACATCTTTCCATCAAATTCGATCGGCTTGCCATCCCGAATCCAACCTGCCTCAACATCAGGGACAGGGTAACTTTGAACTTGGCCCTCATTTTGACTTGCTGTATGGGCACAGCCAAAAAACCAAAGACCACAAACCATAGTCCCAAGAGTAATCATTAATTTTTTATGCATAATGCTAGCCCCAGGTTGTTAAAATAAGCATGGTTAATAAAGTATTTGAAAGAATGACGGCCAAGTAAGAAAATGCGACCGCTCTGGTGGTAAAGCGACCTACTCCTAAAGCTCCCCCAGATGTAAAAAATCCCTGATAGCAACAAATCCATCCAATGATAATCGAGAAAAAGAATGTTTTGATCATACCGCTTACGAAATCTACATAATTAAGCGAATGAATAGTGTGGTTGATATAAATGGCCCCTGGCAAATTTGCACGAAAGATTGCCACCAAATAACCTCCAAATATCCCTACCAATTCTGATAGGACAACCAAAATTGGAAGCACCAGCACACAGGCCAAAAACCTAGGTACTACTAAGAACTCAATAGGATCAACTCCTAATGCACGGGTCGCCTGAATTTGTTCATGTGTGTTCATAGTCCCTAGTTCAGCTGCAATACCTGCTCCTGATTTTCCTGAATAGATAAATGAAGTAAATACAGGACTTAGTTCACGTACCAAAGAAAGGGCCACTAAAGGCGCTATAAACTCACGTGCACCAAAACGCTGCAATGTAATTGCACCTTGCAAACCTAGCACCATACCAGAGGCGATCGATGACAAAATAATAATGACAACCGATTGAACTCCCTGATAATACATTTGCTGCAAAACCTGATCAAACCTCACCCGCCCTGAAAAAATTACTTTAAGAATATCACCAAAAAAGTAAACAGCTTCCCCTACACCTTTAAGAGTGATCGCTATATTTTTGACGAATGGAAGTTTCATCATTTCGATTTAATCCAGATTTTCTCAAACTCTTGGGTTATTTTATTCTGTTGCGTCATTGAAATATTCTTATCTGAAGCTTTCTGTGAATTATTAGAAGATCTTGAGTTTTTACGTCTTTTAGCAATAAACTCTCTAACACTTAAAACCTGCACTCCCAATGCCCTCACATACAACTTGATTCCTTTATCATTCGTTACAATAACAAAGTTCTTCTTGGATGTTTCTTCAACAATCCTTTTAATCACATCATCAGCAGATTCTCCCGAACTAAAAATAATTTTAATCCCTGCGATAAGTTGAGGACCAAAGAAATCTTCCTTCCCGTCAAAAACAACTGTCACCGCATTACTAGAATTCCCTTGGGGCTGATGAAGACTGATCCATTTTAAAAGAGCAAGACGCTGATTCTCAAGCGTGCCGTGACTCAACTCTGGCGTTTGCTTGATGATGTTGTAGCCGTCCAGAAGAAAATGAAGCGACATACCATATCCCTCCAATCAGACCGACTATCACAATAAAAGTAAAATTAATTAAACTCAACGCTAACGCAACATTCTGTGACACGCCAATTTTAGATAGCAGATAAACCCAGCCCATTTCTCTGACTCCTAAACCCCCAATAGAGGGCAAAGAGGTCACCACACAAACTAAGGGAGAGAACACAATGAAATAGACTAGAGGAATTTTTTGATGCAATCCTAAAGCCGTCAGATAAAAATCATACGCTAGAACTATTTGTGAAAGGATTGAAATACTAAGGGTCGCTAAGAACTGCTTGTGCTTTCCTCTCATCAAAATAAGGTCACCATGTAATTTAAGTAAAGTTTCTTTGACCTTTGGCAATTTTTTAAAGATCTTACACACAAAAGAAAAAACACGACTGCTAAAAAGAACAAGACCAATCACCATTGTTACACCAGCTAATGTGATAATCGATAACGTTATGGAAGAATCTCCAATGATTTTGCGGCCAAAGAAAAAAGAAATAGACGCAATTAATACAATTCCAAGAAGTCCAATTAAGCGATCTAAAACAATGGAAGCAAAAACTTTTGGTTTTTGTCCCGTTTGGGAAGATAACCCTAAAGCTTTAATAACATCTCCCCCTATTGAAGTGGGAAGAAATAAATTAAAAAACATTCCCACAAAAAACCAACGGGCAGCTGTCAGACGCGTAAACTTTAAATTTAATGCTTTTAATAAAATGATCCATCGCCACAGAATCAACGCACATGTGGTAAAAAAAACAAAAAAAGCAGCTAATAAATAATTGTGGTCAGCATCTTTGACAACAGCCCATGTATGTTTGTAATCAATGCGACTAAATAACCAACCTAGAAGAATCGCACTTAATCCAAAACGTAAGAAAAATGTCCAAAGTGTTTTTATTCGTTCTTTCATTAGCCTAATGCCTCTCGATAGCCTTTTTCTGCAATAAAGGAACTGCGCACCAAGGGTCCACTTTCTACGTATTTAAAGCCCATTTGCATGCCAATCTTACGAAAGTTTTCAAACTCATCTGGAGTTACAAAACGATCCACAGGCACATGTCTTTTCATGCGGGTTGGAGCTAAATACTGACCAATTGTTAAAATTTGACAACCATTCTCTAAAAGCTCTCCCATAGTTCCTTTGACTTCTTCCTCAGTTTCTCCTAAGCCCACCATAAAAGAAGACTTTACAAAAGATGTAGGATTCAGCTCACGGAAACGTTTAAGAACATGCAAGGAACGATCATGCAAGGCTTTCGATCGGACAAATTCACTCAAACGGCGAACAGTTTCAATATTATGTCCAATCACCTCAGGCTTAGCTTCGCTGAGTATCTTTAAAGATTCTTCTTTAGCAGAGAAATCTGGGATCAAAACTTCAATTTTAATGTGAGGGTTAAGACTACGAATGGCTTTGAGGGTATCTGAAAAATGAGTAGCGCCTTGGTCTTTTAAATCATCGCGAGCAACGGATGTGATAACAACGTAACGTAATTTTAAATTTTGAACCGCTTGGGCCACTTGCATGGGTTCGTGAGGATCCAGAAGGTCTGGGCGTCCAGCAGGAACTGAGCAAAAACGGCAAGCACGCGTACAGGTACCGCCTAAAATCATAAAAGTAGCAACACCTGCCTTCCAGCATGTGCCCATATTAGGACAATTAGCACTTTCACAAACGGTATGGAGCCCCGAAGACCGGAACATGTCCTTCATGGAATTGATTTGTTCCATTTCCGGCAAAGGCTGTTTAAACCAATCAGGAAGTTTGACTAAACCATTTTCATATTTCTGTGGAACCACGGTTTTCATTCTTTTTCTTTCTCTTCTACACCCACATAAATGCCATCTTTAATATCTTTAAGGACCTTTTTTCGGTCAGTTGGAGAAAGATAATCGATGATTAACTTACCCTGCAAGTGATCGTTCTCATGTTGAAAAACTTTGGCCAAAAGCCCTGAAATCTTGGCCCTTACAGGTTCATTGTCTTCATCTATAAATTCAACCTCAAGTTCTTTGGCCCTTTGAACATTGACATGAAGATTAGGGATACTTAAACACCCCTCTTCTGAATCCTGTGCGCCAGCTGCTTTAATGATCTTAGGGTTAATAATGGCAAAGGAGTCTTTCCCCGTATCCACCACAAAAATCTGTTCGTTAATCCCTACTTGAGGGGCAGCAAGACCTATTCCCTTTTGCGCCCGCATCGTCTCAAACATAGATGCAATGAGCATACGTTCCGCAGGACCAACCGCTTTGACCGGTTTGGACTTTTCCCTAAGACAAGAATCCCCATATAAACGGACTTTCAATATCATGACAGTTAAATTTTTTTAATTTTATTATTGGAATCGAGATAAACAATCTTAGGCTTTAAACTCTTAGCCTCTTTGGGAGTACAAATGGCATAATTTAAAATGACAAGCTTATCTCCCACGTATCCATGGCGGGCAGCAGGTCCATTAAGACAAATTTCTCCAGAGCCTGGACGACCTGCAATGATGTATGTTTCCAGACGATTCCCGTTATTTTCATTAAGAACATGAACCTTTTCACCTGGAATCAATCCTACAGCTTTTAAAACATTGCTATCAATGGTGATACTTCCTTCATAATGAAGCTCTGCACCAGTTAATGTGGCTTGGCCAATTTTTGATTTTAAAACTTCGATAAACATATCATTTCCTTAAACGGGCGGGTTTAAAACCCGCCCCTACGCTATAAATGGGGGTTAATTTTGGCTAATAATTTATCTTTAGGCATAGCGCCTACAAACTGATCAACAGGCTTTCCGTTCTTAAAAACAATTAGGGTGGGAATTGACATGACACTGTATTCACCTGCCAGGTCAGGGGCTTCATCAACATTGACTTTGGCTACTTTGAGCTTGCCATTTAACTCAGTGGCAACTTGATCTATAATAGGGCTTAACATTTTGCAAGGCCCACACCATTCAGCCCAAAAATCTACCAACACAGGTACAGTGCTGTTTAAAACTTCGCTTTTAAAGTTATTTTGATCTAAGTGTAAGGCTCCCATAATGTTATTCTCCTTCTTGATCCTTCTATCGTTATTGAGTACGAGTGTTCTAACTCAAATGAAGCCACATTATATAGGTTTGATTATTGAATATCAATACTATTGTGTGCTAGAAAATCGCGGGTTCAATGAAGAATTTGTCCCATAATTATTCCTATTAGAGTGCCTTCAATGTTACCTAAGATGGCTAAAAGAAGCCCTACACTAGCAAATCCCTTTTGGTAGATTTCAGCCACTATAGGGGCAGAGGCGACCCCTCCCACATTGGCTTGGGAAGCGACCACAGCTAGAAATATGGGGACTCTTAAAATCCTGGCTGCTGCTAACAAAATTGCCCCATGAATAAGGATAACTAGAAATCCAGCTGCTATTAAAATTAAAGAAGAGTCGATATGGCTAATGCTGGCTCGTGCTCCAATGGAAGTGAGGACAAAATAAAGCAGAAAATAGCCTACTTTATTGGAACCATATTGCTGCAATTTCTGAGCGGGAGTGAAAGAACAGGCCACCCCTAGGATAGTGACAATCATAATACCCCACGCATAGGTAGAAATGACACCTGGGATTTCAGGCAGCAAGCGGCTAAGCCAAATGGATAGAAATCCCCCGATCGCCCCCAAAACCACCAAACCTGCTACTCTTGTTAATGTAAGCTTCTCAATAATGACCGTAGAAACATTTTCGATCCTTTGATTTAAATCATCCAAAACCGATCGATCGCAATTGTTGAGTCGATCAATAAGAGGTGAAAATCCCACACAAGCAATCATCAAAGCCATCCAAACATAAGGAACAATGGTATCGACAATCACCATAGGCAAAAAGACATTCTCTGGAACATTGAGCGCTTCTTTGACAGCAATCATATTAGCGCTCCCTCCTGTCCATGAAGCAGACAAGGCTGCAAAACCAGGAGCAAACTGGGAACCGACAGCGCTCTTAAACAAAGCAAACACAACTGTCATGCCGATCATGATTCCAATCGAACCAATAAAGAACATTATTAATGCTTTGGGACCTAAGCGGAAAATAGCCTTTAAATCCACGGTCATTAAAAGCAAAAAGAGGGCGATCGGAAGAACATAGGTCGTGATTGTTCCATAAATTGCTGATTTAGAGTCAATTAACCCACAACTAGAAACAATCATGGGCACAAAATAAATCCAAAATACCGACGGAAGTACACTAAAGAACTTGGAATAACGGGCGTGATTAGCTAAATAAAGAATGAGGGTTTCGATTAATAATAATATTGCAACAATGGCGAGCGGGTTTTGAATCATTTGGGATTAATGCCAATACCAGCTTTGGCTTGGGACAAATTGTAGACTCCCTTATCACTTAAAAAAGGATTCCGAGCAACTTCCTTCTTGATAAAAAACGGTGTATCTAAATCAATAAAATCAAAAAAGCCTAAGCCTGTCGCCAAATGGGCTGAGGCGCTCATGGCTAGATTGCTTTCCATCATGCCGCCAATCATCAGTTTGAGTCCTGAGGCTTTGGCTATACGGGCAATTTCAAAAGAGTGAACAATGCCAGTCTTCATCAGTTTAATATTAATTGCCCCCACAGCCTTTTCTTGGATCAGTTTTATCACATCAGCAATTGAGGATGCACTCTCATCAGCACAGACAAGCACCTTCGATAAACGGGTGACTTGCTTTAACCCCTCAAAATCAGCTTTAGCTGTAGGTTGTTCAATCAAATCCACCTTAATCTTTGCCTTTTGGACCATGTTTAAAAATTGGAGCGTTTGTTTGGAAGTGTATCCCTGATTAGCATCCAGAATGATACTGGAGTTTCGGGCAATCTTAGAGACGGCTTGTACACGTTTAAAATCTAAATCCATGTCTTTGCCGATTTTGATTTTAAAAGACCTAAAACCTTTCTTATAAAACGTCTTAGTCGTATCCTGGGTCTCTTGTAGCGATGAAATCACAATTGTAATATCCGTCTTTAGCATCTTAGGTTGAGCCCCAAACATCTTCCACAATGGAATTTTCATAGATTTAGTTAAAGCATCAAACAAAGCCATTTCAATCGCACAGACAGCACTCTTATTAAGAGGGAAAGAATCATGCAGCCATTTGGATATACGCAAATAATCTGAGGCTAAGAACCCAACGAGGCATTGAGCTGCAGTTTGCAAATTAGCACGTGTTTCTTCAATCGTTTCTCCTGTGATGTGAGAGGCAATGGCAGCTTCTCCGTAACCTATGGTTCCGTCGTCAAATTTAAGAATAATTAATAAATTATCCAAAGAATTGTGCTGCCCCGTTGCCACACGAAAGGGTTGAATTAAAGGCGCCCGCAGAGATTTGACTTCGATGTGTTTAATGCGCACTGGATTGAATTCCTACAATTTTTAATAAACGTCTAAGTAAAGAACCTTTGGTTGATCCTTCTCCCAAAGACAAATCTGAAACAATCACACGATTTAACACATATTTAATCTGTCTGTCATCCTTGGTTTGAGAATATCCTGATGTTTCATGAATGGCATAGGGAGTTCCCTCAATCATTCCCAAATACAAAAGAATATGCCCTTTAAGTGTCAAAACACTTGTGGCTCCTGGAATATTTTTGAAGAATTCTAATTTAGCCTTATCTTGAGTCTTTCCATCAAAAGAAGATAGTGGCTCACCTACCTGGGCTTGGTCCTTGGAATCCCGAGGAAGATGAATACCTGCTGTGGCATAAATCATTTGCAAGAACCTTGAACAATCCTGCTGGCCATTCATGTCTCCCCATCCATAAGGTTTATCCAGCATGAGAAAAGCTTGGTTATAAATGCTGCGGGCCGTATAAGGCAGATAGCCTCGGTGAGCCATGCTCTTTGGAATAAAGGCAATTCCCATTTGTAGTTGGCCTTGTTTATCTTTGAGAGGTAACTCCACAATCCAATGTTTTTCGCTTTCTTCAAGAAGAGGCAGAGTGACCCCCATACGTGTTTCATCATAAAATTCCGTCATAGCATCATTTAAGAATATATCTGCTTTAGGACTCGTTATCACGACGAATTTCTCTTGGCCCAAGAAATTCTTGATCACCTTTGAATCGCCAAAAGCAATATTCTGTGTTTTAACCCAACCATCACTTAATTCAGAAAGCACATAAGACCATTTTCCATCCTGGCTTTTATGGATAACTGCAACAGGCGTTCCAATATCCAAAGCGCTATTTTGAAGCTCATCAAAATCTACATCTCCCCGTTGAGCAAAAAGACCTTGCGCAGTTGGCAGGAACCTTTGATCCGCCCTATGAATGATGATCCCATATCGAGGAGCAACACCCAAAACAAGACCGCTTAAATGCATACTGGTTTTAACCTTCTCCATAAAAGCCGCATCATTGCGAGTGCCATCTATGGTGTAGTAACCGCCTTCTGCATAGTCTTCTAAATTCTTCTTAAACACATCCATTAAAGACTCTGTCTTAAAATTCTCAACTAAAGAAAAAATATCCTTGGTAAGTTTTAAATTATTACGGATATTGTCATTAAACGCTCTGATTTGCTCTTCATTCATGACAATTTGATCCACGGATGGATGCTTAGAAATCCAGAAGCCTGCCGTCAGCATTTGGCTTTTGACATTAGGCAATTGGCTGGGAGCCGAATAACTCTCCTGATTAGCTGCAAAAACACATGAACAACTACACAAAAAGACCGCAATCAGGACCATTTTTTTCATAAATTTAATCCGCATAATGAAATTTGATTGGAGTTTGGACGTCTGGACTTAGGCTTTTATGGACTGGACATGTGTGAGCTGCCTGTTCAAGAATTGTGCGCTGTTCGTTCGTTAAACCTTTAGGCATATGAACATTCACAGTAATGGTACCAATGCGACGTACAGGGATGGCTACCATTTCTTTAGTCACATCTGCTCTGGCTTCTTTAAAATCAATATTGTGCCGCTTAGCTGCAATTCCCATGACAGTTAACATACAAGACGATAAGGCCGCGGCAACTAAATCGGTGGGAGAAAACGCCTCCCCTTTGCCCATATTATCCTTAGGCGCATCCGTCGTGATCACAGACCCGCTTTGTTCATGGGTCAACTTACAGCGCAAATCACCTTCATAAACCACATTCATTTTAACCATAACTCTTTCCTTTCATAGAATTCAATTGTAAGCATTATATAAGGAACAAAATAAAAACGAGATCAAAAAATAATTATTCCTTAAGCGCGTATTGTGGGAAATGTGCTTCTGAATTGGATGGGATTTTCGGGAGCTCTTTGTTCTCTGCCATTCCTAACAACAATCTCAGATTCGAAACAGGCGTAATTTTGATAATCACAGGAATAAATCCACGTACATTGATATGCTCAACATCCTGAAACTCGACCGGCAAAGGCACACCCTTACCGTCGCGTTTGATTTGGAGGTTAAAATTCCTTGGGTTAAGGTCAATACCTCCAAGATCTTGACTTACTTTTTGGCGCATTTCTTTGGTTCTAGGAAATAATGGATTAAATGATTCCATATGAACGATCTTTCGATCGGCATAAATATAAAGAACACTTGAGCTAGACTGTTTCCTATCTGCGAATGTCACACGTTTCCCATTGAAAGTCACATAATAATGACGAACAATAGGTGCAATTTTTGTATCTTTATCCTTAGAAATCTCAAAAGGATAGCCTTGTCCTTCTACTATCTTCCAATTAATCGGACTTATCGCGACCATAGCCTCATCTTGCTTGCCACCTTGAGCAAATTGTGGGCTGTCTTTTAATTGATCCGAATTTCCAATACTTATACCTGCTTGAGTTAAAGCAAATATAAAAACTCTTACTCGGTTAGGAATTGTATCTGGAACTAGAAACTTTAATGGGATGCCTGCTTTTTTTAACAATTCCGAAAAACCTTTAGAGACAATATAAGGAAATATCTTTATGTCTCCATCCATGCCCGAATAAAATTTGTTTTTCATAGGAACTACATGCTTCCCCGATAATTCAGCTTTTTTCTTAAGTTCACCTGGTGCAGTATATTCCACCCATGTTTTATTCTGCATAGGGGAATAATTGATCTCCACGCTGCCTTTGCCTAAATGGTCAATGGACCATTCATAATGGTATTTCTGATCGCGCTTATTTATTTGCGTATCTTTTTGTTTAGATGCCATTGCTGAATCAGACGAATACGTTGGCTCCTGCAATGTAACTTGCGCTTGGTCTAATGAATAAAAAGAATTTATTGGCTTAACACTAGAATAATTAGGTATTGCAGCTAATTCTGAACGTTTTAACTTAAGAGGAATATTTATTTTTTTTGAACTTTTCTTAATTAATTGAACACTATTTACAGTATCTATTATTGGCCTTGGTGCAGCAAGACTGCTTAACAAAACGTTAAGAACTTCTTCTTCCTTATTCTTATTTGATGCCAGAATTCTATTTTTTTCAAACCCTAAAAATCCATTAGGATTTAATGCATTGTAGGCAGCTTCAATTGCTTTTACTTTATCTCTAAAATATATTAGAACGAATGGCTCGAAAATAATCGCATCATATCTTTCTTTAAAAATTTGTTGCTTTCCTGATTCAGAATCTAAATCAACTATGTTTAAGGTTATCCTTTTTCGTGCGGCTGTAACATCTTTCTTGCGCACACCTGTACTGACTAGATAATCTCCAATAATTTTATCAGACCATAAGTCGCTTTCTTTATTGACCGCAATAATTTCTAAATTGGGATATCTCAGTGCTAATTGCATAGCTGCTAGCCCTCTTCCAACACCAACTAAAAGCACTCTCTGTTGCCTCTTCTTTGACAACCAAGAATGAAAATCAATATAAGTTTGAAATAATTTATCCAACTCTCTACTAATAAAACTTTCATTCCCATAAGGATGATTTGGCACATCTTTTAATAAAACTTGGGTTTGATCTAATACAAAAGTACTCTTCGTAACTTTTGCTATTAAGGCTGCATCTTTGATTAGATCTAGTTGCTTAATGCGTTGACCTAACATGACTCCATCTAAGTCTGGTGAAAACCCTCCAGAAAAATATTTTCTAGGGATGAATTCTTTGGTCACTGGGTCTGATTCTTCTTTGATGTAGTTATAAACGCCTTTTTTGAAGGCTTGGAGGTATCGTTGGTAAATCTTTTGATTGTCCTTAGGATCATCTAGGTTAACACCTTCTACTTTACTTTTATCCGCATAAATCTTATTCAGAAGGCTTTGTTTAAGGGCGGTCTTATACCACGTCGCAAGGATCAATGAATTGGTGATTTGGCGGAGGTTGGCAAAATTTTTGCCTTGGTTGACTTCTTCTTCAATGGCAGGGAGAATGATTTCACGGATGATTTGGCTGCCGATAGAATTGGTTCCCTTTCCCTGGTGGTGTTTTTGGATGGCCAGATAATCCTCCTCCAACATCACCTTCAAATGCCCTTCTACCAGAAATACCGTATTCTCCTTCTCATACACCGATGCCTTGTCCGGGACTATCCAAACTTTATTGAAGGTGTTCACGGGAATATCGGTATTGCCAAAACGATTCTGAGCTTCTTGATAGACCTTATTCCAAAAGCTTTTCCCTAGCTCCTTCTCTGGATACATGAGCGATGCTGTAATTTGCTTGAGAATATAGTCTTGAGCCAGAAGATCTCTTCCCATCTCTGTCTTGCCAAAACTATCAGGAATCATGCGGTTCTTTTCATAAGGAGAAAGATTGACCCATAAGTCCTTCTCAGGAACAGTCAAAGAAGCCAAAAAATACTTAATAATCTTCTGATATTCAATTTGTTTATCTTTCTGGGAAAGATTGCCCTGGCCAGGATCAATCAAAAAATCGAACTGCAAAGGATTCTCAGGATGAATAGTTAAACCTTTAATTATAGGAAAATTAAAAACTGGACTAGGATCTAACATCTGACCAGGTATAGGTAAATGAATCATTTCCTGGGCATAGGCAGGTGGAATTACCGAAGTATAGGTGAAACACAAAAGAATAAAGAAAGATATGCAACGCTTAAGCATTAGGACCTTAGTATACATACATATTAATAGGATCTGATAAAAGTATACTCGACTGAATAGTGGAAAAGCAAATCCAAGGAAGGTGAAAATTAAGCAATAAAAAACCCTGTACCGTATGGTACAGGGTTCTTAAGATAACACCAAATTTTAATCATCTAAAATGGACTTCCATGTTTCCCACTTTTTATAACAATCCCAGACAAACAAACCGCAGTTAAGAATCTGCTTATCTAATTCACTTGGTGGTTCATTTTGTGTAGGAGGAGGTGTTGGTGGAGGTGGTGGATTATTATTATCACTATCGGGAACACACACAGGATAACCATCGATTAATTCCATATGAGTACCTGCAGTACAACCCTTACTCGGTTGGGCAAAACTAGGCAATGTAGTTAGAAATGTGAAGCTTACTGCTAAAACCAACACTACTAGCATTCTTTTCAACATACTTCCCTCCTCTGATTGATGGGTTACTTCTTTAATAATTCTTGATTTATTCATTCTTTATTGGAGTAAGCGCTTCCTTTAAGAACCAAAAAAAATCAAGATGTAACAAAACGGGAAAAATAGGGGCACTACTGTGAAACTTCAAAAAGTATAAACTATAAATTTAGAGAATGCCAATTTTTTTTAAAAAGAGTAAAAACACCTTGAAATATCGAGGTTTAGCATTATTTGTACCTTAAAGAACTCACAGGTGTAATTTCAATAATTACAGGAGTGGCCGAAAATACCCCCTGAACTTTGATACGCTCAAGCATGGCTGAATCTCCGCCGGAGGCGGACCAGCCTCTGGCTGGCAGATTCATCTTGACTCCTCCAGCATCCTTGGTCACGGCCATACTCATGTCAGTAGTATTCAAATCAATACCCCCTGGCGTTACTTTCGATTGTATATCTTCTTCACCAATCATCGCTGGATTGCTAATTTGACCAGGTTCTTGCTTGACTGTAACTGTTGATCCAGGCTTATCAATTATATTTACTTTAATAAAGGGAACTTTTCCATCCCTGGTGACAGTTTGTGGATCGAAGAATTGAGCAAATATAACCGTAGGGTCCTTTTTATCACGCTTAGAATCATAATATCGCAATTTTGCAACATCAACTTGCGGCAAATCCTTATGAATAGCCTGTTCAACACCACTTATATTACTCTGTATAAGTTCAAACCTTGTTTTTGTTTCTAAATTTCTCTCCTTAAAAGAAGGATTGTTATCATAATTCGATAGGATTCCTCTAAAATAGGTAAGAATATCTATGTCTCTTTTCATTGCTGGTACTGTCTTGTCTTGATCCATTAAAGCTACCAAGGCACTTTTAAGTAAGAAAGCTACTGCTTCTGCTGCCCTGGCTTTTTGAAAAGTATCTAAAGGTATTAAGATGTACGTGCGAGAGCCGACTTTATAAGTAAAAAGATGCCCTCTCTTCATTGCAAATTCATTATTTTTAGGACTTTCAAAGAATACAAATCTTAAATTAGAAGGATCTGCGATAGAAATTTGGAATGCCTTACTCATTGGATCCAAGGTGTACTTAGTCACGATGTCTATCAAAGGCTGATACTGCAATCCATTCTTACTCCATGATTTGATATTTTCTGTGTTTACATCCCCATAAAGCAAATTAAATACAGGGTCAGCATTCAAACGCGCAATAAGTTCTTTACGATCTGATTCAACCTTCGGATCAATTTCAATGGCGGGGCTTGATTTTGATTTTTCAATTAGTTTTTCAATTTCACCCGGTAAGGTCGAATCAATTCTAGGAGGATTCTCTCCTTCAGGTTTCTCACCTGTGTGAAAGGGTCCCATAGAGCTACCTTTTTTGCCTTGTGGTCCCTGGAAAAATCTGTACGCCATAAACTTATTTCTACTTGTTAACATAAGAGAAAAAGCTGTTTCCCATGCTTCTTTTCCTGTTATCCCCTGTTTCTCAAGCTTTATTTTGATATCTCTCGCCATATTGCCCCAAATCGGCAAATCAATAGGAAAGAGTTCAACACCCTGCTGTATTAAGACATCCCCATGCATCAAACATAAAAAGGAAGTAGGACCAGTTATTCCTAAATAAAGATCCTCAGCGCTTTCTTTACGACCTAATTTTTCTAATTGGGCTTCCAGTGTAGTGTATTGCTCGCGAGCCAGTGCGATCACCTCTTGCATTGACATCCCTTCCATATCTGCGGATACTCCCTCTGGTGAAAGGTATTTGATATGATTTCTTTTAATCTTATCGATCATATCTTCGACTTGACTTCTCTGCCCCTCTAATATTGCTCTGTTCTGTGTAGAGAACTTATCAATGGCTTTATTAGCCTCATTCTTATCGAAAGAATTCAAAGCCTTTTCCAATTCTTCGATACTATCCATACTTACATGATCAGCCGGGAAAAAAGTAATTTCTCCTTTAGGTGTTTGAACTGAGGATTCAGGAACATTTTGTGCTTCTTTGAAAGTAGCTTCTAGAGTTTCTGGCTGTTGATAGCTATTCACATTATTTTCAATAAATCCTGAGGATAATATCGATCCAATCAAAAATGCTCTGAGATATCTTATTGCAGCAGCTATTTGTGCTTGATCTGATAAGTTAGATGGGGCTTCTACATTCAACCTTACCTTCATAGCATAATCTTGACCTGTTGTACGGCCGAGTTTTTGGGCCGCCATAGCAGGACTTGCCTTGCTTAAGAAATCTTTCCTTACTCCAAAACCACCAGAGAAGTATTTCCTGGAAATTGCTTGGGACTTGCCCTGAGAGTCAGTCGAAGGGTCTTCCTTAATATAGTTAAATACTCCCTTCTTATAAGCTTTAAGATATTGATGATAAATCTGGTCTTTCACTGAGATATCTGAAAGATTAATGCCTTTAACCGTATTTTTATCAGAATAGAGCTGATTAAGAATAGAGTCTTTGAGATTTTTCTTATACCAGCTAGCTAGAATGAGAGAGTTGAAAATTTGTCGTAGAGTTGCGAAATTCTTGCCATGGTTGACTTCTTTTTCTATTTCAGGAAGGACGATGTCGCGGATGATTTGGGATCCGATAGAACTGGTTTCCTTCCCCTTGTGGGGAGAGGAAATGTGGTTCTTCTGAAGGGCCAAATAATCTTCTTCTAACATAATTTTCAAATGTCCGTCAACCACAAACACGCTCTGGCCATTTTCATAAACACTTGCTTTGTCTGCCAGGATCCATACCTTATTAAAGGTATTAACTGGAATCTGAACATTAGAGCCATACATGGCTTGTGCTTTGGCATAAACACGGCTCCAGAACTCCTTGCCTAAGTCTTTCTCGGGATAAATTAGCGATGCAGTCAGTTGTTTAAGGATATAGTCTTGGGCAAGCAAATCTCGTCCTAAGGCCGTTTCTCCCAATGCTTCAGGAACAATACGGTCTTTCTCATAAGGTGACAAATTGACCCAGAGGTCTGTTTCTGGAACTGTCAGGCAGGTGAAAAAATATTTAATTAAACGGTCAGATTCTTCGCGTAGAGACGAGCGGCCGGTCGTCTCTAACGATAATCCAGAATTACCCGTATCCACAATAAAATCAAACAAAAATGGGTTGTCTTTATGAATGGTCAACCCCTTGATTAATGCAGGTTCATAGGATGGGCTTGAATTGACCATTGTGCCTGGAACAGGCAAAGACAAAAGATATGGCTTCTCTATGGCTTGCGCCTGAGGCACATAAATTGAGGAAGTACTGAAGGTCAAAATGATTAGAAAAGCAATCAACTGTTTAAACATAATTGTCCCAATATTCAATTGCTTTAAAAAGAGATGCTATGGGTACGATTGAGGCCTGCTAAAAGATAGCATGCCTATGTCATCATTGCAAATTCAAAAAAAAGACCCTCTGTAATCACAGAGGGTCTTAAAACATTCTCCTATTAAGATGTTTTTCGAGTCATTAATTATCAAAGCAACTTTTTATAAAAGCTTTAGTAATAACCCAACACTTCCCCAAGAAACTCTTTTGATTATAATCAGCTGGGATCATCTCATCTAATCCCTCCTCATCTGGTGATTCTGTTGGGGGTGGTTGACCATCGCCATCAGGAACACACACAGGTGTACCATCAACAAGTTCCAAATGAGATCCTGGAGGACATTTTGGAGGCGGAAGGGCCACGCTTAATGATGTAGTTAGTACTGTGAAACTTAGTGTTAAAGCCAGCATTAGTATTGTTTTTTTCAAGTTTATCCCTCCCATTAGTAATGATTAATTAAAAGACAAAAATCTCAAGTCATAAAAAGTATATACCAAAAAGTTGAAAAAGACAATTAGAGGTCATTCGAATCTTTTTTAAAAAGAGCCCAAAATCCTTCTTAAATAAGATATTAGGCGGCTATTCGTACATTAAAGCGGTTACAGGGGTAATTTCAATAATGATTGGTTCTGCTGAAAAGATCCCTTGGGCCTTGATACGTTCTAACATGGCTGGATTTCCGCCGAAGGCAGACATATCAACACCAGAGCCATCTTTTGTCACTGCCATACCCATATCAGTGGTATTTAAATCGATACCCCCTGGCGATGTTTCCGTCACTCTTAATAATTGCGACATTTCTTCTCTATCTTCACTAATCATAGCTGGATTTGAAATCTGACCTAATTCCTCTTTAACTACTGGAGCTTCACCTTCAACTATCTTGACATTAATGAAGGTTGCTTTTCCATCTTGATTAACTGTTTGTGGATCAAACAACTGTACAACTATAATCTTAGGATCCTCTTCATCACGTTTAGATTCATAATATCTCAATTTTGAAACATCAACCTTCGTAAAGCTCCAATCAATATACTCTTCAATACTTTTTATATTATTATCTAATGATTGAAACCTTGCCGCTAACTCTTGATATACTTCTATCGTACGGCGGCTTGAGTTTGGATCATATTTTAAAAGCATGTCTCTAAACATCCTCATAGCCTTGATCTCTTGCTCCAACAACGTTAATCCCTTGTCTTGATCTACTAATGCTAATAAAGCGCATTTAAGTAAAAACGTCATTTTGTGCGCATCATTTACGTTCTCTTGAAAAGCATCTAAAGGTACTAAAACATAGACGCGCGAGCCTACCCTATAAACAAAAAGGTTTCCCTTCTTAATTCCAAATTCATTGTTTTTGGGACTGTTAAAGAAGATAAATTTCAAATTTGACGGATCTGCGATAGTTTTAGGGTCTTTTGACAGTTTCGACAGTTTAGTCATTGGACCTAAGGTGTCTTCTTTAATAATCTCTATTAGCGGCTGATACACTGTGCCATTCCTGCTCCAATTCGTTAAATCTTCTTTTGTTACTTCTCCGTAAAGATACTTAAATACAGGATCTGCATTCAATTGAAGCATAAGAACATCCCTATCAAGCTCTATAGTTGAATCAATCTCACTATTTGGCCTTAACTGTTGTCTTTTAATTTCTCCTTGAAGTGTAGTTTTAACTTTAGGAGAATTTTCTTCTAACTGCGTAACTGTATGTCCATTTCCAATGATAATATCCTTGTTACCTAGGGGTGGCTCGAAGCTCACGTTTTTATGCGTTATTCTGTTCCATTGAGATCCATTATTAACTCTAAAAGCAGTAAACCTATTTCTGGCATCTCCTTTCAATTGTAAAGATTCATTCTGAGCTTCTTCCTCTGTGAAACCATACATCATAAATTCAACTTCCATCTTCTCTCCCATATTTCCCCACATCAGTAAGTCTACCGGAAAGATCTCTACTTCCTGCTGAATTAAAAAATCACCGTAAGTTCTGCATAAAAAAGCAATTGTCCCTCTTGATAAGCTATAAACATTCAAGACACTTCCTTTCCAACCTAAATTCTTTAGAGGTTCTAATTGTTCTTCAAGTTTTGTATATTCATTATTCGCCTTCATAATCATCTCTTGCATTGTTACCCCATCCATTTCTACGGGGACACCCTCAGGTGAAAGATATTTGATGTGGTTGTTTGTAATCTTTCCTATCAAATCCGGTACTTGCTTTTTCTGATCTTCTAGGACGTAACTATTATCATTTAAGAATTGATCTATAGCCCCTATTGCTACTTTTGCTGCTTCTGTGAATTGCTTCCTATCTTTATTTTGTTGTTTATAAAATTCATCAAAAGTCTTTAAAGCCTTTTCAAGCTTTTCTCTACTTTTATTACTTGCATGAAGAGATGGGAAAATATGAATATTACCGTTTGGTGTCTTTAATGGATGATCAGAGAGATTTTCTGATGTTTCTTGAATAACTGGCTGCTGGTAACCCGTTGCTAGATTTGATATTGCTCCTGACGCTACAATAGAACCCATAAGAAAAACCCTTAAAGAGTGGAGTGCCCTTGCTATCTGTGCCTGATCGAACAAATTTGCGGAGCCTTGCACATCCAATCCAACTTTCATAACATAATCACGACCCGTAGGATGGTGGGCCTTAGCAGAACTAATTTTACTTAAAAAACCTTTCTTTGCCCCAAAACCGCCAGAGAAATACTTTCTGGGAATATTTTGACCACTGGCCTGTGGATCGTCCTTAATATAGTTAAATACTCCCTTCTTATAAGCCTGAAGATATTGCTGATAAATTTTCTCTTTGATTGAAGAATCAGAAAGGTTGATACCTTTGACGATGTTCTTATCAGAATAAAGCTGATTAAGAATCGAGTCTTTGAGATTGTTCTTATACCAGGTTGCTAGAATCAGAGAATTAAAAATCTGACGTAAGGTTGCAAAATTCTTGCCCTCGTTGACTTCTTTTTCGATTTCAGGGAGGATGATGTCTCGGATGATTTGGCTTCCGATGGCGTTAACGGGGTTTCCCTGGGGTGCTTTCGTATTCAATACTACGTCGCTTGGCAATGTGCTTGGGGACACGTTCCTGTTAATTTTGTTCTGAACATATCCCCTGGTTGGCTGTAGGCTCTTGTCTACGGCTAGATAATCTTCTTCCAACATTACTTTGAGATGCCCATCGACCACAAACACGCTCTGGCCTCGTTCGTGCACACTGGCCTTGTCTGCCAGGATCCATACCTTATTAAATGTATTGACTGGTATTTGAACGTTTGGCCCATACATTGCTTGGGCTTTAGCGTAGACTCGATTCCAAAACTCTTTTCCCAGCTCACGCTCAGGATAGATCAAGGATGCAGTGAGCTGTTTAAGGATATAGTCTTGAGCTAAAAGATCTCGACCCAGGGCGGTTTGTCCCAGGGCTTCTGGAACCATACGCTGTTTCTCGTATGGCGAAAGGTTGACCCATAGGTCATTTTCTGGAATGGTCAAACAAGCGAAGAAGTATTTGATTAATCTCTCAGATTCCTTACGTAGAGACGCAGCATGCTGCGTCTCTAACGATAATCCTGAATTTCCAGTATCCACGATAAAATCAAACAGAAATGGATTTTCTTTATGAATGGTTAACCCTTTAATAAGGACCGGTTCAAAGGCAGGACTTAAATTGACCATAGATCCTGCAACAGGCAGCTGTATATTACCTTCTAAAGCTATTGCAGGAGAAACCATAAAGGTTTCATTGCAAAAGGTCAGAATAAGTAAAATAGAGATCAATCTTTTGAACATAAATTGGACTTCCTTAAAAACAGAAATTATCCCCTGGATATTTAGACACTCATATGGCTTGACCATCCTCTGTGCATCCAATCTGAACAACCCCAGCAGGACATAGTGGACACGCTAAAACTTAGAAATGGACATTACGGAAACCACAAACAACGTAAGTAATACTACTGAAAAGATTTTTTTTGGTCATGGCTTATTCCATACATGTGAGTTAATAAGATAGAGCTCACTTATTAAAATCTAAAAGAAGTATAGCCCATAATGCCAGAAAAGGCATTTTTAGGGCATTGCATAAAAAACCCTCTGAATTGTAATCAGAGGGTTTTAAAACGACTAATGACCAATGAAAGAGTTTTAATGCCTTCATTATTCAAAATAAGATTCAAAATATGAAGCCCAAAACTTAACGTCATCCCAAAAGGATTCCTCTTTTTTGGGTTGTTTTGGATTTCGAGGAGGTGGATTATCATCAGAGTCAGTATCTTGATCAAGATTATCCCCTGGATATTGAGATACACATATGGGTTCACCATTCTCTGTGCATCCAATCTGAATAACCCCAGCAGGACATGGGGGACATGCTAAAACTTTTGAAATGGACATTACGGAAACCACAAACAACGTAAGTAGTACTGCTGAGAAAAATTTGTTTTTAACCATTGCTCTACTCCTACATTGAGATTAATAAAAATAACCTTTTTCAAGAATTGATGAGAAGTATAGTACTTAATACCAAAAAATGCAATATTTCATAACAAACCCCTCACATATCAACGCCATCCTAAAGCAATAGTTGGAATTATTCATATCTTAAAGCTTCGATAGGATTTAGGAGGGAAGCTTTATAGGCGGGCCACAAACCAAAGGCAAGTCCGATAACTAATGAGAAACCAGTTGCCAAGAATATAGAGAGTAACGAAATCTTAACAGTCCACCCTGCAAAGAAAGTCAATAAAAGCGATATCCCAGCTCCAAGTGCAACTCCTGCAAGGCCTCCAATCAACGACATCATGACGGCTTCAATCAAAAATTGAAGCATAATATCCTGACGGCTGGCACCGATGGCTTTGCGCAAACCAATTTCCCTGGTACGCTCGGTCACAGAAACCAGCATAATATTCATAATACCGATTCCCCCCACGAGTAATGAGATTGCAGCAATGGAACCTAAAAGCATGGACATGGTTTTGGTAGTAGACTCCAATGTGGCCTTAATATCCGCCATGTTTCTCACCTGAAAGGCAGTGTCTTCATCTTTCGGACTGATGCGATGGCGCTTATTGAGAATTTGGGTCACTGTATCTTGCAAAGGATCAAGCACCTCAGAAGAAGATCCTTCGATAAAAAGAGTATCAATATATTGTTTTCCCAATAATCTGTACATGGCAGTAGTCAAAGGAATTAAGACCACATCATCCTGGTCTCGAAACGAATTCCCGCCTTTAGAAGGTAATATGCCGATGACTCTAAAATTAATTAAATTGATTTTCACTTCCTCCCCAATAGGATTTTGATCTCCAAAAAGCTCTCTGGCAACAGTTGTCCCAAGGAGAACTACCTTACTTCGCGTGCTTACTTCTTCCTCATTAAAAAAACGTCCACTTTCAGGAGTGTATGCACGCATAGGAGCATAATCCACATCCACACCATTGACCTCAGTGTTCCAATTCTTGCTTCCAGCAACCATTTGAACTCGCCCTGAAACAGCTCCGGATACTCTGGTAATGTCACTAGACCCCTGACGAACGGCTGTGACATCGGCAAATGTCAATCGTGTCACTGACCCCGCCTGCATTGCAACTCCACCTGAAATGATTGTACCAGGACGCACCATAAGTAAATTCGAACCCAGTGATGCTAATTGAGCTTTGATTGATTCTTGGGCCCCACTTCCCAAGGCTAGCATGGCAATCACCGCAGCAACCCCAATCAAAATCCCAAGGATTGATAACAAAGAGCGCATTTTATGGGAAAGCATGGCATAAATGGCTTGTTTAAGAGAATCTGCCCATTTCTCTATATCAGAAAAAGACGAAATAATTTTATCAAGAAAACTCCAGTCTGGGGATGGGATAGATGCTGAACTGAAAACTTTCTTTGATTGTTGAACAACATCAGAAATAATGACCCCATCTTTCATCTCAATGACTCGTGTAGCATAGGCAGCCATGTCCTTCTCGTGAGTCACCATGACAATCGTTTTCCCCTCATTATTGAGTTTTTTGATGATGGACATGATCTCATCTTTGCTTTTGCTGTCTAAATTTCCTGTTGGTTCATCAGCCATCAAAAGCATAGGTTCATTGACAAGGGCTCGGGCAATGGCAACTCGCTGCTGCTGACCGCCGGAGAGTTCATTAGGCCTATGGGTAATGCGGTCCTCCAGCCCAACTGCAATTAATTTTTCTTTCGATTTATCAAGACTATGAATGGAAGCATAGACCAAAGGAAGACCAGCATTTTCGAGTGCCGTCATACGAGGAAGAAGATGAAACTGCTGAAAAACAAATCCAATTAAACGATTACGGACAATGGCCATCTGCTCGTCGGAGAGCTTGGTAACATCAAATCCAGCGAGTTTATAACTACCGCTATCTGGTCTGTCCAACAGTCCCAAAATATGCATGAGTGTGGATTTGCCTGAACCAGAAGAACCCATAATAGCTACAAATTCACCAGCTTTGATTGTAAGAGTAACTTCCCGCACCGCCTGAACGTCATGCGCACCCAAACGATAGGTTTTCTTGATATTCGAGATTTCAATCATAAATTGTCTTAGCGTCCTCGATTGCCTCCACCGCTGCCAGCTCGGCCACCTGCCATAAAAGGATTGCTTCCTCCTTTAGCTGGATTCAAAGAATATTTCTTTTGTTTAACAATGATGTCGTCGTCTTCTTTTAACCCTTGTGTAACTTCAATATTCTTATCATCACTGATTCCCGTCTGAATTTCTTTCATAACACCTTTGGAATTCTTGGGACTCTTCAAGAGCACAAAACTTTGATCCTTTTTCTTAATAATGGCTGTTACAGGGATCTGAAGAACATGGTCTTTTTTTTGGGTAATGAAATCAACACTCGCATTCATCCCTGAGCGAAAGAAAGCAGGAAGCTCTTTTGCAAGCAAATCAACTTCGTAAGTGGTGACATTATTAACTGTTTTAGATTCATAGTATAAATGTTCGACCGTAGCCTCAATCTTTTGATCAGGATAAGCATCCAACGAAACGATGGCTTGTTGATTCAATTTGATCTTCCCAATATCTGTTTCATCCACCTGGGCACGCACAATCAAATGATCGGAAAGGACAATAATAGGATCTATAATTGACACCGTCTGACCAGGTTGGGTCGTAGCTACAATAACCTGACCATCAATAGGTGCCATCAAAGGAATAGGCTTATAAACATCTTGCCAATATTTGAATTCTTTCTCTCCCTGTCCTCTCGCAGAATCCAAAAGTGCCGCACGATCTGTCGAACTCATCCAGGCTAAAATTTGGCCAGTTTTAACCATATCTCCTTCTTTAACAAGAATTTCCTGGACTCTTCCGCCTACCGTCGGCTTAATCTCCAAACGATTCTTAGGCAGGACACTTGCAGTCGTATTAATCACTGTCTGCAAGGAACCATAATGGGGATTAATGATCTTATCTTTGTCTTCAGATTTCGAAGCTTTGGATTTCATCCAAACCCCAATTCCTCCTGCAACAACAAGAATAAGAATCCCGATAATCACATGACCTTTTTTAATTTTCATACTCAAGTGTCCTTCCCTGGGCAGCGACCCAGTTGGCCTCAGCTAACAAAGCATTTGCCTGTGTATTTAAGAATGTCTTTTTACTGCTGACTAAATCATCTTGAATAATTGTCCAGTTATCAAAGGTAATCAGACCAACCTTATATTGTCCTTCTGCAATTTTGGCTCGTTCTTCGGCAGCCTCAAGAAAAAGTTTCTGCACCTGCACCTGCTCTCTCGCATCTTCCAAATCAGCCCAATCTTGTTCTAGTGTGAGGCTTAAGGCATCTTTGAGACTTTGTTCTTGGGCTTGTAGATCTAACACCTGACTTCTTGCCCGATCAAGTTGAGCCCGCTTGGCCCCTCCTTGAAAAATAGACCAGCTTAAGCTTAAACCTACATCTGTGCTAGTTGTAGAAGGGGGCCATTCTCGATCACTTTTTCCTGCCCCTCCATTCAAAGATACCAAAGGCCAAAGGTCAGCTTTATCTGCTCCAACTATAAATGTTGCTGCGTTTTTCTGCGCAATGATCTTAAGAAATTGTGGATGCTTAGACACTAAATCATCTATATTAGGAGTTTCCTTATATTGATTAGTAATATCAAAATCCCCCACCACACTAATAGGTTCAATTTTCTTGCTTCCAATTTCTTTAGTTAAACTGCGTTGAGCCACATGTAGAATACGTGAGGCCTGATGGATATCGAATTCGGATTGAGCTAAATTTGCAGAGGCTGTTAGCAATGCTCCTCGATGTTCTGTTCCAGAATTATAACGAAGAGTAATTAAATCCAAATTTTGTTTTCGAATGTTCTGAATTTCACGGGTCAGGTCAACAGAATGCTGTGCTTTAAGAAGATTAATAAAAGCATTTCTCAGGCGAAGTCTTACTAAAGAAGAAACATACTGAAAATTCTGAGTTGAGGCATTAACATTTTCTTTGGCAGAACGTACATCATTAATAGTCTTTCCAGCATCAAATAAAAGCTGGGAACCAGAAACTCCATAAGAATAAGTAGTTGTCGTTGGTGATTTAGCCTGCGTAACGCCGAGATTGCCAGTTACTTGTGGCAAAAAAGAACTTTGAATGATCAGCTTAGAATCTTTACTTTGACGAATTTGTTCTTTAGCAGAGACCAAATCAGGATGGAATTGGGCAGCCTTCTTAAGCGCTTCTTCCCACGTCAGCTGTTCTCCAACACTCGATGATAGAGAATCAGCCTTAACATTTCCCCCAATGAAAAACCCAAAAAAAACAATGGTGAGACCTGCCAATCTAATTGATGTATTACATAGATTCATCTTTATTTAAACCTTTATTCTTACGACGTTCTTTCATGAGATTAAGAAATTGACTAAATTGCTCAGGGGTCAAAATCTTTCTGACCTCAAGAATAGAATTTAAACGGTTATCTGCCATCTGTACCATATTCTTCTTCAGTTGTTTTTGAATAGTATTGATTTTATTCATATCCAGCCGAGGTTTCATTAATTCCTGATGTAAGGCCTCTTTCTGCGCCTTCATTCTTGGCAAAGATGCCATCATTTGTTCTCTTTGTTTTTCTTTATTGACCTCCAGGAGTTTCTTTTGCTCCTCACTCAATTTTAATTGATCAAATATTTTATGGAAACTATGTTCCCTTCTTTCTTGGTTTTCGACTTGGGGTAGCTGTGCATATGCTGGTTGCAAAGAAACAACTCCGCACATTAAAACTGTTAATAAAGCTTGTTTAAGAATATCCATAGATTCCTCCTGTTATTTA
This sequence comes from Candidatus Omnitrophota bacterium, assembly GCA_044225175.1. GTDB lineage: Bacteria > Omnitrophota > Gorgyraeia > Zapsychrales > Fredricksoniimonadaceae > JACQCF01. The sequence goes on along the minus strand of JBGAJA010000003.1, from coordinate 228,990 downwards.
AATTTAAAGAAAGTATTTCTCAATGGGAGTATCAAAATCTGCACTCTCCATCGGATTTATTCCGCTTTCAGAAGTCAATACATAAGCCACATAAGCTCCTGTTTCTTGATCTTTAGATTGTTTTATCTGTTGATTAAAATACACTGTCGATGATACAAAAACGATCATGACAAAACTCACCAAAGAGGGAACAAGTTTTGGCAAAGTAAGAGTATTTAACCATTCTTTGACTCGATCAATAACTCCAGATTTAGCATACTGCTGATTATCAATTTCTCCGCGAATCCCAATCCATATACTTGAAGGCACTTCTTTGATAAGCGCTTGTTGAAAAGGCTTAACCAAATGTTCTTTTGCTTCCTTAGCAAAATCTTTGCAAGAAGAGCAAGATAAGAAATGATTTTCTATGGAAATTTTAGTAGAACTATCTATCTGGCCATCAAGATAGTCAGTCAAAATTAACTCTTGGATTGTTTTACAGTTGTCCATATGCCCCCTGTTTGCGTAAGGTCAACAACTTCTCCCTAGCTCTTTTTAATCTCGTACGGACTGTATTAATATTGATATTTAAACTCTGAGAAATTTCTTCATAACTTAATCCTTCGATATTACGCAAAACAATACACGCCCTTTGATCTTCATTGAGCTCACTTAAGAAATCTTGTACTATTTTCTCGTTATATTCTCTATCCATTTTTTCATGAGTTTCTGGCTCTACAGAGGGAGGATTGACATTTTCATCGAAAACAAATGTTTTATTCTTAGTCTTGGAAATTTTTTTTGACATATTAATCGAATGATTAACTGTGATTCTGTAAAGCCATGTTTTAAAAGAAGATTCAAATCTGAAATCTTTAAGTTTATGATACACCGTCATGAAGATCTCCTGAGTGGCCTCCTGGGCATCTTGTTGATTGCCGATTACACGGTAAGCCACATTATATACAAAGCTGCTGGAGAGTTTATAAACCTCTTCAAAAGCCTGTAAATCCCCCTTAGATGCCTTAACTAAAATATCCTGCCTTATATCGTTCATAAGCCTCTGATCTTTAGACAAAACCTCTTCTTAAAAAGTTTCATTGATTCTATCAAGAATATCCTTTGATATCCTCTTAAAATATATAAAATCAATAATGACTATGACACATTCCAGCAGTTTTTCTGCCCTTAAAATCAAAGATATCCAACTATTCATTGGTTCGACCGCTTTCTTTACTTTGGCAAGCCGGGCCTTAGCTGTTGTTATTGGATTTCAGATTTACCACATCACTCGTGACCCATTTGCTTTAGGTTGGTTAGGTTTGATTGAAGCGATTCCTGCTCTTTCATTAGTTCTCTTTGGCGGATGGGTGGCTGATTATTATAATCGGCAAAAAATCCTTTTAATAACCCGTGCAGCGTCTTTGATCTGCGCCCTGGCCCTTCTTGCACTTTCCTGGAACGACACCCATGCCAATGTCTTAGCACTGTATTTTGTTATTTTCTTAGCTGGAATTGCCCGAGGATTTTCTGATCCGGCTAATTCTGCATTTGAAGCTCAGGTAGTTCCAAAAAATTTGACAGTCAATGCATCATCATGGATTTCAAGTTTCTGGGTAGGGTGCTCGGTCATTGGTCCTGGTATTATTGGATTTGTTTTTGAGGGGTTCTCAGCTAAAGGATGTTATGCCCTTATTGCTTTTTGGTTTTTGTTATCGTGGGTTTGCATGGCGTTCATTCCACCTAAAACCCAGCCTGCCCTTGATCGCAAAGAACCTATGTTAAAAAGCATTTCTATGGGATGGAACTTTGTATTTTCTAGACAACCCTTAGTTGCAGCCATGAGCTTGGATCTTTTTGCGGTATTATTTGGAGGCATGATTGCCCTCCTTCCTATTTATGCCACGGATATTCTGCATGTTGGAGCTGGAGGGCTTGGATTGCTTAATGCTGCCCCTTCTTTAGGAGCGCTCCTAATGATGCTTTATGCAACCCGTAAACCTCCGATCGAGCATGCAGGAAGAAATTTGCTTTTAAGCGTCGGGGGATTTGGAATTAGCATACTTATTTTTGCTTTCTCAACCAATATCTGGCTTTCCCTTGCTGCGTTATTTTTAACAGGAATCTTTGATGGCATTAGTATGGTCATTCGCAGGTCTATGGTTAGACTCTTATCTCCTGACCATATGCGGGGACGAATTTCTTCGGTTGGATGGGTATTTGTGTGTGCTTCTAATGAATTGGGCGCTTTTGAAAGTGGAATGCTCGCAGGATTAATTGGAACTGTAGCTTGTGTTGGAACAGGAGGAGTTGTGACATTAATTGTTGTAGGAGCCACAGCTATTCTTGCTCCTCAACTAAGACAGCTTCGCTTTGATCCCAAAAGTCTTGATCAAAAAATTCATAGCTGACCGTTTAATTTTCTTTAACGATTTCAACTTGCCATTTCTTATTGACCCACAGGCCAACAATGGGCATGGAAGGCCAGTATTTTTTCAGACGACAGACAGACTCGATAATTTCACGATGATGAGCTTCCTTTTCAATAGGATTTCCACGGCAATCATAATGGCCTACAACAAATAGCCGCTCTGATTTATTAATCTTGATGGACACATTAATACTCCGAAGGATTTCTCCAATATACTTCTGATTAGATAAAACCCCATCCATTCCAGCTTCAGTAATGACATCCACAAAATCGATTTTATAATTCTTTTTTATCCATACCAAGACGGGTAATTGAACACGTCCATCCATACAATTTAAACACGTCGCTCGAATATCCACTATTGACTCCTTATATTTGAACTCCCCTTAATCCCCTCTTTAATTAAAAAGGGGAAACTCCGCGTGCCTCCCTCTTTTTTTTTCAAAAGGGGCTGGGGGAGTTTAATTAACGGACTGCTTGCATAGCTTCAATGACACGCTGGCTAACGGACTGCTTTCTTAAATAATCAATATCGTCTTTAGTTAATGAGAATGTTGTGTGAGATGCATTGATCTTGGCAATGATTTCATCTCCAGATTGACCTTGTTGGGTCCAATCCACCACCTTTTGTAAAGTGACTGTTTCAACAGGTTCAGTCTTAGTCGTCGTCGTGGTGGTAGATGTTGTAGTTGTCGTCCCTGGTTTATTGATTTGCGATCCGACAAGCGCTCCACCGCCAGCTCCAGCAGCTCCTCCAATTAAAGACCCTTCTAAACCATGCCCACTTTGATAACCAATAATACCACCAGCAGCAGCACCTAAAATCCCCCCAATACCAGCCCCTTCTCCCACTCGTGTCTTGTTCTCAGCACAACCAGATATTACTAAAGCAAGTATTCCTACAACAACTAAACTTAAAGTTTTCTTCATTTCATTCTCCTTAATATTAAGTATTCGATAGTTTATGCTTCCGCCAGAGGCCCATCAGCCCTTGGTTGACATATCAACAATGATTCTGTCTCCTGTAATTTTGGAATTTGGAACGATGATTTTCTTATTATTATCAATAGAGATGATTATTGTATTAAAAATTTGGATCTCCTGAACACGTCCCTGGGCTCCCCCGGCATCAATAATATCTCCTACTTTAAAAGGATGAAACAAGATAAGCATAACACCTGAGGCAAAGTTAGATAATGATCCCTGCAAAGCTAAGCCAACAGCTAATGAAGCAGCTCCTACAACAGCAATGAAAGAACTCGTCTCTACTCCAAGTTTATTAAGCGAAGCAATGACAACAAAAGTCATAATGCCGTAAAAACCTAAATATTTAGCAAAAGAGGCTAAAGTGACATTGATTCTCGCTCTAACAAGGGCTGCCTCTACAATATTACTCACGAATGTTGCAATCATTCGGCCCAGAATAAAAATAATAATCGCGGCTAGAATATTTAGCCCATATTGAAGAAAATATTCATAAAGCTTGTCTATTGTCCCTTGCATAGATCTCTCCTAAAATATTTTAATGTGATAGTCAATTTCCGTGAAATTTCTCTATGGAATGAATCTAAAACCTCGATATTTTAAAGCAAGACAGCGAGATATACAACTTAAAATAACCCAGAAAATTATTTCTTCAAGTTGGATTAACTTAAAATAATATGATATATCTTAAATTGAAAAGAGAATTTTCTGTTCATTGCATAAGATTACAGTTATATTTAGTAATTGTGTTTTGAAAAGACTATATGACTTCTAAAAAAAATAATAAACTCTTCTTTGCCGCTTCTTTCGAAGACGCCTCTATCCTTCGTAAATTTACCATTCTTTTTCTTTTAGCTTCCATTGTCCCTATGGGTTTACTTACATATGTCTATTTTCAACACAATAAATCTGGACATATTGAATTAAGCGAGGGTAATTTTCAAATAGCTATGATTTTCATGACTTTGGGTGTCCTTATTGGGTACAACTCCATGCGTACATTATTAAAGACAGTCATTAATATTACTGAAAACAACAGTAAAATCTTAGAGAAAATCCTTAGTCCCGAAACGATTCAACAATTGAACCAAGGAGAGAATGAAATTGCCGTCCTAAGTCGTTCCTTTTCTGCAGTGACGAAAAAGCTTGAAGACAATATCCAAAGCTTGGAATCTGCAAAAAGAACACTGCAATCAGTCATGGATAAAGTAGGCCAAGGAATTTCCAATATGGAAAGAATTGACACCTTTCTTGAACTGATTTTAGAAACGATGACTAATGCCCTAAATGGTAAAGTTTCAACTTTAATGCTGCTCAAAAGCAGTAAAACAGAACTAGTCATTAATAGTGTATACGGAGCCAGTTATGATATTCTCAATCCTATTCATATTCAACTTTTCCAAGGCTCTCCATTTTCAAAAGTGATAGAAGAAAAAAAGCCTTTCATAGTCTCTGGAATCTTTCTGAAAAGTTTAAACAATCCTGTACTAGCTAATTTCTTTGGAGAAAACTTAATCTGCGTACCATTACTCTATCGTGAGAAAATTCTAGGACTTATAACTTTAAGTAAAGATGAAACCTCAGATGCAACATTTTCTCAAGATGATGTTGATCTTGTCTTTCATCTTGCCTCACAAACAGGAATCGCTCTTGAAAATTCAAAACTCAATAATGACATTGAAAAAACCTATTTTGAAACTATCTCTGCCCTTGCACTTGCTGTTGATGCTAAAGATAAATATTCAAGAGGGCACCTAGATCGCGTATCTGAATACGTCATGTTGATTGCTAAACAAATTGGAATTGATGGCGAGGATTTACAGATATTACGTGATGGGGCACGCCTTCATGATTTAGGAAAAATAGGAATTCCTGATGAAATTCTACTAAAAGACAAAAGACTCAATGAAGAAGAATGGGTCATTATGCGTCGTCACGCTGAAATAGGAGAAAGCATTATCAAACCCGTTCGATCTTTATCCCCCCTTTGTGATATTATTAGGCATCATCACGAGAAACTAGATGGATCTGGCTATCCTGATGGTTTAAAAGGTTCTGAAATCTCCCCCTTAGTCCGTATTCTGACCGTGGCTGACATCTATGATGCTCTCACCACAGAACGCTCCTACCGCCCGAAAAAATCTACAAACGAAGCCATTCAAATTCTTCGTTCGATGAAAGATGAAATCGACCAGGATATTGTAGAAAGCTTTATCGAAGGATTGAAAATATCCCGCTAATCTTAAAAGATTTTATTCTAAAGAAGTTCTAAATCCTGGTTGTTGCATGATACCGGAAGGAAGATGAGACCTTAATTTACTGCGGATCAATTTATTTAGGTTGCTTGCATTTCCTGCTGAATCTTTATCCCCACCAAATTGTAAGTAAGCCATATTAAGAGCAACCATACTGTAAAGCCACTTTTTCTTAGACAATCCTTGAACATTTTGTTCCTGTACAATCTCAATATATGTTTTAGCCATGGCTTCTTTAATGCTTAATTGTATTTCCGGATGTTTGCTCTTTTCTACTTCATTGATGGTCTGTTGAAGCGTTTTACCATCAATATCCATTAAACTTTGCTTGATATATTTAAGTCGATCCACCTTTTCTTTCGAAAGGCTCATAGCCAAGGTCATGGAAGGAAGAATAAAACCTAATAACAAAATTAAAATAAAAATATTCTTCATTAGTTATCCAATCTGTTTTCTAAATAGATTTTCTCTATTGGGTAGGAATTGACGTCTGCTGCATATTACCGGTACTCTGCGGATCATCTTCGTCATCTTCTTCAGCTAAAGGATCTGGAACTTTAAAAGCTTCTTTCATAAAGAAAACCATTGCCTGTCCTTGAGAATCACTTAAGACAACTCCATCACTTTTAATTTCTTTAACTGTTAGATCATTAACCTTTTCGCCCACCCCAGCTACAACACTTTGCGGAATATTTTGTCCATCCACTTGAGTAAATGTATTAAAAATAGCACTTGGTTTACTGCTTCCCCAGAACACTCCTGCAAGCACAATCGTATGGTCTGATGTTGCATTAGAGACGGGTGAAACAAAAGGATTTCTTTTTCCCCATTTTGCTGGAGAAGAAACTAATTGCACATCATCTTTCTGCTCAATTAAATCCATTATTTGTTTATTATTTAACTTTGGCAAAACCTCGAATTTCTTCTTGGAAGAGGATAAACCAAACAAGAAAATAATAGCTATTATAAAAAGGACAACAACGATACCAATAAAAGTAGTTTGATTAAATTTCATTATCTTTAGCCAAATAGATCCCTAATGTCATAATTCCAACGATATTTGCTGAACTTGCCTGACCTTCAGTTGACATAACTACTCTTTCTACATCAACCAGCCCTTCTGGCATTGTCTTAAGTTGCGTCAAAAATTTACCAAAATCTTGAAACTTTCCAGAAGTTTGAACTTCAAAAGGTATACGGTTAAACGAATTAGTATCTGAGGACGCTTCATCATTCGATTTGTTAAAAATTAAACGTACATTATTATCAGCAGCTATCTTAGAAATTTTATCTTTAAACTCATCTAATTTATTTGGAGAAGTTAATTTGATAAACTTCTTTTGACTAGCAGCAGATATCAATTTCTTTAAATTAAGAGTCTCTTGTATATATGCCTGACGCTGCTCTTTATTCTGATGAATATTTCCAGCAACTGATTTACATACACACAGACCTACAAAAATAATAAATAGAAAGAATGCAACCACAGCGACAGGTAAGAATTCCTCTTGTTTAAAAGTAGGAAGATTCATTATTTTGCCTCCTCCTTTCTTAATTGGGCTTGAATCACAAACTCTGTCAAAGAAGCATCTATCACAGACTGCTTTAAAGAATTTTCTCGAACGTTATATAAATAATTTGTAGCCAATTCTTCCTCAAGACGACTAAGCTTCGCCTTAGCTTCTTGAGGCTTAAGAGCAACCAATCCGGATAATGTCAAAGTATCCTGTTCTAATTTCAATTCAGTTATAAATACCTTCTTAGGCAGGTGACTTAACTGCAACATTAATTTTGCGATATTCATACGATGATCAACATAATCTTTTGCTAAGAGGGTAGTTCTGATTTGATTAACCTTTGGCAAAATAGCAAGGTATTCTTTTTTTGTATTTTCTAATTGTTTCTTTGTAATGGTTTGTTGAACCAAAAGTCCCAGATATACGAAAATAAACAGTCCAATCATTGCACATGCAGCTAGAACAACCAATACTCTTTGAAGAAATTTGACTTGGAAACTTCTAAAAGCCGTTGGTAAAAGATTAATCCCTTTTGAGTCTGAAAGACTTGCTCCGATTGCAGCAACTAATCTTTGAATATCGTCCGCAGTGAATTCAGATTCGCCATTAAAATGAAGAACTTTTCCTCCCAAAGGATTACCTATCGTTACGGGAATACCAAATTCTATATTTAAAGAATTACCTAATCCCTTTAAAAGCGCAGCATCTCCAAATAAAATAATTTTCTCAATCTTATTAGATTGAGTTTTATCATAATAATAATCAAAACAACGATGAATCTCTCGATTCAACTGTTCTAGCTTAGGACGTAGTAAAGCAAGAGCCTGATTTGCTGTGATTTTACCTCGGATTAGAAAATTATCTCCAGAAGATGGAATACCAAATTCTTTCTGAAGCATTTGGGCTTCAGCTGCAGTTAGTTCTATCTTTCCACTATCCGTAAAAATAGCACTTGTTAAAGCTTTAGTTAAATCTCCAGCTAAAAGAGTGATCTTTCTTGTGAAATCTAACTTTCCTTCTTTATAGATATTAATTTCTGAAGTTGATGCACCAATATAAAGAACAGCCAATGTCTCAGATTTCTCCGATTCCTTAATAATGTTCTCAAAGGCTATTGAAAGCGGAATCGCTCTAGTAATATTGACATCCATCAAATTTTCAAGAAACAATGACTTCTTTATGCCACTTAAAGCATCGTTTGGAGAGGCCTTGAATCGACTCGTATAGATATCCATAGAAGATTTAGCAATGGCCGCCACTATCAAATTAAATTTCTCAATCCCCTTTTCAAGACTGCGTCCCAAAATTTGAAAGTCAAAAATGGGATTTTCTATAGAATAATGTTGAGTATTACTTATTTGCAACTTAACAGCCTCACCGAGTTCTTCAGTCGGCATTAAAGGCATTGTAATGTGATCCACAATAGCCTTTTGATCACTTAATGTATAAATAATATCTGAACTTTTGATATCAAATTTGTTTAATGCTTTTTGAAGTGCAATAGTAATGGCAGTTTCTCTTCGTCCATCCTTGATAAGCTCAACCTTCTCAGAAACAGCACGAATAATCTTTTGATCATTCAAAACGCTCTGTACTTGAACAATATTTACGAAATTTAGATCGACATCGACACCAATGACAGATCTTTGATTAGACAATAACTTGATCTGATGGAAGAGGGAAAGTATAAAAGAATTTTTATATGTGGAGTTAGCTTGCGCCATAAGATTTCAAATGAATGATAATATTATCAATATATTAACAGATATTAAAAATCATTCTATTAATTGAATTGATTTTTCATTGTCACAGAAAATATGTAAACCCTTTAATTATGAGCATTTACATCCTAGGATAAAGATTAGCGATATAAGTTGTTAAACTGACTGTTCTTTGCGCTCCTTTAAAATCCCAAGCGATTTTAACAACCACTGTTTTGTAATGTGTGTTATCTGTAACAGACCAACATTGATAATAGGGCGTAATATCCGCGGCAGCCCAAGTTGTATACGTCGCTGAACAAAGAGTCGAAGAATCAGAAATGCTTGTATACGCTGTGTTTCTAAGAACTTCCATTTTCTGCTGGGCTAAAGCCAAAGCAACAGACTCTCCATCCATTGAGCTGTTAAATACAAGTCCTGAAGATATGACCCTTACAACTGAAACTATTCCAACAGTAATTAAAACTGAGGATATGATTATCTCCAATAAAGTAAAACCTCTTTTATTAAGTTTGTAACGTATAGATTGTTTGTTCATTCTCATAGCTCTGTAAAAGATCCTGGAATTGGAACAATGTAACCATATGCTGTTACAGCAGTAGCATTAGTGGCCTCCACTGTACCTGCTGTATAAAGCAAATCAATCTCCGTCGATGATAACGCTCGAGAATAGAAACGAACCTCATCTAAATAAGCATATAAATGATTCCCCGCCACATCGGTACCAGATCCATTAAGAAATGTGAATCCATTGGTCGTAGCCGTTGTGACAGAAGTTCCATTCTTATATAAAGTCAGAGTCGTTCCATCATATGAAGCTGCAATATGGGCCCAGGCTCCTGTACTCATAGCACCCGAGGCAGCACTCGAACTTGTTCCAGCCACATCGGTAAAATTAACATAAAAAGATCCCCCTGCTACCGTCAAATAAAAACCTTTACTACCCCAAATATCACACAGCACACATTGTTTTGCAGTGGTCGTCGCCGTAGGATAAACCCATGCAGAAATACTAAATGCTGACACGGCAGGATAGATTCCGCCTCCCAATGTAGTAGCAATTGTAGCTAGCATGTTGGTATTTGAAGATTGCGCTCCTCCCGCATAAAGAACAGAACCACCATTAACTTTCCCAGAATCTGTCCATTTAGGCTTTGTTGCGGCTGGGAAAATCATATAAATACCTTTAGAACCAGAATCAAGCAGGATTGAACCGCTTCCTTCATCTCCCTTATACCATGCCTCAAGCGTTGATCTATATCTGACAATCGTCTGAACAGTTTTACTTATTTCGTTGAAGGTTCCAGTGGAGGTGATTTTAATAGTTGGTTGACCAAGGGTAGGTGGAGTAACAGTTTCAATACAAATCGTATAGCTTCCGGAAGTTCCTCCAATACTTGTTTCATTTAACCCATCAGGACAACAGGTTGGTGAACCACTAGGACAGCTTGCAGATGTAGCAGCTGTTCCTATTCGATAAGAGCCATCTGTCGAAGCATCAGGAGCAGTATTAGCCAGATAATATTCCGCCTTGTTGATTCCAGCTATTGCCATGTAGTAGGCTTGTGTCTTGTCTACTTGACTCGAAGATACCCTAGCGTTGTATATGGTTGATCCCATAAAAGCAACAGCCAAAACCATTAAGGCAAACATAAACACAATAACTAATAAAAGCATGCCTTGACTTTGATGAATAAATTTGTTTTTCATTTTAAGTATGATTATGGGCAAGCACCATTGGTACAAGTACCGCTGCAATTAGTCCACCCTGTAGTGCAACATTTCCCTTTTGTGCAAGATTGGCCCCCTATACACGCCGTGGTACATCCTCCACAACTACTAGTACTCGCCGCAGAATATAAATCCTTACAGGTTGCAGTACAAAGATTGTAATTCGAATCACAAACTTTTCCATATTGACCATACATTTGTCTGATTTCTTCAGGAGATAGTGCTCTATTGTAATAACGCACATCATCCATTCTTCCGTTCATTTTATTGACCCCATCATATCCTATTCTACTGTAACTAATAAGACCCGTATTATCCGTGATATTTGTTGAATAGGTCAATAACCCATTCACATAGAACCAAACTGTGCTTGTTGCAGCATAATCAGTAACAACCATTACAACATGAAAATATGCGCTGGCAGCAAAAGGTGTATACGTTGAATTTCTTGCGTAAATTGAAGCGTCTGTTCCTACCAATTTTAGTCTTTTATTAGTACTATCTAAATATAATCCAGTTTGGGCAGTGGAAGTAAATATTGGCATGCTTACTCCTCCAGCCAGCGAATAATAAGCCCAAAGACTGATCGAGTAAGAGCTGTTTGCGGCAGGCGTGATGGCAGGAGTGAATTCCATATAATCCGTATTAACTGCAGAAAGAGTTAAGGCATATCCCATGTTAGTGCTAGAAGCTACCCATCCTGGAGATCCGCCATTGAGAGTTCCTGTATAGCCGTTCCCGCTGGAATCATAGGCCGTAGTCCCTGTGTTTTCATCAAATTTCCACCATGCAATAGGCAGCGATGGAGAAACATTTAATTTAACACTCGTTTTAAAATGTTTAGAAATAGAGTTTTGGGTTGCAGTAAGATCAATAGTGAAGATTCCGCTACTTGCACTACAAAGAGTTGATGAAGCGCTTACAATATTAGACATAATCAACTGTCCTGAACCAGCAGGATCAGTTGCTAATGCTTTTAATAGTTTTGTTACACCCCCAGATGTATATAAAGTATAAGTATAATTAGTCCCTATACTGCCCGTATTATCTTCAAATCTTATTGTTGTAGAATTACAGATAGTAATTCCTCTGGCATTATGCAGATCATCCACCATTCGAACAAAACCTTGAGAAAGAGGGATTGTGACACCAGCGCTGTCCTGACCACCACTCACAGCACGATAAGATGTTAAATAAACCATGGTCACTGCGGCAGTCAAAAGCCCAATCATTAAAGAAGTAATGAGGACTTCAAGAAGAGTAAAACCTAATTTAGATTTCATACATTATCATACGCAGGAAACAACTCTCAGCATTAACATCCGCTACCATTAGTTACGCATAATGCATTACTACTAATAGTAACTGTTCCTCCATTAACAATACTTACTGTGCCTGAAGCATTAGCACCAATAGAATAAATAACATAATGGGCCCCATTTGCAGACAAAAGATAATTATATTCTGTTGTATTAGTTGCCCCAAATGGATCATATGGTGGAGAATTAGGTAAAATTTGAGGCGTTGTGACCCCTAAATAGCTTTGCCCGACTGTAGCATTTGTTGGAGGATATGTTTTAACAGACTGATTAGTATAATATGACTCCACCGCAGACTGCATGGTTAACAATTCCGCTTTAGCTTGTGCTATTTTAGCCGCATCTTGCATACCTTTGAAACGAGGGATAGCGATTCCAATTAAAATAACTAATACAGAAATAACAATTAATAATTCCAAAATCGTAAAACCTTTTTTCATATCTGTCTCCTTTTCACCCATACTGAATTACTTTTAATAAAATATTACTTAACAACCGCTTCCATTTGTAACGCAAAGTGCCCCACCAGTGACTGTAACTGTTCCTCCGTTGACAATACTCGCAGAACCACTTCCCGTAGCTCCAACAGAATAAATAACATAGTAGCTACCATCCGCACCTTTGGTATAAACATACTCTGTTGAACTAGTCGCACCAAAAGGATCATACGGAGGTGTACTTGGTATAATTTGTGGTGCCTGAGTCGATAAAACGCTCGCTCCAACAGTTGCGTTACTAGCAGGATAAGCTTTTGTTGTTTGGTTCATGTAATAAGACTCAATTGCTGCCTGCATGGTTTGTAATTCACCTTTGGCTTGAGCTACTTTTGCAGCATCTTGCATACCTTTAAATCTAGGAATGGCAATACCAATTAGAATAACTAAAACCGATATAACAACCAACAATTCTAAAATTGTGAAACCTTTTTTCATTTTATTCTCCTTGATTAACAACCACTTCCATTTGTTACACAAAGTGCAGAATTGCTGATAGTGACTGTTCCTCCGTTAACAATACTCGCTGAACCACTCCCTGCAGCTCCAACAGAATAAATGACATAATGATTACCATTTGCTGATTTAGTGTAAATATACTCTGTTGTGCTAGTTGATCCAAATGGATCATATGGAGGCGTGCTAGAAATAATTTGTGGGGATTGAGTTGATAAAACACTCGCTCCAACGGTGGCATTACTAGCAGGATAAGCTTTTGTTGTTTGGTTCATGTAATAAGACTCAATTGCTGCCTGCATGGTTTGCAATTCACCTTTTGCTTGAGCTACTTTTGCTGCATCTTGCATACCCTTAAATCTAGGTATAGCAATACCAATAAGAATAACTAAAACCGATATGACAACCAGCAATTCTAGAATCGTGAAACCTTTTTTCATTTTATTCTCCTTAGTTTATTTTTTTGTTTATTTTTAATTTTTATTTATGCATCACTTCTAGGGTTTTAATCATATCAAATAAAGGCAAAATCATAGATGCCATGATCACACCTACAACGCCCCCCAAAATCACTATAAACGTCGGCTCAATTAAAGTGACGGCATCCTTGACCTCAAACTCAATCTTAGTTTCATAGAAATCTGCCACTTTATTGAGCATCGAACCAATATTACCACTTTGCTCACCTACGGATATCATATAACTCACATCTTTTGGAATCTCTTTTCTTAACAGCAATGGTTTATGAATACCTTCACCTTTTTCAGCACTTTCATAAACCTCTTCTAAAATCTCTGCGAAGACCACATTGTCGAGTGTTTGCTTAACCATTTTCAGGGCAACTAATAAAGAAACACCTGATTCAAGCATAATACCTAATGTTCTACAAAAACGGGCACACAATGTTTTCTTAATAAGATCTCCAACCACAGGCATATTAATAAACAGTCTTTGCCAGAAGTATCTTCCTTGTTGTTTCTGAAAAGAAAAAACAATAGCACCAGTAATGCTCAGCAATATTCCTATAATCCACATCCAGTATTGTCGAATGAAAAGGCTTAAACCATACAAAATTTTTGTAGGAATTGGCAATGGTACATTTGCTTTTGTAAAAATAGCAACAAACTTTGGCATCAAAAAAACTAAAATCAAAGTTACTACAGCAGTACCAACAATCATTAAGATGGATGGATAAATTAATATCCCTCGAACTGTTTGCCTTAAACGTTCCTGCTTCTCCAAATAAATAGCTAGTGCTTTCAAACCACTATCGAGAGTACCTGACATTTCCCCTACTTTCACCATGCTGACAAAAAAAGGTGAAAAAACTCTTGGAAAAGCCGCCAAAGCATCAGAAAAAGAAGAACCTTGAGAAACCAATTGCGCAACCCTACGCAAAGTATTGGTCATAGCTGGATTCTGAAACTGTTCAGCAATTGTATTTAAAGCTCCTAATAAAGGCACTCCTGCTGAAGACATGCTAGATAAATTGGAACAAAAGACCATAACATCTTTAACTTTTACTTTTCCTGGTGTAGATAAAGAGCTAAAAGATAAATCCCAAAAACCTTTTGATTTAGGAGAAACATTTTTCTCTGTGGGTTTTACAACTATTTTCTTTTCAGCAAGAGGAGCAATAGTCACGGGAGTATATTGCATTTTACCCAGCTGTTGCAAAATCTCTTGCTGAGAATCTGCCTCCAGCTGGCCTGTGACTAGCTGTCCTTCATTATTTCTAGCTTTATAAGAAAACTTGCTCATTTAAAACCTTTTTATTCTTGTTGAGTAACTCTAAACACTTCTTCTTGTGTGGTTAATCCCTGAGATACTTTTGCCATCCCATCATCACGTAAACTTTGCATGCCCGTTGATACTGCAACTCGATGTATCTCATCAGCTGAAGCTTTACGCAAAACTAATTCACGTATCTTTTCGTTAAAAACCAGCAATTCAAAAATACTTGTTCGTCCCTTATATCCCTGAACGCAGCTTTTGCAACCCTTACCATTACAGTGCTTACATTTTAACCTCACAAGACGTTGAGCCAATACCCCAACTATAGATGAGGACAATAAGAATGGTTCTACTCCAATATCTAACAAACGTGTAATAGCGCCCGCAGCATTATTAGTGTGTAATGTAGCTAGTACAAGATGCCCTGTTAAGGCTGCCTGTATTGCAATTTGGGCTGTTTCTACGTCACGAATTTCCCCAACCATGATTACATTAGGGTCTTGACGCAAAATAGATCGAAGGCCTGCCGCAAAAGTTAAATCAACTTTTGTATTGACCTGTGTCTGACGAATTCCAGGTAAACGATATTCCACAGGATCTTCAATTGTGACAATAGACTTACTTTGATCATTGATCAAACTCAACGAAGAGTACAGTGTTGTTGTTTTTCCACTTCCTGTAGGACCAGTAACAAGAAGAATGCCGTTGGGTCTATGCAGAAGACCTTTAAATTTTTCTAATAACTCTTTTTCAAAACCTATTTCTTCTAAACCAATTAAAATATTACTTGTGTCTAAAAGACGCATGACGATATTCTCACCATAAACTGTCGGTAAGCAGGAAACACGAATATCAATACGCTTATTATCCAATTTTAATTGGATACGACCATCTTGTGGTTTACGCGTCTCTGCAATATCTAATTTAGCTAAAATCTTAATACGTGAAATAATGGCTGCTTGAAACTGTTTTGGTGGAGCCGGCTGTTTTCTTAAAATCCCATCGACACGAGTCCTAATAGCCAAAGTATTCTCTTCGGGCTCAATATGAATATCAGAAGCTCCTTCACCAACAGCCTGTGCAATCATTAAATTAACAAATTTAACAACGGGGGCATCTTGACCCATATCAGCAAGACGGACAATATCTACTTCTTCAGAATCTTTTTGTGTGGTTTTATTGTCATCTAATGTCTTGATGACATCATCCACATCCCCTTTGACTGTATAAAATTCATCAATGGCTAATTTAATTTCATTCTCCGTCGCAATAGCAGGATCGATTGTAAGCCCTGTTTTAGCAGCCAATTCATCCTGAACATAAATATTAAAAACATCCACCATTGCACATGTCAGCGTATTGCCTATTTTTAAAACAGGAATCACCAAATGTTTATGGGCAATTTCTTCAGGAACTAATTCTATAATTGCTGGATTAATAATATGATGATTCAAATCTATGCGGACGACGCCACTATTTTCAACGATAAATTCAACCATATTCTCTTGAGTAATAAAACCAAGCCTAGGTATGATTCTAAAAATAGATTCCCCAGTTTTTTGCTGTTCGGCACGTACTTCCTCCCATTGAGAAGAGGATATTAATCCCTTTTCTAAAAACAACTCCCCCATGGATCTTTTTATATGCGTACTCATAAAGTTTTAGTTTTTAGATTGAGACAACAAATATTCAATCTTCTGTTTTAATTCTGCTACATTTAACGGTTTATTACAGTAATCATCAGCTCCCATTTGTTTACTGAGAGTTCTATCAGCTTCTTCTGCGGAAGCTGTAAACATAATGATAGGGATATTTAAAAATCTTCGATCAGCTTTTAATAAAGCACAAGTCTTAATCCCGTCAATTTTAGGCATCATTTGATCAAGAATAATTAAATCTGGCCTGGTTTCTTTAACAATGGTTAAAGCTTCCTGACCATTAGAGCCTTTTAAAACATCAAATCCCATAGCTTGAAGAGTTTTTACCATCAAAGCAACTATCATCGGATCATCATCCACAATTAAGATTTTTTTCTTTAATTCATCTGCCATATACTTCTTTCTAGAGATAATAAATTTATTTCTTTGGACTTCTATTCACTGCATTACATGCATCAACTAAGGCTTCTGTGACGGGGACATATGGACTATCAGAATCTAATTCTTTTAATTCATCTAAAGCTTCCTTTGAAGCATCGCATTTACCAAATTCTTTGGCATAAATTAAAGCTATTCTATACAAACAGAAATCACTTCTACCCGAGTCAGGAAATTGCTGCAAGACCATACGGTAAGATTTAACCTGTTCTGAGCTAAGATAAAGATTCTTTGCAGGATCTTTGGTTCTTTCTGCATCTAATGTCTCGGCATAATTTAAGATATTCTGAATCATTTCATTATCTTTACGATTCTGAGTAGAAGCATATGAATTATCTGGAGTTGCTACATTTCCTGTTTTAGGCATGGGTATAACATGAGGAGTAATTAAAACTGTTAGTTCTCCATCAACAATTGTTTTATCGTTACTTGAAAAAAGAGCTCCTAAAATAGGTATATCCTTCAAAAAAGGCGTGCCATTTTTATCACGAATATTACTCGTACCTTTTAAACCACCGATGATAATTGTTTGATTATCCTTAACCCTTACTTCTGTTTCTGCAGAACGTGTAGCAATGTTAGGATTTCCATTAACAAGACCTAAGAATGTGGAAACTTCAGGTTGAATTTTCATGGTAATCCAACCATCTACAGAAACCCTGGGGGTAACTCTAAGTTTTGTTCCAATGTCAATATAAGAAGTGGTCGTCTGATTAACCACTCCCCCGCCAGTTCCCCCTGCCGCAGTTGTAGAGTTGATATATGGATATTTTTCACCAATGAGAATATTAGCCTCATGTCCATTGAGGGTTGCAATGGATGGTGATGCTATAACCCGGGCTTTATGATTATTGACCAATGCATTAAGTGAAACTTGTGAAAAAAGTTTGTCTGAATTATTAGAGATTGTAAAAGCGCTTTGGTCGTCTGTAACGTTATCTTTGAATGGTACAGCAGCACCAGATTCTGCAGGCCCTACCGTTGGAGTATATTTAACGAATTGTCCTCCTGTTTGAGAAGCCGAATATATAAGCCCCACAGCACTATCCAATTTCTGAATGTCTGATTTATTAATATCAATAATTTGCGCTTCAATAAGAACTTGAATAGGCGGCACATCTATGCCTTTAAGACATTCTTTCACACTCTCTAAATCAGCAGGATTAGCCGTAACTACAAGATTATTAGAATCCTCACTTCCCTGAATGACACCATTAAATTTAGGCAATGCCCCACTTAACAAATTCTTGGCTGCTTTAAGAGTCAAAAAATGTAAAGGCAAAGATTCCGTAATACTGGTTACATCATTCTTATCTAAAATATAAATGACACTCCCTTTTCGAATATAGGAATAATTATTAACAGAAAGGATAGCATGTAAGGCTTCGTCGACAGTAATGTCTTTTAATTGAGCAGAAACTTTACCGGAAACATCTTTTTGAACAACGATATTAAGATTATAGGAATAGGAAATGGCTTTAATAACATCTGTGAGATCGGCATTTTTATAATCGATGGAAATTCTCTGAGTGTCAGCCAAAGGATTTTCTAAGGCATGCAAAGATTGCTGCGGGAACAAAGCAAGGACCATCAAACAAGCACACAACATCCTCAATGGTCGTTTCAAAGAATTCCTCCAAAATTAAATGTTATTTTTCTAATAATGTGTTTTTATATTATGTGCGAATTTATATATTCGCAACTGGTAAATGAAATATTTTAAAGAGCTATTTTTACCCTTAAAAACATTAAACCCCTCACAATTTATTAAATTGTAAGGGGTTTACTATGTCTTAACCCATTATCAATGAAAGAGATCAATTAATGCTGGTCTTTCCCCCATACTTTCTCTAAAAATTCATGCCGTCCGGAACCTGCACTATACATTTGATATCGAACAGGACTTTTTTTGTAGTATTGTTGATGATACTCTTCGGCTGGATAAAAAGTATCTGCAGCTACGATTTCAGTCATAATAGGCTTATCGAACTTGCCAGAAGCTGCCAATTGTTTCTTAGATTGTTCAGCTTTGTGCTTTTGCTCTTGTCCATGATAAAAAATAGCACTTCGGTATTGTGTCCCATGATCTACAAACTGTGCATTTTCAACAGTTGGGTCAATATTATGCCAATAGACGTTCAATAATTGTTCATACGTAGCTTCCTTAGGATCGTATGTGATTTCGATGGCTTCCGCATGACCTGTCTCTCCCATAGACACCTCTTCATAGGTTGGATTTTTAGTTTGTCCACCTGTATATCCCACCTGGGTGTATTTAACTCCTTTAATGCGATCAAAAAATGGCTGCATACACCAAAAACATCCTCCTGCAAAAGTTGCTTTTTCTAATTGTTCTTGATTCATTTTAACCTCCTGAGCATGCGTAAAAGTTGTCATTAATACCAAACTTAAAAAAAACAGAGCCGTAAGTCGCATAATAGTCTCCTTGGCCTAATAATTGCAGGCTATTTTTCATCAGGCACAAACTTCAATGCCACAGAATTAATACAGTATCTTTTTCCTGTTGGAGGAGGACCATCATCGAAAACATGGCCTAAGTGAGCACCACATCGAGCACAATGGACCTCTGTGCGATGCATACCAAAATCAAAATCTTCTGTATATCCAACATTAGCTTCATTAACTGGTTGCCAAAAAGAAGGCCATCCTGTTCCTGATTCAAACTTTTCTCCAGCTCGATAAAGATCCGTCCTGCAACCCACGCACTTATAAACACCTTTTTTGTGATCTTTGGTTGGTAATCCACAAAAAGCACGTTCTGTACCATGGGCACGGGTAACTTCATATTGCTGAGGAGTTAGTATCTTTTTCCATTCATCATCAGTTTTAATAACTGTATCTACCGTCTGATAACTATTACTTGCCACGTCCCAAATCTTAATCTTTCCAGGTTTCACAGAATCCATATGTTCTCCCTTCGCTTTTGTAAAAAAAAAGCTAACACAACATATCAATGCCACCAAAATAAAAGTTCTCATAGACTATTTCCTCTCTAATTGAACCCCAATTTTCTTAGACCAAATATCTAATGATCTTTGAAACCCTCTGACCGATTCCTCACCTTCAATTCTGGCCTCCTTGACCTCTTGTCCATTTTTATCTAAAAAAACAACTGTAGGAAGACCAATAACTCCAAAATAATCGATAATTTTAGAGACTTGCGGATCATCAATATTAGTTGCATCGACCCGCAAAGCAGTCACTTGAGAAAGCTGTTTTTTGATTTCAGGATCTGGAAAGACTTTTCGATCCATTTCTTTACATCCTGGACACCATTCAGCAAAAAAATCAATAACAACAGGTCTATGATTCTTAATCACTTCTTCTAATTTCGTTGGACTATATGGTTGAAAAATGATGAGCTGACCAGTGGCAGGTTGATTCAAGCGTAATGCTAAAGATAAATAAAAAAACGCAAAGCACAATAAAACGACCCCAAAGATTCTTTCGACCCAAAGAAGCCACTTTCCAGCTTTAGGTAATTTGGTAATTAATTTTGAAAATGTTCCCAATAACAAATAAGGAGTTCCAAGCCCCCAAGAAAAAACAAAGAATGCCCAGAAACCAAAGGCAGGGTCTCCATGATTGGCTACCGCAGCTAATAAAGCTAAAACTGGAGGACCAATACATGGTGCAGCAAAATATCCGACGAGTACTCCAGATAAAAACAATCCCACATAATCCGCTTTTCTAAGCCCGCTTAATTTATTAAGCAACTCTTGAGGCATCCTAATTTGAAAAAGTCCAAACATCGATAAAGCTAAAGCAAACATCATTAAAGCAACCGCACCTAAAACCCATCTGCTTTGGAGTGCAGAACCGAATAATTTGCCGCTAAAAGCCGCAAAATATCCAAGCGTGCTATACATTAAAACAATACCCAACACGTAGACAAATGCTTTTAAAAACGAATGGCGAAGTGTTTCATGAGAATCCTTCTTAGGTTTGAATAATGATGCGGTGACAGTAAGCATTGGATAAACGCAAGGTGTTAAATTAACTGCTAATCCAGCCAAATAAAATCCTATAAACTCCGTAATCATATCTCTCCTTAATATTATCTTCAGCTTAATAACCCAATTAGTATAATTCTTTTAGGATGGAATTCAACTTAAGATAGGTAATGTGGGATAGTCAGTATATCCCTTTGCGTCGGAACCATAAAAAGTTTTTGGATCTGGCGGATTAAGAGCGGCTGAATTTTTAAATCTCTGAGGCAGGTCGGGATTAGCAATAAATAATTTTCCAAAAGCAACAGCATCGGCTTGTTTTGATTCGATTATTTGCTCTGCAGATTTTTGATCAAATTTTTCATTAGCGATATAAATACCGCCAAACAATTTTTTAAGTTCTGGGCCGATTCGTTTTTCTCCTAAAGATTCTCGAGCACAGATAAAAGCAATGCCACGCTTGCCTAATTCTTGAGCAACATAGCCAAAAGTAGCCAAGGGATTAGAATCTCCCATGGATTGAGCATCACCTCTGGGAGCTAAATGCATACCGACCCGCCCTTTACCCCAAACAGAGATGACCGCATCTGTCACTTCCAGCATCAAACGCGCACGATTCTCTACAGATCCCCCATACTGGTCTGTTCTATGATTGGAACCATCCTGTAGGAATTGATCTAATAGATATCCATTGGCTCCATGAATTTCAACGGCATCAAACCCTGCTATTTTCGCATTCAGGGCTCCCTGACGATATTCTTCGATAATTCCTGGGATCTCACTTAATTCAAGGGCACGAGGAGTAACAAAAGATTTTTCAGGACGCACCAAACTTACATGCCCAGAGGGTTGTATAGCACTTGGAGCAACTGGAAGTTTTCCATTTAAATAAATAGGATCAGAAATTCTGCCCACATGCCAGAGTTGAAGCAACATCTTTCCACCAGCTTTATGGACTGCATCAGTGATCGACTTCCAACCTTCAATTTGTTCCTGTGACCAAATGCCTGGAGTATCTGGATAACCAACACCCATAGGTGAAATAGCTGTTGCTTCACTAAAGATAAGTCCCGCACTAGCACGCTGAAGGTAATATTCCTTCATGAGCTCATTAGGCACACGCCCACCACCAATAGCCCGACAACGCGTTAAAGGAGCCATGAAAATACGATTAGGAAGTTCTAAATCACCTATTTTAATTGGGAATAATAGCGCTGACATGTCTTTTTTTCACCTATTCAACTAACCAACCACCACCTGAAGCCGTATAAATACCAATAAGATCTTTTCTAAGCTTGGCATCAGAATCGGCAAAATCTGATTCAGCATCTAGGACATTGCGTTCAGCAACAAGAACATCCAAAAGTGCTGTGTATCCACTTTGGAATTGTTGCTTGGACAAATCTGCTGCTTTACGATTTTGTTCAACAGAAGTCTTTAGAAATCCATTGCGGACCATTTCATTTTTATAGCCAGAGAGCGCATTTTCCATATCTTCCAAAGCTTCCAAGACTGTCTGTTGATATTGCAAGAATGCCTGACGTTCTTGAGCACGGGCTACCTTAATATCTCCTTGGATACGGCCAAAATCTAAAACTGGCTGAATAAATGTAATCCCCACACTCCATGGATAGGTTGATAATAATTTTGAATCTTGAATACCAAAAAATGAGAGCAATGTAATCTTCGGAAAAATTTCTTTCTTTGCATATTCACGACCAGAAATGCTTGCGGCATAAAGACGCTCCGCTGCTTTCACATCGGGGCGATTAGCCAATACAGTCGCTGGAGCAGCAACAACCACTTGTTGATTAATGGGTTCTTGCGCCTGTTTTTCTTTAAGCAGAAAATCCTTAGTTCCAGGAACTGCTCCAAGAAGTACATTTAAACGATTTAATGTTGCTTCATAAGCGGCCTGTAACAAGGGAAGCTGGGACTGAGTCCTTGAAACCTGGGCACCTGCACGCTCGACATCAAAATCACTCACCATAGCCCCTTTTTGTTGGGCTTTAATAAGGTCTAATGTCTTTTGTTGGTTCTCTAAATTCTTCTTCGTGATTACAATCTGCTGCTCATAATTACGTAAATCAAAATAATTGCGTCCCACTTGGGCTAAAAGACCAACCATGACTCCTTGCCTGCTTGCTTCCTGAGATTGCATGATGGTTTGGATTTGGGCGAGCCTTGGAAGATTGCGTCCAAAAATATCCATCTCCCATGTGGCTTGCAGATTAACATCGACAATACTTCTGACCTTATCACTGGTGCCAAGGCCTTCATTGCCGCGTTTTGGTTTTCCAATCAAATCAATTTGAGGCATTTGATTAGATAACCCAATTCCATAATTTGCACCCGCCTCTTCGACACGAGCTTTAGCAATGGCCAGGGTTTTATTGTTCTTTAAAGCCTGTTGAATTAACTCATCAAGAACTGGATCATGAAAATGTTTCCACCAATGGTGCTCTACTTGGGCTTTGTCATCGACAATAAGAACATCATCCATAGGCGAGTTTTTAGATTGAAACCATCGGCTCCATAAAGAAGGCGCTTTGATTCCCGAAGATTGGAAAGCATGAGGATGCGCGCAAGAACTAAGCAATGGAATAACTATCAAAAACAAAAAAATTTTCTTCATAAGTTTCCTGATCAATGCTTCGTATCACCCTTAAATTTTTTCTCCATTGTACGAAGAATGACATAAAAAACAGGTGTCAAGAATATCCCAAAGAATGTGACGCCTAACATACCTGAAAACACAGCAATACCCATGGCATGACGCATCTCAGCACCTGCCCCATGCGACATAACTAATGGCAAGACACCCATGATAAAGGCAAATGATGTCATCAAAATTGGACGCAAACGAAGCCGTGCCGCCTCTATAGCAGCATCAATGGTCTTCTTACCATGAAGCTCCAATTGATGGGCAAATTCCACAATCAAAATAGCGTTCTTACAGGCAAGCCCAATCAACACAAAGAAAGCAATCTGGGTAAACATGTTGTTATCACCCTTAGTAAGCCATACTCCCATAATCGCTGAGAATAAACACATAGGTACAATCAAGATAATGGCCAGCGGCAAAACAAAACTTTCATATTGAGCAGCCAGCACTAAAAATACTAAAAGCACGCATAACGGGAAAACCAAAAGGGTTGTATTGCCTGCCAGAATTTGTTGATACACCAAATCTGTCCACTCATAGGTCATCCCCTTAGGAAGGTTCTCATCCAAAATCTTGGTGATCGCTGCCTGAGCTTGGCCTGAAGAAACCCCGGGTGCTGGACCGCCATTAATATCAGCGGCTCTAAAACCGTTGTAGCGAACCACACTTTCAGGGCCTGTCATTTCTTGGATTTGTACGACGGAACCTAAGGGAACCATTTCTCCTTTATCGTTGCGTGTACGCAATTTCAAAATATCCTCCTTAGAGGAACGGTATTCACGATCAGCTTGAGCTACCACCTGATAGGTACGGCCAAATTTATTAAAATCATTCACGTACATAGATCCTAAGTAAATCTGCATGGTATCAAATACATCTTTAACATTGATACCTAACTGCATAGCTTTGGTTCGATCTAAATCCACATAAAGCTGAGGCACATTGATTTTATAAGAAGAAAAGACTCCAGTTAGTTCAGGAGTTTGATAGGCTTTTCCCGTAATTTTTTGTACAGTCGCAGCTAATTCTTCATACCCATGATCTGATCGGTCTTCAATCTGCAACTTGAACCCCCCCATCGTTCCTAAACCTCTAACGGGCGGTGGTGGGAAAATAGCAATGAAGGCGTCCTTAATGCCCGCATATTTCATCTGAAGGCTCTGGGAAATAGCCATACCGGAAAGTTCTTTGGAACGTCTTTCTTCAAAAGGTTTCAAGGGGACAAACACAATCCCGGCTGATGAACTGTTCATAAATCCAGCTACCGACAGTCCTGGAAATGCAACCGCATCTTGAACCCCTGGCTCTTTCATAGCAATTTCAGACATCTCACGAATGACTTTTTCGGTGCGTTCCAAAGTGGCACCCTCTGGCAATTGGGCAAAACTAATCAGATATTGCTTGTCTTGCATAGGAACAAAGCCAGGTGGGACATGTTGGAAACCAATGTAAGTCAAACCCAGCAACAAAACATACACAAAAAGTGTTTTGGATTTATGCTGAATAACTCCACCTACACCTTGACTATATTTCTGGGAGCTGCCTTTAAAGAACCGGTTAAACCCAGCAAAGAATCCTCCAAACACACGATCCATGATGATAGTCAATTTATCTTTAGGTGCGTCGTGACTTTTAAGTAAAACAGCAGACAATGCTGGAGATAAAGTCAGGGAGTTGAAGGTTGAAATAATAGTTGAGAATGCAATAGTGAGAGCAAATTGACGGTAAAATTGACCCGTTAAACCGCTAATAAAGGCAATGGGAATAAATACCGCACAAAGGACCAAAGCGATTGCAATAATAGGGCCTGTGACCTCTTGCATAGCTTTAATTGTGGCATCATGAGGAGACAGTCCATTTTCAATGTTACGTTCCACATTTTCTACAACAACGATCGCATCATCAACGACAATCCCGACCGCCAGCACCATCCCAAAAAGTGACAGTGTATTAATGGAGAATCCAAACATGTGCATAATGGCAAAGGTTCCAATAATGGAAATGGGAACAGCCAATAAAGGAATGATGGAAGCTCTCCATGTTTGTAAGAATAAAATAACGACCAGGACGACCAGAAGAACGGCCTCAATCATGGTATGGATAACAGCTTCAATAGAACCGCGCACAAAGACGGTAGGGTCATAAACAATGGCAAAATCAACCCCTTCTGGGAAGCTTTTCTTAACTTCTTTCATGGCTTTTCGCACACGATTGGAAATCTCAATGGCATTGGAATCGGGGGCTTGAAAAATAGCGATAGCAACGGCTGGTTGATTATTAAGCAAAGAGCGTAAACTATAGGTTGAGGCATCCAATTCAACACGCCCTACATCTTTAAGACGGGTAATAACATCATTCTCTCGTTTGATGATAATTTCGGCAAACTGCTCAGGCTCTGTTAGCCGCCCTTGGGCATTGATTGTCATTTGCAGTTCATTCTTCTGCTCATATGGTGGACCTCCGATGACCCCAGCTGCCACTTGCACGTTCTGTCCTCGAATGGCGTTCACCACATCATTAGCTGTTAAGCTTCGCTCGGCAATCTTATCCGGATTAAGCCAAACACGCATGGCATAATCTCCTGAACCAAATACACGAACCGTCCCTACTCCTTCAATCTTAGCCAATTGGTCTTTAACATTTAACACAGCATAATTTCTTAAATAAAGTTCGTTGTAACGTTCACTAGGAGATTTTAAGTGCACAACCATGGTTAAATCTGGAGAACTTTTAACGGTGGTCACACCCAATTGCCGGGTGACATCTGGAAGACGAGGCAAGGCTTGATTGACGCGGTTTTGGACTAATTGTTGGGCTAAATTAGGATCTGTCCCTATTTTAAAGGTGACCGTAAGCGACAAATTTCCATCGGAGGAAGCTTGAGATTGCATATAAAGAATATTCTCAATACCGTTAATCTGCTCTTCCAATGGAGTAGCTACTGTTTCTGCAATGGTTTTAGGATTGGCGCCTGGATACTGTGCATTAATAACAATCGAAGGTGGCGAGACTTCTGGATATTCTGAAATAGGTAACTGACCCATGGACATCAGTCCGCCTAGAAAGATAATGGTCGAAATAACGCCAGCAAAAATAGGACGATTGATAAAAAACGCAGAAAGATTCATTATTTTTTGGACTCCACCGGCGGGTTATCTGCTTTAGAAGCAATGTCCTTAGCATCTACTATCGTATCAGGACGTACATGTTGCAGGCCATCAACAATGACGCGCTCACCTTGTTTTAATCCAGCGATCACAATGCGCTGTCCTTCGACTTCTTTACCTAATTCAACTTCACGATAGAGGACCTTATTATCTTTATCTACGACGTAAACAAATTTCTTGTTTTGATCTGAACCAATGGCGCGCTCTGGCACAAGGATGGCATTGATGACAAATGCGCTGCCCAATTTAATAGACACAAACATCCCAGGAACAAGGCTCCCATCTTCATTACCAAATTTAGCTCTTGCACGGATCGTTCCTGAAGAAGGATTGATATGATTATCAAAACTATGGATGGTTCCTTTATAGATATTACGATCCCCTTGAATGGTTAATTGGACGGGGATTTGTTGTTCTTCTTCTTGATCCTGAGGGCTTTTACGAATGCTTTGTAAATAGGTTTGTTCATCCACTTCAAAATCAGCGTAGATGCCATTGTTAGAGACAATACTTGTTAATACAGGAGCGCCAGGACCAGCATTGACCAGGTTTCCAACAGTAATCTCTGCTCGAGACACTCGGCCCGATATAGGAGCTTTCACATAAGCATGATCCAGGGCAATCTGAGCTTGATCAAGACCAGATTGGGCTGCCTGAACAGCTGATTGGGCCATTTGATTGGCGTTCGAACGTTCATCATAGACTCGTTGAGGAATAGCTTGATTCTTAATAAGGTCGGAAGCTCGATCAAACTCTGTTTTTGAAAATTCTGCGTTGGTTTTGGCTGATGTCAAATCTGCCTGGGCCTTCTCTACTGCAGCCTGGTAGGTCCGGGGATCAATGACAAATAGAATATCGCCTTCTTTGACGGTTTGACCATCTTGAAAACGAATTTCATTAATACGCCCGCTCACCTCAGGACGAATTTCTGCATAATCAACCGCCTGCAAGCGGCCGGAATATTCTGTCCATGTGCGAACAGGTTTTTCTTGAGTAGTTAGAACAAATACAGGAACTGCAGGAGGGGCCGCCTTTGGCTGGCTGGCATTGGCACTACTATTATGGTAAATAGCCCATGTGCCAGTGGATAAAACGATTACGGCTAAAACGATGATCCCAATTTTATATTGCTTCATGAAACCTATCATAATCACTTCCCTTTACTTTCTATTAAATATAACCAGCCTCTAAGACACTGGTATTAAAGATACATTATTTATGTCCCAAAAGCCAAAAAAGCTTCAAAAATTTAGTTTTAACCTCTCTTAATCCCCTTAATCACCTGCGCCAAAGTTATCTTGTGCATTCGCTTGAGCATGACGTCTTCAATATCTTCATACAAATTGTCTAAGGTATCTTTCATACAACAGCTCACTTCGCACTTCTCAAAAGGTTTCTTATCAAAAGACTTAAAAATCCTGTTTTCCCCCAAGGCTTGATAGACATCGCCAATCGTAATCTCAGAGAGCTTCTTAGCCAAGGTTGAACCTCCACCTTTACCCTTTTCAGTCACAATAAGCTTGGCTTTCGATAATTGGGATAGAATCCTTCGAATTAAAGCCGGATTGGTCTGTAAACTCATCGCAAGCTTTTTACTATCCAAAGAACTCCCCATGTAGTGAAGGGCAACTAGAATATGAATGGCCGAAGACAGCCTTTGGTCTTTATTCATGTTACTTTAATAGTAACATTTGAAAGTCTGTTGTCAAATTTAATTTCAAAAAATGACAGGTTCTATTTAGAAAAAAACCTTCGCTAGGTAAACTCTACCCAACGAAGGTTTTTATAAAACATCCTTTTGACTATCTTATCTCTAAACTTTCGCCAGCTTTTGAGTTTGCTCGAGATCTTTGAATCCAAGCAATGGGCGTATCTGGGTTGCATTGATTGGGGTGATTTGAATAATAATCGGATCGGCCGAGAACACACCTTGAGATTTTATGCGTTCAATCATGGCAGGGTCAAAATTAACCTTCACCCCGCCATTAGCATCCTTGGTCACCATCATACCCATATTGGCTGAGTTTAAGTCGATACCACCGGGTGGTAATTTTTCCGTAATTGTTACTTTATCAGCTACTGTCTCGCTTTTAGTCGCCATCGCTGCATCGGCAAATTTTCCTGCTGGTTTAGCCACCACCATGGCTTTATTACTTTGATCAAAATATCGAATGCTTAGATCTCCAACTCTAAAGTCGGTAGTAGAAATAATCAGTTTGTCAGGGGTGACTTCAATTTTAAGAGATGGAGAAATTTTCTCTCTTCCATCAGATTGAATCACTCTCCAACGCCCCTTCGTAAAGTCAAAGAGACCTGGGTTTAATAGTTCTCTCACCCCTAACCATCCTGCTTGGAAATGGACGTCCTTTCCCAATTGATTTCTGAGAATTCGTAAAGGGTTGGAACCATTAACGGTTACTATGACGGGGTAAATTCTCAATGAATCCAAGGGAATCTCAAAGGTATCTGTTGGTTGCATCGGACGTTCGCTGAGGGGATCAGATAAGGTTAAGCCTCCCTGCTTTGGTAATTTTTGGATTAGCTCTTTGTTTTCTCTGTCTAATTCTTCAAAATTTACGCCCTTAGCTAAATTCGAAGATTGAGTTTCTTTGGGTTTAGCAGCCATGGCTGAATCAGATTTCTTTAAACCAGTTTTAATATCATACTTATTAACAATCGACAAAATCAAATCATTCAACTGATCTGCATTAAGATAGGATGGAAGGAGTGTTGCAGATTTTAAAGGGACATTTTGTAAAGCTGTTCTTTCTTCAGAAATAATCTTTGCAAAGATTATCACTTCTTCAGGCGTTAGAGGTCTGATCTTATTTTGAACCGTAATGACATTTTTATTTAATAATTCTACTAATCGTTCCAACATATTTGGGGATTGTGGAGTGAGTTTTAATATCTCACCCATGTGGGATTGATGAATCCCAACTTCATATAAACCATCATCAATGAATGCAACGACAGCAGGAATTACTGACGGATTCTTTTCAGCACCTTTCACACCATGTTTCTGCCAGACGACCCCTCCTTTCACTCTGCTAAACTCTCCTGTGGGGACAGTACGTTCACTTATTCCAAGTATTTGTTTTAGAAAATTAAATAATATATTTAGTTCAATCTCTTGAGTTTTTACTGCTTTAAGCCGGATTTGAATGGAAGGGTTGGCAAATAATTTCTTTAGTGAATCATCCTGCGCTATCTTTACCACTAAGTCTTTTAAAAGATTAATTGGCGTCTCTGCCTTACCTTCAAAGGTTAACATCATTATTTCAACTTGAGTCAATAGCTCTAATTCTTCTAAAGTAGGAAGAACTGTTAATTTAAGATCTGCGCCAATCACAGATAATTTCTCATCAAAAGGCATCTTACTTATATCAAAAAAATTATTTGTGTGGGCCAGCCAATTTTGAAGACTATGAATATCCTTTTCTGCCATTTTAGAAAACATACTCTCGCTAGCTGCCATGGCGGAATCACTATTGATGGCAAGAGCTATTTGAAAACGGAATCTATTTCCTGTTGACATCAAAGCTCCCTCAACCTGCTTAGAATCATGAGATACTATGAGCATGGCTGCATTGGCCCCTTGATACCCGCCTGAGAAATATTTTCTTGGAACTGCCTGGCCATTGGCTTGTTTATCTTCTTTGACATAGTTGAATACACCCTTCTTGTAGGCCTGAAGGTATTGCTGGTAAATGTGCTCTTTGACTGATGGGTCTGATAAATTTACACCTTTGATGGTGTTTTTATCAGTATAGACCTGATTGATGAGAGCTTCTTTGAGGTTCTTTTTGTACCATGTGGCTAGAATCTGGGAATTGAAGATTTGGCGTAAGGTAGCGAAGTTTTTACCGGTATTGACTTCTTTTTCGATTTCAGGAATGACGATATCACGGATAATTTGACTGCTCAAAAAGGTGTCTGACACCTTTTTGTGATTCTTGTCTCTGGCTAGATAATCTTCTTCCAACATCACCTTCAAATGCCCATTAACTACAAAGGCTGTTTGTCCATGTTCGTAGACCGTTGCCTTATCTGCTAGGATCCATACCTTATTAAAGGTGTTAACTGGTATCTGGGCATTGGAGCCGTACATGGCTTGTGCTTTGGCATACACTCTGTTCCAAAATTCTTTCCCTAGGTCTTTTTCAGGGTATATCAGCGAAGCGGTTAGCTGTTTAAGGATATAGTCTTGAGCCAGAAGATCGCGTCCTAAGGCTGTTTGGCCTAATGCTTCTGGGACTATTCGGTCTTTTTCATAGGGGGATAGGTTAACCCACAGGTCTTTCTCAGGGACTGTCAGACAGGCGAAAAAATATTTGATTAATCGGTCAGATTCTTCCCGTAGAGACGACCGGCCGGTCATCTCTAACGATAATCCTGAATTGCCGGTATCTACGATGAAATCAAACAAAAATGGGTTATCTTTATGAACTGTTAGACCTTTGATTAAGGTTGGTTCAAACGCAGGGCTTAGGTTAATCATGGTGCCGGGTATAGGTAAATTTAAAGATTCTTGTGCTGCGTTAGCTTGGGGAGTTATTAAAGTACAACTGAAGGTAAGAATAATCAGGGAAGCGATAAATCGTTTATACATGCTCTATCTCCTTAAGATACGCCCTGCGGTTCCTGTCTTAAAATTAATGGGTAATTTAGGGATCTAAATGTACGCTGCAAAGATACCATATAAATCTTGGTTGTCAAATTCTTAGATGTGCTGTAAGTATATGAAATACATAGAGATATTGTTGGATACAAATAATCTATTGACAATCATTAGTCTGTTTGGTATTTTTCATTTGTTTCAAATGCTCTTCCCCACTTTATATTAAACAACATTCCATCCTATTGCCGTAGTTATTCCCCTACTACTTTCGCCGATGGATCAAGCGAAAGGAATAACATGCAAATCATTTTCAACAATGAAACCGAAGAATTCGTCGCTAAAATCTATTGCGACCTTGGCAAAAACATTATCAGCATTGGATTTGCCAGCTATTTCTTCAAAGAATTACCCTTGCCATTCCGTATTGTTCTTTTTATACTTGGTATAGGTCTTTTATTCGTAAGTGTATATACGATATCCAAAAAAGGAGAAAAATAATGGAAGGCGTAATTATTGTTTCTATAGCAGGCATTATAGGATTTATCCTAATTTTATTAAACCAGCACAATAAAATGCATCACTCAAAATAAGTCATAAAAACTGATATTAATATTCTTGTTCCCTCGAATTATCTGCTAATATTGGCTACATGAATCAAGACAAGATCATACCTCCCTTACCTGCTGAGTACGTTGGGTCGACGGGCCTTGGGGCTTCCACTATTAGTGTTCCCACTCAAATCACTCCTTCTAATTCACTCAACGAAATCATTGCCTTCGCACGCTCTAAAAAAGCTAGCGACATTCATTTGACTATTGGAGAACCCATTATTTTTCGTCAATTTGGCCAATTGGTCAAAATTGGGGAAGAAAAAATCACTCCTCAAAGCATTGAGAGCATGCTTACCAAAGATCTTCCCAAAGAAGTGATGGATGAATTTAAGTTAAATAATGATAAAGAATATGTTCATACGGTTGAAGGTTTTGGTCGCTGTCGTATGGCGATCGTTCAACAAAGACTTGGGATTGAGGCAACGATTCGCCTGGTTCCCATGACTATTCCCACATTTGAACAAAGCGGCATGCCCCCATCTTGTGCAGGGCTTACCAAATGGGCCCAAGGCATGGTCTTGATTGCAGGGCCAGCAGGTTGCGGCAAAACAACAACGCTGGCCGTTCTAATTGAAATGATTAACCAAAACAGGCACGATCACATCATTTCGATTGAAGAACCTATTGAGATTGTCTATAAACCAGAACATTGCGAATTTACGCAGCGAGAAGTCAATCTTCACACGCACCATCAATTAAATGCCCTGCGCGCTGCTATGCGTGAGGATCCTGATGTGATTGTGGTCAGTGAATTACGCGATTTAACGACCATTCAATTGGCCATATCAGCGGCTGAGACGGGACATTTGGTCTTTGGCACCATGAATACATTGAGCGCGGCTCAAACCATTTCTAGAGTCATTGATTCTTTCCCTGCTGATGAGCAACCTATTATTAGAAACATGATTTCTGAATCTCTGCGAGGGGTTATTTGCCAGCAGTTGATTCCAACCAAAGATGGAACGGGCTTAGTTGCAGCCTATGAAGTTTTGATTGTTAATCAACCAGTTTCAAATCTTATCCGTGAAGGAAGGATTGCCCAAATCAATAATACCATGGCAACAGGAAAAGCAGCGGGCATGGTTCTTATGGATGCGGCTATCAAACAATTATTGACTGAAGGAAAAATCTCGCTGGAACAAGCAAAAGAACGCGTTAAAAACCCACAAACATTAGTGATGTAAGAACATGGCCCAAATAGATAGTTTATTTAATATTCTGATTGAAAAAAAAGGTTCGGACCTTCATTTGCAAGAAGGCAAAAAGCCTCAAGCCCGTATTAATGGTCATTTATCTGTTATAAGCGAAGAGGTTTTGACTAAAGAAAAACTTCAATCTTTAATGTCGGAACTTCCCCGCCCAGAACAATGGGAATATTTTCAAAAACATGGAGATTTGGATTTTGCCTACGAATTAGGCGAACAAGCCCGATTCCGCGCTAATTACTTTAGACATTTCTTTGGACTAGGATGCATCTTTCGACTCATCCCTTCAGTTATCCGATCTTTCGAAGAATTAAGCCTTCCTGAAAAAATCAAAGACTTTGCTAAATTTAAAAAAGGCTTAGTTTTCGTAACAGGTCCAACAGGAAGTGGAAAATCAACTACCCTAGCAGCTTTGATTGATTATATTAACACGAACTATAATCTTAAAATCATTACCCTAGAAGAACCGCTCGAATTCGTGCATCGCAACAAAAAATCTATCATTTGCCATCGTGAAATTGGACGTGACTCTAAAAGTTTTGCCAATGGGCTTAGAAGCGCCATCAAAAGTGATGCGAATGTTATTCTGGTCGGAGAAATGCGAGATCGAGAAACGATGGAGTTGGCATTGAATGCGAGCGAGATGGGAATCTTAGTTTTTGCGACCCTTCACACCAACTGTGCGGCTAAAACAATTGATCGCATCATTGACACTTTTCCAGCCAACCGTAAGAATCAGATTCGCACTGTCTTAGCTAATAATTTGAGTGCAATTGTAGCCCAACAGCTTCTTCCTGACATCAAGGGCGGCCGCCGCTGGGGAGCTTATGAAATCTTGATTCAAACCTCTGCCATTAGCAATCTTATTCAAACAGGTGAAGTTAATAAACTCAGCAATGAAATTCAGATTAATCGTGCTGCAGGAATGGTTTTGATGGATGATTGTCTGATGGAATTAGTCAAATCAGAAAAAGTCTCCAAACAAGACGCTTACATGAAGGCCATTGATAAAACCCGATTCGTTTAAATTCCCCAATAAAAAAGGGAATCAAGTTTTTACAAACCTGACTCCCCTTAAATACTAACTCTTATCGTCTTGAGCGACTATGACGACTTGGTGTCGAAGAAGATGATGGTCGACGTGGTTTGAATCCTCCACCGCTGCTGCCACCTCTTCGTCTTGAACTAAACGAAAACTTCTGGGGGCTATCAAAACTTGCTGATGGAACATCAGGATGTTTGATGATCGGAAGTTGCTTGTTCATCAAACGTTCGATGTTTTTCACATCTCGGCTTTGATCCGGCATGGCAAAAGAAATCGCATGGCCTTTATGACCGGCACGTCCAGTTCGTCCGATACGATGAACATAGTTTTCAATGTCATCTGGAAGATCATAGTTGATGACCATTTCGATCTTGCTCACGTCAATTCCACGAGAAGCAATATCTGTTGCAACTAAAACACGGTAACGACCAGATTTAAACCCATCTAATGCTTCTTTTCGCTGTGACATAGATTTATCGGAATGGATTTCAGCAACGCGATGTCCCATTTCTTTGATGGCTTTGGCAATCTTATGTGCTCCATGCTTGGTACGAGCAAATAAAAGCACCGAACCTGGACGCTGAGACAAGATTTTGTCTAATAGTATAATTTTTGATTCATGTTTCACGATGTAGAGTTCTTGAGTGATGCCCTCAGCGGTTGTTCCTTGAGGAGCCACTTCTACGTGGATTGGAGTCTTCATATGAACATTAATCATACGGATGATTTCAGCAGGCATAGTGGCTGAAAAAAGCATGGTTTGACGTTCTTTAGGAATATTTTTGAAGATTCGATCCACTTGAGGAGCGAAACCCATATCCAGCATACGATCAGCTTCATCAATAACAAGCATGCTGACCTTAGATAACATGATGTTTTTGTTTTCCATATGATCAATGAATCGACCAGGTGTTGCGATGATAATTTGAGGACGACGGCGAAGAGCTTCATGCTGAGGTCTCATTGGCATACCGCCAATTAAAACGGCTGTTTTCATGCCAAATGGCTGAGACAAGATGCGAACAGCTTCTTCGATTTGAACAGCTAATTCACGAGTTGGAGCTAAAACTAAAGCAACTCCATCTTTTTGAGCTAATTGTTGAATCATAGGAATAGAAAAAGAATATGTCTTTCCTGTTCCTGTTTGAGCGACCCCAATGACGTCCTTGCCTTCGATCGCAATTGGAATAGCTTTCTTTTGAATTGGTGTTGGAACCTTGAACTTGATTTTTTCTAAGATTGCTAGAATTTTAGGAGCAATGCCTAACCCGAAGAACCCATTGTCTTCATTGGGTGCTGGTGCAGCGTGTTCGTGATGATTGTTTTTTGTTATCATTTCTGATCCTTTTTTTCTTTCAGTAAACCCGGCCAAAAATACTTTTAACAAAGATTGCTTAGCAATCTTTCTAGTTAGCCCAAAGCTTACATGTCTAACATAAAAAAGGCAGAGATATTGAATATTGTTGTTTAGGTTGGTTTAAGGAGGGAGAAGTATATTCTTATACTTTGTTTGCTTTGGAAAACGTCCTGCTTAAGCCAATCGTGTAAAACTGTAGGTAAAGGTATACCATACAAATCCATATAAAGCAAAGATAATGCTGAAAGTTATAAAAAGGTGTCAGACACCTTTTTAACTATTACTGTAGAGACACGTCAAAACCTGTCTCTACTTCAATTTCTCGGTAGCTTTAACTAGATCTTGGACAACTTTAGTAACTGCATCTAGTTGTTTTGGGTCTTTAAGGGTTCCATCGCTATTAAATGCTTCTCCGGCCTTGCTGACTGCAGCCTGGTTAGGCATCACAATCACACCTATATTGCTTAGCATGGAACGCACATGAACAAGGCCCCGCAGGCCTCCCAAAGCGCCGGGGGAGGCGCTAAGTAAGGCCGCGGTTTTACCGGTAAAAGCCGCAAGGGATTCTTCATTCCCCTCTTTGCGGGAGACCCAGTCAATGGTGTTTTTAAATAAAGGTGTTATGGAACTATTATATTCTGGGCACGAGAATAATAAGCCATCATGACTCTTAAATAACTCTTTTAATTTCTTTGCGTTCGCAGGCAAACCGCCGGAGGCTTCCAAATCTTGATCAAATAAAGGCAGAGAATAATCCCGCAGCTCAATTAATGTCACTTGAGCGCCTGCCTTAGAAGCCTCTTGAACTGCTATTTTAATCAATTTCCTATTAAAAGACTCTTGTCTAACACTGCCTGCAAAAGCCAATATTTTAACGCCCATATTTCCCCCACACACTTAATGATGTTTATATTTAAAAAGGTGTCTGACACCTTTTTGCACATTTATAAGGTCATTTTAACCAAATAGCCCTTTGAGAGCACCACCTATGACTCTAAATGGAAATGCAATCACAGAACCAATGAAGTGAAATAGGCTACCAACAACACCTCGTGGTTCGTCTTTGACTTCTGTATTACTCTGAGTGGTATCTGTTGTCGTTGTAGTCGATTGGTCTGAATATGTATCTG
Source organism: Candidatus Omnitrophota bacterium (assembly GCA_044225175.1). GTDB lineage: Bacteria > Omnitrophota > Gorgyraeia > Zapsychrales > Fredricksoniimonadaceae > JACQCF01. The sequence continues at coordinate 192,501 of JBGAJA010000003.1, read as the reverse complement.
GATGATCTGTTGTTACGGTTGTCTCAGTTGTGGTTGTCTTTTGTGTATGAGCACAGCCTGAAAATAATTGAATTGTAGTAAAACTAAACACAAGCACCATTAATAGAAACAACCTAAAACTACGATTTCTTTGTATATTTTTCATTTTGAAGCCTCCCCGATATAAACAGTTTTAACATTGACGAATTCCCTTATCCCAAATGCAGATAGTTCTCGTCCATACCCTGATTGTTTAATCCCCCCAAAAGGAAGACGCGGATCCGATTTAACAGATTCATTGACAAAACAGCACCCCGCTTGCAATTCTACTGCCAAGTGCTGCCCCCTCTTAAGATCACTCGTAAAAACAGCACTTCCAAGCCCAAACACAGAATCATTAGCAAGACGCAGCGCATCTTGTTCATCTAATGCTGAAATGATGGAAGCCACAGGTCCAAAAAGCTCTTCGTGATAAGCTGGCATATCAAAAGCAACATCAGTTAAGACAGTTGGAGGATAGAAAGCCCCCGGCCCCTCTGGTATTTCCCCTCCCAATAAAAGACGTGCACCTTTCTTAATTGATTCTTGAACTTGTTTATGAAGCTGATCCCTTAGATCGTGACGCGCCAAAGGTCCTAAGGTGACTCCTTCCTGCATAGGAGCCCCCATCTTTTGCTTGCGTATATTCGCAATAAATAAATTTGTAAACTCTTCCTGAACGGACTTAACTACTATGAAACGTTTAGCAGACACACAACTTTGTCCTGCATTGATCATACGAGATGAAGCACACGTTTCTGCTGCTTCCTTTAAATTAGCATCTTCTAAAATAATATAAGGATCGCTTCCTCCTAACTCCAACACGCATTTCTTAACCATCGCCCCTGCTTTTGATGCAACTGCTTGCCCTGCGCCTAGACTTCCTGTAACTGTAATAGCTCTAATCAAAGGCTCCTCAATGACCTTCTGCACCTTTTCATTATTGATAAATACACTGCGCAGAAGTCCATCAGGAAATCCGCCTAACTTAAAAAGATTCTCAATAGCAAGAGCTGAACCGCACACATTAGAGGCATGCTTAAGCACAATGGAATTTCCTGCCATTAATATTGGTGCAGCGCAACGAAAAACCTGCCAAAAAGGAAAATTCCATGGCATCACAGCCAAAATGACTCCCAATGGTTCATAATGAATATAACTTTGCTTCGCATCTGTTTTAACTATTTCATCTGCCAAATAATTCTTTGCTTCATCAGCAAAATATTCACAGACCCAGGCACACTTTTCAATCTCACCTTCACCCTGCTTTAAAGGCTTACCCATTTCTTGAGCCATCAACCCTGCAAAGAACCCTTTGTCTCGTCGTAGAAAGACCGCCATTTGCCTCATTTTCTCTGAACGTTCTTCTAAAGAAAGCCTTCTCCATGATTGAAAAGCATATTCTGCTTGATGAACAATATTGATACACTCTTCCAGCGAATGCTCTTGGTATGTTTTAATGACCTGCCCAGTTGTTGGATCAATAGACTTCATATTATCTCCCCCTCTTCATCGCATTAAGCTTGGTAATTAACTCATTATTAACTCTCGGATTCACTGGGATTTCGTAAATACATAGTTCTCTTTTTTTCAAAGAATTTAATATTTGTTTCTTAAATTCACTAGCGCTCTTTGGAATATAAGATTTGATACCAAAACTTTGGGCGTACATTTTGAAATCAGGATTGGTGATTTTAGTTCCTGTCGTCCGTCCTTTACTCATCTGTTGTTTCCAGCTAATTAATCCATAATCATTATCATTAAATACAATAGCAATAAAGCCGACATTCAAGCGTTTTGCTGTCTCTAATTCCTGAGAATTCATAAGAAAACCGCCGTCTCCCATGACAGCAACGATTCGACGCTCAGGATTATGAAGAGAAGCTGCAATTGCACCTGGCAAAGCAATTCCCATACTAGCTAAACCATTGGAAATAATGCAGCCATTAGGACAAGTGGCAGAAAAATTTCTAGCGATCCATATTTTATGAGTTCCTACATCACTAATTAGAAGATCGTCTCTTTGCATAACTTCATTGAGAATATTTAATACTCCAGGAACTGTAAAAGAACCTTTCTTTGGGTCATACCCTGCAATATCCTTAATGATTCTCTGACGTACGGGTATATACCAATTGTCATCGAAATGCTTTCCTTCTGAAGAAAATTTATGATTCAAATCTTTCAATGTGGCAGCAATATCTGCCACAATTTCCACAACAGGTTGATAATGCGCATAGACTTCAGATGGAAGAAAATCGATATGGATAATCTTTTTGCTTTTATTAGGATTCCATTTATCAGGAGCATATTCGGCAATGTCGTAGCCGATAGCTAAGACGACATCTGCTTGATCAATCGCATCCATTACAATATCTCGAAAACCAAATCCAAAAGTAAATAAGGATTGGGGCATACTATCCAATAATGTCCCCTTGCCCATAAATGTATGGACCACAGGAATATTATAGTTCTTAGCAAAAGCAATCATTTGCTCGGAACAAGGTTTGCGAACAGCCCCATTTCCAGCAATAATCAGAGGGCATTTGGCCTTCTTAAGAATATCAATCGCATCTGAAACTGCCTGGGTATCTGGATCAGGCCTTCGCACCCGAATTGCAGCAATAGGCTTTCCTTCCGTCTCTTGTCCTGCAATATCTTCAGGAAATTCGATATGCGTTGCTCCAGGTTTTTCGCTTTCAGCCATTTTAAATGCTTTTCTGACAACTTCAGGAATGACATGAGGACTTGCGATGGTGGTGTTCCATTTTGTGATTGGACGAAATAATTCAAATAAATTTAAATACTGATGGCTTTCCTTATAAAGACGCGTCAATCCCGCTTGTGCCGAAATTGCTACGACAGGGCTTTTGTCTGAATTAGCATCAGCCACTCCCGTCACCAAATTGGTCGCACCAGGACCCAAGGTTGAAAGACACACTCCTGCCTGTCCAGAAACTCTTCCCCATACATCAGCCATAAAAGAAGCACCCTGTTCATGACGAGTAGGGATAAATTTGATCTTAGATTTCTCCAAAGAAAATAAAATGTCCTCAGTCTCTTCACCAGGAATTCCAAAGATATATTTAACTCCTTCATTTTCTAAACATTTCACAAATAGATCAGACGCTTTCACTTGGACTCTCTTTCTGCAAAGTGTTCGAAATGAGTACACTTGCTGCTTTAGTCAAATTCTTAACTAAATTTCCTTGTGTTTGCATCATACGCAGTGTTTGTGCCCACCTGCTTTCTTCACTAGGGCGGCGAATAAAACCATGACGAACAGCAAGTGAAGAATAGTGAGACAGAGCTCTTTCTACCATTAAATCCATAGAAAAAGTTAGAGCTATGCGGCGGCATTCCTTTCTTACTTTTGCTAAGTCTGCCGCTGAAAGTTCACTGACCCATTTAAGTGCAGCGACAAATTCCTCAATATTCTCTTGAGCGAGTAAACGACCATTAACTTGATCCGTCAAGACTTCTCTGACTCCTGGAGCATCAATCGCGACAATAGGAACTTTGCAAGCTAAGGCTTCCGTTAAGACCAAGCCTTGCGTCTCACTTTGAGAAGCAAATGCAAACACATCCATGGCATGATAACCATCCACCTTATCTTTACCTGCTAATATTCCAACCATATGCAAACGATCTTGTACTGCCTCATCAATGGCAAGTTTTTGAATGGTTTCCTCTAAAGGACCTTTTCCTGCAATCATAAAGTGAGCTTTGGGATTCGTCTTCAAAAATTGAAAAACAGCTTTAGACACAAATTCTAAGTTCTTCTCTGGAGCAAGCCTTCCCAAATGGCCAACCACAAAAGCATCTGCGGGGATGTTATGTTTCTTGCGAAAAGATTTCCCAGCACCCCTAGTAAATTGTTTTACGTATATCCCCGTCGGAACAACAGCAATAGGACTTTCAACCCCTCTTTCTTTAATCAACTTCTCCACACTCTGACTAGGAGCGAAGACTTGATCTGCAAGATTGGCATACCCCGTTGACAATTCAATAACAAATTGTTTCAAAGCTTTCTCATTTCCTGGAATGTAATGAACATTTTCTTCGTAAAGAGAATGATGAGTAAACACCAGAGGAATATTAAATTTTGAAGCGATTTTTAAAGCCGTATCCCCCACCAAGAATGGATGCTGGGAATGCACAATGTCTGGTTTAAAATTTTCCAACATTTCACTTAAAACACCCGGAATAGGCAATTGAATCGAAAAATCAGTTCCATTAAAATTTTTAAAAGCTGGAATTCTTACAACATCTTCCTCTGGGACCATTCCCTCATACTCAGGAACAACAATAATGACACGATGTCCACGTTTTCGAAATTCTGTGGCAAAAGACTCTACGGATTTCTCAAGACCACCCAAGAGAGGTTTGTATGTATTGGTTACCATTAAGATATTCATGAATGACTCTCTTGTTGTTGCGTGTTAATTTCAACTGTCGTTATTCCATTTTCAATAGGTATTACTGAAAATCCAGGCAAATGCACTTCTATTCTAGGAGCTTTGTTGTGCCAATTAGCTTTCCATGAAATTTTTATACTTTCTTTACATTCAATAGTCACAGAAATATCACCAAAGACAGTCAGCGTTGGTCCAAAGAATAAATGCTGATCTTTTTCAAGCCACGTATGGGGAATGCCTGAACATAAGATCAGTGTCTTTTCTTTTTCTTCCTCACGAACAAACATATTACGCAGCATCATGACCCATTCAGCTGCAGCCCAAACATGCTGTCCATCCCCCATACAACCGCCTTTGCTTTGAGGATGAATAGCTTCAGGCCATTGGCCTGTAGGAGTGGCTAGTTCTGCCACTTTCTGAACCATGTCAAAGAAACGGGGATCTCCAGCACGAAGCAAGACTTGAGCAATATGTAAAGTCAAATACACATTAATGCCGGAATGGCTCATTTCGTGGTAATAAGCACCATTATATAGATGATTTTTGATCAAATACTCTACTGTAGCCTTAATATGCTTATTATCAGGAGCATAAAACTGTAAAGGGTAACTGGCTATTAGAGAACCAATGGCACCAGGATCCATTCTTCGATAAGGTGAGGCAGGAATACCATCTTCTTCAAGATGGGCTTCTACTCCTTTGAGACTCGTTTCAATCGCATTTCTTAAATCAAATGCTTCATTTTCAATGCTATTGGCCAATTCCCAATTCTTTTCCTTTAATAATAAGGCTGCTGCATGCAATCCGGAGACTGACCAAAAATCGTCCCAATAATAAAAATCACTAGGCCCAAAATGTTCTGCGCTAAATCCAGCAGGAAGAAGACCTTCATGCCCCGAAGATTTTCCTGTTTTAACACGTTTACTTTTAATCCACTCAACTCCCATCTCAATACTCTTTAATAATTCGTCAGGCACGGATTTTCCTGTCATGGAGCAATAACGTTCCATAATCCAAAGCGCCTGACCATTGGAATCCCATTCTCCATCTTGAGATTTAAAATAGCCAAGCGGTGTCTGTCGTTTAGGGTAAGACAGAAGTATTTTCTCCACATTCCTAGTTAAATTAGATGCCAGCATTGCATACAAGATAAAAGATGCATCCCTAAACCAAAATCGTTTATATGTATAAGGCCCTGGGTAAACATCACCTGGAGTATGCAAAATAAGAGTAATTAATGCCGTCTCGTAAAGTGATTGAAGAAACTTATCAGGAATTCTTAATACACAACTACCTTGCAGATGATCTGACCAGGTTGATGTAAGCTTGATTGGTTCTTTTGCCAAAGGAATTTCAACAGTCACTTCTTGGGAACGATGAGGTAATAACTTATAAATTGCAGCTGAGGTAGCCATACCAACAGAGCAATTGACTTTCATTTGTTCATGGGGAATTTCATTTAAAGATGACGAAGAAAATTGAGTAAGAATATCTCCTAATTGGTAATTAGAAAAAATGTAACCCCATGGTTCACTCTTCAAAGTCACATCTATTTGATTATTAATATGCCATCCTTCTTCCTTGAGCAATCGTTCGATGCTGTTAATAAAACTGACTCCTTCAGGGTTATAAGGTCTTATACAAATAAATAATGATGCGCTAAAAGGAGCTTGGGCCTCATAGATGATCTTACATGTAGGAATAGAAGAATCAATATTGACCTCAACACAGGCTCGTAATGACATCCCATCTAAAGTCGAGAAAGTTATAATTTGTAAATTCCTATCTAAGCGAATTTGGTGATAAACATGATCTAATCGAGCAGGAATTAAATTTGTCCCCTCATTATTTCTTATAATCCATGCATCTAAAGACCATCCATCAAACAAAGGCGTCACTAATCCTCGAGGATCGACAAGTACATAATCTGAGCAATCGGGAACACCAACTGCAGTCCAATTACGATGACTTAAATTGATATGAGTAATATTAAATGCTCGAGGGATGAAGGCGACATCTTTAGGATCGAATTGACGGTTTACCCAAAATGGCCATATCCAGTCGAGATTATGTTGGATAGCTTGGCTATTAATCAAACCTCGCGCCTGTAACACCATACCTGAACGCAAAAGTTCCGCCGGAACCCATACTTCAGAAGGGCGAGAAAATTTTTGTAATTGGGAGAAGACCACACGGGGATCCAAAAATCCTTGCGCTTTAGCCAGGCGCGTCAAAATAAATCCCCAGAATTTATCTATCATGGGCTCTCCACCACTTTCAGTTCGTTTTTAACATGACCAAAACCAGCCACGGCCGCGGCTTTGTCACCTATGGTCATCTTATCCTTTTCGGATAATACATTTCCATTTAGAGTGACAATGCTTGCGTGGGCCGTGACTTGAATGTGACGTGAGCCATCCGCAATAGAGTGTTCTTTTCGGATGGCTTCCTGCACGTCACCGATCATTTTCTGATCTTCCGGAGTCAAAGAACGCACTGTCTCAACAATTTTGTCAGTATTCGGGTTTCCTTCACTGACGAATCGGCTCGTCTCTGTTGTTTTTTCAATAGGTTCATTCATATGTCCCCCTTTAAAAGCCTCATCAGAGAGTTACAAACATACCGAGCACAAGAGCTGCCACGCATAGAACCAAAAATATAAAAAATAAAACTTTGGCTATACCTAAGGAAGCTCCTGCAATCCCCGTGAACCCGAGTAGACCAGCAATAAGAGCTACGATAAAAAAGAATAAAGCCCATCTCAACATAGAATTGTCCTTTCTATACTGCTGGCGGCACGCGGCGGCCTAAAAGTAAGGAAACAAAAAATAATACTATAAATGCTACAAAGAGGGCTTTGGCAATATCGGTTGCCGTACCAGCAATCCCCCCAAATCCAAAAAATGCTGCTACGATTGCTACGATAATAAAACTGATTGACCAACTTAGCATATGCTCCTCCTTATTTAATTTAATCGTTCTTTTCAACTGTTTGTTTGATGTTTTTTCCTGTGTTCTCAACATCTTGACCTGCACCCTTCATAGTATTACAACCAATCAAAGAGATTGCACAAGTTCCTGCGATAATTCCCATAATTAATTTTTTCATATGTCCCTCTCATTTTTTAAACAACATCCATTTCATTATTAACAGATCTAACACCTCGTATGTCACCAACCAATTTACTGACCAAATCTTTCTCAGCTTGATTCTTGGCTTTACCTTTCAAGGTCACTACCCCATCTTTACTCTGTACTTTGGTACCAGTGGCACTTGTGGAGCTATGAAACAACAATGTCATTTTGACTTGTGCAACTATGGATGCGTCATCAACCTTTTCATCTAAATCACGTTGATCTTTTTGAGACTTCTCATCAACCATCATTTCATTGATTACACTCTTGACTCCATCAATATCTTTAGTATAAGCAGAAGCAAGCTCTTTTTCTGCTTGACTATTTGCTGTCCCAGTTAAAGTAACAACTCCCTGGTTAACATCTACATGAGTCCTCAGTGCGCTTACACTTCGATGAAACAAGAGTGATGATTTTATTTTCATTGCAATCCAGACATCCTGACTTTCACTAGGATGTTTATTGATCACAACCAATTGATTATTCACACGCTGTACTCCTGTTATTTCCTCTGCCGTTTCTTCTGCCAGAGAATTATGATGTTCATCTGCCACCTGACCACTTAATTGAACGACCCCGGCAGTTGATTTAATTGTGATGGAATCATCTTTAAGGTAATTTCTATATACATAGGAATTCTTAAAGGAAGACTCAATTTGATCATCCATAGTAGGCATGGCATAAACTGCCACCGTCATCAAACCAATCATTACCAAAATAGGAAACGCTTTTCTAACATTCATAGATCTTTCTCCCCGTTGTTAGGCTGCATTCATAGCCAATGAATTAATAGAACCTTCTGCTAAATCGTTAAGATGGCTGTTGGCCCCCTTTTCTTCCTCTAACGTTTCACTCAATAATTCTTTGATTTGTCCCTGGCCTAATAAAGAAGCATGCGACTGAGCTGTCCCATAACCAGCAATTTCATAATGTTCTACCCGCTGGGCTGCACCAATAATAGCAGCATCACGAGCAGCTCCTTTATCGGACTTTTTGATCACTTCTTCACTTTCCTCAATCAAGCCTTTCATGGCTTTGCATGTGATGCCATGTGGTTTCAATCCTAATGTGGCAAAAATGTCTTCTAAACGGGCGACTTGATTTCTTGTCTCTTCTAAATGCCCCTCGATCGTTGTTTTTAACTTCGGTGATGTGACAGCTTCTACCATCTTAGGAAGAGCTTTCACTAATTGCTGTTCAGCACTGTATAAATCGCTTAATTCTTCGACAAATACATCATTTAATGATTTCATTTTGGTCATTTCAAACTCCTTTATTTAACTTGCTTTCTTTTTCATAGGTCTTCCACAACATGTCACTGGTCCAGTGGATGTTGCTCCACAACTTTGACATTCGTATAAAACTTCTTTGCTATCCATTTATAACCCCCTTCATATTCACTCTTTTATCCTCCACTACAAAAATAACATGGGACGCATTAAGTGAAGATGAAGACAGAATTAAATAATCTTAAGGTTAATAAGAAGAGGAAGGTGATCGGAGGCAACCTTGTCAAGACTCGTTCTAGATACAGAAGCACTCTGAATCTGAAAATGAGATGTCACAAAAACATGATCTATCTGAGCTAAAGGATAGCTACCAAACCATGTATACTGCCGTTGCTGCCCTTGTAATAAAGTTTGACTGTCTTTAAATTTTTCACAGATTCTTTTATATACCGCAGAACCAGGCGTGGCATTAAAATCTCCACACAAAATAATGGGACTATTTTCACTTGGATCTACTAGCTTCTTTTCTGCCAATAAAGCCTTGGTTTGCAAAACTCTTTCTCGGGGCCATATACTTAAATGGGTATTCACAATATATATTTGCCTGCCTTGAAACTCCATAAGTGCCCACAAGGCACCTCTAGGCTCATTTCTCTTACCATGAGGAAGAATAGGTAAAGCTTGTTTTTTGATTAATGTAAGCGGGTATCGACTTAAAAGCGCATTTCCATACTGCTCTTCTTCTTGAAAAAAAACTGAATGAAAATGATATTTCATTTCCAAATAATCTGCGATTCTGCGAGCTTGATCCATTTTTCTAGAACGCAGACGGCCCACATCTAATTCTTGCAATGCAATAATATCGGGACTATGCCGGGCAATCACTCGAGCAATGCGTTCGGTGGAGATAAATCCATCCATTCCCTGACAGCCGTGAACGTTATAGCTCATGATTCGTAAAGCTTCTCCTTGAGCAATACTATTTTTTACAAAGATAAATGGATTATCCTTCTTGTTTAAATGCTTCTTAACTGCCTCGTGAAGATCAACTGGACGCACATATTTCTTATTTCTATTCTCAAGAGGAACATCAAGAGGAAGAAGAGCAAAACCTCTAGTTTCATCCGCTCCCATAGCTGCATGGGCTCCATATTCCAATGGAAAACTTATTAAGGGTTGACCCTTACTCCACCCAGCAATAACAAATTCACCAGCATTGGGGTGATGACATATCCGAATCACATCTTCTTTAAACTCTTCTAAAAATGGATGATCTTCCCCAAATACTTCTTTGATTTGATTAGGTAGAACAAAACGTCCATGGGGTGTATGGGCAATCACTTGATTGTCTTGACCTTTCATCATGACTAAAGGGATCTTTAGATCATCAACTAGCTTGCGAGCAAAGAACTCAAATTCCTTTAATTCCATTTTCTTTTTTACATAAATCTGCCCTAAAGGGCCCATAGCGGTCACAATTGCTTCCTGAGATAGAAAATCAATAGCCTGATTAGAAGGTGTTTCTACCTGAACCGCAGTAATCTTTCTTTTTTTCAAAAGCCTTGAATGACTATGAAAATCTGTGGAATGAGAGCTCTTAAAAGATGCGGGAATTGATGTGGAACCAAACAATTTCTGTACAGCATCTTCAATAGTAATTCCATATTCAATGAAATAAGGAGTGGTTCTTTCCTGTCCATGATCTGAGTAAACCCATAAATCATACTGTCTAAACTCTGTTTGCTTGGTTGTACGGTCAATACGTCTAATACAATTATCAATACCTTTCAATGCCCAGTGGGCATAGCGAGAAAAGGGTCCTCGGCAATGGGCTTGTTCATCATAACCTAAAAAATTTAAATGAATAACAGGATGACCTCTCATAATATCAATGCATACTCCTGCAACCATGACTTCTCTTAAAAAAACACAAACCAGTACTCGCAGCCAAACAAAACGCAGTTCTTCTGAGAATATTCTTCCTGAAATAGTGCCCTTAATACATTCAAAAATAGCGACGAAGAATTCAATGATTAATAATAAGAAAGTCTTGATAAAAATGTCGATATACAGAAGAATTAAAAAAGGAAGAACCCATGGACGAGTGGCATGCATAACCCCTCCCCATCCTAATTGAGCAAAACAAAAATGGCCTTCTTTTGCTCCACCTGTAAAAATGTTGCTGTAAGCACTTCCACCTGTCAGTATCCCAGTTGCCTGTTGTTCTAGTTTCTTTTGAAATTTTTCAACATAGGACGCATCAAACATCTTAACGTTTTGTCCTGTTTGACGGTCCATAAAACTAAATGAGGGAACGCATCCTTTAATGCCATAGAAAATTTCTGCTTGAACAGCGGGTGTATTGGAAGGCAAACCTGAATAGAAGACATGCTCTACATAATGTTCTTTGGCTAACAAAGAACTTAAAAATGGTGTTCTTTTCTTTTGTAAGGCTTTATCAAATTGATTTTTTGATAGTCCATCAATCTGGACCATCACAAGGCCTGATTCCTGAGGCGCTGAGCTCAATGAGGAAAGACCTAATAAACGAATGACCCAGTAACTTCGACTAAAGAATCTTCTTAATTTTCTTAAAAAGAATTCAATGCGCCCTATCATAAAATAATGCCCCCTTTATAGGCCGCTTGTCTTAATTATTCATCATCTTCCCAAATATCATTAGAGAACTCTTGGTTCTTTCCTGTTAAAAAATCTTCTTCTAGTTCTTCATAGAGCCAAACTACTCGATCATCTTGAATTTTTGGTTTATTCATTTTGACCTCCTGTTTTTGTTAGGTGGAGACGTAAGATCTTGCGTCTCTACCTTATCTATAATTAAATTTACCAAAATTAAGATGAAGACAAGATGAATTTAGATAAGAAGGAGTTTCTTAAAGGCTGGCTAAATATTCCCAACGTTCGTAAGCTTCAAGCAATTCTTGGGCAAGGATTTCTGAACGCTGTTGGGTTTTGGCAATTTCTTGAGGAGACTTTTGATAAAAGGAACTATCCGCAAACATGGTATGCAGCTTCATTTGTTCTTCTTCAAGTCTTTGAATCTTAGCAGGAAGACTCTCTAACTCTTTTTCTTCATTATATGAAATCTTTTTTTCTGACTTGGGTTGCTCAGTTTTTACTTTTGATGTTTGAGATTTAATGGGCTGTGGCTTTTCTTTAAGCTTCTTCTGATCAAGCCAATCGTCATATCCCCCTGCATATTCATAAATCTCACCTTGGCCTTCTAAAACAATGGTTGATGTTACAACATTATTTAAGAACGATCTGTCGTGACTAACTAAAATAATTGTACCGCTATACTCCATGAGAAGTTCTTCTAGAAGTTCCTGCGTTTCGATATCAAGATCGTTAGTGGGTTCATCCATGACTAAGAAGTTGGAAGGCTTAGTAAAGAGTCTTGCCAAAAATAAACGATTGCGTTCTCCACCGGAAAGAACTTTAACAGGTGTCCTAGCTCGATCAGGAGTAAATAAAAAATCTTCCAAATATCCGATAATATGTCTGGGCTTTCCATTGATCGTTACGGTATCTCCACCTTTACAGACATTCTCAATTACAGTTTTATCTTCATCTAATTGTTCACGCAATTGATCATAATAAAGGACTTCAAGATTGGTCCCCAAACGGACCTTACCCTTTTGAGGTTCCAATTGGCCCAACAAAATACGTAGCAATGTGGTCTTTCCTGTTCCATTAGCACCAATCACACCAATCTTATCGCCCCTCATAATCTGAGTTGAAAAGTCGCGGATAATGTTGTGATCTCCATAACTAAATCCTAAATGAGCAGCTTTAATAACTAAATGACCAGAATTTTCAGCTTCCTGAGCTTGAATTCGAGCTTTACCGATCAGTTGGCGCTGACTCTTTTTTTCCTCGCGGAGACGTTCAAGGGCCTTAACTCGCCCTTCATTACGAGTACGACGGGCTTTGACCCCTTTACGAATCCATACTTCTTCTTCCGCTAATTTCTTATCAAAGTCTGCTCGTTGAGCGGACTCAATTTCAAGGACCATTTTCTTACGTTCTAAAAATGTCTGGTAATCACAAGACCAATTTAAAATCTTGCCACGATCTAGCTCAATGATTCGAGTGGCTAAATGAGTCATAAACATACGGTCATGAGTGACAAAGAATAGGGTACCGGGATAAGTCTTTAAAAATTCTTCCAGCCAATTGATTGTATCGATATCCAAATGGTTGGTAGGCTCATCTAGAAGCAATACTTCCGGTTTGATAACCAAGGCACGTGCTAATAAAACACGCCTTTTCTGTCCACCCGAAAGCTTCTCAAAATCTGCTTCTCCATCTAACTTCATCTGGGTAAGCACATACTCTACTTCTGCATCTAAATCCCAACTATTGGTCTTAGTTAGCTCTCCTTGCAAGCGATCTAACTCTTGAATTAATTGAGGTGTATGTTCGGTATGTAAACGGTGGGTAATATGGTGGTAGTCACTCAATATTTTGGCACGAGCGCCAAGCCCTGCAAAAACAATATCAAAAACAGTTCCTTTAATATCATTGGGGACTTCTTGGGGAAGATGAGTGACTTTAATGTTCTTTTGAAAAACAATCTCTCCGCCATCAATTTCAATTTGGCCTGCCATTACTTTCATGAGAGTTGTTTTACCTACGCCATTTCGGCCAAGTAAAGCAACCCGCTCACCTGGTTCTAATTGCAGGCTTAGTTTCTCAAATAATAGAGGGCCACCGAAGGCCAATGTGATTTCTTGCAAACTAATGAGTGCCATAAGAGCCCCAAGTGTACTACAGGAAAAACATTTTGGCTACAAACAAAACACGATGCTACAATAAGCCATGTCTTTAGAAGAATTTGAACATTTCTATTGCCCTTACTGCTCCCAAAGCAATGAAATCCCCATTGATTTAACAGGCGGAAATAACCAGTATTTTGTGGTTGATTGCACGGTCTGCTGTGCCCCTATTGCAGTCCATGTCAGAATTAGAGGCGACCAGATTCTCTCTGTAGATATTAAACGAGAAAACGAATAATCTACTATTTTTTAAATCTTCCTTAAGATAGACCACAGAGAACACCCTAAATACCACAAGTGTGATGACTTCCTGATGGTTTTTAATTGAGCACCATTGAACTAGCCGTAAACTATATAGAATTCCCTCTGTTTTATATTATTTTTCCTAACATTCCACCTAACCGAAAGATAATAAATCCAATAACACAACTAATAACCACATTTAATAAAGCTTTAAAGAATTCGCCATCTCTGGCCAAATTCGAAGAGTCTAGGATCAATGCTGAGAAAGTAGTAAAAGCTCCACAGAAACCTGTCAGCAAGAAAAGCCGCAGCGTCGGACTTAATGCAAATTTCTCATTTAAAAAGGCATCAAAGAATCCAGCTAAGAAGCATCCAATAAGATTAACCAATAAAGTCCCATAGGGAAAATCTCTTCCCATACGTAAATATATGGCAGATGCAATCCCATATCTTGCAAGAGTACCTATTGCTCCGGCTGTAATTAAACATATGAATTTGTCCATAGATACCCTTTCACCTTTAGGTTAATAATGAAAAACTCCTACAATTCTACTTAAGAATCATAGGAGTCACCATCTGAAAATGATAACTTTATAAGTTTTTACTCTTGATCATCAGATAATTCACTTTTGATAAAATCATACCAAAGATGATACCCCTGACCATTAAGATGCAGGTTATGAGTGACAGGATCGCTTTTCTAACCTTTCATGCTACTCAACTTACAAGATGCCAATAAATTATGTGCCAGATTTGTGCCATTTTTCTATTTGTTGAATAGATAAACTACTTGCTGTATTTGCAGTAACAGTTTTAGGTACAAATTCAACAGCTGGCGGCGGTGAAGCTGTAAGCTCTTTTGAGAATTTCGTATAATCTTTCCCTAAATCATTTCCCAGAAATTGACGACATTGATCTAAATATCCAGTCCCCTTACTATAAATTGATGCCCATTGATTACGAAATTCTTTATCTGGACATTGGACTATATCTGTCTTTATATCATTTAATGCTTCTGCGATCTTCTGTGCACCATAAACAATTAAATGACTCTCAATCAAAAGTGCATCCTTCTGAAGCGAAAAGAAATTATCCTTTGCAGGTTGAGAATTGTGATCGCAAATCAATAATTTTGTATACATCATCTTTATAACAGTATCGACTGCATGATCTATTAAAAGACTTCTCTTATTAATATAAGCCCATTGTTTCTGATGCTGTGTATTACTCTGATTCACCTTGTATGCAAAAATACCTGCTACAATGGCAGCAGCAATGGCTGCAATAGCACCTATAATTGCAACTAATAGAGTAAAGTCAGCTTTATCACCTAATTGTTGAATTTTGATCGCTATATTAGTTATTTGGTCAACGTTCATTTAAGACTCACGATAGCTACGAAATAAATGTAAAAGTGACTGTATTTGATTGAAATGACTTTTATTGTATTGAGGAAACCATCCTTTAAATTCCTGATCTACTGTAAGAAATCCTAAATCTACTTGATAGTCGCTCGTTACATAACCTTTTTGAATACATTTTGGTATTATAAGATCAAAATCTAATCCCTCTTTCTGGAATGGATATTTAGAAACTCTGCCACAACACCAATCTATAGGTTTATGAATTGTTGTTCCTGGAATAATATCAGGGAGTTGGGAATCCCTAAGAACCCCTTCTCGCATTTGTCTGACAAAATTGACGTTATCAATCAAATCTTTCGCAGGAGTTAACAAATGATCAGGATTTAAGGGCTTGGATGATAAAGACGCTCTTAAACTAGCAGCACAAAATGGTGTAATTAGACCTCGAATCTTTTTAGGATGGTATTTCTCTAATAAAGTTAATGCACCCGCAATATCGTTATCATTAGAAACTAATACTGCACAACCATATTGATTTAGCCATGCATCATTTAAAAGATGCATGGCTATATTAACATCTGATCCTTTTTCTTCTACTCTCACTACTCTGTCATAAATCAAGTTTCCTTTGGCATCTCTTAAATAAACATCACTTGAAGTAGTAGGATAATCAGGATTGGCTTTAGGCATGCTTTTAGGATGAGTTTGAAATCTCCCCCAATAAATTTCGATCTCTGGTATATAAGCTTTTAGTGCACGAATGTAAGCATCTTGTCTTTGAGGTCTATGTACATCTTCAAGAGCAGAAACAGGTGAAGTAAAATATTTTATATGATTAATTTCATTTCTATGAGGAGGAAGGATTTTAGAGAACAATGACTTAAAATCAAGCCATTTGTAGGGAGTATCTTTTAAACTCCTATGGTAAAGGTTAAATCCATCAATATAAATACTAGTTTTTACAGGGGGCATAAATGAGCAGGGGCTACTTTCGTAGCCCCGCACCCTGCGGTCGAAACCACAGGGATGGTTAAGATTTCAATACTTTAAATAATACAAAAAAGTCTAAATTAGCCCCTCAAAAAGAGTAACATTTTTTGATAAAAAAAACGAATTGGATAGAATTTAAGAGACATGAACATGTAAATTCAGCTAAATTGATGTCTTAGGAAGCGATTATATTCTATCATGCTGTTAAATCTGTCAAGTAAAAGTTGTCAACTTTTTATATCAAAAGAACACTAAAAATAAGATGAAAATTAAATGAATAAACGATTTAATTTACCTTAATAAATCTACTTTTAGATGACTTTTATGTCGTTTCTACTAACATTTTATATCGACCCTCAGGCTGGCGACCTGATTAAACAGTTACGCAACTATCTGGTATTTCTATAGTTAATGGTTGAGTAGGTGTTGATGGTGCCAAATTTGTGCCATTTAGGCCATCTAAAGCCTTTACCGCACGCTTTTTATGATCACAACTAAGGTGAGAATATCGGAGAGTCATTTCAATCTTCTTGTGGCCTAGAAGTTCCTTAACAGTCAATAAGTCTACACCTGCCATAACAAGTTGGGACGCAAAGGTGTGACGCAAATCATGGAAACGGAAGTTCTCTATGCCAGCTTTCACTAAGGCAGTATGAAACGATTTCTTAATATCAACGAACGGTTTACCGTCAAAACTCATAAAAACATACGGTGAATTAGGATCTCTCTTTACTCTGATTAGGATATTACGAACCGTCTCATTAACAGGAAGTTCTCTCTTTTCACTGTTTTTAGTTTTCAAAATATGAATAATACCATTAGTCCAATCAACATCATGCCACTTTAGATTAAATATCTCCCCTCTTCTCATCCCTGTGTTAATTGCAAACTCAACAATGTCTCTCAAATGCCCTTCACAATGGCTTAAAAGGCGTCCTATTTCCTCTTTCTCAAGAAATCTGAGCCTTTTATTGTCTAGCTTATAAAATTTGATTCCAGAGACCGGATTTCGACCTTCAAACAGCTTCCATTCTATAGACTTATTAAACATTGCTCGTAAACAGGCCGTATTCTTATTAACGCTATTCTTTCCTACACATTTCAGCCTTTCAAGTCGAAACCTCTCTACATCAATGGCTGTAATATCGGTAATATACCGATCGCCAAAAAAAGATTTTAGGTGTCTAATGTTATGATCTTCAGCTTTATGCCAGTTTGGTCGATTTGGCTTTAAGTAAAGCTCAATATACTTGTCGGCAAGCTCTGTAAATTTCATTCTTGGAAGTCGTTTAATATCCAAAAACTTGTTTTCAGCAATTAAAACTTGTTTCTTCTTTAAAGCAATTTGGGCAATAGCCTTATTTGGGCCAACTATTTCTCTTTTTCGGATCCCGTTGGCTTTGTAATCTATACCCCACATATTGCCTCTTTGAAAGATTCTTGCCATAGTCAAAATATACACCCAACGATTGTTGGGTGTCAATATTTATTCACCTAACTATAATAGGGTGTATGAATACCCCCGAAATCCTACGAAATAATGTTAAAAAACTTCGAGAAAAACTCAATTTGACACAAGAACAACTTTCTGAACAAAGCGGCATTGCATATAAATATATCCAAAAGATCGAAGGTAGAAATACACCTAATGTAGGTCTCTCCTTACTTGAAAAACTTGCTAAAGCACTTAAAACTACCCCTTCAAAATTGATTGATTAAAATTTTATCTTTCCAT
Organism: Candidatus Omnitrophota bacterium; assembly: GCA_044225175.1. Classification (GTDB taxonomy): domain Bacteria; phylum Omnitrophota; class Gorgyraeia; order Zapsychrales; family Fredricksoniimonadaceae; genus JACQCF01. The sequence continues at coordinate 174,573 of JBGAJA010000003.1, read as the reverse complement.
CACCTTCTTTTCTTGAAGCCATCTTTCAATATCTTTAGGACTAAATTTGATAAGCCTACCCAACTTATAATAAGGGATTCTTCTTGTATGAACCCATGAATAAATCGTTGATACTTCGACGTTTAATAACACTGCAATATCATTTATACTTTTGAGGGAGTTTTCCATTCTATTATCCCAAATTCAACTTTAATTTTTGAAACTAACAACATCAATTTACAAAGCTATACAAAAAATTTGCCCTATCAATAGCTTTAATTTTTGAAGCTGTTTAGAGTATTTATGGTTTTTCTCAACTTTAATTTCTAAAGACTATTTATATATAGCCATCTGTTACTTATTAAAAACTCGATCATGAATTAATGTAAGCTTATACTTAGAACATCTTCTGAATAGACCCCCAGCATCCGTAACTACAATCCAATTTTTTGTAGTTAATTCTTTGATCGCTTTAGAGAATGTTGCAGAGGAAAAACAATCCTTCAAAGATGAATATGGAAGAGTGATTTCCCCATTATTACTGCCTGTATATCCGAGTTTCAGATGTAAGTAGATTACTTTTGTAGAATCACTTAATCTTCTCCATTCTGGCTTATCAAAAACATCTTTAAATATGGGCGCAAAATGCACATACCTTTTCCTTTTTGACATAATCACTATTCCTTCACTTTAACAATCCACAGAATGAAAGTTATCCATCAATTCGAGGTATTTAGCCACTATAGCTTTGGTAACAATTTCCTCTGCCTGTTTTACATAAGGATAAAAACAAGGTACTTGTTTGCCAGAAGCTAATTTCTTTGTAGGAAATGTTAAACGATAACCTAACGAAGTATTAGGAGCTGTATAAATACCTATTTGGCCTATATAGAACTGATTGTTAATTGAACAGCTGGCAAGGCCCACAAAACCATTACTAGGTCTTAGGGGAATAATTTGAATTTCTGAAATAATTAGATTATTCACTATCTATCACCTCCTCAATTCAAACTTTAAACCAAGGTGTGGATAAATAATAAACAAATCGTTTTATTATCCAAAATATTGAAGGGAATTAAACGCTTAGCACATATCGTTTAATGGTATGGGAAGAGCAGTGGTATTTTCTGGCTAATTCATTATAAATCTCTTGGTTCAAGTATTCTTTCGTCTTAAACAAAGCTTTATAAGCTTTTTTGACGGCAAGCTTTCTTTTCAATATAGAGTTATCTTTTTTGCGCCCTTGTGTATTTTTCATCTTACCCAAATGTTCATTCTTTACATATATGAGTAAAGGGAGATGATCCATAATATCTTGTTGACTCACATCTGGTGAATCTATTTCCAAGTAGGCATGAAATTTATTATCTTTATCTTTTTTAGTTCCAACACGAATTTCTCTTTTTAAATGAAGTTTACCTTTTCTAATTTTTTCTATGCCCCATTTATTCAAAAATGATTTCCATAACACATCCCCTTGATGACTTCGTTCTGGATCAAATTTGTTTATGTATTCATCATTTATGGGACCTTCATAAATTGGAAAATTGATATTTAAAAATTTATACTCCCTCTTAAAAGAGGGATTACTTGTAATTTCTTTAAGTTTGAGCTTTTCTCTCTTAATAAATTTAGATTTATCGAACAAATAGTGGACATTTTGTTCTGGAGACATTTTGTTTTTCATTACTTTTTCTCACCTTTTAAGTGGCGACATTTATAGATAAATAAATGGCTTAGGCATAACCTTTTAAAGTCCAAAATCTTTTTCTTTTATTTCTGCGTTCCGCCCAAGCATAAACCCAATCTGGACATCGCTTAACTAATACAGCATACATTTGACACCATCTTTGAAGTGTTCGTCTTGGCACATTTAATACTTTAGCAGTCGCTCTGATTCCTGATTCTTTAATTAATATAAAAGCATACTCTTTCTGTTTTTCACTATAATGCCCCCCTTCCCCAAGAAATTCAAATTCCAATCTCTTCTCTTTATTAAATTCCTCATAAAGGGCTTTAATCTGAGTCTTTCGTTCACTGTAGGTCATATAAAAAAATATACATCTTTTAAAATCTGAGTCAAATAAGTTAAATCTCCCTCAAGTATTATTCTTTAATTTAAGATTTTCATATTCAACTAGAGCATTGACAATAATTGTCTTTAGTAAGTATATCCCTCCCAGACTGAGCAAACAAAAGATTACATACACAAATCTATCCATAAGGGGAGTTTCTATCTTTTTCATAACTATCCTTTCTTTTGAGTTTCTTTTGTTACCCATACTTTCTCATAAAATCTTTTAAATGCTGGTCTTGCTGTTGTAGGTAAATCTTGTGAAAATTTACCCTCCACATAATCTCTGCTCAGATTTACTCGAAACCAAACTTCTTTTGCATTAATTAACTTTTTGATTAATTGTTCTGAAACTTCATATCTTTTTGATGACCAATTCTCAGGAGATATATACAAACCATTACCATAATATCCTTCTTCCATTTCAATATTTGTAGATTTATCTATAGAAGACAAATTAATAATTTCTCCGTCGATTTTTATTTGAACGTCCTCTTTACTAGCAAAGTTGTAGGCTCCCTGTACTAGAACAGTCAGTATTGCCTTATCTTTATCCATTCTGTCAGTCTTAAATAAAGATAACTTCATTTTTCCTCCTTCTAGCAACCAAGCTGGTTCCATTACAATCTCTTTTGAATTGTCAAACCCGGAAACTCGTTCTGTTATTGTTCCAGGCATACCTAAAGCTGCACAACCAGTTAGAATTAAAGTTGATAAAATAATAAGTAGTTTTCTCATATAATCTCCCCCAATTTTTAGTGTTGATGGTAATAATACACCATCATATGTGGGGGTGTAAAGAATTAAAACACCGTACAATAATATGGTGTATGGTAAATTTAATTAATATCAAATTTGGAAAAAAAGTTAAAGAAGTTCGGCAAAAACGCGGAATGACCCAAGAGGAATTAGCCGAACAGGCCAAAACGAGTTATAAATATATTCAAAGAATTGAAGGTAAGACCCCACCTGACATCCGCCTCGGAACTGTTGAACGCATAGCCAATGCTTTAAAAATTTCAATCTCAAGCCTTCTAACATAATGGACAAAAGAATACGTAAAAATGAACTTTGTATAATCGGACTCCCCCGGTGTGACTATGTATTCTCATCAACTCGTTCTTGCTTTATTGGATATGGATTTGAGGAAAGCCCTCTTGAAAAAGATATACTAATTGAAGTCTTAAAAAATCGTGGGATAGAACCCCTGGAAGCTGGTGGCTCCTTAGCTCCAGGACAACATGCCTTTTGCACTAAAATCTGCTCGAAAATTATACCCTCTCAATTTTGTATAATTCTCTTAAACAACGATGAAAAAAGTGGTACTGAAATCCCCAATGCTAATGTAAATATGGAATACGGCATGATGTTGGTTTTCAATAAATATGTCATACCTTTTCAACGTAAAAACCAAAAACTACCCTTTAATGTCGCTGGTTTAGATACCATCAAATACACAAATTCTAATTTTAAACAACTTGCTGAAAAAGCAATCGATCTAGCAATTAAAGAAACGAATCAAGACACATTAGCTACTACTCCAGTTGACCAATATATGGAAACTTTTCTAATCTATAAAAAGATGACAATAACGCCCCTGCATACGGAAGGTGATAAGAATATATATGAAATGGGACGCCCTCTTGGCTTCAATCTTTTAAATGACTTTACAGCATTTAAATATGTATTCTTTGGTAACTTTACGGCATTTAGACCAGAAGTAATTCTTTGGCGATTAAAAACTCTACAAGAAATATTAAATGGTCGAAAGTCTTCGATGGATGCACGCGTGTCTACTGGTTTAGCAACAGAAGATCAGGCGAAGTTGGCTAAAAAATTATTTGAGGAATTAGAAATTTGGGTAGCCGTAACAGGCGATGAAAATAAAACTCTCGTAAGTAATGCACTAAAAGAATTTGGATATAAATTAATAATATTCTCGATAAACGATATTAGAAAAGATTTAGAAAATCTAGTTGCTGACACTGTAAAGTTCACCTTACCTCCTCCCACCCTACCTACAAACTCTTGATCTGTACTAAGTTGTATCGAATCAGAACATTTCATAATATTTTTCTATTATTTCTTCAATGGTCTTAAAATCAGCAATAACTTGAGCATGTAAAGATACCATACAATAGGCATCTTGGAGAATTGGAAGAATCTTCAAGAAATCATCCCCAAATACCTTAGCTATATTCTCTTTTTCTTTGGTAACATTTACCATCAAAGAGACCACATCTACACTCTCAAATTTAGCCCAGCCATTATCAACCAACTTCTTGGATATATCTTCCCAAGTCAATTTCGCTCTTTTAACTTGGCTTCTTGAAACTGGACCATATAAAGAATGTTGAAAAAACGGGCAAACTTCACCAATTTTTTCTTCCTCTTCTTCTAAACGATTCATAGTCCTAAAATCGTTCTTTTCTCTCGCAATTTCTAACTCTTTTTCTATTCTGGCAATCTCATTTCTTTGTTCAGCACTTAATACCCTAGGAGGAATATAAGGAGCTATCCGATGCGATAAAGCATCCCGATAATTTTTAAGATGAGAAAAATGCCATTTTTGCATAGTTTCTGAATTTAAGTAATCTTGAAAATCTTGAATAAAATTCTTTTGAGTCTTCCGATTAAACAACCCTACATCTGCACTATTCATGTTTATAGCAAGACCTTTTTCCACCAACCAAACCCAAGCTAGGTTATCCAAAATTCCAAAAACGTTAATAAGAAATGCATGGAGATTTATCATAAGATCATCACGTTCATTTTCAGATAAAAGCTCTTCTCTTTCGTGAGGATAAATTATAAAGATGTTCTCGACACACCGACGCAAGAGCCTAATTCTACGCATTGCGCCATGAAGTAGATATTCTTTGGATTTTTCTTCTTTCAATTCACTTAGTACCATTTGGATTTTATAAGTAACTTCCAAATATCTTAAATTAAAATCAGAAATCTCTTCTTCGATCTTCTTTCTATCTTCTTCACTAAAATATTTCATTCTTCTCCTTAGCTTATCAACTCCCACATCTAATCTATCTTTTTAGAACTATGTGCCAGATTTGTGCCAACTATTGGTAAAAATTGGGCTAAATTGATCGAAATTGATAGTAATTGAAGGTCTGAAAAAAGGCAAGAGAAAACCCCTAGTCTCCGTCGGAAACTAAGGGTTTTCAATTGGTTGCGGGGGCAGGATTTGAACCTGCGACCCCCAGGTTATCCGCCGCATAATTATCTCGCAAATCCTGATCTGGTTTTTCCAATCCATAGATATCCACATACTTAACCTGATCATCCTGATTCTTTTTATAAATATCTCTAACTTTCAAAGATCGCCAAGTATAAATCCATGTAAATGGCCAATTAAATAAAGGGGCTTTCCCAATATCCCCTGAATGCAAGATGATGACTTTCTTAGCAATCTTCTTGGTCATGTCCAAGACAGTTCTCTCTTGCTCATCGACCTTCTTTAAATTAGTAAAATTGATGATATCATTGGCCCCAATTTGAAGAATGGCTAAATCGTATCTCTTATCTTCTAAATGGGACAAAATCTCAATAAGACCTTTGAGACGAAGTCCATTTTGGCTGTAATTTTCAATATGAGCTTTAGGATTCTCACGACTAAACCATCCAGCTGTACTTAAAGTATTATCGGAAGCCCCAATACCAACGGCAGTACTATCTCCCGCAAATAAAACTTTATACTTTGCAGATGCATTAAATTTTTGAAAAGGATGGATATTGAGATTGACTTTCTTGGTAGAGTAAACAATCTTGGCAATTTGATACGAGGTCAAAAGTAAGAAAACCACAAGAATAAAACCAATGATTTTTAAAAAATAACTCGTCATGCGTGCCTCCTGTAGAGATATTTTCTACGAGTCCACCATAACCCAACCAGGATTAAGAGAAGATTAAAATTAAGAATTTAAAAAGGATTATGGAGTAGAGATGGACTTGCGGTATTCTTTAAGAATAGTATCACCATCATTGCTTGAAACAAAAAATCCTCCATTCAAAATCTCTCTAGAGGCATTGACCAAATCAGAAAGAATATGCATTTTATTAATGTACCCTTTTGCGCCACTGTTCAAACACTTTAAAGCATAATCCTTCTCACTGTGAGCAGAAAGCATAATAGCGGGTAATTCAATTCCTTGCCCTTTAAATTCTCGCAACAAATCAAATCCTCCCTGCCGTTCCCCCAAAGAGATATCTACCAAAGCCAAATCAAACTTATCTTGTACAATCTTCTCAAAGAACTCTTCTTTACTCCGGGCTACTTGGGCAATTTCCAAATCAGGCTCTTCTTCAATTAATTCTTTAATCAAACTGGAAATCAAAGGTTCATCATCAATAATAATGATTTTTCTTTTTCTCATACATTTCTCTTTGTTACATTAAGAATGGTTTGAATAAGCTCTTGCGGATCACCTGCTTTATTTAATAAAGTCACCGCACCGGCTTTTTTCATAGAATCAACAATGTCACTCTCATCTTGTACTGATAACCCTATGATTTCAATATGGGGAAACTTATTCTTGATTTCACGCGTAGCTTCAATACCATTTAATTTTGGCATATTTATATCCATAATGATAACATCCGGATGAAAAAGTTCCGCCTTCTCAACTGCTTCTCTTCCATTCTCTGCTTGGGCTATCACGTTAAAAGAAGGGTTCTCCTTAAGAAGATTGGCAATTCCTTCTCTTACTATCGTATGATCATCGGCTAATAAAATCTTAATTTTCTTATCTACTTCTGATAGAAGCGGCTGAATATCTTTCAAAGGTTCAGTCTCATTCTTCCATTCATTATCAACTGTGATAACTGGGATTTGAATTTCAACCTCAGTTCCATGCTCTTCTTGTGAAGTGATCTTCAATTCTCCATTGAGTAGTCTTAAACGTTCGCGAATACTAAAAAGACCAAACCCCTTATCAGAGGCTGTTCTTTCAATATGATGCGGATTAAAACCACATCCTTGATCTTTCACAAGGACAGTGATAATTCCTTTTTCATATTTTAGATAAAGGTCAGCCGTATTTACACCGGCATATTTAACAATATTAAAAAGCAGCTCTTTGACTGACTCAAAAATCATAATCTTAAGAGTATCTGACAGCGATCGGGGCATTTCTTGAAAATGTAAAACAATTTCTAAATTATGGTCATTTTTAAATTTATTAGCAAGCCATTGAAAGGCAGCTTCAAGACCGTCTTCATAAAGCACAGGCGGCCGTAATTCTACAGTCAATGTCTTGGCAGCTCGTGTTGCTTCATTTAAGAAATTATCCACTCTTCCCAAACTCTCTCTTGTTTTATCATATTGCTCTTTATTCAATTCTCTCATAGCAAGTCCTAGCTGCAATTTCCCTGCAACTAAAAGCTGTTGTAAATGATCATGGATAATGGCAGCAATCCTTTTTCTTTCGCTTTGTTCAGTTGCTGCAACTTGATCAGCTAATAATCGAAGACGGTTAGATTGATTCTCTAGTTGGACAACACCTTTTGAAACTTGGTTACGAATAGGAATTGAGATAATGAATGACACCACAATAGAAATAAGAAAAATAATAATCGAGATTAATGAATAGGCGATATATTTCTCTTTAATACCCAAATAAACTGATTGGATCTCTAAATAACCAATCAGTTTACCATCATAATTTATGAGCTTTGTGAAACTGACATTGCCTACACTATGCGTCTTAATATAGGAAGCAAAAACACTTCCATCAGCTTTATACAAAAGAGCATTATTGATAGATTTATCGTTCTTTAAATATAGCAGTGTTTTAGTTGCAGCTTCTCTATCATCAAAAAGCAAAGGTGTTTGCAGATTGTAAGCTAAAATATCCATTTGAGAATTGACCTTGACCTCATTCTCACCTTTAATTTTATAAAATTCCACGATCCCAAATCCTAAGCAAGCCAAGATCAAAGAAATAGAGGCACTCATGATACCAAACATCAAAATTCTTTTAACAATAGGCGATTGCATTGATTGTATTAGTCCAAAATAGCTAGCTTAAGAAGTTGACTACTAATTTTAAGCTTGGAACGTTGAATTTTAAGAGGATTGACTGCGAATTTAAGTTTATGATCAATAGTTCGAAATTCCATTAAAGCTCCGTTGTCAAGCGAACCAATTGTTAATGTCTTATCTGTAGAGGGGGCATATCTCGATACAAGAATATGGCAATCATCATAGCGATCTACGACCACAATACTTCTATTATTAACAACCTTACCCTTAAGCGCACGATCCACATCTGCACGAAGCTCTTCATCTTCAGGAATACAGACATCGTATTCAAGTTTTTGATCACTCCACTCCGTAAAATTAATAAAATGGAAAATAAAAGCTGCTTTAACAGAATTAGCAGAAGTCAAGGCATGACTAAAACCAGAGGAATAAAAAATAAAAAACAATAGAACTAATAATATTTTTTTCATCTTAACTAAAATCTCCTTGTGACTTTAGCTAAAAAACTGCGGTCAATTTGGGTTGACGATGATAAGACAGATTCCCGATAATGAGGTCTCAAAAGATTTTGTCCCACTATGGCGATCTCCCATTGATGTAGAGTCTTAGTCAGATTAAGATCAAGCTGTGTAGATGAAGGAACTCTTCCATTTGTAATGGAATCTGAATAACGGATTGTTGAATCTAACTGAAACTGCTGTGGCAAATCAAATGAAGATCTAAAGTATGCTATATGTCGTGGCAGAGATTCTTCTAAAGCTGTCTCTAATCCAAGATTAGAAATGTCCGTATGTGTTCCCAGATTCATTTTAGAAAATGTGTAGGAACCTTTGATTTTCCACCATTCTTGAAGTTTTACATCACTAGACAACTCGATACCGTGAACATCACCATCAATGCCGTTGACTGTAGGAATCAAAAAGACGGATTGTCCGCGATCTGTTACCGTTCCGCCTCGAGTATAAGTAATAATGTCATCGTAGTGATTTGTGTAGACAGCAAGGTCTACAAGGATATTTTCACGCAACTGATTACGATAGCCCAATTCATAACCCAGCATTTTCTCAGAAGACAAGTCACTATTACCCTGTGTTCTAGTAAAGCCACTTGTGGAAGAGTACGACGTTATCGCCCCATCAATCTCTAAGCGAGCTGGAGTTCGGACAGCTCGAGAAGCTGCTGCCCACACCATACTCTTTGATGTCAGATCATAAGAAAGTCTCACATTAGGCTCGACTTCAAAAGTGGTGTAAATATTGTGCTCTAACTTGCTTCCAACAATAAATCTGAGCTTATCTTCTAGCATTTTTATTTCATCTTGAGCAAAAACACTAAACAACTGATCAAGCTGTGCGGGACTATCAAACGAAATTGTATCTGTACTCCTTATGTCTTCTAATTGCAAACGATAACCTGCTCCCCAAACCATTTCTTGATTCTCCGTCGCATGAATCCTTCGATTATATTCTGTATCAATCACATTCCTTCTTTCGCTAAAACTTTGGAAATCTCTATCCGTCATATCCCAGTAGCCTTTAATAAGCCAGTCATCCTCTTCATATTGAGTAAGAAGATTAGCCCCTTGAACATAATTTGGTTTGTCAATAATGGCAGTAAAGGGTGAAGTGAAAGACGTTAAACTAGTACGTTGACCAAGCTGCCCTTGATAAAAATCACCCTGAAAATTAAGTTGATCTTTTTCTGCTCGAAAACCTCCTCTGGCCATCTCCCATTCGTCATTAGCAGTTCCAGTGACTCTAAAGCCTTCATCTCTATCAAAATATTTTGCGTATGCGCGATAATACCAGTCTTTATACTTCGATCCATAACGGACGGTAGAAAAAGCTCTCTCTTCATTTCCACCACCAGTAGAAATAAGAGTTCCTTGCGTGTCCTTGGCTTTTTTAGTAATAATGTTAATGACCCCATTAACTGCATTTGCCCCCCAAAGAGTTCCTCCAGGCCCCCGAATGACTTCAATACGCTCAATATCTTCTAAGACAACGTCTTGAGAATCCCAAAAAACACCACCATATAAAGGAGTATAAACAGCTCGTCCATCGATGAGAACTAACATTTTATTGGCAAAAACGGAGGCATTAAAACCACGAGCGGAAATGTCCCAAGCATGAGAATTGACTTTCTGAACACTCACTCCAGGAACCATGCGAAGAGCATCCGGAATATTAGTAACTCCGCTTCGACGAATATCTTCAGGGGTTATAACGTACATGGCGGCGGCGGCATCAAAATATCGCTCAGGCTTTTTAGAAGCTGACATAACCTCCACATTCATGAGGGCTTCCATACTTAATGTTGTCAAATCACCTGGGAGTACTTGGGCTAATACTTGGCTGAAGGGCCAGCACATGAGGAAAAGAACTGCTCTAGCTACCAATTTAAATCTAATCATTCTTTACTCCTATTTTTTAAATCTTAATTTGAATATTAAGTAAAAAACAAAGTAAAAATTTCTTGTGACACTTTATCAAATGAGATTTAAAAAAGCAACAAAGAGATTTAAAGGGGTAAATTAGAATCTAAACCGAATTTATCTTATCCAAGATAACAGAAGCTTCTGCTAGTTTGTTGCGCCTAAGTTTACGGGCCATAATCAACAGATTATTGATTTTCACCATCTCACCGCCCTCTAGAGGTTTTTGAATCTTGGAAGAAAACCAATCAGCCAATTTTAATTTTTCTTCGTCGGCTGTCAAATTCAAATCTTGAGCGATCGCCTGAGCAAAAGTTGCCATTGTAATCCCTCCACCCATCAGCCAACCGGAAGAACCATAAGTATGAACATAAGCCGGGATACGGTCAAACTCATCTTCAATCTCACCAACTAGCTCTTCTATAATATCTTCCAGCGTCACCATTCCAACAACCAATCCTTCTTTAGAAACGACAAGAGCAATGTGCAACTTCTCTCCAATCATTTGCTCAAGTACATTCGAAAGAAGCGTTGATGAAGGGACTCTTTTAATCAAACGAACGATTCCTTTAATGCTTGGATCATTAGGATTCAACTTGAGGCCGGCAATAATGTCTTTAAAATTAATGTACCCTTGAATAGTTTGAACATCACCCTCCACAGTACATACAGGAAAACGTGTATGCATATCTTGATGAGCACGAATGAGCGCTTCGGATAAAGAACAGCTTAATGGAATAGTACTCACTTCTGCTATCGGCAGCATGATTTCTTTGACGCTACGTACGGAAAGTTGAGCAGCAGATAGAAGGATCTTTTCTTGACTGGCCCCTACAAGCCTAGAAGTCCTGGCCATTGCCACCGCAGCATTTAATTCATGTAATCCTGCATCAGAGGAAGACGGAAGAGTTGGAGCTCCTCGATTGACTAAGCTAATACTCTTTTTAACAATATTTTCTAAGATGCTAATGACGGGATAAGCCCAGACACTTAAAACCTTCATATAGGGAGACAATATCAAGCATACCCGTTCATGATGAGTTAATGCATATGTTTTAGGAATAAGTTCAGCAAAGATGATTGTTAAACACGTCAATGGAACAATCAAAAATGTTAGTGAAACTAAATCAGCCATAAATTCAGATAAATGCCATTGATTAAGAAGCCACGGAGACAAGTGTTCATCCACCCCAAGCCCTCCAATCGCCGCAGCAATGGCTCCAGCTAATGTAACACCAAGTTGGACAACAGCCAAAGAACCCTCCATCCTATCCTTCATAAAAAGGGTTTCTTTAGCTCCCTTTTTATTCAAATGGATAAGTGCCATGATCTTGCCTCTCGTTATAGTCGCTAAAGCCATTTCATAAGCGGCAAAAAAAGCATTAATCACCAACATTAAGCCTACTATTACAAAACCAAGAATCATTTTTTCCTCCAGAAGATTAAATTAGAATTTTTTGGGCCATGATTTCGTCCCATATCCACTTTTTAAATTTGCCTTAGGCTTGCCAGAAAATTTAGAGAAACCTTCTTTCTTATCAGAAGATTTCTTCTCACCAGAATAGGATGCCTGGGAAGCTCTTTTGCTTTTACCCCAAGGTTTAGAGTCTTGAAGGTGTTTAAAATTGTCTTGCCTAGCATCACGATCGTCACGGCTTTTATAAGCCGGTTTAGATCCGCTAGATGGCTTTGAATCACGATCGTCTCTACGATAAGGTTTAGAAGTAGAACCATACGATTTATACTCACCTTGAGGCTTACTATATGGTTTAGATGGTCTATCATCACTTCGATATGGTTTGGCACCACGATCATCTCTGCGAGGACCTCTAGGAGCTCTCTCTTCTCGCTGCTCACCATTCCAAGGCTTTTTGCTTTTAAAGAATTTCTTAGCTGAAGGGACCTTAGGACGCATGGGATTCACAATCAATGGACGGCCCATAAACTCTTTGCCTTCTAACGAACTAATGGCTTTATTCTTTTGATCCTCATCTGGCATATCCACAAAAGCAAAACCTCTCGATTTTCCTTTTCTTTTTTCAACCAATGAAACACCAGCCACTGTTCCATATTCTTCAAAAAGCTTTCTGACATTCTCCTTGGTCGCATCAAAGGACAAATTTCCCACAAAAATATTATTCATCACTCTCTCCTGTTTTTTCTTTAGGCTTTTCCAACGCGAAATTTTCGCCCTTTAATTTTCGAAGCATTCAAATGTTCAATGGCACGATCAACAGAACCTGAAGATATTGCCACATAACTGTTTACTTCAAATATGTTAATATTTCCTACATCTTTTGCACTTAATCCTGCATCTTTAGTTAAAGCACCTAAAATATCTCCTGGACGAAGATTATCTTTTCTTCCTCCGCTGACATAAATAGTTGTCATAGAAGGTGTCAGTGTATAAGTTTTCTTACCCTTAAGAGTTTCTAAGTCAACCGTCACAGTCGGAACTTTTAAATACTTCGTCAAATTTTCAAGGAACATTTGATCTTTGCCCGTAAATAAACTCAAAGACCTTCCCTTTTTACCAATCCTTCCTGTACGCCCAATACGATGAACATAGAGCTCATGATCAGATGGTAAATCATAATTGACGACAGCTGCCACATCCTTAATATCTAATCCTCGAGAAGCTAAGTCTGTTGCAACGAGCACGCAGCAGCTTTTATTGGCAAACTTAGTTAATACCAGTGTGCGATCTTTCTGTTCAAGATCAGAGTGAATTTCCATGTTATTGATTTTTTGTTTTCTTAAAATATTGGAAACCTTAGTGCAGGCTACTCGGCTATTGCAAAAGACAATCGCAGATTCAGGTTTAAAGTGTCTAAGAATTAAAAGCAATGCTTCATCTTTAAGTTCGTCATTTTGAACATTAAAGAAAAGTTGCTCGACTGTGCTTTGTTCGTGCTGAGAGTCGACAGTGACTTGAGCTGGTTCTTCTTGCAAAGAAGCGCTCAATTTTTTAATTCCATGAGGAAATGTAGCAGAAAATAATAGTGTTTGTCGATTGATAGGGGTGAAAGCTGCAATGGCATTAATGTCATCAATGAAACCGAGCTCTAACATACGATCCGCTTCATCTAGCACTAATGTCTTTAAAGAATTCAGATTGAGCTCTTTCTTCTCTAACAATTTCTTAATGCGTCCTGGGGTACCAACAATGATATGGGCTCCATGTTCTAAAGATTTTGTTTTATGACGTTCTTCGGTTCCTCCACATAAAGCCAAAACTTTAATATTATTGGCAAATCTGGCTAAACGTCTGACTTCCAGACAAACTTGCTCACCTAATTCTCTAGTCGGACACAAAATCAATGCCTGGGGCTGCTGATTCTTTACATCTAATTTTGCTAACATACCCAGTGCAAAGGCTGCAGTTTTTCCGCTACCAGTATTCGCCTGACCGATAACATCTTTTCCCTCTAATATGAAAGGCAAAGCTTGTTCTTGAATAGGGGTCATTTCTAAATATTTTAACGATTTTAAATTCGCCAAAATGTCTTCATTAAATCCTAAACTTTTAAATTCTTTAGTTATACTCACTGGTTATCCTTGCTTTAAAGCCAATGCGCGGGCTTTGTCCTTCTTGCTCATTCGTTTTCCCTTGATGGGAGCTGGTCCTTTACCAGGAGACAGCGGTTCTCCTATTAACTCAAAACCTTTGATACTTTCTCGAGGGACTCGAATACGAGTTCTTTTTTCAATCAAATCAAAATGCTTTTGATCTTCATGACCAATAAACGAAATCGCAACTCCCTTTTCTCCTGCCCTGGCTGTTCGTCCGACCCGATGAATATAATCATCTGTTGATCTGGGTAAATCATAATTAATGACATACGAGAGCTTATTGATATCTAACCCTCGCGCCGCAATATCGGTTGCCACTAGAACTCGAATCTTCCTCGACTTAAAATCACTTAGTGCTTGAACTCTCTGGGCTTGTGTCATCCCACCATGAAATGAGTCAGCTTCAATCCCAGCAGCTCTAAGCTTGGTGGCCAGAATATCAGCACCTCTTACAGTTGCAACAAAAATCAATGTATGATCCCATTTCTCACTTTGAATCAGATGCCTTAGCAATGGTCCACGATTGGTTCTATTGACTTCAATCACTCTTTGTTCAATGCGCTCTGCGGTAGGCGTATCTGTTTCTACTCTCAATTGAGCCGGTGTTTTCATAAACTGATGAGCTAAAACAGAAACTTTCTCATCCATCGTAGCTGAAAACAATAAATTCTGTCTTTTAGTTGGCAACACATTTAAGATCGCTACTAACTCATCTGAGAATCCCAGATCAAACATCTTGTCTGCTTCATCAATCACTAAAATCTTGATCGTGTTTAATACAATCTCATTACGTTTCACCAAATCTAACAATCGGCCGGGCGTTGCAACAGCAATATCTGCACCATGATGCAAACCTCTAATCTGCAAATCAATATTCATGCCTCCAACCAACGTAATGATCTTAAGAGGCTTAGTGAGCTGCCTTCCATAGTCCTTAAACTCACTGGAAACTTGCAAAGATAATTCTCTGGTGGGTGTTAACACAAGACATTTCAGTGTTTTTCTTGGCTCCGCAGAGAAATCTTGTAAACGCTGCAATATAGGCAAAGCAAAGGCAGCTGTTTTACCAGTACCTGTTTGGGCCTGAGCAATGATGTCCTGTCCTTTTAAGATGAGCGGAATAGACTTTTCTTGAACGGCGGTTGGCTTTTCATATCCAGCGTATTGAATGGCCTGCAGCAAATCTTTAGATAACCCCAACGACGAAAAAAACATAGCGCAAGTTTACCATATTTGGAGTTATTTAACTATCAGAAAGGTTAAAGGATACTTAAAACGTGATCTGGATTTATTTTAAGCTATAATAACTCTATGATTAAAAATATCCTCCTAGCTGAAGATGATCGCGGTACAGCATTAGTTGTACGAAAGCAATTAGAATCCAAGGGTTACTGGGTCCATACTGCTGGTAATGGAATTGAAGCACTTAAAATTCTCTCTTCTCAAGCCATCGATCTTATTATCACAGATGTTGTCATGCCTAAAATGGATGGCGTTGACCTCTATGAAGCCGTTAAAAAAGACCCTAAAACAGCTGATCTTCCTATCATCATTGTCACGGACAAGGCTATTTTCAAAGAATCCTTCACCAGTTTGGGAGTTTCGAACTTCGTTGAAAAGACAACCGACATCAATGTCCTTTTAGATAAAATTACCACCATTCAAAAGAATGTGGAGGAAGCAAAAAAATTTCCAAAAATCTTAGTCAGCGGTAAACACCGCCTTGTATTAGACCAGATTAATCATGCCCTCAAAGGAATGAAATATTTAGTCGTGACCGCCTATACTTCCGAAGAAGTTATCTCCAAAGCATTAACTATGAAACCTCATGCAATTATTATGGATGTCTTATTCCAAGACAATGTCTCTGCCCCTGAATTAATTAAAGCCCTCAAATGCTTTACCATCTTAGGCAGTACAAAGATCATCACATATGCTTACTTTCCGGAAGATTTAGGAATCGATGTGGATGCCGTTCAATCCGTTGAAGACGCAATGAATCTCTGCAAACAAGCAGGGTCAGATCTCTACATCGGCCGCTTTAATCAAGGATTTCTCCTCGAAAAACTCCATGCGTTGGGGATTTAATTCGACATGCCTATGTATTTAGGAAGATCATCCACGTTAAAAACCCTGGTAATGATAGGAACGAATCCATCCACCTTCATGTCTCCGATAGGCTGCTGAGAAAGTGGTAAAGGAATGCCTTTTTCATCTCTTTGGATTTGAAGATCAAGCATAGCCGCATCAAGATCAATCCCTCCTGGATTAGATGACATAGCCTTATCTTTTGTAAACTCAAATACCTGGACTTGAACTTTGGAATTCCGATGATGCGGACGAATAAAGCTGCTTTCTTCCCATAGTTCACCTGCATCAGCAATAAGACGCTTAAGTTGATCTAATCCTCGTGGCCTCTGTACTCTATTCTGATTTGTTAAAGAATATTCAAAAACAATTTTTCCTCCAGGAACAGTCCTTTTCAGGAGCAGAGAATAGATAGCATCAGACAAGCCGCCGTTCAATTGATCAATATCAACGAGGCGAAGCAATCCAGATTCTTCATAAAAATCACGGAACTCACGGGTCACAAGACCATGTTGACTGGCCACCTCATGAATGACTGTAACATTTTGATTAGGTACGTCATGTAATGCTCTAGCGCCGTTCACATAACCTTCGGCTAAATAGGATAGGCCTGCAAAAATAAATCTACCTTGGTGCAAATACTTCATATATCTTGCAGGATTCTCGTCGGATGCAATAACAAATACAGGTTTACGAATTCTAGCAATAAAACGATGATAACGCTCAAATGGGTCATTGACTTCTTCAAAATTAGACAGGGTCCTACGATCATAATCAAATTTAATTTCTCCTAATCTTAACAAAAACATACGAGCCTCTAGAGCCTCCCTGTCTTTGCTATTGGCTTTACGAGCAAATCTAATCATGGCCATGATCAACTCAATAAACTCTTCAGGCTTACCAGACAAATACATATCGTAAAAAACTTTGTCACGTCCTCGAGAGATGGTAAGGGCTTGTTCATTTCTGATATAAAAAAGCGCGACAGCAACACTTTTCACATGATTCATCTCTGTATCGTTAATAACTTTTTGGAAAATTTGGAAAACATCTTGCTGACTTGAATATTTAGCTCCAAAGGAAGATTCTAAGAAAATATCTAGAGGTGATCGGATCATAATTTTATCTAAAGAACTCACCAGCATAGCTTGGTTTGATTTCTTTTTAATTTCCCATTTAGAATTGCCAAGAACTTCATCTATGTTCGGAATTTTAACAACAGGCTCAAAGCCTCCATTTAAAGAAGCATGTGCAAAAGCAAAACCAGCTTGAGCGTCACTATGTTTTCTTATCTTTAAAGCAACAATAGCTGACGGAGGGTCTGTATGCTCCACTGTATGTCCACTTAGGCCCTGTGTTTGACGGTTAATAGCCACATTCTCATCCGCATCATTTACAATTACTTCATCCGATTTAAAGATTACCTTCTGAATGAAAGGAATATCTGCCACCCTATAAGCTTCTGGGTCTCCTTGCACTATATTTTCAATAATATAGAAGATTATTGCATGTCCTCTTCTAACAATGAATGATCTTAGATTTTCTTCATCTGTCACAGTAGATATTTCAAGATTGTTCTCATCAAGCAATATAATGCCATCTGGTGTAAGCTTATATCCCCATGGCCCTACTCGAAGAATTATGTTCTCTTGAATCATAAAGTTCTCTACATTACTTAAACTAACAAGCTTAGGAAAACCTCTAATTGGAACAAGCTGATCTAATGTCTCTTTCGCTAAGATTTCTTTAACTTGTTTATGAGTCGCCTCTGGTAAATCTTTAATAAAATTGGCCAACCCATCTATGGGAAGATTAGGCATAGAAATTTTAAAGCTAACTTCTGTGACACCTTGATCTTGAATATGTGTCAATCCAACGTCTTGACCTAACCATTGAGCCGTAATCAATCTGTTTTGCATCGCTTTTAAATTCAGAAATCTTTGAAATTCTTCCGTCTGTTCATCCATGTCGAATTTATATTGATACAGGGAAAAGATCCTCTCCCTAACACTCTTAATGTGCTTTAAGAATCGACTTCGCATACCATTCAGAACAGAATTCATCAAAAGAATCTCAGTTCTATTACTTTTTTTCTTATATAAATCTTTAAAAAAATTATTTAATTGATTTAACTCTTGAGGATTTAGGCGTTCGGGCCACAGAAAAACATCAGTAAAATATAAATCTTCTTTAGAGAAGATACTGTGTGCTTCTAGAATCCTATAAATATCAGAGAAATTACTCTCGATCAAAGACATCAAACTTTTATAAGAAGCTCTCTCATTCTTACTTAGTTCAAGACCAGTTTCTTTCAATGCTGTTTCATAAATTCTATTATTTAACGTTTCCGAAGATTCGAATAAATCTTCCCTGTTAATTAAAGTCGCACTATTCATTATGTGAAAGAATCCCTCAAGTTCTTCACGAACCTGCAGAGTCAGTTCATCTGAAAAGAGATTGTTATAGTAAACAGTCCACTGTGAATCAGAATGATCACGTACTTGTTGCAATACATAGGCTTTAGCCCTTTGGTAACGCTCTGCAGAAGGAGCATTCTTAATATGCTCAAGAACTTCTAATAGTTCCGGAGCAACAATATAGGCATTCATTCCTATCTTCTGAAAGAAACGATTTACAGTCTTCTTAGCTTCATCTTTATGGGTTTTTAAAAGCGCCTCTTGTCTAACTAATCTAGTTAAACGAAGAGCAGCCATTGAATCCATTCTGGATAATTTATCGCGAGTCAAATCTTCTTCTGTGACAACCCAGTCGATATATTGAGATGTTTCAACAGAGAAGATTGAGTCTAAGAGCTGCACACGTTCAGTCGCATTATTGACCTTAAGATCAATCACACCTAAAACAATAAAATTATTTAAAATACTTTGTAAACTGCTTAGCGCCCCTTCAACCCCTGAGGGGTAATCAGTTCTCATAACCTTTGCATCAAATAAAGCATCTTTATTTGATAATAAGCTGTATTGCTTACTTGTAAGCTTAGTACTAATATGCTTATCTCCCAACGAAGGCCAATACATATGAATAGACTTCATTTCTCGTTTATCAAAAATAATAGGTTCATTGAAGGTTAATATTACCTCATCCAATTTAACGTCAATATTACTTATCTTTCTTTGCCTATAAAGATCCACAATACGGCTTCTAGCAAGAGCTTGTTTTTGCTCTAGAGAAAAACTATGTTCTAAAATCTTGGCTTGTTGGGCATTTTGTGGGGCTGGAACAACGACATGGAAGCGGGTCTCTTTCTTTTCGATTTGTTCAGTTAAATCCAAAAGAAAACTAATGTAGTCTATCGGTTGAACTGAACTACTAGGATATTGGACTATAGGATGTAACTCCCCTTTCGTATCACTGTGAGAATCTTTTATGGCATTAATTTGACCAATCTGACTATTAATCTGGCGAGCTTCTTCCTTAAAGAGGTTGTTTAAAGCATTAAACTCTTTCCTAAAATTCCCTCTAACATTTTCTAATTGGATAAACCTTGCCAACCAATATCTTGGTCCATGTTTTGTTTGATTCTGTTGCATATCCTTTTCAGCCCAAGCAGCTAGTTCAAAATCATCTTTATCAAAATAAGCCATAAACTCTTCCAACTCTTCGAGCGTTGATCTAATTTGATTTAACTCTTTTTCTGAGAACTGTCGATGCTGAAGATAATTATTTTTTATTGACATAATGACACTAAAGGCTTGATTCAAAAAATGTGTCACACCGTCAACATTTCTGTCATTCTTGTATTCTGCAGTAAGAAATAATTGAAATGATCTAAGTGCTTGCACAATAGAATGTAACGAGGTTTGTATTTGTTCTTCGTGTAAAGTTGCCTTCAGCAAAGCTTGCATCGAAACTGGCTCTGCATGCCTTAATAAATACATCTCCCCCCAGTTTAAATATCCGGATGTATCTAATAATTTCTGATCTCCCAAAGCTGCCCTTAGTGCTGCACTAAAATTCCCATCTCCAAATAAAACAACGGTATCTTTAGAATACTTCTCATTAATTGTCTCAATCCAATCCTTAGCTTTAGCAATCCAATCGAGAAAGTTCTCCCCAGCCTCATTAACACCAGTATCTATGACAATCTTTAAGTCTTTGTTTAATTTCAACTTAACTAAATCAACAAAGAATTGAGCAGTCTCTTGATCACGTTCTAACGGACTTGTCAGAACAACAATCTCTTTTTCAGATTTTATTTTATCTCTTAAAAGGTTGAAAAGCTGAGAAGCAGCATATTCTGCCTGCTCTTTACCTTTCTTATTAAGACGATTAAATTCTTCGCCTTCTGTGGAACCATGACGAATGAACCAAAGATCACTTTTCAATTCAGAGATAGGACCAGTTGTTCCATAACGTATGCGACCACTTTCAGGATCAAGCAAAATCTTCCCCTCAAATTCTGCAATCATAGCCGCATTAGTATGGCTGATTGTTATTTTCCCTTTAGGTTTGGCTTTCATGAGCGCATTGACCTTTGAGCCAATTGATCCATACACCCAATCATAGCGGACCCTATTGACAACCTGGTCTTGTGACTGCCTGGATAAATGAAGCGAAGCTTCCCATACTCCATCCAATGCAATTAAATTGATCATTCCAAGTTCTGAGTTATTGTCCTTAACAACAAAAAGAACATCCTGGTCTGTTCCATCAGATAATCTTACTTTCATAATGACGTGATCATCTTTTTTCAAAGAATAGAAATTTAAATCATTCAATTGATCTGTATCAAATTGACTGATTACAGAATCCATTAACATTTTGTAACGGTTTAATACATTAAAGGGCGATTGAAATAAACTGCGTTGAAAGTCTCTAATTAATTGATCATTGTGATTAGATGAAAAATCCCAAACCCAATCAGTTGCATAAAATTCACCATCGTTACCACGTAATGGTCCAAATGAATCTATGATTTTCTTATTGATCTGGATTTTATCGACATTGCTGCGGCTTAGCCACTTTACATAAGTACTTAAGTAAGTTCGAATCCCTGTATGTATTCTGAGTGCCACTTTCTCAGGATGCTCACAAAACATTCTTGTAACTTCAAGAAGCATCTGTGGATCAGTAAAATTTTCTAAAGCATATTGAGGATTTACCAGGATAAGCCCAAAAATAATCTCAGCCGCCTGGGAATCAGAAAAAAGTGAGGCGGGTGAAGAATAGCTAAAAAGTCTCTCTTTTAATAGAGAAACCAATGTCTTGGGACCGTGAGTATTAGAAGACAATTCTTTATCAGCAATTTTTAGCTGTTGATTGAGGTACAACAAATCTACAAGAATATGGGAATACGAAGTGCTGCTATCAATGCCATTCTTTCCAAGAATAATATAATGACCCAGTATATGTCTTATTGTTTTAAGAATAAGCCGCGCCCCTATGTTTGGATTGTCTTGCCAGAGCAATTGATGAAAAACATATAAACGCGGCACGTTTAAGGCATTAAACTTTTTCTCAATAACATCTAAAAATACTTGCACCGTTCCTTCAAATCTTTCTCTTTTCAGTGACGGATTCTTATTCCAGAATTCCTGGAGTACTCGCAATAATTCTTTAATTTTCAAAGAAGCAATGGAATCACCAATAGAATTTGTTTGCCATAATTCATCTTCCGAACCAAGGAGATCCCATAAAAGGACAGACAAACTGTTTCTTAAATCTTCCAATCTTATATCCTTGCTATCTTCATTTAACTTTTGAATCCACTGATCAATCATGCTGATTGTTTGTGCATCCTCTTGTTTCCTTTCAAGGCGAAGGCCATTGATCACATTTCCTTGGATGGTCATAGCTTTATCTTTAACTTCTCCCAATATTGCTTGAACAATCGTAAATCTCCCTTGAGTCATTTGAGCTAAATCTTTTCTTTGAATTGCAGAAAACATGGCAGCTCTTGTTGGAAGTATTTCTGAATTCTGACGAACTATACCAGGTAGACTTTGAGCTTCGAATCCTCCTGAGAAATACTTTCTTGGGATCATCTTCTCAGTTATAGGGTCCTGTTCTTCTTTGATGTAGTTGTAAACGCCTTTTTTGAATGATTTGAGATATTGTTCGTAGATCTTCTGCTTAACTTGAGTATCCTTAAGGTCAATGCCTTTGACTTTATTCTGATCCACGTAGAGTTTCCCCAGAAGACTCTCTTTTAGACGAATTTTGTACCATGTGGCTAAAATCATAGAGTTGTAGATTTGGCGAAGATTGGAGAAATTCTGACCTTCATTAACCTCTTTTTCGATTTCGGGAAGGATCAAGTTGCGGATAATTTTGGAACCAATTTGATTTGTCGTGGAGGCATGATTTTTCTGTAATGATAAATAATCCTCCTCCAGCATCACCTTCAGATGGCTCTCCTTCACAAATACACTTGAGTTGTATTCCATAACGGAGGCCTTGTCAGGGACTATCCACACCTTATTAAAGGTATTGATGGGAATGTCCGTTGTTCCGTACTGTTCCTGGAGTTTCTTATAGACTTGCGACCAAAATGCTTTTCCTAAGTCTTTCTCAGGATAAATGAGGGAAGCTGTGAGTTGTTTTAAGATGTAATCCTGAGCTAATAAATCACGACCCATCTCTGTGAGACCAAAGCTTTCAGGAATTATACGATCTTTTTCATAAGGTGATAAATTGACCCACATTTCCTTTTCAGGAACTGTAAGAGCTGCGAGGAAATATTTAATCAATTTTGATGATTCTTGACGTAATTGTTGTCCTCGAATCTTCTGATCCCCCACATCCACAATGAAATCAAATTGAAGAGGATTCTCAGGATGTAAAGTCATACCTTTTAACAAGATAGGCTGAAAAGCAGGCGTACTGGTTACCATAGTTCCTGAAACTGGTAAATTCAGTACTTGTGGTTCAATCCCTAAGGCAGATCCAGGGAAAACAGCGCTTAATCCGAAACTCAAGACTAATACAAGGGATATTAAACGTCTTTTTACTATTTTAAAGTTCCAATGATACAAAATGGCTCCTATTACTAGTATTTATATTAGTAGGATAGAGTATAAACTATGAAGGCAGAATGTGCCACTTAAGGGGATGGAAATGATCGGAATGATCTAAATATATTGATTGCAATGACTTACCAATCAACTGGGTAATAATCTTTAAGAAATTTACCGCACCAATGCTGGCCTGTTTTAATTCCATCAAAGAAAGGATCACAAACACGAGCGGCACCATCTACAATATCCAAAGGTGGCTGAAAATCTAATACTTCTTGCTTATATGAAGAAAATCTTAAGGGATCCTCATCCGTGACCCAGCCAGTATCTACAGCATTCATAAAAATTCCATGCTTGACTAATCCGCTAGCGGATGTACGAACAAGCATATTAAGAGCTGCCTTAGCCATATTAGTGTGGGGATGTTTATCTGTTTTGGTAAAGCGATGAAACTTACCTTCCATGGCAGAGACATTCACGATATGTTTCTTGCCGGTATTCTCACGCTTCATCATTCCTGATAACTTATTACATAATACAAAAGGAGCTATCGAATTTACCAGCTGAAGTTCGATCATTTCAGCTGTATCAATTTCTCCCAAAGACAGCCGCCAGCTATTCATCTGACGAAGATCAACCTGCTGTAAATCAGCATCCAATTGTCCTTTGGGAAATACTTTTTCTGATGAAAGAGCATTATCGTGAATATAGGGGATCTGGGAAAGCTTGGCCGAGGCATGAAGCCCCATACCTGTCATCTTCCCATTCCATTCCAACACAGGCTTTAAATCTGTATTCCTCGACGGAGACATAGATGTGATTCTAGTTTTACACTCCTCAAAAGGCCGAAGTAGTGCTTGAATATCTGCTGGCAATGCATCAAAGTCAATAATCTCATTGGGCATTAAATGAGCATAAAAACCAGGGGGACGCCTAACTGTTTGGGCTGCATTATTAATCAACAAATCCAGCCGATCATAACGCTGCTCTACGTAATTGCAGAAAATTTCTACACTAGGGGTATGTCTAAGATCAAGCCCATAAATATGCAGGCGGTGCTTCCATTCACTAAAGTCTTTTTCTTTAGAATAGCGAAACGCAGAATCAACAGGAAAACGTGTAGTTGCAATAACCAGAGCCCCTGCACGTAGCATCATCAAAGAAGCCTGATAGCCAATCTTTAAACGGGATCCCGTTATTAAAGCAACCTGTCCTTCTAAAGAAGCACTCTGGAAGCGCTTAGCATAATTTAACTCTGCACACGTCGGACACATAGTGTCATAAAAAAAATGTAACTGTGTAAAGGCCTGTTTACATACATAACAATCTCTGGGGTTAATTAATTCAGAAGGCTTAATAACCGCCGTGTCAGGATTCGCAATTTGTAAAGGAGCGCTAAATACAGAGGCCTCTCTTGCTTTGCGTATGCCGGTTTGGGCGCGTACTTTTCTTTCATGATGATCAATCTTCTGACGTTTAAGCTTGGAACTATCTTTTCTTCTTTTTCGCAGTTCATCACGATTAGGCCGTGACAAAGCTCCACTGGCTTTAATTAAAGCAAGCCTGTGCTCTGGCGATAAATGAGCGAGCTGTTCGCTATTAGATATTAAATTCTCCAATAAGATTATGCATTGCTGGATTTGTTCTGGAGTATATAGAGGATTTGTCATGCCTTCACAATAGCATGATGGGAAGGAAAAAACATCTCATGACCGAAATATTCTTCGGTCATGAGAGAATGCTGTTCTAGTAGTTATTCTGACGATAATCGTCAGGAACGACAGTATTTGTAGTCACAGTCGTTGTAGTCACTGATGTAGTACTTACTTCTTTAGTACCATCGGTTGCTGATTCGAGTTTGGTAATATGAGTAGCTGTAAATGATGAATCCTTAGCAGCAAGCCCCTCTTCATAGGTGACTCTGACTAAATCCCCTGATTTTAGGTCACTTAATTGACTAAAATTCTCATAACGCGTGGAAGGACTTAGTTTCATAGTAAGTTCTCCCTTTTTCATATCATTGCTATCATTAGACTTCATGGTAGTTGAAGGAATAATAACAGAAATGAAATCTCCATAAACCGCCTTTAATCTTCCTTCTACCGGGTTGTTGAAATTCGCCGCATAGCACATGGTTGTAGCGAAACATGCTGTAATTGCTAATGTAAGTTGTAGGATTCTATTACTCATTTTTTCTCCTTAGGTTTGTTAATCTTCATTTTCTGCATTGGTTACATTAAAAGATGTGTCACTTGGAAACGTGGATGAATTCTCAGCATCTGAGGCAGAATTAAATGTTTGAGAATCTGTAGTTCCTGTAGCATCCGCATTACTGGTAGCATTACTGGTAGCATTACTAGTAGCAGCACTGACAAAATTACTGGGAGTATTACTTATAAAAATCCCTTGTTCTTGTCGGTCAGTACTGTTAATTCCTCGAGTCTGAGAACTAACAGCTCTTCCTTGAGTACTCACAGCACGATCAGGAGTTGTGCTATTTAGTCCTCGGGTTTCTGAACTTACTCCTCTGCCTTGAGTACTGACAGATCTCTGAGGAGTAGTACTATTTAGTCCGGGAGTATTTGAAGTGACGGTACTTCCTTGAGCACTAACACCAGAATCTCCTGTAATTGTTGGAGCAGTATCCTGCCATGTTTCAGCAAAACTAAAGGAATACATAGTCCAACTGCTAATGACGATAAAAGAACTGATAAGAATTTTTTTCATTTTTTCATCCTTTTTTAATTTTACCGTAGAGACGCATTGCTATGCGTCTCTACCTTTATAATTTAGTGTATCAAAACAAAGATGAAGAGAAGATGAAGAATAGTGAGGGTTAAACGAAGGTGTTACATATTAAAATGCTTCTTCCATTTTCTTTAAAACTGCTTTTTCTTCTGGAGATACTCTTTCTAATCCTAAAAAGCCTCCTCCAGCTGCTTTGGCAACTGTATTGGCTCCATGCAATAATTCTTTCTTTAAGCTTTCCATTTCTTTAGGATCCATCGTTTCTTTAAGACCTGCAATATAATGAAGCCATGCTTCCAAGAACTTGGAAGAAGGTCTTTCTTTAAGCCAGAATTCTAAAAGCTGATTGTCCGCAGCATTGTGTTTGGCTGCTTCTGCCAATATCGCTTCTCTTTCTTTTTGATCTAAATTCCCATCAGCCCAAGCAACTTCAACAAGTGGAACAACAGTCAGTGAAGTTAAAATAGCAGGAGAGACTTCCAACTCAACTAATTTATCTAAAACCTTAGGATTCTTAATCCCCGAGACTTTGGCCAGTGCCTCTTTGTTCTTTTCCATTTGTTCAAGTTTCTTGCGTTTCTCAACAAGCTCCGCATCACGTTGTCTAAAGAATAGTTCTTCTAAAGTGTGTCCTCGTTCTGAAAGACTATCATGCATATACTCTCCTTAATGTGGGTTGATCCTTATTAAACTTTGCATTACAAGAAAAACTCCTATCAAAACATAGAACAGCATCAATGTCACAATGGATACTGGTTTCATATTAAAGACATACAAGAGACATGCCGCAATATTAAGGATGACAAAAATAATGGCTAACAATATAAAGAAAATTCTCTGGTCTTCATGCATACGATCTTCAAGCATTTTGATTAATCGCTCATCATCAGCTGGACTTCTAAAAAGATCAAATCCTTTTCTCTTTTCGAAGGATTGATTTTGAAGGGATATTTTTTCGTTGGATAATACACGGTTAGATAGGAAATAACGATCCGCTTTGGAAGACAAAAAGAAAAATAATGGAGCCAAGACCAATGTTGCAAGCCATATCGTTACAATAATTTTCTTTCGATCCATCTATCCCCCTTAAGTATAGACATTGTAACTTAAAGAAAAAACCTTTGCAACTCAGCTGACAATTAATGGGGATTCTAATCTTTTATATCTGCATACGAGGATTGTTTATCTAGGGTATACCCATAAAGGAGAAAACCACAGGTAATCATCAACGTAGACAGTATAAAACGCATAGGCTTCCTTTCTAAAATAAAAGACCATGAGAAGATTCCTCATGGTCTTTTTAGAATTTTTATTTTCGTGATCTGCTGCTATTTGTAACAGCAAGTTTTTCTTCTTCAGAATCCATACCTAGCTTTTCGGCTTGTTCATTGATATGAGATTCGGCCAGTTGGGTCAGATTTTGATCTGTCTCTTCTTCCTCATTGAGGGTTTCTTTTAGAAGTTCCAGATCTTCCTCAAACCCCAGCATTTCTGCATATGTGCATAAACTCCCGTAGGCTGCAATTTCATAATGTTCAACCTTTTGGGCTGCAACAATCATCCCAGCATCGAGAACTTCAGGAGAAGCCTCTTCTTTTGTGAATTCGTCTCCTTCGGTTAATAAACCTTCCATGCCCTTGCATTTAGGCCCCGTGGAACTCTTTGATAAACGTTGGAAGATCTTATCTAATCTTTCAATTTGTTGATGGGTTTGCTGTAGATGTTCTTCAAAAGCACTCTTAAGGTCTGGGGATGAGGCGGCCTTTGCTAATTTAGGCAATGCTTTAGTAATTTGTTTTTCTGCGTTATAAATGTCTTTTAACTCATGGACATATAAATCGCAAAGATTTGCTAACTTATCTTTTTTCGTCATATTCTGCTCCTTTTTAATAAATCATTAATAAGAATTCTTAATCTCAATATAGCTTTGATAAGATTAAGTGATCGTTAAAATAATATTAAACAGAAGATTTGAAACACACAGGTAAGAATTACGGGGTCAATACTTCTTTTTCTTTGATAGATCGTGAGAGAAATGAAAAGTTCTTAGTAAGCCATGCGAGAACAGCCATTTGTCTTTTGACCTGCTTTAATGGGCGGGCGGGAATGCCCCAAAAAACTGCATTATCTTCAATATGACCAATCACAGCGCTTTTT
Organism: Candidatus Omnitrophota bacterium; assembly: GCA_044225175.1. Taxonomy (GTDB): domain Bacteria; phylum Omnitrophota; class Gorgyraeia; order Zapsychrales; family Fredricksoniimonadaceae; genus JACQCF01. The sequence continues at coordinate 146,545 of JBGAJA010000003.1, read as the reverse complement.
CCGCCAACTTTAACATTATGCCCAATTGTCACATTGTCAGTAATGGCAACTTGTCCGCTAATTGTGACATTGTCTCCAATGACAGTACTTCCAGCTATTCCGCTTTGAGCGGCCATAATGAAATTTTTTCCTATTTTTACATTATGAGCAATATGACAAAGGTTATCGATTTTAGAATTAGGCCCTATTATAGTGTCATCTAAGGATCCTCGATCAATCGTCGAATTTGCGCCAATTTCCACATTCTCTCGTATAATCACTTTTCCTAATTGAGGAAATTTATAAATAATACCCTTATCTTTCACATAACCAAATCCATCCGAGCCTACAATCACCCCGCTGTGAAGAACAACATTGTTCTCTAAAATAGTGTTTTCATAAAGTACGACTTGATTTTGGAGGTGACAAAAATCTCCAATTTTGCAATTCCTTTTCACCGTAACTCCACTTTCAAGCATTACATTATTTCCAATCACGACATCTTCTTCAATGGTCACATGTGAAGCAATACAAACATTCTCACCCAATTGGACAGAGCTTGCTATAGCAGCAGTGGGATGAATAGAAGCTTCCCTGCCGGGTTTTTGTAACAAAATATTATATGCTATAAGGAAAGCTAATTTAGGATTATGGACACGGATGAGAGGCTTGGACGAGGTTCTTGTATTTTTTGTAGTTAAAATGCATGAGCTTTGGCTTTGTTCGGCACTTGCGAACCTCTCTTCATCCATGGCAAATGTTAAGTCGCCTACTTTCGAATTTGCAATACCGCTTAAAGAGATAATTTCTGTATTGGCATCACCTTCAAAGGTGCCTTCAAGAAGCACTGCCAATTCGCTAATCTTCATGATCTTCCTTTTTATACTATACTTGTTCCTACCTTGATTTGACTACAACTGAACTTTGCTTATGCGAAGAATGATCCGAATGCACGTGACAATATGCTTCATGGTTATAAATACTTAACAAATGCTTGCAGCCATGCTGTTTGCATTTTCTTCCTTTTCGGGAGGTAACTGTTTTTTTGATCAATGATGCTCCTTTTTGAAATTCGCTAGAAGGGGTGTTGGATGTACGAGTTACACAGTACAGGGTATGCAGCATTTCGTCAATCTATTTGATAGAGGGATTATGGTGGGTAAGGATCAAAGACCAGGCATCATTAATGAAAATGATGCCTGGTCTTTGATCTCGAAGAGCCTTTATTTATTTTATTAAGCTATTCTAGCTTCCGCAAACTTCTTAAAATCTCTTAGGTCATCATCTAATCTTTTATCGGGATCAGCGATAAGCTGAGAAGCAACATCTCCCCATACTCCCGCAGGAGGCGAATACTGCATTAACACGGTGATCTGGGTTTCATCGTGATTTAATTGATTAAATGTTACTTCTCCACTTGTTTTAATGTTTCCATCAACACTATTCCACGCGATGCGTTTAGGGGGTAATAATTCGGTAATTTGAGCATCCCATTCCAAATCTTTACCCATAGGACCTGCCATGACCCAATGGCTTGTTCCATCTCCTGTTTTTGTAACTGACTTAATATTTTTCATAAAGTGTGGAAAGTTTTCAAAATTAGCCCATAACTTATAGATCTCTCTGATATTACCTTTTACAATGATTGCATCGGTGAGTTTAGTCGACATAGGAAACTCCTTGTTTTTGTTAATGGTCACCATTAACTGCAAAGGAACTTTAGCAAAGCAGAAATAAAGATAAAATGAATTCAGGATTAACGAGAGAAGAAAACTAAAGGCGAGGTACTTAGCTTACATTAGATTCCCGTTCTATGAATCTCCGTAAACTGAATAATTTTGTTCATCATCTCCACACATCGGACGGGATAGGCTCCAACCGCGGTTTCTCCAGATAGCATGACATAATTAGTACCATCAAGAATGGCATTAGCCACATCAGAAACTTCTGCGCGGGTAGGCCTTTGATTAACGATCATGCTTTCTAGCATTTGGGTTGCTGTAATAGCAAATTTCCATTCTGTGTTACATTTATGGATAATTTCCTTCTGAATGATAGGAACTTCATAGATAGGCAAAGAAACACCCATATCACCACGGGCGATCATAATTCCATCGCAGGATTGAATAATGGAGTCAATATTACTAATTCCCTGGCGATCTTCAATCTTAGCAATAATAAGAGGCTGATGTCCTTTTCTTGGAATTTGTTTTTTTAAATTCCTGACATCTTGCCTATTTCTAACAAAAGATTGAGCAATAAAGTCAATTTTATTCTTTAAACAAAACTGGATATTCACTTCATCTTTATCGGTAATTCCTTTAAACTTAAGCTTCACATCTGGAATATTGATCCCTTTATGCTGTTTAATAATTCCAGGAACCACAACTCTAGTCTTTAAAATATTCTTTCCATGGCTATAAACAACCAAAGTAATATTGCCATCATCAATAAAAACTTGGCTGCCTCTTTTGATTAAAGATAAAGGTCCATGATAATCAAAAGGAAGAATCTTTCCATGCCCTTCCACATTCTTGTTAGTCAGCCAAATCTCTTGATCTTTCTTAACTTCAATTCCCTGGCCTCCTTTTAGACTACCAATGCGGACTCGGTATCCTTCTAGATCTCCTAGAATCTTAATATGTCTGCGGTATTTTCTATTTAATCCTTTTATGGTATTAATGCGAGACTGATGTTCTTCCAAACTGCCATGAGAGAAATTAAGTCTTACTACATCCATACCTGCACGCATCATTTTTAATAAAACGGAACTAGGATCAGAAGCTGGTCCTAAGGTACAAATAATTTTAGTTTTTGGCATATGCTGCTCCTTTAAAAATAAAAACTCCTGCAAACATTATAGTGCAGGAGTTTAGAAATGATATGAACAGATCAAAAATTAATTAAGCCTTATGTCTAAATGTAATTCTGCCTCTTCGCAGATCATAGGGTGAAAGAGCCACCGTTACTTTATCTCCCGGCATAATTTTAATAAAAAACTTTCTCATTTTACCTGCAGGGTAGGCAGTGATCAAATGGCCATTAGGCATTTCCACTGTAAATTGAGCATTTGACAACGCTTTGAGGATCAAACCTTCCACTTCAATGGCTTCTTCTTTAGACATAATTAATATTTCCTTTAGATTGGTTAAGAATTGCGCCTGGTTGGTACTTTGTGTAGCGCATAGGAGGCAGGAGAAAATCAAGAAGTACCCTCAAATGTCAGTCAGATAGTACTCTTATCGTCTGCGAGAGTCAATCTTATAATAATGGCAGAATGGTTATTAAAACTGCAGAGATCCGCCTTGAGGCGTTAGGGCAGTCGCTTCGCTTAGAGTTTCTGAGAAATCAATTTGGTCTTTATTTAATGATTCTCTCACATGCTGTTTTTGAATTCGTTTATCCATTTGTTCTTGATTTAGAATCTGACTTAGCTGTTGGTTCTCCTCATCTCTGATCTTTCTCATCGCAATCTTGACACTTTTCTTATTCACAATTGATTCACCTTCTAAGCTTGCCAGAAGCTCCTGACGTTTAAGAACACTTTTCTTGACGATAGGTTTAATGGCAATGACTTGATTATCACTTAAATTCAACTCTATTTTCATCTTTGAAATAATGTCATCAATAGTTGTACTAGCTCCTTTGGCAAAGACAGGCGTAATCATCATGAAAAATAATACCCCACCACTTATTAAGAACTTGCGCATCATATATCTTTCTCCATTATTTTCTTTTGGGATTGTATTAATTGTTCTTTGCCTTGCTTGGGCATCTTTTTAATAGCGCATTCTCTGATTAAAGCCTGTGATCTTGTCATTCCAGATTGGTGATAAATCAATTTAACCGGAAGACGAACGCGCGTATACCGAGATGCTGAGCCATTATCATGCATTTTAATGCGACGTTCAATGTTATTTGTGACTCCTGTATACAAACTACCATCCTTACATCGCAAGATATAAACCATCCAGTTATTTTCATTCATAGCCATATAATCTTATTAACAACCTTCGAGTTTTAGAAGTTGATGCTTGATCTTAAGACCACCAGAATACCCTCCTATAGACCCGTCGGAAGCAATCACTCGATGGCAAGGGATAATTACACAAATGGGGTTCTTTCCATTGGCCGAACCAACGGCACGGACAGCTTTAGGGTTCTTAATTCTTCTGGCAATATCCCCGTAAGATACTGTTTTCCCATAGGGGATCTTATATAACTCCCTCCAAACTTTCTTTTGAAAAGAAGTTCCTGAAAGATTCAAGATAATGTCAAACTGTTTCCTTTGCCCGGAAAAATATTCTTGGATTTGCTTACTTGTAGAGTTCAATATTTTCTCTTCTGGTTTAGATCCCAGAACTTTGACTATAGGAGCATTCTGTTTATTAAAAAACACTCCCTCTAATCCGATCTTAGAAGCAACTAGATACAGTGGACCTACCGGAGTTCTTATAGAATATTGAATGGAGTACATCATTGACCTGCTTTCTTGGTTAACTGATTAGCATATTCACTCCAAAGCAAAATTGCTGCATAACCGCGCCACGGACTTAGACGTGCGATTGCTCCTTTGGGATGCAATTCAAGGGCTCTAGCTAAAATCAAATCACTTTCTGGAAAAGCATCCGTATGACCTAACACTTTAAGAGACATATAATCTGCTGTCCACTTCCCAATACCTTTAATAGCAAGAAGCTTTTGACGAAATTCTTCCATATTCTGAGTACGATCCAAAGAAATTGTTCCATCTAAAACTGCTTTAGAAAAGCTTCTTAGTGTTTCCTTCCGCCGACCTGTGGTCTTTAATTTGGCAAGATCACTTTTAGCAATGGTTAAAGGAGATGGGAACAATTTAATCCTTTGTCCATCCATCGTGATAGTTGATTCTTCCCCATAAAACTCAATGAGGTCATTCACCAGGCTATAGGCCTGTTTAATACTGACCAATTGCCCTAAAATTGTTGCAATTCCAATTTCAAAAGGCTCCCATCCCGTTGGTATTCTTAGACCTGGATATTTCTTAAGAAGTTTGGCTAGGGCTGGATCTGCATCAAAGGCATTGGCTATCAAAACAGGATCAGAATCAAGATCAAACAGACGCCTCACACGAGAAATAATCATATGAATAGCACTTATTTGCGGAAAATCAATCTCCAGGATAAGAGCGTTCTTCTTTGGATCATTTGCAATTATAATGATTCCGTGCTCGCCATTGATCGTAATGACCCGCGTCATCTTGCCTTCTTCAAATCTCTCTAAATTCCCTATTTGATGAGATTGATAGAATCGAAGAATTCTTTCAAAATCAAAAGGTGGTCTATAGGCAAGTGCAACAGTGAGCGCTTTAGATGGATCTGTTTTATTTCTTCTTAGCTCAGAAGGTTTCTTTCTAAAACGAATCTTAAATGCATCATTGAATCTTCGAATCGATCCAAATCCTGAAGCGTAAGCGATTTCTGTAATAGGAAGCGATGTTTCGACAATGAGTTTATGGGACAAATTCAGTCTATGCTCAAAAGCAATTTGTTTAGGAGTTTTACCAATCTCGTCCATAAAAAGACGTCTTAAATGTCTGGAACCAATCCCGAAACTTGAAGCGAATTCTTCTTCATTAAGTTCAAGCACATCGTAACTATGGATCTTTCGAAGCGCTCTTTGAACAACTGCAGATTTACCCATCCAGGCAGGAGATTGGGGAGCAACCTCAGGACGACATCTTAAGCATGGCCTGTAACCTGCTTTCTCAGCTAAATAGGCATTGGCGAAGAACTCAACATTTTCTCGTTTGGGTTTGGCAGGACAGATAGGACGACAATAAATTCCGGTCGTCTTAACCCCAACGAAGAACTTGCCATCAAATCGATTGTCTCGGGTGAGCATGGCTTGATAAAAGACATCTTCTTTATTCATAGAGTGCATACTAACACTCTTTAAGTCCTATGAATAGCCGTTTTCGGACATGACCATTAGTATCTTTCCTAAAAATAAATATCACTTATATTTTAAAAGTATAGCCCTATTCCATTCTTATACATCTGTGCTAATCTAATGATATGGAACTACTCTCTTTAGCTGCTTTCTTTGCAGTAATTGCCTTAAGTTGTTTCACAAAAATTAATCCTGGTCTTCTTTCTCTGGGGGTGGCATGGCTTTTAGGACATTATGTTGCCCATATGAGCATCACTCAGATTGCTGCCGGATTTCCTGCCTATATGTTCATCGTTCTTGTGGGTATAACTTATTTATTTGGATTGGCCAAACATAATGGCACGCTAGAAAGATTGGCCCAAGGTGCGCTTGGTATCCTCAAAGGCAAAACCATGGCAACACCCCTACTCTTTTTTATACTTGCCGCAATATTTTCTACAATCGGAGCAGGCAATATCGGTGCCGTTGCACTCTTAGCTCCCGTTGCTATGACGATTGCTTGGGAAACAGGAATTGGAGCTTTCTTCATGACAATTGTGCTCATCTGTGGAGCTAATGCTGGAACTTTCTCACCATTTGCCTTAACTGGTATTATTGCTAATGGACTTATAGCCAACCTTGGCGTCAACATGGATCCATGGCAACAGGTCTTTCTTCCTAATTTCTTAGCTCAAAGTCTCCTTGCCGCTCTATGTTTCGCAATATTCTACGCAAAAATAAAACATAGCGCTAAACACACACATGCCAGTGAGGCAAAAATTACTCTACTTAATATTCCATGGTCTAATCATCAAAAACTAACTCTTTTTGCTATCATCATTTTGATTATTTGCACGGTTTTTCTAAAAACCGATATTGGTTTCCTCTCGATACTCTTGGCTTGCGGACTTACACTTTTAAATGTCACTGATGGCAAAGAAGCTGTCAGGCAAATTCCATGGGATACTATTCTGATGGTGTGCGGAATCAATATGCTAATTGGGGTACTTGAAATGCTAGGAGGGTTAGGACTCTTTACAGACCTTTTGGCAAAAATATCAACACCCTATACAGTAACCGGAATTATTGCTTTTATTACCGGCCTTATTTCAGCATTCTCCAGTTCATCAGGAGTTGTGCTGCCTACCTTTATTCCTCTAGTTCCAGATTTAATTGAAAAAATTGGGGGTGGAAATGTAACTGCCATCATCTCTTCTATCAATGTTGGCGCGCATCTAGTAGATATTAGCCCTCTTTCGTCACTGGGAGCTTTATGTATAGCAAGCGCCATTCACGAAGATAAAGAAAAATTATTTCGCCACCTCTTAAGCTTTGGATTAACAATGGCCGTGGCAGGAGCGGGTATCTGCTATATTCTTTTTGGGTGGATTCGCTAACAAACTTGCTTTTAAAAATCTCTACTATTTCAATCTCAAGTCTTGTTCATTTAAATGGTCTTGATAATACGTTCTTCCCCAGCCGACAAGTTTATTATTAATAAAACAGATGGGTGTTTTAGGTTCATACGATACGAAATTCTTATATATTAAATACTCAACAATTCTTTGATCCTTCCTTTGATAAACTTCCTTCTCACTTGGGGGTCCCAAAACTTCAAGGACATGCTGCTTAGGCATTCCGTAATCTAGCCTCATATGAGATTGATATTCAACTATACGTCGCGCACAACTCATCAAAATTAAACACAAGAATAAAAGTAGAAATTTTTTCATATGGATTCCTTCTTATGGATGATACGGATTAAAATAATAGAGCCAATGATAAAAACCAATTCAAAAACAACATACATCAGTAATGAAGCAGATATCCCCGATGTAAAACCATACGAATGAAGACCAACGCTTAAAAGATTAACACCAAACCATGCCCACATCACAACCATCATACCAATCACACTGCCAACTGCAAGTCCTAGAGGCCCTATTATTTGCGCAACTTTGGCATGAAAAAGCATAGCTATCCAAAGCACAATCATCAAAGCCCCATTTTCTTTGGGGTCCCACCCCCAAAATCTCCCCCAGCTTTGATCAGCCCAGATGCCACCAAGGTTTGTTCCAAGAAACGTTAAAGTAAGAGCCACACCTAAAATCCCGAGCGTGGTTTTATACGTTTGATCTAATATTTGACGATCTTTCTTGAATATAGCCTGAATTAACCAAATATGACCTAACAATCCTCCGACACAGGTTGCTCCATATCCCATAGTAATAGTCGTCACATGAGTAGCTAACCAAAAATTAGAATTCAAAACAGCAATCAAAACTTTTAGAGTATCCCCTTCAGCGCTATATTTATTAGCAATAAATAATAAAGCTGCCCCACTGATAGAAGCTGTAATCATCCCTAGCCATTGTCTATTGTAATGCTCAATCATCAACCCTAAGAATACAGAAATAAAACCAACAAAAATAAATGTTTCATAAAGACTGGAAACTGGCGGTCGTCCCATGATGATAATCCGCATAAGTAATCCTATGCCATGGATAGCAAATGCTGCAAAGACACTCAAAACTCCCAGCTGATACCAAATCTTTCGAGAGGAAGTAAAAGAGATTACAAAAAATAAAAATGTAGCAATATACAACATGATTGCCCAAGTAAATGGACTGCTGACATGATAAACCAACTCGAGAGGAAACTTACGCACGCTTTTGGACTCTTCTTTTGATAATCTCCCTTGAAGAATTTCTATATATTCTTGCACGGCTCGATCAAACTCAACTTGATTACCTTGGGTATATCTAATTGCCATATTAGCCCACAACAATACTAGCTGACGATCATCCTTAGTATTAAAACTAAAGATCAATGCATCCCAAGGACTCACCCACTTGCCTTTTTCATGGGCAGGAATCACAGTAAAAGGAAGATCGGTATAGTTTTTAGACCAATGTAATAAATTAATTCCTGTTTGTATGATCTCCGTATCATTGGACTTAGTCATTTCTGCCATCTCTTTGGCATGAAGGGCAATCTCAATAAAGCTAAATTGATCACGATCTTCTTTAAGCCCAAGCTTCATTTTTGTAGATTTAGATTTAATCGTAAAATTTGCTTGAGGAAAAACAAATGAGAATGAACTGGAAAGATCCACATACAAATGGACATTATCAAAGACCCGTATGATTTCATTGTCCACAATAGAACGTTCTTTCTCAGAAATCCTGATGGCTGCTTGTTGAAGCTCAGAAAGCTTCTTATACGATGTGCGCAGTTGATTAGGGGTATAGCGTCTGTGAACTTCTGGCATGATCCCTAGAGCGGTTAAAACATCAGGATTATTGATTAAGAATATCTTGTCATTACTTGTCGAGGAAGGATTGAAAAAAACAGAAGCGAGCCAGTGAGAAGCGCTTTTTTGCTCATAATGATCTTTTCCTGATAGTTGTGTCAACACACTGCGAGCATATGTATCCAAAGGTTTAATACGCCCACCATCAAGAACGGGGATATTCTTAAAATGATTAATATCTTTAATTCCAGGATCCGCGAAAGCCTGAGCTGAACAAGAAAGAATTAGGATTAGAATCAGAAATATAAATTTTCTCATGATCTCTTCGAAATAAGGGCCTGAGTCAGAAAGTGTAAAGCTAATCCAAAGAAAACAATAAAGCATGCAATGTAAGGCAAAATTCTAGCTGAATTTCTAACCACAGCTAATGTGGAAGATTGTCTTCCTTGCTCATCAACATCATAGGAAGCTTGATAGAGAGTGTAATCTTTGTAGCGTAAAGGATTGTTCATGTAGATGCGCACCTGGCGCTCCAAAGCCCCTGTAGAAATAGTGACCAAACTCTCAAAACTTTTTGCCATGTCTGTTCCAGAATGAAATTCAGCTTTAAAATGATCTAATTTGATCACAAAAGGAAGAGGGAATCTTTTATGACGCAACATGAAATGATACAACTTTCCTTTGATCATAACCTCTGTTGGCCGAGATTCCATTCCATATAAGATCAGATCATAAGACTTATCTTCCAAACGCAAATTAAAGACCCCCCCTGCAATGTTCTCTTCTCTTTGTTTTAAAATCGCCTTAGGAGATATAGAACTCTTTGACACCTCACTATTGGGATAAAACTCCTTAACAATAAGAGTAAAATCCTTGTTTGCAAAAGGGACCTTTACACCCGATTTTAAGGTATTCGTATCGATGGCATTCACTTGATGTTCTCTCTTATCATTGCCAACCCAATAGGCCACTTCCCATTCAGTATAAGAAGACGACACATTCGTTGCTGTCCCTGGAGATAGGCGTACTGCTGATTCTTTATAGACATGAAAAACTAAAAATGCCGCAACAAAATATAACAGAATCCCAAGATGTGTTATCAAAAGCCCCATATAAGACAATTGAGTATGTTTCTTGAAAGTCAAAATAGTCATAGAAACAAGGTTAATAAATAGAACCCATAAGATCAGCTGTGCCCCTGGAAATGGAATAAAACCTGCGGCAAGAAAGAAAAATGAATTAAAAAAACGTTCTTGGGCTGCATACAATCCCTGATGGACCTGTGCGATTGTTCCCCAAAAAGTGAGAATAAAGAGTAGAAATAAACAAACAACCGTTATTCGAGTTGAACTTAAAAGTTTAAGCATATGTATTATTGACGAATAGAGGTGACCAACTTCAAAAAATTAGCCTTATGTTCTTTCACCGCTTCAAATTGACCTGTCATCTTCACAAAAATAGTTGTCTTATCCATAGTAAGCATAGCGGCCATCATAGTTTGATCTGAACTCTTTAAGGAAGGCATGATCTTCATAAAATCAAATACTTTGGCTTCAAGACCATCTTTTGTTCTTACCGTCTGTGCTTCACTGATCAGCTTTCTTAAACTCTCTGGATCATCCTTGAGGCCAAGTTGCCCCATCCAACGCACAAGGTTTGATTCTAAAGTGCCTGCCATTCCTTCTAATGACACAATAGAACAATCAATAGCTTCTCTATCTGAATCTAAATGAAAAGAAACTAATCGAAGGCCACTGCCTAATTCTTCTTTCCAAGCCTGGGGAGTGTCCCAGGAAATTTTGTCTTCAATCAAGGATTTCTCAGAAGGAGCTTCCATTGAAATTTCTATGTATTGACGTTCTTGATGGGATGGCTGACAACCGCTTGCAAGAATGACCAGAATAAAAAACATCCAAAACTTAATAGACATGGGAACCATTCTATCAAAATACAAAACGCCTGCAATATATACTGCTGCAAGCGTGTGCTTTTAAACCATCCTAAATTAATTGTTCAGCTTATTTATCTTTGCCTAATCCAAGTAACAATAGAAAGTTTGTAACAGGTGTAATATTAACAATGGTTGGAGAAACGCCTTGAATGGTATTCGACTTAATATTTCGCAAGGATTTGAAGTTAAATTGAAAGTCCTCATTTTTACCTTGTTGGCGTAATTTTAAATTACTGGGATTAAAATCGATTCCTCCCACATTACTTGTCATGGCCTGATTAGCAGCAGGAACAAGAGCTGTGACCAGCTGGGGTTCCCAAAATTGATTTACTTGATTTCTTGACTGCAGTAAGGAAAATTGCATGTGCCTTTGGTCTTCCATCACAATAGCCCCTTCAATATCTTGCGCTGTACCATATTGTGACTCGATCTGTAAAGTTGACTCTACAATACTTTTAATGACCTCAGGAGCCTCTTCAGCGTCCAAGGGATCATCAATGTAATTAGCAATGAAAGTCCTTGTTTCTCCATCAACACCGATACTCAATATCTTTCCCTTACTTGAAAAACGGACCATTTTTATCATTCCGGTTTTCCGATTATAAACATAGCGATACGGTGACCCAATGAAATCTTCTTCCCCACTGACTAAAGATTCGCCAAAGCCCTGGACCAATTCAATGACCCATTCTTCAGGATTGGATGGGTTCTGAGTGTGTACAACAAAGGCATACTTAGGAATAATTGTTTCCTGAATAAGCACTGCCGGCATGGCTTGTTTATGGTCAATCCCATGGAGTTCCCTATCTAAAAATGCCCTTTCATTCCAGATAGAAGCCCATACATTCTTAATAGCCATGTCTATTGCTTGATGTTCTGGCTTAATAGTACCGAAAGAATCATAGAGACCTGCCCCGGAATAATCAGGCAGGTCTTCCACATTGGTGGTTGATCTTATAAAAACATTCTTAGGATGGTTAAAGTCTGTTTTAATCTTGCTCACAATAGCATCGAGAATACTTTCAGGGACCTCTAGCCTTCTTACAGCGCTTCGCATCTGCACCAATAAATTGGCTTTTTTAACTAAATTCATTTCCCTTTGCAGGTCTAAATAAAGCTGATCCAACAAATTTTTAATCTTTTCATTTTCCGGTAAATGAAGGACATGGTTATGCAAGCCAAAGCTCAATGCGAAATGTTTTGTTGGCCGCTCATTGGGGGTTGATTTCGAAGAAATCCGCCCCAATCGAAAGGCCTTGTTTCCCACAGTTTTTTGCTGATAATCTTTTTGATCGATAATAAAACCTGCCTGGGGATTAAGATCCGGTTTGATCGGTTGAATAGTTATCTTCTCTTTTTCACGCAACATAGAAGTCTTGATCTGCAGTTTTTCGTGCGTTTCTGTTATAACTACATCCTCATCTCCTTGTGTCTTTAAAACCACATTCTTGCCGTTTAAGTCAACAAGCACATCTAGACTAGGAGCAACCACCATCGGAATATTATTTTGTCTGGCATTGATCGCTGGATGTGAAAGCAGACCATCTTCCGTTAAAACAATGATCGCCTTAACATTCGTGATTGCAGGAGCATCAGAAGGCAGACGTTCAATGACAATGATTTCATCCGACTTGACACTAGAGAGGTCTTCCAGGGAAGAAAGTATATGCATCCTTCCACTAGCCTGCCCAGGCACCACGACTTGCCATCCCGAAATCTCCACTTTTTCCATTACCTTTTTCTTAATATCACTCAAAAGCGCTGATAAAAGATAAATAGCATCAGCCCTAAATAAATTAGAAGAAAAATTCTCGACCCAAATACTATTTTGCATCTCTATTGCTTTTGCCAGTTGCTGGGCCATCTCCTGATACTGATTAATCGTTTCTCTGGCATGAAATCGAATAATGTTCTCAATGCGTTTCAACAAGGCATAGAACCTAAGCAAGTTGCCCCCAGCCAATCCCTTCTTTTCTAAATCTTGAACTTCCCGGACAATTTGATCCATTTCTTGGGTGGAATACCCGCTTAACGCGACATTTTTTAAAATATTCCTCAAAAACTGCATGGCCTGAAACAAATCTCCAACATCAATGTTTTCTTTCGCCTCGTTAAAAAACTTATAATAAAGAAGTTCCAAACGGTTATCCAATTGAATGGCTGACAATAAATCCTCTCCTTCAGCCTGCAGGATAAATTCGTGCAGATTCTTTCGGATTACAACAAGTTCCTCGAGTCTGGACATCTGATCCAAATTCTTAGAAACAATGAAATCCCTTACTTTATTCGGCAACTGTTCTTGATTACGTAAATTTAATTTGTCCAGAAAGTCATTCATGCTGGTTAGATTTTGATCTCCATAGATAAACTCGAGTGTAACTATCAATTGATCTATGGCCTTTAGAACATCATTCTTTCTTGTTTTATTGACAATGTCTGTCTCCGTTGGTTCATATTCATAGAACCGAAGACCTTGCTCATTTCCATTTGCAACAAAATCCCGATAAGCTTTCACAACATGCAAATCCTGGGGACTTTGTTGATTATGGATCCTATCACGGATACGTCCAACAATCCCTTCTCTAGAGTCTCTTCCTCCTGTTGTAGCCTGAACCATCACGATGGCTTGTTTGCGTAAGGCATCTACATCTCCCGATGTACCTAGGGACAAAACTTTCGTTAATCTTTTCTTATCGGTTACACTTGGAACAACTTTGAGGGCTTGCACAAGAGATCTTCGAATTCGTGGCAGCCTATTTTCAACGGAATCTCGGGACCTGAATCCAACCTGCTCTCCCACACCTTGTTTTAACAAATCCATCGTCACAATAATGTGTGAGACAATTTTATCGCTTAAATGAGGTAATAGAGTCAATGCGTTGACCCATTCCTCCAAATTGTCCCAACTGCGTGTAGGTTGATAAAGTTCTAATCCATGAATTGAAAGAAGCTGTGTATCTGAGAGGGCTTTGTTTGTTCTTTTGAGGTCGGAATAACTTTGCAACAATGTAATAAGCTTTTCATATTCTCCGGCCTTAATATAGCTCAAAACGGAATTTAATAGAGTCTCGAACTGTTTATCATCCTGATAGGCAAACTTCCCAATAAAATCAGCGTTTTCCCCTTGGGTTATCAAAAAACTGTAAATAAACAATGCATTATCCATTTCCTCCCTTCTTAAAGACGAGATATTCCAGCGGTACATCAAGTCCATACGGTAAGAATCGACTACTTCTGATGCAATTCCATCTACTTGTAAAATACCTACTAAGACATTCAGATCCCGCTCTTTTTTTAAGCAGTATTCAAATAGAAATTTTGAGCTAATCAGATCCGGCCTAAGTTTATATATCTCCAGGAGATCTTCCTCTGTGTCAATATATTGGTACCTATGCTCCTCAGAAGTCAATAGCTCCTGCATTAGGCGATTGGCCATCTGCTCTGTCAATAATTCAGGGCTGACCTTTAATACAAACGGAACAGCTCCAGATTCCATATAAAAATCATCATTATTGTCAGCAAAAAACCTCCCCAATCCATCTTCTTTCTTGATCGCCCGTGCCATAAGTCTCTTTGCTCTTAATCGATTAATTTTTGAAATATTGTAAATAATTTCAGTTAATTCTTTCTCAATATGATTAAAGAATGCAGATTTCTTGTAAGCAAATACTTGCTCCATCACATCATCATTGAATTCCTCAGGCATAATTTGTGAAATAGACTTAAGTAAGGACATTGAAGAAGAACCGATTGTATAATTCTCACTATAACCTCCCTTTAATTCAAAAAGAATTTTGCCAAGCACCTCTTTTCCAATCACTTTATCTTGTAAGATAAGCTTTTTTAAAATGGGAGCAACACCAATACTTACAAAATCTTTTGCACCAATCAATTCCTCCCAAAGTTTTGATACAATGAAAGCATGAAATTCAGGACTGATCTTGGCTATTGCATACAAAACGTTGATCATGATTTCTTGCTGAGCTTCTTCAATAAACCAGCTGGATTTTACAATAATTTCCTGAGCGAACTCTTGGCTGATTAAATCCGGTCTTGTCTCTACTAAAGCACCAATTGCCTGCCAGACCTCAATCTTATGCTCTGTCGATCCTTCTGATGTGATCTTAGAAAGCAAATCATGCACATCATCTTTTTCGATTAACACAGGATTAACCTTGGCAGCAATCCTTAAATAAAGCGGTGTAGTATCTTGATCTACACTTAAGCGTTCCAATTGAGATGATATGGCATTTATATTGGTGGATCCTGGGACTATGCCATGAATTTCTTCCAAGATCTCTGCGGCATATAATGCTCGAGGTCTTAACGGAATAGATTTTGCCTTCAGCTCGTTCATAAGTTTTGCGACAATCTGGTCAGCAAAGCTATGATTTGCTTTAATGATTTCAACCAGAAGTTTACCTCTAACATCAAAATCAAAAGACTTCTCTCTATCCGAAGTATTTTGAAACTGGAGAATTGTTTGAACAACATGGGTCGTGATGAGTTGAGGCTTGCTTTTTGCCACATATCCGAAGATTTTTGCTATGTCTTTATATTTATCTGGATGGTGAATTAAACGATCCAAAAGCTTGGTAACAAATTGTTCATTGATTAGATCTGGTCTTTGGGAAACAAATTCAGCTATTGCCTCATATGCGTATGAATCGGGCTTGTCAGAGACATTAAATAGGTCCTCTAAGAGGCTGGAATTAAAGAAACCAGGCCTGTTCTTTACAAGGACTTTTAACTTAAGAATAGCAGTTCTATCTCCTTCCTTGACCTGGGCATACAGTTTCTGCCAAGCCAGATATACAATCAATTTTTTATTATCCTCTTCCATTTGTCGTAGAGCCTTACTTGGATTATTGACTAACATCGCTGCATTCACACGAACAATATTCTTTGGATTTCTTTGTTCCTTAATCCATTCCTGTGAAGGCTGTGTTCCTTTCGTTAACATGGCCTGGCTAATACCCTCAAACTTTAATCCTCCCAAAAAATATTTCCTTGGCACAATCTTTTGAGATTGAAAGTCGTAATCTTCTTTAATGTAGTTATAAACACCTTTCTTAAATGATTTTAAATACTGGGCATAAATTTTCTCTTTAACTGCCTTGTCCTCAAGTTCTATGCCTTTGGTTTTATTCTTATCAAGATAAATGGTTGAAAGCAGACTGTTCTTCAATTTCGATTTGTACCAGGTCGCTAAAATCATCGAGTGATAAATTTGACGGAGATTGGCAAAATTCTTACCTTCATTAACTTCTTTTTCAATTTCAGGAAGGATGATTTGGCGGATGATGTGGGAGCTTAAAGCGTTAAGGGTGTTTCCCTGGGGTGCTTTCGTATTCAACACTGCATCATTTGGCAACCTGCTTGGGGACACGTTCTTGTTGGTTTTGTTATGAACATGTCCCCTGGTTAGCGCTATGTTTTTATCCATTGCTAAATAATCTTCTTCTAACATGACTTTTAAATGGCTTTTGGTGACAAAGACATTGTTGGCATTCACATAAATATCTGCTTCTTGAGGGATGATCCAGACTTTATTAAATAGATGAGTGGGAATATCAGTAGTGCCAAACTTTTCTTTTGCTGCCGAATAAATTCTTTGCCAGAACTCTTTTCCAACACCTTTTTCTGGA
Organism: Candidatus Omnitrophota bacterium; assembly: GCA_044225175.1. Classification (GTDB taxonomy): domain Bacteria; phylum Omnitrophota; class Gorgyraeia; order Zapsychrales; family Fredricksoniimonadaceae; genus JACQCF01. The sequence goes on along the minus strand of JBGAJA010000003.1, from coordinate 129,804 downwards.
TACAGAAGCGAGGCAGTCAATTGTTTTAAGAGATAATCTTGGGCCAGCATGTCCCGGCCCATCTCTGTATTGCCTAAGCCATCTGCAATAATACGGTTTTTTTCATAGGGCGAAAGATTGACCCACATTTCATCTTCAGGGACAGTTAATGCCGCCATAAAATAATTGATCAGTTTTTGAGATTCCCTTTTAAATGTCTCATCTTTAAGATGATCATCTCCGCTATCAATAATAAAATCGAATTGAAGCGGATTTTCAGGATGAATGGTCATACCGGTCAGAATCGCAGGAGAAAATTTTACACTAGGAGAAAGCATCTGCTGGGGGGCAGGAAGATTAATTCTACTTTGCGCATATGACGGAGGAACTGCCATAGTGTTAGCCAAAAAAGCCATCACTATCCCAATAGATATTCCTTTTCTTATATCGAAATTCCAAGGCATGTAGGAAGTTTACACGATATATATAGATATAACCACTTGGAGCCCCAACCTACAGGAAGAAATAAAGAACCCCTCGCAACACTATAAATTCCAAGGGGTTAAGGTGAGAGGTAATGGTCTTATTTTCCGTACATGGCTTGTAATTGCGATACTTTAGGGAATTCTGCATAAAACTCGCCTTGCGGACCTATAAATCCATTTCCGGATCTTTTAATAAGAACGGGACTGTATCCTCCTTTAGAATTAGGCACATTAATACTATACGAGTCATCTGTTGTGACGTTTACCTGAGTTGTAACCTCTGTAGTAGGCACACTTACAACAGTAGGTGCAGACTGCGTCACAAGGACTTGGGTCGGTTGAACTATGACCGGAGGTGGAACTACTTGGAATCCCTTAAGAGTATAAACATAATATGTTCCATTATCCGTATAGTATGTGACCCCATTGATATTAACCGCACGATAATCAGGAGGAATCATATTCACAACGGCCCCAACCGGAGGAGCGATGATGACATATTCTCGACCAACCATGTTGTAGTAGACACCATCATAGTAGTAATATCTTCCACCCCTCGAATGAATAGTAAAATATCCTGTAGGCAGATAGTTGACATGAACACCAAAGCGAGGATGATCATGATAACGATAGTGATGATGCCTCTCGTGACGATCATGATGACCTCCTCCAAAACCAAATCCTACTGCCCAGTCTGCATAAGATAGTCTTGGCTGAAGAACTAACATCAGTCCCAAAATAATAATTGAAACTTTTCTCACGTGTCGCATATCCATCTCCTTCAATTTTATCCCTTAAATAGGTTTGTTTAATACTAGTCTGTGTGTCCTTCACTGATTTAGACAATACTGTTCCCATAAAAGTTTCAATGGAAATCAAGAACTAGTTAATACATGGATGGAGTAGTTATTAGGTGAGCTTAAGAAAGGGTTTTGCGGCCCTCAGGGGATATTCCTGATAAAACGAAATCACGCTCTTCCTGTGAATTGGATTTTAATGCTTCAGAAATATCTTTAAATCCTTGTAAGTAAACAAAAAAACCTTCTACAGATACATTCATTTCAAAGTTCTTTCCTGTTACTTCACACAAGCCAAATATACGAATTTTATTATTCCGAGACTCGAAATATCTTTTGAATCGAAACACTCCAAGTGAGAGGTGTTTGATAGGCAATTCTTGTATCATTGCAAATAAACCTCATGTCTTATGTTTTATTTTCAAATGGTTATTAACTTGCTCATCGACACCAACAGCTTTTGCTGTGTTATCGGCAAGATTCACTTGCTGGTTCGTAGAAACTTCACCCTCTAATGTAATAGTACCATCTTCGACAATTACTTGAATATCACTGGCAACAGGAGCCAATGCCTGATCATCCTTGATCGCTTGTTTTACCACTTGTGCGGATTGTTGGTCTTCCTTTTCTTTGTCCTTTAATTGTTCCTTTAAATCTTTCATTTGATCTCCAATTTATTTTCCGTCAATAGCACATAGCTTCGCATTTCTGTATCCTTAACCTTAAAACTACGTATTCACTTTCTTACCAAAAATAAAAGAAAGCACAGCCAATACTAAAAATACTAAGAATAAAATCTTAGCAATATCAATGGCTGATCCAGCGATACTAGTGAATCCGAACACTGCAGCGATAATTGCAACAATAAAAAACGTTACAGACCAATTCAACATAGAACACTCCTTTCTATACTTATAAATTCCTAAATCCCCATCGTAAAATAAACAGCTGTTCCTTTCCCTACTTCTGATTCGATCCAGATCTTTCCCCCATGAGATTCAACAATTCTTTTACATAGTGCAAGGCCTATTCCATTTCCTCCATATTCACTAGAGCTGTGTAATCGATGAAAAATATCAAAGATCTTCTGAATATCTTTCTGAGCAATCCCTATTCCATTATCTTGAACTAAAAATACCCACTGGCGATCTTTTTGCACAAAAGAAATATGAATACGAGGAAAATCGTCACCTTTGGAGAACTTAATGGCATTACTAATTAAGTTCTGAAATAATTGCATCAATTGAATATTATTTCCCATAACGATAGGAAGAGTTTCGTGTGTAATCTGTGCTAAATTTTCTTTAATAGTTGCATTCAAATTTCCAATCGCACGCTTAAGAATAAGATCTGAATTTAGCTTCACCAACTCAACATCTTCTTTTCCAACTCGAGAATAATTCAATATATTTTGAATTAATTTTTGCATTCTGTTCGTCTTATCTAGAATTCTAGAAATAGCTTCATCAGCCTGATCACCCAGTTTTCCGCTATATTTCTTATGATAAAGTTGAAGATAAAGAGAAATAGCTTTTAAAGGTTCCTGAAGATCGTGAGATGCTGTAAAAGCAAATTGTTCAAGTTCTCTATTGGACCTGATTAGTTCATCGGTCGTTAAGGTCTTATCTTGTGAGCCAATGCGATTTTTGGGTATATGAAGAATCTCTGAACCCATAAACATCCTTCTTTCTCACTTAATATGGAAAGTCGTCACTTTTCTATATTGGTTTAAAATCTCCATTCCCTTATCACCTGCGACAAATAAATCACCGTTACATACCTGTCTTAAAGCTTTAATTAAAGAAGAACTAATCTCTCCTTTACTCACATATCCTCTAGCTCCCGCTTGCAGAGATCTTAAACCGTAATCCATTTCACTGTGAGCGGACAAAACAATTGCGGGCAATGGTACTTTTTGATTTCTCAATATTTGTAATATATCCAAACCACCTTCCCGTTCTCCAACAGAAATATCTACAAGAGCAACATCAAATGAGTTTTGCTCAATCTCCTTCAAAAACTCTTCTTTAGTGGCCGTAATCTTAGAAATTTTGAAGTCCTTCTCATCTTCCAGCAATTGTTTAATCAAGTTTGGAAACAATGGCTCATTATCAATAACAATAATCTTTTTCCCCATCATGAATTCCTTTTAGCACTCTTTATTAACCATATTGATCAGATCTTGGTCATTGAATGGTTTTTGTAAGAAGCCTTTGGCTCCTGCTTTTAAAGCTTGTTCCGTTAAGCCGCCATTTTTCGCAGCTGAAACCACAATGACTGTACGTTTAGATCCCGAATTATATAAACGCTGCAGCGTTTCCCATCCATTTAATCCCGGCATATGAATATCTAAGATTAAACATCCAATAGCGCTGTCTGGAACTTCTCTTAAGAATCCCTCTGCTGAAGAAAAAGTTTCTACTTCAAAACCATATGTAACAAGCAACAATTTCAGTGCGCGGCGCACTGAGTCATCGTCATCGACAATATAAATGTGTTTTTTTTCTGACGCCTCGTTCCATCCTTTAAGTTCCATTTTCTCGAGTTGCATAAAAGTTATTTTAGGGAAAGACAGAAATGAATCAATTGTACCGAGGTATAATACAATATCGACGAAGAATTAATCTTTAGGGGAGACAATGCCAATCTTTTGGGCGAAGCCGATAAGTTCCGTAACGGTCTTAGCTTGCATTTTTTGCATAACACGCCCACGATGGACTTTAATTGTTTGAAGGGAAGTACCCCGCTTTGAAGCAATCTGTTTATTCATCATTCCTTGAGCGACGAAATGAAAGACCTCCAATTCTCGGGGAGATAGCTTTTTTATACGACTTTCAATTCTTAATATTTCAGCCTGACTCTTAGTCAAAATCTTATTTCTTTCAATAGCGCGTCCAATGGCATTCAATAATTTCTTCGCAGTAAATGGTTTGGTCAAAAAATCAATAGCCCCTGCTTGGATGGCTTTTACACTAATTGGGATACTCCCATGCGCGGACATAAAAACAATAGGAATAGATAATTCTTTAGTTGCCATGATATCCTGAAGGACAATTCCATTGATTTGTGGCATTTTTAAATCGAGAACCAGACAGGAAGGCCCTTTAAGATGCTTAAAAATCAAAAAGTCTGCGGCGCGTGTAAAGGTTTTCACCTTAAATCCATGATTTGTCAGTAATAACGTAAGTGCTCGACATACAGAGATGTCATCATCAATGACATAAACAATGGGCTGTTTAATCATGAGTCACCCTTTGTGATAATAGGAAGCGTAAATGAAAATGTGACCCCTTGATCAGAGTTATTCTTACCTTCCAGATGTCCTCCATGCGCCTCAATAATCGAACGACTGATGGATAAACCCATACCTAAACCATCTGCTTTACTTGTGAAAAAATGAATAAAAAGTTTAGGTAAGTTTTCTGCAGGAATGCCGCATCCGGAATCCCTAACCTTTACAATAATTGTCTCAAGGTCTTTACGGGATGTACTGATTGAAATGTCACGAACAACTTGATTAGGCTTTATAGCATCGAAACTGTTACTGATTAAATTTAATATCACCTGTTGTAGTTGGATACGATCACCATAAATCAGTGGAAGATTTGGATCTAGATCTATTTTTAAAATATTATTCCTGACGGAAGCATCGGTCGCAATAAATACAATCGTTTCCTTAATAAGAGCGTTCATGTCCATCAACTTCATTTCAGGTTCGCTCTTCTTTAAAAGGGCCCGTAGCCTTCGTATGACCTCAGATGCACGCTTGTCATCATTAATGATATATTGAAAAATTTCCTTGAGTTGAGGCTCACGCTCACCAAGAATACGCTGTGCTGCTTGAGCATAGGAAAGAATAGCTGTCAAAGGTTGGCTAATTTCATGGGCTAAAGAAGAAACAAATTCAGCAAGCCTTCCCACCCGTGTGACATGCAGGAGTTCTTCACGTTGTTCTTTAATTTCTAAATCTCTTTGCCGCATCAGCGAAATATCTGTCTGAATACCTACGTAATGAGTAACTTCCCCATTCGAATCACGTACCGGGGCCATACGCAATAAATTCCAATATTTCTTACCATTTTTTTGAAAACTAAGCATCTCTCCATGGAAAGACTCACCTTGATTCATTGTAGATTTTATTTCCTCGATGATACGCGTATCTGCATCAGCACCATAAAGTAAAAAATAATTTCGACCTAAGATTTCCTTCTTAGCATAACCAGTCATTGTATGAAAAGATTGATTAGAATAAATAACAGGAAAATTAACTTTTTTGACATCGATAATAAAAATGCCATCTGCCGTTGCTTCCATTGCTTTAGTAAGGATATGGATCTGTTCTTCTGCTCTAAGGGCCTTGTCTGCTCCGTGTCTTAACTGCTTATTTTTGAGACTTAACTGATTCGACTGCTGCTTAATCCTTCTTCCCAAGCTGTCCTTGCTTTTATTTAAATCAGCGGCTTCCTCTTGAAATCGCACACGTTCCGTCTTTGAAACCTTGCCAGGCACCAACTTCTGGAGAGACTTAATAATCTTCTTCTTTGTAGTTTTCATTTAATCCGTTCACCGCTTAGAGCGGCATTGGAGGAAGGACAATTTGGAGAGCACCTCGAATGTTAAGTTGGATAGTACTCTCTTATCAGGTGGTAGTCAATGTTTAATAAGAAGTGCTCTCCTATTATCTCCACTATTTAAACAATGGCTTATACGACTTCCAACATCCACTCATGGCAAGGATATGAGCCAGACCCATAAAAAGTGGAAGGATCAGATTTTCTACTCCTGGAGTTAAATTAACATGGAACAAAATGATATGTAGGGTAATGGGGGCAAGGATAATAAGAGCTAATGGTGTTGCACGATTAATTAAAAGAAGGAAACCACATGAGACCTCAGTTATCTTCAGGAGTGGGAAAAAGTACCCTGTTCCCATGATGCCCTTCATAAATCCTTCAGCTGCTTGGGGCATCGGAGAATGAGGCATTTGCATGAATCCTAATGCAATCGCTAATCCCATCCCACCGAACACAAAATAGATTAAACCTAAAGTAAACCTTGCTCCCATTTGAAATTTTGCAACCATAAATAAATATCCTTTCTTAATAAGATCAATAAATTCAGGAATCTATTTAGATACTAATAGTCGAATATAGGTATTGCAAGAGTTATTGACATCCTCTAAGAACAAAAAGTAAAAACAAAATAGGAATAGGAACTCCTAATAACCATAAAATAGCCCATCCTACTTTTCCCTGGTTTGATTTTATATTTCTTAGCTTATCCATAATGCCTCCTTGTCAATGTATGTTAGTGGATTAAAACTAAACACATTTATACCAAGATTTAAATTAAGAAGGGATGAAGATAAGATGATAATTATTTAATGCACGAACGGATCTATTTGCTTTTTACCCAGACAATGATTCCGGCTAAAGCAATAAGGATAGGAATAAGCAAAAGAATTAAAGCAATGCTGCGTTTTTGCTGGCTTGTCAAATCTAATCGTTCAACTTTTAAGTTCTCTTGATCAACAAAGACCTTGTAATCCGTTTCGGTAAGCCAGTTGATCATATTAAGTCCCATTTGGGAGTTGCTATATTGATTAATATACGCATTCGATAGAAAATCAGCGTCAGTAAATACAATCAGACGAGTATCCGAAAAATCACCTTTTTCTTTTTTTTCAAAAACCACATAGGCAATAGCCACTGGACCTGGTCTATCTTCGATTTCATCAAAGTGGACGTTCAATGTTCGATTAGACTCCCCCCAGCTTTCTTTCTTAGAAGCGGTCAAAACAATGGGTGCAAGTTGAATGGTTGGACGGTGCTCCTTGATAACAGAAATAGTACGTGGACGCACATAAAAGGTGTAGTCCAATCCCTGTGTGAGAGCAGGATGTTTAACATAGTTCTTGGTGGCAGGGCTTCCAACATCATCACCAGCATGGCTGGCTAAGTCTACCACCACGTCGGACTCCACATTAAGACCCCAACTATTCAAAATCTCATTTACAGACGGATTCTTATTAAACTCTTCTGGAGTCAAAGGTTTATCTGGGGTGGTGACAATAACATTTTCAATCAAAAACAACGCATGACCGCCATTTTCTAGATAGGCTTCAATAATTTCATTCTCTTGTTTTGTTAAATCATTCTGGGGACCTGCAATAATAAGCAATGCACAATCCTTTGGAATCTCCTTGGTTATTCCCAGCATCAAGCTTTTAGATTCAAAGTTATTGGAATCCATGAGTCGAGCCAATTTTTCTAAGCCTTTGTCATCCTTACTCTCAATATTTAATTCTCCATGTCCTGTTAAAAAATAAACATAACGCCTGTCTTGGTTGACTTGGCTGATGGCATTATTCAACTGTTCTTGGGAAAGTGGGGCATCGGTAAAATAAATTTCTTTCTTCTGCTGGCCTGATGTAACAAACACTTTTCTTTCCTTAGCATTGATGACATTGCCAAATTGTGCCGCATAACCAATTTGTTGAATAGGATCAATGATTTCTGTGGTGATTTTTCCGCGTGAAGCTTTTGTATATTCTTTAAAAAGGTCTTCTAAATATTTGGGTGGTATTCCAGCCATAAGAGCCGAAACTTTAACATCTTGCGTTAAATTGTTAAGAGTAGAAATTGTACCGGCCTTTAAAGTATGCTGCTTAGCACGTGTGACGTCCCATTGGCCGGGAATCAAATAAGTAAAATAGTTAATTCCAAGCCAAAGCCCAAAAGACACCACAACACATACAAACATAAAGATAAATTTTTTCATGATTGCCATAATCTATTTTCAATACTTAAACGAGTTAAAAACAGGCATACCAATATCCCACTGAGATAGTAAACAATATCTGAAACAGTAATAATGCCTACAGCCAAATTTTCTAAATGACTTCCTGTCCCTAACGCACGAATCATAACTTCCATGGATCCTGTAAAGTATTTAAGAAAACCAGTCGAGAAATATAAAAAAAACAAGATGGCATAGGAAGAAATGGCAGCGACAATTTGATTACGCGTCCAACAAGATGTCAGGATACCGACAGATAGAAAGAATGCTCCCTCCAACCAAACACCCATATAACCTGTCAGGATTGTCAGGCGATCAGGCGTTCCAAAATATTCAACAATGCCATAATACGCAAATGTCATAACAACCAGGCTTGAGAAAAAAATCAAAGCTCCAATATATTTTCCAAAAACAATGGCGCTATTCGTCAAAGGCGCTGTCATTAAAAATTCCATCGTACCGCTGGCTTTCTCCTGAGCAAAAGCACCCATAGTAAGTAACGGAATTAAAAAGATAAACATAAACTCCATCACCTGAAAAACATCTTTCAAAGCAACTTCCTTGTTCTGATCAATGATCATATAAAAAAATATATTAAAAATAGAGATGGTCAAAATCAGAATAATATAAGCAATAGGCGATTTGAAATAAGACAACAGTTCTTTTTTGGCAATGATCATCGTTTTACTCATGGACGTCCCCTGCTTGCATATGACATTTCACAAAGAATTCTTCTAAGCTTAAACGTTTAGATAGATCATCTTGATTGTTTCCAAGAAGAACATCAAGAGAATCATCCACGATAATTTCTCCAGATTTTATGATCATCACACGTTTGGTAATTTGTTCAATTTCCGACAAGATATGAGTACTTAGAATGACTGTTCGTTCATCTTTGAGGCTTTTGATGAGTTTACGTACCTGAAGATTTTGTATAGGATCAAGACCACTGGTTGGCTCATCTAAAATTAAAAGCTTTGGTTCATGGATGATTGCTTGGGCAATTCCCACCCGTTGTTTATACCCTTTTGAAAGTATGCCTATTGTCTTATTCTTAACATCCACAAGCTGGCATTCTTCTAAAACTTTGTCTAGCTGACGAGTTAATTTATTAACAGGGATATCTTTGATCTCTGCTGCGAATTTCAAATAGTCTTTCACCGTCATATTCATATAAAGAGGCGGGGTCTCGGGTAAATACCCAATTATTTGACGAATAGATAAAGAACTTTTACTCAGGTCTTTACCATCTACGATTACAGAACCAGATGAAGCTGGAAGGTAGGATGTCAAAATGCGCATTAATGTTGTCTTACCTGCACCATTTTGTCCTAAGAACCCAACGATCTCTCCTTTTTTAATTTCAAAAGAGACATCCTTGAGAGCTTGGAAGGAACCAAAGAATTTTGTAATCTTGTTTGTTGTAATCATGTGGGAGAAACTCAATTTTCTGAAACTTAATGTTAGAAAATGAGTATATACAACGAGCTGTTGCCATACAACAACTTTTCTGTATAGCTTAATTATTTGAAGAAGGCAATTGCGGGTAGGCCAAGTCTCTTATGGCATCAATCAAACTAGTCGTGTTGTCACCTTTATTGAAGTAAGCAACTGCACCTGCATCTTTCATGGCTTGTGCCATCTCACTTTTGGCTTGTACTGAAAGACCTATCACCTTAGAACGAGATTTTCTGTTACTCAAAACTCTAGTTGCTTCAATACCATTCATGATAGGCATGTTCACATCCATAAGAATGATATCAGGATCAGAAGATTCAGCTTTTCGTATCGCTTCCTCTCCATTTCCCGCTTCAATAACCTCCTTAATAAATGTCTGGGACATCAAAAGACTGGCTATAGACTGTCGAACAATTAAATGATCATCAGCAACCAGCACAACTATTCCTTCTTTATGTACTCTTTCTCGCATAAATAATTTTTCTTCGTTGAAATCTATTTTTCCTATAACAGGGACTGGGATTCTATCTGGAACGATAAGAGTAAATACTGAACCTTCCTGCGGTATTGATGATATTTTAAATTCCCCCCCTAAGGCTTTTATTCTTTCTCGAATACTAAATAAGCCAAAACCACCAGTCGTATTGTTTCCTAGGCTCTTTACATTAAAGCCAACCCCATGATCTTCTACCTTAACCTGGATATGATTCTTCTCTAGCCTAGTCGCTGTTACAAAAATCTCATTAACGTTGGCATACTTAACCGCATTAAATAGCAATTCCTGGACACATTGATAGACCATGACTTTGATCAATTCAGAACCAGGCTCTATGTCCTCTAAGAAGGAAAGATGGACCCGCAGCTTATGCTGATCTTGCATTTTCTGACCTAAATAACGTAACCCTGCGGTTAATCCACCCTCATAAAGTACGGGGGGACGCAGTTCTGCGGTTAACACACGAGAAGATTCGATAGCATTCTCAATATACAAACGAGCATCCTCAAGTCCCCCTTTATCAACTTTAATTGCCTTACGTTCAACCATCTCTAGTCGCATCTTGGCTGCAACCAAATATTGCTGCAAATGATCATGCAACACTTCAGCCAGCCGACGGCGCTCTTTTTGCTCGACCTCAGTTAATTCAACTGCCAATTGCCTCAGACGTTCAGCCTGCTCCTCCAAAAGGTGTGTGCGCTCTTCCACACGTTGTTCTAGATGAAAGGTGAGGCTTCTTAATTCCTTTTCTTGTTTCTTGCGTTGAGTAACATCTCTAGCAATCTTGGAGGCGCCAATAATGACCCCCTTGTCATCTCTAATGGGTGAAATAGTCAAAGAAATGTCCACTAGGCGCCCATCTTTACATTGGCGGACAGTGTCATAGTGGTCTATTCTTTCTCCTTTTTTGATCCGCTCTAAGAAAACAGGCTCCTCGTTGAAGCGGTCCTTAGGAAACAATATATGGATAGGCTTACCAATAACCTCGTGGGCCTTATAACCAAAGATTCTTTCAGCTCCAATATTCCAACTAATAATAATTCCCTCAAGATTTTTACTGATAATGGCATCATCTGAGGAAGATACAATCGAAGCTAACAGCTCCATACCTTTATTAGCTTCTAGAAGTTCATTGGCATAATGTATAATTTCTTGCTCCGCTTTCTTGTGGGCCTCTAATAAATCTTTCATTTGAAATTGCCTTTGCCGAGTACGCAAGGCTACTTGCGCAGCGGATGTTAAAGTGATTTTCCTCAATGGCCTTTCCAAAAGATTAATATTTCCAACCCCGCTAAATAAATTGATCATAGATACACTTAAAGCAGTAGTTTCTCCACCACTGGTAATAATAATGATTGGAATATCAGACCATTTTTCCTGTCCTTTCAATGAATCTATAAAAGTCATTGTTTCTAAATGCGTTAAAGATTCTTCGGTAATTATAAGAGCCCCTGCTCCTTTCAAGAATTTCTGGTTTAATTCCTCTAAATTGAAACAAATTTCGCCAAAAATATTGGATTGACTAAGCACATTTGCAGCATTCTGAGCATCGTCTCCCAATGGGGCAAGAATAAGAACACGCTCTTCTAGTTTCATGAAGTCCTTTTTAGAATATCCTGTTCTAGCCCATAATAAGTCGGATTTCCTGTTAAAATACCTTTAAATTCGATGAGCGGTTTTCCAATCTGAATGCCATCTTTATCAATGCTAAATTCGCGAATAGAATCTTCGATACTGCTGCTTCTTTTCTTAATGATAGAAATAGCTTTTTTCACAGCCCCCCTTGTCTCAAAAAACCGCAGGATGACCGCTGTATCCGCTAAGTAAGTTGCTTCAACAGGGGTACTCATAGCACTGCCAAACAGACCCTGATTGGTTACAATTAAGATAGAAATAACTCCCTGATGACTTAAATACGCAAATAATTCATGGAGTTGAACAATGAGATGACTCTCTTCAGTCATGGCATTTAGATATCCATTTAAACTATCAATAATGACTAGCCTTGTATTTTTCTTCTCCACATTCTCTTTGATTTGGTAAGCAAACTCTCCTGGCGAAAGCTCAGAGACATTAATTTGTGTAATATTTATCTTCCCCGATTTTATATATTTACTCATATCCATGCCCAAAGCTGCAGCTCTCGAAGTATATGTTCCTATGTTTTCATCAAAACAATAGATTGAAACATCTTCTCCACGATCAGCTAAAGCAACTGCACTACGCATAGCCAAAGTAGATTTTCCAACCCCCGGAGGTCCTAAGAACAAATTACTCGTTCCTCTTTGCATTCCTCCTCCTAGAAGATCATCAAACTCTCTTAAGCCTGTAGAAACAGTTTCCCTCACAAACGTCTTGCTATTTTCTTTCGCAATCAAGCGAGGGAATACAGAGATTCCGCCTGGACGAATGATAAAATCGTGATGCCCCTCTCTAAAAAGACTTCCTCTAATTTTATCTACGTGTAACTGCCTACGATAAACTCCATATTCCAAGATATTCTTCTCAAGAATAATGACCCCGTGAGCGATACTTCGAATCTGTAACTCTTCTCCTGCCGTACAGTCATCTAATACCAACACAGTACAGTTAAGTTTAGCAAAATATTGTTTTAAACCCAGCATCTGCCTTCGATAACGCAATGAATTTTGTGATAAAAGGCGGATTTCTGATAAAGAGTCAAATACGACTCGAGAAGGTTTAAATTCTTTGACCTTATCTAGGATTAATTTAATGGTTTGGTTTAATTCGACTTCAGAGGGATGAAAAAGGGTATTCTGTTTCTCAGGAGAGAGGTTTTCCTCTAAGGTAGAAAGTTCTATAACCTCTACCCCATTTAAAGACCAGCCATGTGATTGAGCGACCATCTGAATCTCTTCTTTGGTTTCAGATAATGTGATATATAAAACCTTCTCCTTTTCAGCTAAACCTTGCAAAAGAAACTGCAAAGCCAATGTTGTTTTTCCGACCCCAGGGTCTCCTTGAATAAGATAAAATCGATGAAGAGGTAACCCCCCATTTAAAATATTATCCAACTCACCAATACCTGTTTTGCATTTGGATTGTGTCATCCCCGGCTCCTAAAAATAAAATTAGTAGACATATCTGCCTCTTTAAAATTAAGAGATTTTAATATAGGAAAAATAAAGCATAGATGAAAATAGAATTAAAACAGAATCTTATTCAAACCTCTACAAGCCAAGTTGAAGAGACTTTAGCTTAATAGGGGCTTATTTAGTCAGAAAGTTCCCTCATTTTTTCTTGTAAATATTGCATTCCCATCTTAATTTGCTCCTGTGTGCCTATAATCACAATAACGTCTCCTGGCAAAAGCTCTTCTTGGGCAGAAGGATTAGGAATAGTTTTTTCTTCCCTATAGATACCGACAATACTTACCCCTGTTTTAGACCGCAGATCAAGGTCCTTAATCGTTTTATTAACGGCACATTTTTCATAAGGTAAAAGTACGTCTTGGGTTTCAAAAGATAATGGATAGTTAGTGCGGATCAAGTCAACTAATTGATCGTGGGTAGATCTAGCTTGTTCCTCATTTAATGGTTTCTCATAATCCATGACCCCTAATATAGCCTTTTCAATGTTCTCATGGACTCGGCTAGTGGATTTCCAGAAGAACCCCCCTGTGGACACAACCAGAACAATAATAAAAACGGTCAAGGGAATCGTTGGAATGATAAAAGAGGTTACAAAAATGAAAACTAATCCGCTTGTGATAGCTGCCATAAAACGAATTGTACTGTGAAAGAATTCTTCCGTTTCTTTGACCTTATAGATCTCACTCTTGGACTTAACAAGGTTCAAAAACACCCCCTCCCAAAGCATCTTGTCTAGAGTATGGACAAAACCAATGAGAAAAGGAAAAGATAACAAGGTAATGATGCTCCAAAAAACATTGTCATTAAATTGGCTAAAGATATGGCGGTAGGTATTTCCCATAAAATAGGCAGCCACTACACACATTGTATAAAGGATAAACTTTGGTAAATACTTTTTGATATCCAACAGTATCACCATTTTCTTCTGCTGGCTCACATCCGTACCACCGATCTTAGATATCCATGAAGGATAAAAATGGCCGAAAGTTAAAATAGGCTTGGGGGCAAACCGCTTGATTTGTTTAATAATAGAGGTGGAATTATTCATTAAAAAAGGTGTCGTGATAGTTGTCAGTGCTGAAACAGACACCGCGATCGGATAAAGAAATGAGCTCGTGACATTCGTATCCAAACCCAGTTGAGCAATAATGAAAGAGAATTCACCGATCTGGGCTAACCCTAAGCCAACCTTCATAGATGTCTGTGAATCATGGCCTGTAAGAAATGTGATTAAAGAACAGCTAAAAACTTTACCTATAATCGTGATCAAGGCTATCAGAAGAATAGGAAGCCAATACTGCACAAGCACGGAGGGCTCAATGAGCATTCCTATAGAAACAAAGAAGATGGCCGTAAACATGTCCCGTATTGATCCCATACTTGAGACGATGGAATGGCCTTGCTTAGTTTCTGCAATGACCGCGCCGATGAGAAAAGCCCCCAAAGCAATAGAAAAACCTGCTTTAGCTGCTAAAAGAGAAATACCAAAACATAGACCAAGCACAATAACGACCATCATTTCCTGGTTTTGCAGGCGCTCAATGTATCGGAGTAATCGTGGCACACATAAAAATCCAAAAAACAGGACGCCTCCAATAAAAATAAAGACTTTGACCATCGAAAAACTGATAGCGCCCAATGTCAAAGCTCCCGTCGTGGCAATACCCGAAAGCAGTGCTATGATAACAATGGCCCATAAATCCTCTACCACCAATATCCCCAGAATGACTTGAGCAAATTTCTCATTAAGCTTTTTATTCTCCATCAAAATCTTAGCGATAATAGTCGTACTCGAAATAGATAAAATCGCTCCCAAGAACAAGCTATCCATTTGTTTCCAACCCATGCATTTACCTAAAGAGTATCCAATCCACACCATCAAAATAATTTCAAACGTAGATGCGACAAACGCAACTGCTCCAACCTTTAACAATTTTGTAAAACTAAATTCAAGTCCAATGGAAAATAAAAGAAATATGACACCTAATGCGGCCAAAGTATGGATGCTGTGGATATCTGTGACAAGAGAATACGGCGGGGTATGCGGACCAATCAAAAGGCCTGCTAAAATATATCCTAAAACAACAGGTAAATGTAGACGATTGCAAATAACCATGGCCACAGCGCTGACGACCATAACAATAGCCATATCTTGCAAAAAAATCAATTCACTCATCTTGCACCTGAAATTTTCATTTATTTTGGTCTAACACATAAAGGATGGTAACTTTATCATTCATACCATGCATGGTCAAACAAAAGAAAATCCTGCTTTCTTCATGACAAAAAATATCTATACAGTTCAAGAAAAGATATATAATCTTTTGACTTATGACACCCAATCAATATATCAATCTCATGGATTACGAGAAGCAGGCCCAGAAAATTCTACCCAAAGATATTTGGGCCTATTTTAATGGCGGGGCTGCAGATGAGTTAACAGCACATTCCAATCTGAAAGCTTGGGCCAATATCCAATTAAATCCTCGGGTGCTTAAGAATTTTAAAGGAGCCCATACCCATAGCATGTTATTAGGTAAACGATGCCCCTATCCTATTTTTTCTGCCCCTATGGCTTACCAGCGTTTGGCCCATCCAGAGGGAGAATCTGCACTGGCTACAGCTGCAGCAGCTCAAGGAGTAGGAGTCACCGTAAGCACTCAAACCAGCACCCCCTTGCAAGAAATTGCCAAAATTGTTCTTAATGAAGCCGAACGCGGGCCTCTTTGGTTTCAACTTTATTTACAACACGATCAAGCTTTTAATCGTCAGTTGATCAAAGAAGTAGAAGAAGCAAAGTATGAGGCAATCGTATTAACGGTCGATGCCCCTATCAATGGAAGCCGCGATGAGGAACGACGAGCTGGCTTTCGTCTTCCACCAGGAATTTCTCCTGTGCATTTAAAAGACCTGAATAGAGCACCTTCCAATCAAGAGCGACTCAATACTGTTTTAGATATCATGTCTTATGCTCCTGATTGGGATAGTCTTAAATGGCTTATCTCCCATACTAAATTGCCTGTCCTTCTGAAAGGGATCACCCATCCTGATGATGCCAGGCTTGCAAAGAAATATAAAGCCAAAGGAATCATTGTTAGCAATCATGGCGGCAGAATCTTAGATACGGTTGCACCCACTGCCGAACTACTACCTGAAATAGTTCGCGTGATCAATGGGTCCATGCCCATTATTGTTGATGGTGGCATTAGAAGGGGCACAGATATTCTTAAGGCTCTTGCCTTGGGCGCTTCAGCCGTCATGGTAGGCAGACCTTTGGTCTATGCTCTTGCTTGCAATGGGGCCTATGGTGTGGCTCATGCAATTAAATTACTGCGAGATGAGTTGGAAATTGCCATGGCCTTGTGCGGCTGTAAAAATCTCAAAGAGATCAATTCCGATATCCTGCTTCAGGATTAATTCTTAAAACTTTCTTGAGAACCACTACGACAATTAAAAGCAATCCCAACATACATACCACACTGGCACCTGTTGGAAAATCTAGGTAATAAGAAAAGGCCATTCCTAGAACACTGGCAACAAGTCCAATCATCCATCCTATAAGTAAGCGGCTTTTCAAATTATTAGCTAAAAACATGGCACAGACGGACGGCACAACCAGATAGGAAAAAACCAACAAAACTCCTGCGATCCTCACAGAATTAGTCACAGCCACACCAAAAGTTAAATAAAATAGAAAGTCCCACCCTCGAACCTTCAATCCTTTGGCAAATGCAGCATTAGGATCACTAGAAATCATAAAGAAATATTTACGGTAAAAGAAATGAATAACTCCAAGGATTGTATAAATAACTGTTAGACGGATCAATTCGGGCTTACTGACTAATAGAATGTTTCCGACTAGTGCTTCTTTGATATGTTCATCACCTTCTCCCGAACGGCTTAGTACTAAAATTAATAAGGCCGCCGAAACAACATAGGTAATCCCAATGATGGCTTCATGGGGAACACGTTCATTCTTTAACCTCGTTAAAGAGAAAATAGCTGCTCCTGCCATTGTAAAGGCCAAAGAAGTCCAGTAGGCCTGAGAGCTATTGAGGTCATGCCCTATCACCAGAGCTACACTTGCCCCTAGTACAGCAATTTGGGCTAGCGCCAGGTCAACAAAAATGACCTGACGCTCAATCACATGAAAACCCAAATATGCATGACTAGCCACAAGGATGAGGCACGCTAAAAAAGGAAACATCATCACATGGAGGAATTCATCCATCACTTAACTCCTTATCTGCCCGCAGGCATGGCTTGGCTAATTTGCATAAAGTTATGGTCAAAAAAACTAAAAAAGTCTTCTGTTCCTGGAATTTCCCCTACTGACTGACAGATAGTAACAACTGTTCCCCCAATTTTTCCTGCCAAGGATTGAGCAGCATCTTGAGAGTAATATGTCGGCCGAACAACCGCTGTGATGTGATTGGCCTTGGCATACTCTTCTAAGAACCGCATATGCTTTGGCGTAGGGGGAATTCCTGGCTTTGGCTCCAAAAACTGTTCCACTTTGAGCCCTAAAAAGTCTGCGAAATACGCAATGTCCTCGTGGTAGGAAATAATCTCCTTGCCCTTACAATGTGCGCAGAGAGTTCTCCATTGGGCGACTTTCTCCTCCAACTTAGTAAAGAACGCTTTGGCATTGTTCTCATAATAAGAGGTATTAGCAGGATCAATCTCCTCTAATTTCTTAAGGATAGTCTGCGCCATGACCTTTGCATTTTCGGGATTCATTTGAAAATGTGGATTACCGAAAGCATGGATATCTCCTTCAGCTCGACTCAGGGGATGGTCGGGAATCTCCAAAAGCTTAATACCTTGAGATAAATCCACATTTCGAGGACTATTTCTAAAAAGCTTAAGGTTACCCACAGCCTCTAACAATGGATCAGACCATGCTTCTAAATCCAGACCCGCATTAATGTATAAGTCAGCCTTGGACACCTTACGAACATCACTAGGTTTAGGCTGAATAAAATGAATGTTGTATTTAGGCGATGCTATCGCTTGCACATTCACCTTATCTTTTCCGATCTGTTTGACCAAATCCGCGAAGATGGTTTGAGTCGTTACAATGTTTAAACTTTCAGCTGCGAATACATGAGATGTCATGCAAGCGCCAATCAAAACAAAATAAATGAACAAATATTTCATAGAGTGAACCTTTCTATTGTAATTTATGTTTATGATCACCAATCGCAAATGTGCCTTGGAGATACACAGTATTATTATCTTTTCCAGTTGCTAATGCTGCATGGCTATACTGTAATCGCCAACGGGCAAATTCACTTTGATAAAAAGTGAGATAGCCTGTTTCACCCTGATCATTATTGCGGGGATTAACCGTTGGATCATTATTGACTAGCTGTGTGTAATCGTAGCGAAACCCTACCGACCATGCCGAATGGAAATGGTAATCTAAAAGACTATATGCTCCCCATATATTTCCGTCGACTTTTGTATCTGCAAAGCCATCGGAGTCAGTATCAATGCCTGCAGTTTTGCGATGGTTGACATTAAAGGCTTCGTTCTGCCATTTGATGGTTTGAATGGATCCAAGATGCTGAATCAAAGTCATATCAGCGCCTAACACTTGAGAGTCAAAACCAGGTTTGTCACTACCTGAACCAAACATAGGAGAGAATCCCACTTCCAATCCTGTCGTTTCGCTAAGATCAATGTAGTTTTTCAAATGACCATAGAGTGTCGGAGACCTGTGGGTGGTCCCAAAGGCTGATCCATCCTCCCCATGGCCACCCTCAAGAACCCCCAAAACAACTTGTTGAGTCACGGGCAAGGCCAAATCTAATGTTTTTGTAACATCAATACCCGCCTTACTCATTCCTTCTGTTCCAAAATAGCGTTGAATCACCAAAGGCTCATCAACGGTATCCAAACCATCCCGATGAGTACCTAAAACTTTACCAATCTTAGGCTTAAATTTACCGATCCGTGCCGTTGTATCCAAAGGTAAGCCAAACCGTGTCAAATAAGCTTCCTCTAAAGAAACAGTTTCATCTTCCGCATCTGAAAAAGCAATCGTCGTATCCAGACGTGAAAAAGGATCTACGTCACTTCCTAAGACTAATTCCAATTCACGTAAAGAAAGCCGATTATTGCCTTCCCCATCCGCTTTAGAACTATCTAGTTTTAAGACGGTATCAGCAACCACCCCAATTTCTGGTGTCCATTTGCCACGGATGAGACGATTAGGTGCAAGAGTAGTCTCAGGCTGCGCTATTTGCTTGGATGCTTCATATTGATTGATTTGTTCCTGCTGATAAGCCACCTTATCTTCAAGGGCATTCATCTTGGCCTGCATGGCAACCAATTGCTCCTTCATGACTTTCATGTCTTCTTGCACAGATGAATCTGCCCAAGAAAGCTGGCTAAAAATGCACAATTGAAAAAAAAGAATGATAAAAATAGCAAATGTACGCATAGATTCTCCTCAATGAAATCCTGCTGTCGTAAGCAGGACAAATTGATCCCGAGCTAATAGCGAGGGACTAAAATAGTATTACCTATGTTTTAGAGAGAAACTGGTGGTGCGCGAAGACTCGGGAGGAGATATTGTGGAGGAAAAACTAATGCTACATTGGATAAAACATTTGACCAAGACTTGATTAGCTGCAGTCCCCACCCCAATGCAACAGCAAGAAGAAAAGCTTGGACCAACAATTGATGCAACGGACACTCATCATGAGAAACTGTTGTTTGATGATGGTGGATTTTGTGGTGAAAGAATTCACCGCCTAATGAAATCGATAGAAATATCGAAGCCACCAAGAAAGCAAAAGCGAGAAGAAATTTGTTGCGCAAATGAATCATGGGAGGACTATAACAAAATAAAGATTTTTGTCAAACAATTCGCTCTATCCCCATTCTCATTACTTATAAATAACAATTCATTATCAATAAAGTTAAATTTTTTCTGGCAATATGTTCTAAAATTAATCTTTGCTTCATCTTGTCTAAAATGATTTGAATGGTGTTTTTACCGGCTACTACAACTTTAATAAAGATTGCGCTATTTCTTTAATAGGCCTACTATGAGAATTGTCGATTGATATTTGTCATGAATAAATTAAAAAGAATATTTCCCATAGTTGGTATCGGTGCTTCAGCAGGCGGTTTAGAGGCATTTACAAAGTTCCTAGCAAACATACCTGAAGACCCTCAAATGGCCTTCGTGTTTGTTCAGCACCTTGCTCCAAATTTTCCAAGTCAACTCACCAGTATTCTATCGAAAACAACGAACATTCCAGTAAGTGAAATAAAAAATGGCATGACGATAGAACCTAATCATGTTTATGTAACTCCTCCTAATGTTAATGTAGAACTGAATGGGGATATTTTTAAGCTGTCTCCTCGGGGAGATTCCCAAGCCCCACATTTACCTATTAATCTTTTATTCCGATCTTTAGCAGAGCAAAAGAACCGAGCTATTGGTGTCATTCTTTCAGGCACAGGATCCGATGGCACTGTAGGAGTAGCAGAGATCAAAGCATCGGGTGGCATTACTTTTGCTCAAAATGAAAAGTCAGCGGAATATCAGCTGATGCCTCGCAATGCTGTTGAAAGCGGTTCCATCGATTTTATTATGCCTCCTGAAGAAATTGCACGTGAATTAGTCAACATTGTCCGTCATCCTTATCTATGCAATAAAGCTACTGCTGATGAAGATTCTAGAATTCCAGAACAAGAAAATGACTTCCATAAAATCCTGTCCCTTTTGCGAACAACCACTGGTATTGACTTTACCAATTATAAAGACACCACTATCAAACGCAGGATTATGCGGCGTATGACCCTTCATGCCAAGCAAACCCTGGCAGAATATTTGACTTACATGGAAAATAATCACCAAGAGATCGAACTTCTTCATCATGATCTCCTGATTAATGTGACCAGCTTCTTTAGAGATCCTGAAATATTTGAAGCAATCAAAAATAAAGTTCTGCCTGAGATAACAAAAAATAATCCTTCTATTATCCGTATGTGGGCACCTGGTTGCTCTACAGGTCAAGAAGCATATTCTCTGGCTATGCTACTTATTGAATACTTTGATCATAAACCTTCCCCTCCAACCATCCAAATTTTTGGAACAGATATCAATGATCCTAAATGCATCGAAAAGGCCCGGTTGGGGCTTTACACCGAAAGTATTGAAACAGAGGTATCAGAAAGTCGTCTTCGCCGTTTTTTTACAAAAGAGACTGGGGGATACCGTATCAATAAATTCATTAGAGAAATGTGCATATTCGCCAAACAAAACGTTATGGCTGACCCGCCCTTTTCCAGAGTGGATGTTATCACATGCCGTAATTTATTAATTTACTTAAGCAATCCTCTCCAGCAAAGAGTCTTGAAAACTTTTCATTACGCTCTTAATCCGAATGGTTTTCTGGTGTTGGGAAATTCAGAAACAGTAGGCATTCATTCCAATTTATTCAATGTCCTGGATAAAAAACTTAATATTTATACTAAAAAGCTTATTGCTCTTCGTCCTGAGACGTATTTTTATATGGATAAGAATACAAAAAATTACGTTCTTTCTTCCCCTGCTAATAGTCAAAGAGTACCTACAACTGCAGATTTCCAAAAAGAAGCTGATCGCATCATTGTTGGGCGTTACTCCCCTTCTGGAGTATTGATTAATGAAAATCTTGAGATTCTACAGTTTCGAGGAAAGACTAATTTGTATTTAGAGCCTCCCACAGGTGAAGCAGTTTTTCATATTCTTAGAATGGCTAAAGAAAACTTGGCATTGGAACTTGGAACAGCGATCCGAGAAGCCAAAGAAACCCATGTCACAGTTAATAGGCCTAATATAAAATTTAAAGATGGATCTAAAGAACATGTTGCCCATCTCGAGATCATTCCGGTTAAATTACCGGAAACAAATGAAAGCTGTTTCTTAATCTTGTTTGAAGCCTCAAAACCCGTAGATATTGAAGCTCCTGTTTCTCAAGAAAAAAATCAAACTCCTAATGAACAGAAAAAGGAAATTATCCAATTAAGAAGGGATTTGACTGCTGCCCGAGAATATCTTCAATCCATCATTGAACAGCAGGATGCAGCTAATGAAGAAATTCTATCCAGCAATGAAGAACTGCAAAGCACTAATGAAGAATTAGAAACGTCCAAGGAAGAACTTCAATCTGCCAATGAAGAACTCACGACGATCAATGAAGAACTTCAGACCCAAAGTAGGGAGATAAACTTACTTAACAATGATTTAACAAATTTGCTTAACGGCACTAAAATCCCAATCATCATGATCGGAAACGATCTTAAGATCCGTCGCTTTAATGAGGCTGCTTCTCAAATTCTTCAATTCCTTCCAAATGAATTGAATAGGCCACTGAATGATTTACATGCTATCAAAGCTATCAACTTAAATCGCATCCTTCTTGATGTTATCCATAAAGTGATTGTTAAAGAACAAGAAATACAGACTTCAGATGGACAGTGGTTTATGCTTCGGGTGCTTCCTAATAAAACTGCCGATAATAAGATTGAAGGAGCTATTCTTACATTAAATGACATCGAAGGAATTAAACGTACTAATTTGCATCTTCAAGAAATGAATGATTTTTGTAGGGCTATGGTACAGACAGCAAGAGAAAACTTGGTCGTCTTAGACAAAGACCTACGGGTTAAAATCGCTAACCATTCCTTCTATAAGACGTTTGAAGTCTTAGAGAAAGAGACAGAAGGCAAATGTTTCTACAATTTAGGAAATGGACAGTGGGACATTGCAGAATTACGCACTCTACTTGAAGAAATATTGCCACAAAAGCAAAGAATTGATAATTATGAAATTGAGCACAATTTTCAAAACCTGGGTCATCGTATCATGCTGCTTAATGCGACACGATTAGAACAAAAACAGGGTAAAGATGCTTTAATCTTGATTGGAATTGAAGATGTGACTAAGCACAGGCAATCCCTCAACCGCTTTCGAAATGATGCCGTAGAGCTTAAACGGAGTAATACCGATCTTGAACAATTTGCTTTTATGGCCTCTCATGATCTTAAAGAACCACTGAATGTGGTCTCCTCTTATCTTCAACTCTTGGAGAAGAAATATGTAGGTAAAGTATTAGATGAGAAAGCCAAAGAATTTATAAGCCACATTAACTCAAGCGTTTCGCACATGCAGGAACTTATCAGCAAATTGCTTGAATTCTGCCAAATTGAACAGGTAAAAACCCCTTTAAAAGAAGTTGATTGCAAACAATGCTTGAAGCAGGTTCTAACTAATCTACAAATTAAGATCAAAAAAACTGGTGCTAAGATCACCTTCGATAAACTTCCGGTAGTTTTAGGCAATAAAACCCAACTTATACAACTTTTCCAAAACTTGATCAGTAATGCTTTAAAATATAAAAGTAATACGACCCCTCTTATCAATGTCTCTGCCGTTCGACAAGATCAAGAATGGCTTATTTCCATCACAGACAATGGAATAGGAATTAAGCCAGAAGATTTAAATAAAATCTTCGATATTTTCAACCGCCTCCATGGCCAAGAATACTCGGGGATTGGGATTGGTTTAGCAATATGTAGAAAAATCGTAGAGCGGCATGGAGGCAAGATGATTGTAACTTCAGAATATGGTAAAGGTTCAGTGTTTTCTTTTACCCTCCCTTGTCTTACAGCAAGTAAATCTTAATTTGCCATGCGGATGGGAATACTATGTTTCACGCCTAATTCATAGTCAGTAAAAACCTAATAGCCATGGAACTGCTATCAAGAATAATCCAGTCGTATAATCCATAACACCATGTATACGTGTAGAGATTAGACCCACCCGTGCTCTGTCTTCTTAATCTTTCCTAACCTGTACTCTTCATCCCTGCTGCGATTCCATTCATCGTGAGCAAGAGTGTTTCATACATCTTGATGCGAACACTTTCGTTCTGAGACAAGAATTCTTTCTGACGGATTTCTTTTAAGAAACGGATTTGAATGTAATGTAAGGGGTCGATATACGGATTGCGCAGGCGGATTGAATTCTTAAGAATTGGTTTAGAATCAAGCAATTTTTTATCAAGTGAAACCTCGATCAACTTTTCAATTGAACGCTTATATTCGCTATGGATCTGCTGCATGATGTTGTCTCGAATAACTTTATCTTCGACTAGCACTCCATACTGGTCGGCAATATACATTTCTGTCTTTTCCAACGAAATCTGCGCGTTATCAATCACCGATCTAAAATACGGCCACTCTGCGTACATTTCACGTAATTCTTCAATAGCCTCTGGGCCATATTCTTCAATAAATCGTTCAATAGCGTATCCTACTCCATACCAGGATGAAATGATGTAACGGGATTGAATCCAGCTGAAGACCCACGGAATAGCCCTTAGATCTTTTAATTCTCTCTTGCCTCGCCGGACGGGACGCGAACCAATCTTTGCAAATTCTAAAATTTGTACCGGCGTTGCCTGATTATAAAACTCAACAAATCCTTCAGTTCCAATCAGCTGTCGATAAAAACTAAGAGAATAGGCCGACAACTCCTCCAGGCGTTTTTCCCAAACGGGAATGCGGGGATTATTTTTCACTTCTTTACGACTGACGAGATTTGTCCACAAGACTGCGGTTATTAGCTGTTCTATATTTCGTTCAGCGGTAACAGGATTGGAATACTTTTGTGAAATGACCTCCCCCTGTTCAGTAATTTTAATTTGTCCCAATGGGGCGGAGGCTGGCTGAGCCAAAATTGCTTTGTGAGACTGGCCACCTCCACGATCAATGGTGCCACCCTTACCATGAAAAATTTGCAGTTTAACGTTATGTTTTTGAGCTGTCTCCAAAAGCTTTTTCTGTGCGATATAAATCTTCCAGTTGGCTGCAAGATAACCACCATCTTTACTGCTGTCAGAATATCCCAACATCACTTGCTGAAAATCGCCCCGCGCTTTGAGATACTCGCGATACATTGGAATTGAAAATAACTCATCAAGAATTTCATGGCTACTATCGAGAATATCAATGACTTCAAATAACGGAACAATGCCGATATCAGCTTTTACCACTTTCTTATTTTTAAACTTAATCAATCCCTGACGTTTGGCCAAATAAAATAGGGCCAGCATATCATTGGTGTTTTCCGTCATGCTGATGATGTAATCGCTAACTAACTGACTTCCGCCGCTCTTTTGAATTTCATGAAAGGCTTTCAATTGATCCAAAATGTCTTTTGATTCAGGACTAAAGATCTTAGTGCGGCTTTTCTTTTTCTCCTGCTCAATTTGATTCAAAAGAAAATCTTTATCCATGGCATTGTCTTCTGGAAACATTTCTACCAGCGTCTGGCGAATCTTGCGGCTATGATCACGAAAATCCATTCTCGCCAGATAAAAACCAAACGTTTCCACCTGCACGAGCAAATATTTCAAAAAATACTGACTAGCCAATACGCCTTTATTTTTCTCAAGACTTTGCTGCATGAGCAGAATATCAGCCTTAAATTCATCTGCTGATCGATAACCATGACCTTTGCCGCTTAATGTATTATGCAGTTTACGATGAATGTAGGTAACCTTCTTGCGGTAAATTTCGGTGGATTCATAGCCTTCCAGCGTCTTGGCCACATCAGGCAAAAGACGTGCGTCTTTTTTAAGGGAATCTAATAGGGATTTACTGGCTTTCGCAAGCGACATCGACTGACTGAGCACACGGATAAAACCTTGAATGCGATCCTGGTAAAAATTCAGTATCAATGCCTTCTGGCGGCGCACTGCTTCTTTCGTCACTTCAGCCGTAACATTAGGATTCCCATCACGGTCAGCCCCCACCCATGAACCAAAATATAAAAACGGTTTAAATTTAAGATCACGATCCCCATAAGAATGCTGAAATTCAGCAACAGCCTTATCGTAAACATTATTAACAAGTTTGAGAATAGTTCGACGGAAATAAAACAACGTATGATCGATTTCGTCCACCACCTCCACTTTACGCAAGCGGATCTCAGAGGTTTGCCAGAGAATCTCTAACGTAGCTTTGATACTTTCGATATTTTGATGGCGTTCAATAACAGGCAGATCATTGTTTCCTAGCCTGGCTAAATCAACAGCAATATGTAATAGATGATCAAGCACTGAATGGCGTTTCGCTTCAGTAGGATGGGCGGTTAGAACAAGTTCGATTTCCATGTTTCCCAAAAGTTCAGTAATCCGACTAGCTGGAACTTTCATTTCTTTCAAATCATGAAAAACTTTTCTAAGGGACATGTCAAGAAGGCTGGATTGGTCTTTGGCGTATTCACGCAGACGGCGGATACGCTGACGCTCCTCCGCAATATTGACCAGCTGGAAATAAATACTAAATGCGCGGGCAACTTTGTAAGCCTCCTCCAGCGACAACGAATCAATCATCTTTCGTTGAGTCTCAATTTTATCGTTGTTGCCGCCTTCGCGGATTTGGATAGCAAGCTTGCGGATGCTTTCAATCTTATTAAAGAAAGCCTCACCTTCCTGTTCGCGGATGTTGTCTCCTAAAAGTGTGGTTAGAAAACGTACATCTTCCTTGAGAGTCAGAGAAATATAGTCTTTAATGGCAGTTCCTTTTAGTTATTTTGTAAAAAATTGTAGATTGAAAACGAGTCATATTGGCAAAACTTAATCCATTATTCAAGTAATTTATAAAAGTAATTGAAAAAACGCTTAGTTTTGCACTGGTGGGACTTTATGCTTTGAGACGACTCAGTGCATATATAGGAAGATAATATGTTAACATCCATTCAAATTGCCAAACTTGCCAGGATCCTGAATAGTGCTCAACGAATTTTAGCCCGTGAGACATACCGGTGAATGACTCTTGCAAATACTGGCTGCCGATAAAAATGGCAATTGGAATTTGGATGCCCAATGTGATCAAAGCATATAAACGCCGTTGGCGCCAATTATTAAATAATAACCACCCATTGAAGGTCATGAGTAGAGAGCAAACAATCAAAGGCCAAGGAGAACTCTCAAACAAACCGCCGTGAAAAATCATACCCCATGGCTCATCATTAAATAAAATATAATAGGTGACCACTGATACAAATACATAACTCAAATATTTGATACGATGGGGTTTATCCCAGAGGGGACGAGCAGAACAAATGTTAATAATGGCAAACATCGTACTAACATAAATGCCTTGATTGCGATCTAAGGATGGCGCCAAGAAATAAATGACCATAATGGAGAACAATAAAAGCGCAATGTCTCTTGCCTTAAACATTTGACTCATTTCTTTCCTCCCAAGAGAAGATCTTTAATTACAGGATCTACCGGATGTTCACCTAACCAAATAGCAAAAAATGCACGGGCGATCTCAGGACCTTCAACAAACCCTTTATCATCGCTATTAACAGTAATTTGTAAACCTTTTGATGGAATATAAGCAATTGAAATCCTATCCCCTTTTCGCACGTCGGTGTAAGCATTATTAATAAGATTGATCTTTGGTTCCAGAATACCATATTCATTTTTGCTTACATTGCTACGAATACCTTTAACCGTTGCTCGTTGGAGCTCTTGCTTGGGAATATTCTGAAGATAGACAACTTCCAGACGTTTGGGACAATCAGACAGAGCGTCTGCTGATGAAATATTCTCAGGCATATAAAGCGCTGCTGCCACAACTTGTATTCCTAAGAATTTCTTAAGCCCAGCTCCTCTTAAAGACAATGCGTTCGAATCTCTATTATATTTCTCGTTAAATTCTACCGGACCAATTTTATAAGCCCAAGCCGGAGACATACTTAAAAAAGCTGTTAAGAAAATAATAACGAGTATCTTTTTGGTGGAAAGAACAGCTACCTTCTTAATCATTCCCCCAAAGATATATTCGTGAAGTGGAACCAAGCAATACCAATACACTAAACCAAATAATCCTCTGGGTCTAAAACGGGCATGTTGAGTAAGCTCGCAAGTCGTAGCATCAATTTCTTTGATCTGAAAATCTAAAGTAGCTATTCCTGGAACCTTCATTTCTGCAGCAAGGGTTAAGGACTCATTATTTTTTACACCGATCACTCGCCAAAAATCGAGTACATCACCCACGGCTATTTCTACCGCATTTCTTCGTCCTCGGGAAGAACCTACACCACCCACGAGTCGATCAAGAGAACCTCGAAGCCCCCATAGCCACGTTCCATGATACCAACCTGTTTCACCACCAATATGAGAAATCACCTCCCATATTCTTTCTTTAGAAGCTTTGACAATTCGCGTTCTTTTATCCTGTAAGAGCGTTCCTCCTGCCCAGTTGGGATCTCCCCTTTGCGCTATAGCAATTTGAGGGACCTTTCCTGCATCCGCCCAGTACGTTTTAACATCATTAAGATGAACAAGATGTAAGGCTCGTGTTATCGCCTCTTTGCAATCCAATAAATCTTGAGGAATAATTTCTCTGATACGAAGATCTTTACAAATGACTGGATTTCTTAATCCTTCAGCTAAAGGTCGTGCGATATAGCTGGGCACGGGTGTTACCAAATGAATCCATAGAGAACTTAATCGAGGGGTTAAGATGGGTACTTGAATAAAGATTCTTGGGGCTAAACCCGCAACGTCCGCATAAATCTTCATCAATTCCAAATACGAAAGAATTTCTTTACCACCAATATCGTACGTTTGCCCTGATGTTTCATCTTTTTGCGCGCAGCCACAAAGATACTCTATGACGTTTCGAATGCCAATCGGTTGATTGGGGGTGTTGACCCAGCGAGGGGTAATCATGATTGGAAGACGTTCAACTAGATATCTTAAAATTTCAAAAGAAGCACTACCAGAACCAATAATCATGGCTGCTCTTAACGTTGTAACTGGAACAGGACCAGAGTTTAGTATTTCGCAAACTTCATGGCGGGATTTTAAATGTTTGCTTAATTGTGGGTTATCTTCACCTAAGCCTCCCAAATAAATAATTCTTTTAACGTTACATTCTTGGGAGATTTTAATCATGTTGTTCGCAGCGAGTCGATCTGCTTCTTCGAAATCAGAACTCTGTGGATTCATGGAATGAACAAGGTAGTAGGCAATATCCATGTCTTTAAGAGCCTTACGCAAGGAATCCAAGTTTTGAACATCAGCATCAAATAATTCGACTTGCGGATGATCAGCCCAGAATCTGCTTTTTAATTTCTCCTTAGAGCGCCCTGTTGCTCTAACTTGATATCCTTCTTCAAGCAGCTTAGCAACAAGTCTTCCTCCCACGTAACCTGTAGCACCTAATACGATGATTTTCTTAGTTTTCATTTTAAATTAACGCCCACTATTAGGATTTCTAGGCCATTCTTGAAAAACGAAATTAGGCTTTAATAACGGTTCATAATTTGCAGGTTTAGAGAATGGAAAACTAATCACATCCCATATTCCAGAGCCTGTTCTTTTAATTACTTGCACTCCTCCCCATACCACACCACAGCCAATCCACGCCAAGATGTGCGGAGTCTTTTGTGCCCCTTTAATCCAATAGGCGCGAGCTTGTTTAGGAATCTCAATGGGTGCAGTCACAATATTGACAAATCCTCGTGATAATTTCTTAACAGGCATATTCTGGGCATACGAGACAGAAGAGCATAAAATTAAGCTGCTTAAAATTACAATTGATACTGCGCTCATAAAGCCCTCCTTATCGCCCACTGAACATTAACATTATTCCCAACAAGGACACCGCCTTGATCTAGTAGGGCATTCCAAATGATTCCGAAATCTTTACGGTAAATCTCCCAATTGCCGGATAAATCGAGAAACTTCTGACCATGATCTTCGATGATGTTAGCCTTAAAAGGAAAGGTCATAGATTTTTCGACGCCATGCATCTTTAATACACCTCGGACATGATAACCAGATCCGTCTTTTATAATGGCATTGCTTTTAAATATGATTTCGGGATATTTCTCTGTGTATAACAATCTTTTGGAACAAACGATTTTATCACACCAACTGCAATTCGAACGAATACTTGAAACTTGAATCTCTAATTCAACGGATTGTACAGTGTAAGATTTCTCATCAATGGCAATCTTGCCTTTAAAATGATCAAAAGACGCTTGGTATTTCCCCACCACAGAATATTTGATTGAGCCATTGATTTTTGTTTCTTTAGGTCCAAATTCAATAGTATTTGACGCATAGGATAATTCAAGGTTTCCTATCCACAGGATCACTGTTAACAAAAGAATATAAATCACTTTGTAGAGTGTCATTCTTTTGTGGACTCCGAATTTCCTAATGCAAACTTATTACTTATTGGGCCAATGCTGAGGAACCTTACGAACCTTAGTAATGTCATATCCTTGAGCCTTCAACATCATAAGCAAACTTTGATAATCATCATCTGAAATTTGAGGAGTGCGGGCTTGAATCCAGAAATAATCACGTTTATTGCGGCCGATAATAGTTTGGCTATAGTCTGGCGTGAGGTAGGTAATAAGAAATTCTGCTTTGAAAGGCCAGATAAACTGCATTCCCCAAGTTGAGTTATTAATCTTATCTACAACAAACCCATGCGGATTAAATCGTTTCTTGGGCCCTTCAAAACTACCATTATTAAAAGTAAAAACGGTATCAATGGTACCATCTGGGAGCAGCTGATATTCTTCGATAGCATTGTAAGCTTTAGTTTCAATAAAGGTTGGAATACAAGCGATCACATACCAAGGCCCCATATAACGTTTCAGGTCTACTTGATCAACAGTCTTTAAGGG
The DNA here is from genome assembly GCA_044225175.1 of Candidatus Omnitrophota bacterium. Classification (GTDB taxonomy): domain Bacteria; phylum Omnitrophota; class Gorgyraeia; order Zapsychrales; family Fredricksoniimonadaceae; genus JACQCF01. Next base: position 98,947 of record JBGAJA010000003.1, on the reverse strand, counting down.
AGGACGTGTGTGAGCACAGCCGGTAAGTAATATCGCCAATAAGAAAACTACCGATGTCTTGATCATCATATTCCTCCCTGTTAATTGAAGCTTAAGGAATACTACTCTGATCTAAGAAGGCAGTCAAAGAATATAAAATAAACCTATCAGTATCTCCCCACTTTTATAGGCAAGGCAAAAGAAAATTTGGCTCCTTGACCAATATGGCCTTCAGCCCAAATTTTTCCATTATGACGCCGGATGATGCGTTGAACAATGGCTAATCCGAGCTGCTGCCCTGTAACTATTTTAAGTACAAAGCCTGTCTTCCCAATCTTTCATTCATTAAAAGAAGGCAACTTCTTTTTGCGCATCTCTAGCTCCATGGGCTCCTCCAGCAGAAGAAACGATGGCACCAAGCCCCAATATCGAGAATGCTAATAAAGACATCTGTGCAGCCTTCTTGGCTGCCTTTGCGGCAGCGGCTTTAGCTTCTTCCGAATTCATTTGTGTATTAAGTGCAGTAGCATTGACCAATTCTTGTCTTTTTTGTTCCGCGCTTAAATTCGAATCATCCAAAGACTGAGTCGTAATCCTAATGTCATCGGCTGTAGAGTTAGGATTAGTAAGCGCAAATACTCCACCCGATATTACTCCAACCGACGTGGCCAAAAATACGAACATAAGCACAGCTTTAAGGGCCCACACTAATAGTCCATGAAAACCACCATGGTTGCGAGCAAAATGACCGGCCACCCATGAACCAATATATATTGCAACTAAGCTGCTTGAAAACCACCAGATGACGGCACTGATCCCTAATGCTTTGACATGCTCTGGATCTCTGGCTGGATTTGTTAAACTTAAACCAATACCAGCCCCTAATAAACCTAATGCTAGTTCAATTGCTATAACGATTACTCCCCCAGCCAAAACTGCACCCCATACCACTCGAGGTAATTCGTTCACGACGGTTACCTCTTCTCGAATCGTTGTTTGTAATGCCATATTTTATCTCCTTTTTTAATCCTAGATTAAATATCATTAAAAAGTATAAGTTCCACCGAATTAAGAGAAGGTTAAAACATAATTAAAATCATAAAAAAGCCCTTCAGCCGATAGGCAAAAAGGGTCTCAATGTTTTCTTCTAGTCGATAATCAAATAAAACCTCTGCAACTTCTTAAGTTACAGAGGCTTGTAAAATCATAGGGTCGCTGGTCACATCTTCTGCCAAGATACTACCCTTAAAGACCATCCTGAGTCTGCACCGATAAGACCTGCTGGCAAATGGTTGGCGGTATCGGGAACCTGATATACAGAAGGAACGTTTTGTCCCACACTAACCCAATTCGAAACGAGTGTTCCTATAATATTGGTCTGCTTTTGTACAATTATATTTGTCCCACCATAAAATAACCCCATCACATTAATATTCGCTTCATTAAAGAAAACAGACGCTGGAGTCATAATAGCCATAACATTTGTTGGGTAGGAATTATCGCCGTTGGTCAGTAAGTCAGCATTAATCTGGACAGTGCCAGAAGTTAAAATAGAACCGTTCCCACTATAAGTAACGGTTTTATTAGGACCAGACTTATTCATGGATAAAGTCCCTTTAATATAAACCTTGCCGACAATAGTAATATTGCCATTGTCTACCCTAAAACTGTTTGATCCGCTAGTGACCGGGGCAATCGTGGTCGTCGGAGTAATGTTAACATTTCCATTAATAATAACAGCATCGGAGTTATATCCTGTTGAGGATGTGTAATACCCATCACAATACGTGGCTCCGCAGCCTAAAGTTGGGAAAACAACATTGGAAAGATCAAAAGCGTTGGACCAACCATTATCTGAATGGACATTGGCACTTCCTTGGTTGCCTGCAAAACCATCTGTAACATACACACCGTCAACTGTTTCTTTGACACTGTTGCCGATGACATTTGCTTCTCCAACGGCAGATGATCCACTCAGTGCTACCTTGCCCCGTTTAACACGCAAAGTTGCATTAAGCGTTGATATCGTCTCATTACCAAAAACTATGGTTGGTAAGGCAGGAATTTTTGGCAAAATTGAATCTGGTAAAGTATTGTAATTATTGCCCACAAGCTCCGCCGTCCCTCCTAGATCAATGGCATGATCAGTACTTTTGAGTCCCGTCCCTAGAATAACGACAGAACCTCTAATATTGACGTTCCCGTTGACCGCAGCACCCATAAAACCCGACCCAGTAAAAATGGCATTGTCCCAAGGAGAAGAGCTGACCATTTTGACATAAGTCCTGATTGTCTGGGTTTGGCCGCTATAAGTTCCTGTAGATTGAAGCCAGAGCTCTTGTGGTTGCTCTGTGGCCTTAATGGAAGAAGTATATGTTCCACCGTTTAAGCTGACGCCAGAATAAATATCGGTCCAGTTTGCCGTCGACGGCGTATATGTGGAACCCACCGTCACCGTACTCCAGCTTCGATCATTTAAAAAATCTGCCCTGACTGCATACATAGCCTGTTCAAGTCCAGCTTCAGCGATATTAAAAGCAATCGTGTTGATCCGCCCTCTTTCAACCACCCTGGCCTCGCCTAAGCTTAAAAGCATAAAAGCACCTCCAAAGCTTACAAGCATGGCCACTACCATAATGCACAACATCAGTATGCTTGCTCGATCATTAGATATTATTTTTATTTTCATATTTTTTTACAATTTCTCATTATTTAATTACGTATATTTATTTTAGCACTGTAATTAAGAGAAATTGTTCCTCCTTTTCCCTGATTGTTGGATGATGTTATGGTCACAATAATAATATTGGGGGCGCTGGAATTGCGTCTAAACTGCAATGTGGTTATATTCTGCGCAATAATTTGAGTCGTAGCACCAGAGATCCTTCGCAGTTGTACCCCTCCTGTTCCCCCTAACATATATTGAATCGTGTTGTTTGACCATGTGGTTGTTCCACCTGCCACAGCTCCCACAGCCACACGAAAAGTGATTTGAGTATAGGTCGTGTCTGTATTCATATTCACCAAACCATTTATACCTGTCTGACGCAAATCCTCTTTGATCCAATCGACGGATTTTCGAAGCTCCTGTTGTAATTCTATTTTATTTTTGTTAACAACATAAGAATCCGAGCCGACTATTAAAAGCTGTACTGCCCCTCCTGAAAGCAACGTCAATAAAGCCACTGTTACCAAAATTTCCGTCAAACTGATTCCTTGAGTGTTTCTATTTGTATTTATCATTTATTTGCAATCCTGCTAACAAGTGTTAACGTTGAGCCGAACCCTTTCTTATTCTTCCATGTCATCGTGATGGTGACACCATAGATGTTACTGTTAGATGTATCTAAGGTAATCGTGGCGCTTCCTGTTAATTGTGAGGGCAAAGCAAATGTTGTTCCTGTAGGATAAGTTGAGGCGATCAAACTAAAGGCGGTATTACGAATTTCATCCATCTTATTTTGGGCTTCGTTAAGAACGATACTCTTATCTCCAGCAATTTCCGCCAGGCGCGAAGTATGCACGTATAGCTGCAGAGTCCCCACCATCGTTATAAAAACAATAAAAACCGAAACCATAACTTCTACCAGGGTAAATCCTTTTTGATTTTTTCTTTTCATTTTTTCATAAGCCTCAATAAAAAAACCTATCCCTTAAATAAAAGAATAGGTCGTTACACTGTTTGTTTCGACAGCTGACTATCCTTTGAATTAAGGACTCTATAGCTTTGCCCATGGATTTTGCCATGGCCTCATAGAACCTGCCTATGAGGGTCCCCACCTTACGATGGGTTTGCCGTTTCGTCAAACGGACTAACCGTCCAATACAAGTATACCATATTCTTTCCTATTTACAGTTCCTGTGGGGGAGCCTGAATCTTTGAATTTTCAATAAAATGCCCTTGAGAATCAAATTTGCTTTCTGCCCTTAAGGTTCCATCCTGATTATAAGACCGCTTATAACCCTCATTTTGAGTTGTTGTATGATTCCATTCATATTTAAGCAGGCCATTGGGATAATAAAGTTTTCCAATCCCTGATTCTTTTTGATCAATCCCAGTTATAGCATTCGAATAATCAACCTCAAAACGCACGGATCCATTTTCATAATACTCTTTATTTTTCATGAGTTGTCCGTATTGGTACAATTGCTCAGATTTTAACTTCCCACTGTTGTAATAAACAGTGACACTACCGTGCTTTTTCCCATTTTCATAATATTCTTCTCCATATGTCTGTTCGTATTCATCCTCAAACTTGACTTTTCCATCAGGGATTTGATCGGTCTCTTCAATTGTTCCGTTCACATAGACCTTTTGAGCTGCAATGACCACTTCTCCCACATAAAAAATGTTTTCTGTAAAATCTCCTCCTCGCTGGACGCGTGTTTTTCGAATGACATCTCCCTCAGGAATCTTTTTTTCTTCTATGGGGACTGACTGGGAATTAATAACGGTAGGTTGATTCTCCTGATCGGTGACAGGAGTTTTGATTTGACTCCAGATAATAAACATCAACAGAAAAAGAAATGCAACAACCACAGATATTTTATTATTCATTGAAATGCCCCTATGCAGTTCTATTTCTTTGTTAATTGCATTATAGAGAACTCTTCATCAACTTCAAATCCTATAAAAACTATTTCATTTGCTGCGGGTTCCGCTACCGGTCAAAAAAAACCTGTAACTTCTTACGTCACAGGGGTTTATGTTATTGAAAACGGGCCATGGCCTATAGCTGTTAAAACCTCTTAGGGTCAAAATCTACTATCCATTCAATACCGTATTTATCTCTAAACATACCAAAGTATGAACCCCAGGGGCTTTTCCCAATTGGCATCTCTACTTCTCCACCAGCTGAAAGACCATGAAATAATTTATCTGCCTCTTCTTTGCTATCTGCACTTATGACAATCTTGCTTCTATTCTCACGCTCATTAGTCTTTCCCATAAATTCTGGCACGTCGTTTGCCATTAACATACTGCTTTTACCGATAGGCAAAGCAATGTGCATAATCTTATTCTTATCTTTTTCTGCGATTTCAAATCCCGGGCTTGCGAGGTCTTTAAAACGCATCACCTTTGCAAATTCTCCGCCGAACATCGATTTGTAAAATGTAAATGCTTCTTCGGCATTTCCGTTGAAATTAATGTGTGGATTTATTGATGCCATAGCTTACCTCCATATATGATTTAATTCAAAAGTGCCCCCATTATAGCTCTAAATAAAAAACCCTTATAACTTTTTAGTTATAAGGGTCTAAAAATGGGGTCGCTGGCGGGAGGTTATCCGAACCGCTTTAAGTCCTTAGCAGGAATCTTTACAACTTTACCGTTCTTCCAAATGATCAAAGGCTCGCCTCGCATTTTGCGGTCTGCAATCACACCTTGCACAGCCTTCTTCATGGCTTTTTCTGCTTTCTTAGAAAGAACATCACCTTCGACTTTCTTAATCATATGTTCTCCTTGTTGAGCAAATATCGATAAAGTTCTTTATCAATAATCTGAAACCCTTTTTCATTAGATTTAACCACCAATTTTGGCTCTGATCCGGAATTATCAAAAATGTCCCATCCATCAACCAAGGGACTATAGTGATTAAAAAAATTCTTCAGACTACGGCGTAACCTTCTTTTGACATCTGCATCAGGCACATGATGCCCACCTTGTTTGACCCGTTGCTTTATTCTTTGTTTAGCTAAATCCTCGCTGGGTATCCACAAAAAGAAAATGTGTACAGAATATCCTTTAGATTTAACTTCTTTGATTAAATTTATATATGTTCTTCCAGCGAGAGTTGTTTCAAAGGCGAAATCCATCTTACGGATTATGAAATTATCGATTTCACCGAGTAACAATTTACCAGCCTTAATACTGACTTGAGCTGGACTGAAAGGAGAAAGACCTAACGCAATCAAATCTGCATTGACAAAATTGGAACATTTCGCATAGGAAGGAAGAAATTCTTTAGCAAATGTAGTTTTTCCGGCGCCATTAGGACCAGCAATTATATAAAGCTTAGGCATGATTAAAGTCTACCATAAAACCTAAGCTTGAGAGGAAAAAACTGGGGTCACTTACGGGACGAGTTTTGTAACTATTTTATCTTTAATCAATAATGCCAAGATGTTCTTTAGCGATCTTTGTTACTACTTGTAGCTTCATTTCTAAAATCATCTTCCGCAAATCTTCCGAGGTGCTAATTTTCTGAAACCACGGAATAACTTTATCTTCAACGATCTTGGTTAATTCTTTAAGCCGAGACTCTTGAGGCAGAGAATTCTCAAAATCTAGCAATTGATGCACTTTTGATCTCTCATCCACAAGCCCTTCTATTCGCAATCGCACATGACATTCATATTCATTAGGAAAAGATTTATCACCCAAAGCTTTAATATAAATCCCCAAGTTTAAATAGAATGCTTTTGACCATTGCGATCCTTGTATGTTGAAACACGAGATCAATTCCTTATTATCATGATGCCATGTTGCACCATGCTTCTTATACCCGTATCTTTTAAAGATTGGGCTAAATGCTTCTTGAAGAATCTTGTTTTCTTGGGAGGGCATAGAGAAAGCATATCACAAAAATTAAACCCTTCGCAAAATTAATTGCGAAGGGTCATGGGACAGCCTCGAACTTTTTAACTTCATAAAATTCAAGGTGTTACAAGAGCTGGGGTCGCTGGCGGGACGTTATCCGTACCTGCTTAAGCTTTGCTTAATTGACTTGCAGGGACTTTTACAACCTTGCCATCCTTCCAAATAATAGCAGGCTCACCTCTCAATTTCTTTTCTGCTAAAACCTTACGTACAGCACTTCGCATTGCTTTTCCTGCTTTATTTAAAATTAATGTACTAGATTTAAGACTTGTCATCTCTACCCTCCATTAATTCTTTATATAAAGATTTATTCAAAACTTTGATCTTACCATGATCACATTTTGCTACTTCAATTGGTTTAAGCATTGAATTATCAAGTAACAACCAAGAATCTGTTAGTGGCATATAAAGGTTAATGAAATTCTGCCAACTTCTAATAAATCGCCTATTAATATCAACTATTGGCACATTATGCCCACCCTCTTTAACGCGCTGCTTCACTCTCTCTTGAGCAAGCTTATTACTTGGAATACTTAAATAAAAAACTGTAATTCTGTAACCTTTGGCTTTAGCTTCTTTAAATAAAGAAATATACGCCTTACCAGATAACGTAGAAAGTAGAAAGGGCCAGTCCCCTAAATAGGGACAGGGCGATAGAAATGGGGTCCCAGTCTGGTTAAAAGAAAGAACTTTTAAGCTACATTTAAAGCTACCGATTACTCATCGACTAATTAATAAGAGCTCTTACTGAGGCTTCCTTACATCTTTGCCGTTCTCACGATAAGTATTGCCCAGTTCATCCCATAAGCTGAACTCAGAAATACTTCCTCCAATCTGGCTAGAACCATGCTGTAGCTTCCATACCTTACCGGTTTTGGTATCAACCTTTATAAGTTCTTCCTGGTATTCAATTCTTGAACCCCCCGCATTTACCGTATTTGCTGCGATTGTGGTCCGCACAGGTAATTTAACATTCTTCACTTCAAATCTTCCGTCATTCTCGCCGCAGCCAACTAAAAATAATGACACCAAAAGGCAAAGCATTATATTCTTCATAATGATCTCCGTATACGTTTTATGACTTCTGATACTTATCCTTGTTATTATCCCACCATTTAATATATTCTTCCCATAGCATAAAATTCCTGCCCAGCTTTGCTTCTGGATTCAAAAGAATACATGCCTCCCTTAAACACCTAACGGATGGAGTGGTACGTATAATATCAATCAAGAACTGAATCTTTTCTTTCTTTTGAATCTGTGTAGCGCCCCAAACAGTCTGCATTATTTTACTTTGGTACACTGGCGCAGCATGATTATATAGTTCTTGAAAGACTTCTAGCGTAGCTTTTGTGGGATCAATACCAATCTGTTGCCAATCAATGGGGTATTCTAAGAGATTTATGTGCTCTGCTTCTTTAGGAAAATCTTTTAGCGTGTCGGCAACCAAAGATTGTCTAACATCATATTTATTTTGAGATATCTCTTTGAGCTTGTCGAGAGCCGCTCTACTATCGGCTCGGACAGATACACTTAAACGATAAAATTCAGAATAACTATCAAGCTGTTTAATCTGGAGATCTTTGGAAGATCCAATTTGTTTATCAATTTTATATTTAACAAATGCTAACCCAGTGGTGAGGATCCCGCACACAAAGATACCAATTTGTAAATACCCGCTAATCTTACTTAAAATCTCAATGTTCATTAGTTCCCATAACTAAAAGACGCTCAATTGCATGAGTATGTTAATCATAAAGTAATTTTACTCTCAACCCCAAAAATAGCAAAGAAGAAACATGCCCCCTGCCCCAAGGAAAGAATCTAATCTCCATATGACAATTAAGAAGGCGCTTGTTCTGGCTGTTTAGCCAGTCCATCTTCATTGATTTCTTCATGTTCAATGTACAATGCCAACGGTAAAGCCTTTAGATACTTATCATGCCCCGCATGAGCCAAAAGCTGCCGATACACCAAACTAGTACTATGTCCAGCAGGTGCAATCTTAGCACTTAGCTTTGCTTTGGTTTTTATTACTCTCAAATATTCTGCCTGATCGTCATTTTTCTGCTGCATTAGTTTGTCGATCGACACTTTCGTTTTTTCTCGCCCATGGTCAATATCTTTCAAAAGCCCGTCTATTTGTGAAGCATCTACGGGCCTTTCAGTCTGCACCATATTCCAGACATTTCTTAAAGCGCTTTTCATGTCTGGAAACCCGCCGCCATTAAGCATAGACACAAAGTCTCTTTGATCTGAGAAATGCGCAAAATCCATTTCAAAATCCATTATGTATTTGGCGATAGGATCCCATGCTGATTGAGCACCACTATAGAAATAGTCTATTGATGAGCAAATCTCAGACCATCTATACGGATGGGATGTGACAATAAATGATCCTGTCGCTTGAGCTAAAAACATCCCTAATTCAAAATTAGGGTTTAGATGAAATACCATGACTTGGCCTTGACCATCTTGAGCGGTGGCTGGATCAAGCAAAACGAGAGGATCTTCTTCGTTCTGCTTCCGTGTATAAGCAAGAAACTTCTCCATTTCTACATCCGTCATGTCGGGATTTGTTTTCTTAACAAATCTCCTTATTCGATCTTCCGGACCGCTAAAAATGAATCGCCTGAAGTCATCCTTTGCAAATTCTGTATTTGATTTCATCATCTTTTCGTCTATCTGAACTTTTCCCCGACGCTTTTCAGCTTCTGCCCAAATTTGTTGTCTTAAAGCAGGATTAAAATGTAAGGGATCAGGAATCACATTAACCCTTCCGGCTGAGATCAAAGGCATCAAAGGCATTAAGAAAAGCACATTCTTTAGCGTTTCATACCTAAATTGAGCAGGATTATCAATGGGATTAAATTTCTTCTGAAGTACATTTGGGTTTAAAAATGGATTTATCAACAAAATCTCGTCCACATAAGGCAAAAGTGCCGCAATATCTTTGTATGTGACCCTGGGATCTAATAATCCTGAATAAAGAGCCCGTGAAACTTTGGCATCCGGTCGCGGTAGCAAAGCCATTAAGTCCGTATCCGGAGGCCACAATGCCGCAACAGCCTTATGAACATCAACGACCTTCTTGTCAGTAAGTTGCCTTCTTACTTCGGTCCAATTATTTTCTTCAAGTCCTAGAATCTTGGAGACAATGCTGAAAAACATCAAATTTCTCTCCCGAATACTGCGTTGGGAGCTAGAAGGTCTATCTTCCTCAGCCTTATCACGACAACATTTCTTGTACTTCTTACCACTGCCGCACGTACAAGGATGGTTGGCACCAATCTTGCCTTTTGGAGGATCTTTCTTTAAGTGTTCTGCTTCCCCATGAGTTCTGCCATACGCATCACGATAGAAATATCGGCCATCTTCATACTGACCATACATTTCTCCACCGAAATGGTGCAACTCATCTTTTGGAGGCAATAACACCTTACCCGCTACTTTCCAATCGCCTTTAAAAATCTTCTCGGGCTCAAGCCATTCCCTTTTTTCCGCAGCTATGTATTGCTTTGCCCTACTTTTGATTATGTAGTTGATAGCCACCACTTCGTGATCTTGCAAGTGTCGCTCACAAATCGTTGTATCAATTCTTCCCATAGTCGGACGAAAAGGATTAGCATTGGGTCTCCAAGCCTTGGGATCCGCTAGATTTGGATTACGAGCATAGTCCAAATTGGTCAAAATAAGGCAACGATTGCTGTCTAAAGGAAAAATGGTCTGCGTCGCTTTCATCTCAATTCTTGGGTCATCCGGGTAACGACATTCTTCTGAATCAGGATTACAAGCGTGGTTATAAAAAGTAACGGGATTGTCCGAGACAAGGAACTTCACAGCAGAAGTGTCCGCGTACACTATTTCCCGAACTGCCTCCACCCAAAGGGTGCAGTGCATTTGCCGTATACGCTGCATTTCCATCAGCAATTGATTATGTGTCAGATTAGGATATTTAGATTTAAGCCATGCCAGCCCTTTGGGAGTGCGGATTCTCTGTCCATCAATATACTCAAAGAAGTCCTCGAACGTTGCGTGCATCCGCCTCATATCCTGAGCGGCCATGGCATCAATCGCTTTGGCCCCAGTACGATCAATTTCCCCAAACAGACGCCTTTCGATTTCATCATCAATAAAGCCGAAATACGACGTGTTATAAAGATCCTGTTCCCAAAAACATTGTCTAGGACTACACGGCCAGTCAATAGCCTTGCTTAGCTTTGTGCCATTAGAAATCTTAATTAAAGATGGGTTGAGATTCAGGTAATGAAAAGCACTCTTCTCCGAAGATAAGAATCGCTTCTGATACCATTTAGGGACATAATGATTTTTGCGGGTTGTATCCATATTTTCCGCGTTGCTTGTTTGTGAATATCAGGTCTGTGGGAGAGGTAAGTTAGCCGTCTAGAACGCTACACCATGACTGAAACAGTCATACACCGACGTTGTTTCATTACAAACCCTAGTAACAAAGTCCGTCGGGCATCTTCCCTTCTGAAAAACAAAAATTTCCAAGACCGGGATCTCACTAAATGTTTAATCTTATTTAAGTATCAACAAAAGTGTCCCCATGTATTAAAGTTTTTAATACATTCTCAAGTTTAAGGGTTAAATCTAAGAATGTCAGCAGCCTGATCGCATTAGGCTCGTTCCAACATCCTGTAGAACAATGTATAATAGCATGTCTATTGAGAAGAGCATCGGGGTTATCCGTAGATTCATACCATCCGTAGTATCTATCTGCGAACTCAAAGAATGAAGATAAATAAACGCCTGGAAGCCGAAGATCCTCTTCTATCGATTTGGTAAAGGTATTACCTTTATGAGGATTTTCACGCGCCTCCCAAATAGCATGACCTGGCTTCAAATCTTTTGGCTTGAGACCAGATTTTCCAAAAGCGTCCCGTAATGTCTGAATAGAAATCTTCAGGTCTTGAGAACCAAAGTAAGATCTCATAACAAAATCAAATATAGGCACCATAGTAGTAATACATGTTGCCCACATTCTTAATCTATACGCTTTCTCAATCTCATTAATAATTAGTCTTTTCTCTTTTAATAAAGGATTGAGTTTTAAATCACTGAAAATGTCTTTTGCATAAAATCTAGAAAAGTTAGACATGTGAGCATCAAAAGTCTTCTTCTTATTTAGACCAACATTTAGAGACATCAGAATTAAAACAAGCCTGCTAAGTCCAATGAAGCTCTTTAAAGAATTGATCAATCCTGGAAGAGGAGAAAGTCTATATATTTCGCCCTTTGCATTAAGATATGCTGGTAAAGGCCAATTTTCCTCAGCCAACATATTATTGATGCTTTGTATAAGATTGACCGTACTTGTATTAGTATAAAGATCAAAAGATTGATCTATAGAGACGGCCCATCTTGACCTAAATGAGGATGGTTTTCTTGCAATCTTCCTAGAAAGAAATCTAATTCGATCCGGCAGGTCTTGTGCTAATTGTTTTTTAATAGAATTCTTATTCATCAATGATCTTTAATTTTATCATCTGTTCTTTAAATTCGAATAGCAATATCCCCCGATTCATATTCTTATAAGTCTACTCCAAATAAAAACCCCCTGCAATTTATTAAATCCCAGAGGGTCTTATTTATCCTAATACAAAAGTCAAAAGACAGCGTGCTACGCCTACTTCTTAGAATCCGCTTTATTGCTTTGATAGACTGTTTGCTCAACTTGAATTGGCTGCATATTCTTCATTGCTTCTTTCATGACCTGTGTACTTTGATCAATCATATTACTGTAATCTAGTTGATCACCCCATGATTGAACAACGTCATTCTTAAATGTTACCGTTAACCGATTGCCTAATCCAGCTAAATTGGGATCATCAAACATTACATACCCAACCATTTTTTTCACCCAATATGACCATTTCTCAACAATACCATCATCTGTCTTATTCACTGAAGTAGTCTTAGGAACTCCCAAAAGTTGAGTAACCTCACTTTTAGACATTCCAACTTTTAATAATGTTGATTTTTCTCCTAAAGATGGAACCGTCGCACACCCTACCAATCCAAAACACAAGAGTAAAACTAGAATTCTTTTCATATCTATTCACCTTTCATTTTTAATTTATAAATCAAAAATATCCCACTATTTTACAATCGCAAAATTTGTTCTTTCTTTAATTGAAACTCTTCTTCAGTAAGAATCCCCTTTTGTTTCAAATTAGCCAATCTTTCTAAATCTTCCAAATTTTTATCTATTGAGGAATTATTATTCTCTGTGGTCGCCATCTTAGACTCAATCATAGCCTTTATTTCTTCAAAATCCTTCTGCTGATAAGAATTAAACACTATAGTATTTTCATCTTGAACGGCACTATATAAACCTGATTTTGACTCCTGTCCCCCTAAAAAGGCAAACTGAATGTATCCATTGATTATTAAACCCGCCTTTTTAAACTGAATTGAAGAAATATACTTTATAAAGATTTCTTTATCACCCTTAAATCCATGAGTAAATAGCGCTCCAGCCCCTTTTCTTGAAATCCTAATCTTATCAGGCAGCAATTCTAAACGCCCAACAACTCCTACGACTTCCTTAAGAACAAGCTCCTTATTCCCCCTTCAAGAATCTTTGGTTGCATCAATCTATTTATAAAGAATATTAATACAATTACCGAAACACCCATTGTCATAAACACAGTTCCCACCTGAGATGGAGCTACATGAAATCCTGAAAATAATGTTACCCATGTAAAAAAAACTACGAATACTATTGCTCCCACCACAAACATTAACTCCAGGCTCACTTTCATCTTATTCTTACCGACATCCAAGTTATTTATCTTATTTTTCATAATCCTCCCTATATTCCTGCAGCAAAAACATTTAAAGAAATACTAGAAAATATGCCTACTGCACAAATAATCTACTTCATCTGCCCCCTTCTTATTTAGCTTCCCAAGCTTTTTTATAAAACTCCCTAAATGCTGGTCGCGCCATCATAGGCTTATCTGTTGAGAAGTTCCCCTCAACATAATCTTTAAATAAATTAACTTTTACCCAGGCCTCCTTAGCATCAATTAATTTCTTCACAAGATCTTTTGTAACCTCATACCGTTTAGATGACCAATTTTCTGCTGAAATAGAGACAACTGAATTGTACACCCCCGGATCTGTTGAAACATCAGTAAGCACATCTATAGACTCAAGTGTGACTATATTCCCATCAATATTAATCTGTAAGGAACTTTTATTAGAAAAATTATAGGCGCCTTTTACGGTGACCACTAAAATCGCTTCATTCTCTGCCATTTTAGAAGTTTTATATAAATTCAGCTTAATGGGGCCACCGGTAATCCATGCTGGTTCCATAGTTATTTCTTTAGTGTTATCAAAACCAGAAACACGCTCACTTATAGTTCCAGGTAAATTTTCGATGCCTAGAGCAGCACAGCCAGCTAACAAAAAACTCATTAAAACTAATAAAATATTTCTCACCTTGCCCCCTTTTTTATTTTGCTTCCCCTTGAACAAATAAAAAAGGGGCAAGCATTTTTAAGTCGATCGCCCAACTTGCAGGTAAAAGCGAAAGACCGCCTGCCCCGAACGCACAATAAAGTGCGTCGGGACACAGTCCTTTCCTCCTGCAAGTTGGTGGAAATTAGGAAAGCGTGTTCCTAAATATGTATTTAAAGGCTATTAATCGATACCGCCTCCATGGTAATTGTAATTAGATTATCACCTTCGGATGTTTTTGTAAATTAAACACTAAATCAAAACTGGTCAAAATTATTACTGCATTTATAATGTTTTATATGGATACCGAATCTGAACGCTTCTCCATCGATTACTGGCACTTTAAAAACCTTAATGGTGTGGTTATTATTCCCATTAAGCATCAACCACCTGTTTTAATCTTCAAAGATTTTTCTGCCGCCTTTTATTCTGAACTTCCTTCTAATTCCCTTAAACCAGAAGGACAAAAAACAGAGCATAATAATTTCATGGTTTACTGGAAGGGTAAATACCTAAACCATATGCTGCCGAAAATTGTTCAAAAACAATACGGAGATTTTTTTCACAAAATAATTCAAGATTCAATTCCCACCTATATTTATCAAGATAGCTTTCCTAAAGACTCCATTGAACTACCTATTTCCATTTTTAAGAACAAAAGAATACCGATCGATGGGCCCAAATATTTGACCGACACAAAAACCATTCTGCGAAAACTTGAATTTCTTAATGATGGTAGAAAGAATCCTCGGGCTAACCATGCCACTCAAATGCGAAATAATTACCTTATAAAATGTCTTAAAGATTTAGGCTGGAAAAAAGGTCGTTTTCCTCTCAAAGAAATAAAAATACGTCTAGCGAATTATCTTGAAAAGAATATTCCTGAAAATGAATTCAATAAATATGATCTTAGCGAGTCTCAAATTCAAAGAATTCTCGCCGAGTATAGAGATCGACCAAAAAAGCAAATAGAATTTTATGCAGAAATGGGACTCCTAGATGACGATCATCCTGTTTATCTATCTGATCTATTAAAACTATAACTTCATATTTATCAATCAATTACATCCAAGCCCACCTAACAATCCCTAAGCTCTAACCCCGCATTAAAGAAATCATTTTCTAGTGCGATCACAAACGGATATTTTCGTATTACCCTATGAGCATCTTAACTTATAGGGTTTTTTATTGTCTGACAATGTTAACTAAAGAAGCTACCAACGAATTCCGTAATATTTATAAATCAACCTTCGGAATTGATTTATCAACAGACGAAGCTGCTGAGCTGGCTATGCATTTAATCAGATTCTACAAAATAGTACACAAAAAGGAAACCCGTCATGAACATAGTAAAAAAGTATGACTACAGAGACACTCGAGGAAATATTATTTTTCAAATTTTACGCACAGACAAGAAAGATTTCTTTCAAGGGCGCCCCTGCAATGGATTTTTTGCCTATGGACGTAATGAAGGTTGGTATGAACAACGTGAGCCTTTGGGATCTTATTCGCTAATAAAGAATTGTTCAAATGATAAGTCTGCCCCTCCTTCAGCGAATGCAGTCTGGTTAGAGACCGTGGAACCAGTTTTATACCACTTACCAGAAATAATTGAAGCGATTAAACAGGGCCAACCAATCTTTATTTGCGAGGGAGAAAAAGATGCAGATAACCTTGCCTCATGGGGTTACGCTACCACTACATGCGCCATGGGAGCTGGCAAATGGAAAAATAACTACACAGATTCAATTAAGGACGCTCAGGAGGTTATTATACTGCCCGATAAAGATGAGGTTGGACGTAACCATGCATTTGATATTACTAATAAATTAGCCCCCCAAGGGATCAAACTAAAAATAATTGAATTACCTGATATTAACAACACTGCTGTGAAAGATATTTCCGATTGGATAGAAGCTGGAGGACAAAAATCAGACTTCGAAGAAATAATACAAAACACGCCTTACTATGAACCCCCTCTTGAAAAAGAAACAGTGTCTGAAGAAATAGAATCAACGGGGGATCTCAAAGAATTAATTAATCTTTACGGTGAACCATATTATATAAACGATAAAAGAATTGTTTACGCCATTAATGAATGTTTTTGGGCGGGCACGTACAACCATGAACACATTTTACTTTTTGAGCCTAATGAAAAGGCTTTCTATATTTATAATCCAGAAACAGGCCTCCGTGAGACTCTCTCAATTGATCAAATTAAGCAAGAAATCTCTTCTAGAATATTGGAAGTCTCCCGCGAACAAGAAATCCCATCACTTGAATTAAAAAGGTATAACACCTGCCTTACTCATATCGTCACTCAATTAAAAGGTATTAGTGAAAAACAAAATGCCTTTGACAAAGAAAATAAGAAATTTGTACATCTTGCAAATGGGATCATTGTATTTAACGACACCAATGAAGCAGATTTTGTTAGTTTCTCTCCTGATTTTTATTCGAGAAACCAATGTCCAATCCCATACGATAAAGATGCAAAATGCCCCAGATTCCTAAATGAACTACTCCTCCCTGCTGTTAGTGCGTCTGATTCAACGATCATCCAAAAGTATTTTGGCCTCTGCTTATTGGGAAGAAATCTTATTCAGCGATTCCTTATCCTTGATGGAGAATCTGGTCGGGGAAAATCACAATTATCTTTAATCATTCAACATCTGATAGGAAGAGCAAACTTTACCGAATTACGTACAAAACACCTCAGCGAACGATTTGAACTATATCGTTACTTAAAGAAAACCCTCTTGGTTGGAGTTGATGTTCCGGGGAACTTCCTCTCTGAGAAAGGTGCCCACGTTATCAAAGGGTTAGTCGGTGGCGATTGGTTTGATGCGGAACAAAAAGGAGGAACTGGAAATTTTCCAATCCAAGGTAAATTCTGCGTTGTAATCACCTCTAATTCTCGCCTTCAAATACGCTTATACTCTGATGCCGGCGCTTGGAGACGGCGTCTTTTAATAGTAAGATTTGAATGCCCTCCTCCAATTAAAAAGATCCCTGATTTTGCAGATTTACTCATCAAAGAAGAAGGATCTGGCATTCTGAATTGGGCGCTTCATGGCCTTGCTATGATCTTTAATGATATCAATAAATATGGTGATATTCACCTTGAAGATAATCAAAAATCCATCGTAGAAGCGTTGTTATCAGAAAGCGATAGCATCAGACATTTCCTCAATGACAGAGTAATAAAAGATGCCCCCTCTACTCTAACTACTCAAGAAATCATTGACGCCTATTCTGAATACTGCGCTGAGAAACAATGGAATCCAAAGCCTCCAACCGTTATTCCCAAAGAATTGGAAAAATACATGTTGGAATTATTCTCAACACCTAAATCTGGATCCATTCCCAGAAATGGAAAAGACCATAAAGGTTATAGAAAAGTTAGGCTCAAAGATGTTGGACATCAGTAAACTTTCAAAAGTCAAACATCAAGGAAATAATATCATTGCCCAGTGTCCGGCTTGCGCGGAGACTGGGCATGATCAAAAAGGCAACCACCTTTTTGTTGCTTCTACTGGGGCATTTGGATGTGTGGTTAATGCCGGCGGCAAGGGTGGAAATCATTATCAACGAATATTCGCACTTGTTGGCATTAAAGAAAATAGTTTTACCAAAAATGACAAAGTATCCCTTCACCCAAGAACTGGATCTTTAATGAAGATTAAACCCGCAGAAAAACATAAACCATTGGTCATTGAGAAGAATGTGTTGGGACACTTGGGACATGTTAATGAGACTCACACACGAAAAGAATCTATAACCAAACCTGCTGACTTCTCTTTGAAAAGTAGTCTTGTTAATGCCGTCCCAAACGTCCCAAAGCTCCCCAGAAGATTTTTCTCAGAGAAGCTGGAATTACATTTTGTGTCTAAAGACGGTTGTATCCATTTTGAAGATGGGATCATATACACGCATGAAGAAATGGTAAAGCTTAAAGATATTGATGATGAAAGTCTTAAGAAAATCCATGAAATCAAAAGAACATTTAACGGCACAGTAGATAGCGTTACATAAAAGTAAATAAGATTAAATAAATCATCGATGATTTAGAAAAAAGGAGATCGCAAATGGGGCGTCATGCTAAGAAATTAACTGTGGAAGAGTGCAATTCCATAAGTACTGTAAGACTAAATAAAAAAGGCTTTTTTACTGGCATAAAGAAAGGGGTGATGTCTTGGCAAGACCCTTCTGGTCAAGAATTAGGAAGCATTCAATTCATCATATCAATTAATCCTAATGATAAATATATGCGCCTTATGTACACTTTTACAAATCAAGAAATGGATGGACGAAATACTATGGATTACAAGGTCAAACTCACCTCTACCCCCAGCCACTTTATAGGAGATAAAAAATGGTGGTTTATTTGTCCCCTTGTAAAGAACAGTGTTCCTTGCCTAAAACGCGTGGGAATACTTTATTTAGTAGATAAATACTTTGGTTGCAGACACTGTCATGATTTAACTTACCAAAGTTGCAGAAACAGCCACCAATTTGAACGTCTTTTCCAATATGGATATTCACCTAAAGAAGCCAAAGCATATTTAAAAGAATCACAAAAATAAGTCGTTGAATACAATGATAACTCGAGTTATAATTTATAATGTTTTATAAGGTTAGGAGATCCCAATGTCTGAACTATTTCGCATCAAAGATGCTGCAAAACTACTTAAAATAACCAGTCAAACACTACGAAATTGGGACAAGCAAGGCAAATTAACACCCCACCGGCATCCTATGAACAATTACCGTTTATATAAGAAATCGGATCTACTAAAATTACTTAAACGTATTGAAAAATGACATCTTTATCTATAGCTAATAAATACCTACTGTACGCACGCAAATCATCAGAAAATGAAGATAAGCAAGTCGCATCTATTCCCTCCCAAATCGAAGAGCTCAAAAGACTGGCTAAAGACCTTAATTTAAATATCATCGGCACTTGCACTGAAGAAAAGTCTGCCAAAGCACCAGGTCGAACAGTTTTTAATCAAATGCTCCAGCAGATCCATGAGGGCAAAGCAAATGGCATTCTGTGTTGGAAACTAGACCGCCTAGCACGTAATCCGGTTGATGGCGGCAATATCACCTGGATGCTTCAACAAGGCGTCCTACAGCACATCCAGACCTTCCAAAAAGGCTACCTTCCTTCCGATAACGTCTTAATGATGAGTGTCGAATTCGGGATGGCCAATCAGTTTATCTTGGATCTAAGCCTAAATACCAAACGTGGTCAACGGGCTAAGGCTGAGAAAGGTTGGCTCCCCCATAAGCCTCCAATCGGTTATTTAAACAATCGCCATAATTTACCGGAACACCTTCCCATCTATTCGGATCCCCACCTCTTTCCAATCATGAAACAAGTCTGGAACATCCTGTTAGAAGAAAAATGTTCGGCTGAACAAATCTATTTGAGAGCGACCAAAATGGGCCTTAGAGGAAGAGCTGGAAAAGAATTTGGTCGTAGCAGTTTTTATAGGATATTAAGAAATCCTTTTTATTATGGCGAATTCGATTGGCAAGGCAAAAGATATAAAGGTGTCCATGAACCCATGATTTCAAAAGCGGAGTTTGATCTTGCCCAAGATATTCTGGACGGTCGGGTTAAACAGCTGAAGAAACGCGGCGGTTTTGCTTTTAGAGGGTTAGTTCGCTGTGGAGAATGTGGCGCATCGATCACTTCTGAGCATCGAACAAAACATCAAAAGAACGGGAATATTCATAACTATACTTATTACCATTGCACCAAACGCATCAATCGTGATTGCTCTCAACCCGCCGTCCGCAATGATGAAATAGATCAACAAATCTTGGGGGTCTTGGATCAAATTTCCATTCCTCTCCCTTTCCATCAATGGGCTATTAAACAGCTAAGGGCAGAAAATGAACACGATGATACCGCATCCCTTAACAGCAAAAATGCCATCCAAGAAAAGGTGGTAACAGCGATAAGAAAACTCGATACCCTTCTCAGCCTCCGAGTAAATGAAGAAATCACTGCAGAAGAATACGCGGCTAAACGGAGCGCCCTCTTAAAAGAAAAAGAAAGCCTAGAGTCTTCTTTAAACGCTTCTTCTAGCCCTAATTGGATTGATGCGGCGGAAAAGGCCTTTAACTTTGCAGAATCGGCCAAAAAACGGTTTCAGGAAGGCGACTGGCAGGTCAAACAAAGTATTACTGCGGAGTTAAGTTCGAACCTTCTCTTACAAGATCGAAAACTTGATATTACCGTCGAGCAAAAATTTTCTTTCCTTTTGGGACTCGCTCCTGAAATAAAAATCCTCCACAACCGGTTCGAACCTCTGCAAACTATTGCAAATACAACTGGTTGGGAGGATTTATACCTCAAAAACGAAATATGGGGTGGCTGACGGGATTTGAACCCGCGACAACTTGAACCACAATCAAGTACTCTACCAACTGAGCTACAGCCACCACAAGAGGCACTAGAATATCAAAAACAGCTTCGATTCTCAACAAATATAAACGTCCCAGGCACGAATCGAACGTGCGACCCTCTGCTTAGAAGGCAGATGCTCTATCCAACTGAGCTACTGGGACAAAACTCGCTCTCAGAAAACTGCGTTTTTTGTTCCCCTTAACAACCCCTTACATCTCTTGTATCTAATTTCCTTGAGGTTGGAAGAGTAATCTTATATCAGATTTTGGTGACAAAGTCTAGTTTCATGACGATCTAAAACAATAGAAAACTCCTGTCTCTAATATTCCGAAAACAGGAGTTGGGGAAGGGTAGATTGTTTATTTCTTATGCTTAAAGTATTCAACCTGTTGCAGTCTTTTTTGAGCTTCTTCGCGGCTTTTGTAGGGGCCGCCTAGGTTTTTGCCTTTTTCTGATTTGACCACGTATCCTTTAGCGGTTTTTGTAATCATTTTGGCCTCCTTCCTGATTAGCTTGAGAATTAAGCTCCTCATTTGAAGAATTTTCATAGGTGACCTGGAAATTATTAACAACAGTTAAAGATACTGATCCTTCATCTTCCTTGGCGGCTGCTTTATTTCTTTCGTAGACATCAGAAGAATAATTATTGTCGGTCAAAACGGGTGTAGGATCCTTAATCGCTGCAAAAGCACTGACCGCAAAGAACACAACTCCGAACCAAACACCTATCCACAAACTTTCCTTATAATTCTTAGTTTTTAGCATATGTCCTCCTTTAAAAGAACTATCACCAAATTAACACAACAAGGATTAAGGAAAGGTTAAAAAAGCATGAACAGAATACTTAGGAAGATTTAGGTCTTTTAGTGACGAGGATCTCGTGGTTCTTGATAACATCTGCATTCTGTTGGTTTCTCTTGAGCAAAATGACAGCATTGTCATCAATAAACACAACCGCCCAGCTAGGGTCTTCAAAGCGCCGAGTAATAAAATCATATGACCAGGGAGTCTGATCGACGCGGGCAAAGAAAATCACATTAAAATCAATTTGATGATCCAAAATTTTCCATACCTCATCATGGATCTGCATAGGCACATAAATTTTCTTAAAGAAATCTGCTGGAAAGGCTTCCACTCGATTATCAACAAACAACCTCTCATGAGGACTTAAATAAAATATAAGATAACCGCCAATATCATAGTTATTAAAGATAGGTCCTTTTAAACGCTCGGCCTTAAAGAATTCCCCTGCCTGGCTATTACCCTTTACAAGACCAAATCCAGGTGGAGTTGTAAGACTAAAGTTGACAAAGGCTGCCGTCACAACTCCGAAAATCACAAGAACCACTGCTGCCATCTTTCGCAGATTCACAGGCCACGCATTAATCAAGTGTCCCCAGCAATAAACTGTAATAGGAACCCAAAAAAATGCATATGGAGAAATAAATCTGACCGCATTAAAGGCTGCATAAGACATCACCCCAAACATAATAAGCATAAAAAGATGCTTCTTTAATCCCTGTCTTTTAATTAGAAGTCCCAGCCCAAGCAGAGTAAATACAAATGAACCAATAAAATAGGGATACACTAAGTCCGATGGATGGCCTTTCATCATGAGATCAAGTGACTGCTCTTCAATAATCGAATACCCAAGCCCTGCCCTTCCCTGCAAAGGATACAAAGCTCCAGATAACCCTGAAGGGTTAATCAAACAAGCAAAAAGAAGAATGAAATAACTCTCCAAAAAGGTCTTAGCTTGTTCTTGACGATTGCACTTAGCCTGCAGCCACAAAGCAAACATCATTACAGGTCCTAAAGGAAAATAACTATGAGAATTGACCCAAAGGATCTGCAAGAAAAATACAGCTATTTTAAAACCATTGGCTTTCAGTCTTCCTTGATTATATAAGTCCGCTAACAGCCAGAAGAGCCCGCAAAATAGCATGCTAAAGCCTTCTGGACGAATTTCTGGCCTGGAAGATATCAGAGGAAAACTTATTAGACTAAAAGCGCATAGAAGAGGAAATGAAATAGACTGTGCCCTTGAAACAAAAAGAACAAACACGATAAGAACAAGGGCCACATACACCATAGAAAGTCCCGCAAACCCAGTACAAAGCCAAACAAGATAGGAACAGATACCAAAGAGCCAGTGGTGATTGATGACAGGATAATGAGGAATCGTATAAGAATAATAATTGCTAAAAAGAACCTCCCAAACTCCCTTAAAAAGCATCTCCCCATTTTTGATGTGTCGCCCCAAATCAGCTTGAATCAAATAAATTGGATGCGCCAAATGCCAGCCCAACCAAATTAAAATCAGGGCAAAGATAATTTTCTTTATCATAAGAGTTATTCGATTTTCAAAAGATGGGAGGTTCGCTCAATGGTATGCTGCTTGAGCACTTCTTCACTGAGCCTATGGGCATCAGTCGTAATGATCTCTTGGAGATTCTCATGTAATTTTGGCAGATAACGAGCATCCACACTTAAGGTGCGAATACCTATTCCAATCAAAAAAGGCAAAAACTTAAGGTTAGATGCCATATCCCCACATACTGAGATTTCTTTATCATGCTTCAAGGCCGCATCCACAATCTTTTTAAGTGACCTTAACACAGAAGGATGCTGAGGATAGTACAAATTGGCAACGCGTTCATTAGTGCGGTCAATCGCCAGCATATACTGAACAAAATCATTGGTTCCAATACTTAAGAAATCCGCTTCTTGAGCTAGTTGATCAATGATCTCAACGACAGAGGGAAGCTCAACCATGGTGCCAAGCTTTGGATAGGCAATCTTATACTTTTCTTTTTCCATTTGAAAAATACATTCCTGAACAATGCCTTTGGCTTCTTGAAATTCATCAATCGAAGAAATCATAGGAAACATAATCTTTAAACGGGCCGATGTCCCACCTCCTGCACGAAGCATGGCACGGATTTGTGTAATAAAAACATCTTTATGCCTTAAAGTAAAACGTATGGAGCGAAGGCCAAGAAATGGATTTTCTTCATGACCATAGTCATAATAAGAAAGCACCTTATCTCCCCCTACATCCAGCGTGCGCAGAGTCACATCCTTATCCGGCATAGCTTCCATAAGCTTTCGATAGATCAAATACTGCTCTTCTTCCGACGGAAAACTACTCCTAATAAGAAAAGGAAACTCGCTTCTATACAAGCCAATGCCGCTTGCTTTAAACTCAGTTGCAGCCTTCAAATCCCCTAAGAGATTAATGTTTGCCATCAATTTAATGGGAGTTCCATCTTTGGTGAAAGGTTTTAAACGAATAGATTTCTTCAATTCCTCGAGATCTTTATGCAGGTCCTCACGATCAAAAGTTTTCTTAATTGTGTCAGCAGATGGATTTAAATGAATATAACCCATCTCGGCATCCAAAAGTATTTTTGTTCCATCCTCTACTAATAAAAGGCCATCTTCATCGGCCACGACCAAAGGAATGTTTAGAGATCTCGAGAGAATGGACACATGAGACGTCACTCCCCCGCTTAGAAGAATGATCCCTTTAACATTTTGAGAAAAAAGTTTGATCGTATCGGAAGGCAGAAGCTCATGTGCAATAACGATACGCCCCTCTAAGTCGCCTTGATGGTGGCTTAAGCCTGTCATATTCTCGAGCAATCTACGGCCCACATCTTTAACATCATAAATCTTGTCTCGAAGGTAATTATCTGCGATGGCACTAAATTTGCGGACATACTCATTCACCACTCCAGCTACGGCCTGAGGAGGATTCACTCCCACACGAATATGCGCCACAATGGCATCAAGAAAACCTTTATCTTTGAGCATTAAGATCTGGGCGGTAAATATAAGACCACTGGCATCGAAGAGGTCTTTTTCAATTTGCTTCTGCAGCTGCTGCAGCTGCTTCTCAGAATCTTCCACGGCCTTATGAAAAGTCTCTTCAGTTGTATCCTTGGATAATTTAGCTAAATATTCGACATCTGTCAGGAGCTTACCAATCACCACACTTTGGGCTAAAGCGACTCCTTGAGAACCGCTCCTGCCTTTGATGAGCTTCAGATCAGACAGCGGTTGAACTTTCTTTTGTTTCTGATCATTAAGGGTAATTAAAAGTCTGGCGGTTTCAATAGTGGTTGCCAGCTGTGATGTGATAGCGCGAAGAATCTCAATCTCATCGGAAGCAAAAGAATGTTTTTTCTGACTCTGAATGACCATAACACCTATTTCCATAGATCCTCGAAGAATAGGCACTGCTAAAAAGGACTCAAAACGTTCTTCTCCGATACCTGGAAATAAACGGAAATTAGGACTTTCTTTCGCCTGTCCCTCGCAAATAGGACGTTTTTCCTTGAATGCTAGTCCTGTTAATCCCTCGCCAGGTTTCATTTTGACCTCACCTAGAGAAGATGGACTGAGGCCGGTTGTGGCTTTGAGGACTAATTCATTTTGATCTTCATAATAAAGATAAATGGAACAGACTTCACATTCCATGTGGTGGGTGACCATGAATGTGATTTTTTGCAGGAAGACTTCCATGCTAGGAGTGTCATGAAATAAACCGGAAAGTTCGCTGATGCCGCAAATTAATTTTGCATGGGAACGTCTAAACATAAAACCATTCTGTACATTTTTAGATGATTTACAAGAATATTCTTAAGGCGATTTCTGCACCCTTAATTTTGAAAAACAATATTCTATATTGTTCTGGATAACTTTATTTTGAGGCTGTATCTTCTGGGCCTTCACAAGATCTCCCACAGCAAAAATATAATTCTTTTTCTGCACAAAAATCATAGCTCGATCAATATAAGCTGGAAGAAAATTATCATTCAATAAGATGGATGTATTTAAGGCATCTAATGCTTTATCCATCTGTTTTTGTTCACTGTAAATCAAAGAGAGCTTATAAAAATCAATAAAATTAGGCCTTACGATGACCGCTTGCCTGAGGTCTTCCGTCGCTAAATCATAATTCCCTAAGCGGTACTGTAATCCTGCCCTAGCCATGAGGGACCCATAATGATTAGGAGTTACAGATAATTTCTGGGTAAGTAGGGTGATTGCTTGCTGTAATTGCCCATGGGTGCCTTTAGCTTTGGCTAAATCTACATACACACGAACCTTATTTGGGGACCGTTTGATGCCATCTTCCCAAAGTGTAAAATCATTTTGCCAAATATGGTTTCTCTGGAAACTCAAGAAAGTAAACCCGGCCGTTACAGCACATACAATAAAGATTAATGAACTCCTTTTGTGGATCAAATTTGCTAAAACACTCACCGTTGCAATTAAGAAGCCAAATGACATCAAATAAAATTTATGTTCCCAAATGACATTCGCACGAGGTGCAAGATTAATTGAAAATGTGATTAAAACCCAAGCCAACCCAAAAGAAATGAGTGGCCATTTATGGCGGATTCTAATCATGGCCAGGATTAGAAAAGAAACCAGACCTGCCCCTACAAGGGTCAATAAGGGATCAATAATACTTACTGAAAGAGGGTAATCATAGTCAACATTCTGCGGATATGGAACAAAAAATAACCGTACAAAAGTCAGAAAAACTCTCATTTGAGTCAAAAGATAATTTCCAAGCACAATGGTATCACCATCGTGGGATTGCGACGGTAAAGCTGTAATAAACATATTGAAACCGCTTCGAAGAAGTTTCAAAAATACCAATAAGAATAAAACGCCTCCTACACTGATCATTAAATTTCTAGATGACTTTGCCGATGGATTCTTAGAAGGCAGTAAAATCCATTCACATGCTAAAAGCATTAAAGGAATAGTGATTGCTACCTCTTTAGTCATAATCCCAAGAAAAGCACTCACAGCTGCAATCAAAAAAAGAATCACCTTTGACAGCATGTCCTTAGAAATTCGGGCAGATAAATAACAATAAATGGTGGTTAGATAAAATAATGTGGCCAGCGATTCGAATCGTTGAGAAATGTAGGTAACTGCCTGGGTTTGAAGTGGATGAACAAGAAAAAGTAAGGCCATGAAAAATGGCAATTGTTTTGGTTCTTTCCCCACGATCTTAAACAATAAATTTGCCAAAGCCCAAACTAATCCGGTAACGACAAGATGGAGAACAACATTAAAGAGGTGATACCCGGTGGGATTTAAACCATGGAAATGATAATTTAAAGCAAATGTATAAATCCCCACCAAACGCGTCAAAGGAAGAGCTTGTTCTATCTCATGGACCTTGCTTAAGTTATGAATGTAAGGATTATTAACGATGAATTGATCATCATCAAAAACAAAGCCAAAACCAAAACTCTGGCCATAAATCAATAAACCCAAAAAAATCAAGCTAGACCACTGGAAAAGGCAAAGCCAAAGAGGTGAAACTTGCAGGAGACTATTAGGCTGGATTTTCATTTCAAAAATTCTATACGAAAGCAAAAGCCCCTGCAATGCATTTAATGCCACTCTTTTTATATTATTTACAAAATTAAATTTTGCATGGTATACTATCGACTCAAAATTTACGGGGAGTAGCGCAGTTGGCTAGCGCGCTTGCTTTGGGAGCAAGAGGTCCCGGGTTCGACCCCCGGCTTCCCGACTTTAGTCCCTGCGAAGCCTTTTAACGAAAGTTGGGGCTTCGCAGGGCTAGCTTAATCCTATGAAACACAAATGGATTATCATAACCCTCAGTATCATCTTCTTCTTAGGCTCCTTGACATTCTGGGCCAATCAAGTTTTTCTACCTACCATTGTTAAAAAAATCGCCATTGAACAGGCCCAAAATTTTCTTAAACGCAAAGTTGAAATCGAGTCTATTCACTTTAGCTGGGTTAAAGGGATTGTTATTAATAATATCAAGATTTACCAGAAGGACTCTCTTGATAAAGTCTTCCTTCAAGCTGAAAGAATCTCCTCGGGCATTCTTTTTGTTCCAGGTGTTAAAACACATAAACTCATCTTAACTTCTCTTAACATCGATTCTTTATCCGTCCTTTTGGTCCATCAAACAGACACTTGGAACTTCTCAGATTTATTAATTATTCCTCAAACATCTCCATCTTCCAGACCTTCTCCTGTCGATGTTTCCGTCGGTGGAATTACGATTAACAATGGGAAGTTCCGTGTTGATGACATTCAAGGCCAAAGTGTTTGGAGTGAAATTATTGATCCTATTAACCTTAAAGTAGGCCTGTCTCTTTCAGGCATCAGCTTTGATGGGCAACTTACTATCCCCCAAAAACAAGCCTCCATTTCTTTACAAGGAAGCTATCAAATCCCTAATCAATCTCTGAAAGCTCAAGTGAATATTAAAAATATTAAGCCTCAAGATTATTTCAGATTTTATCCAGGCCCCCTTCCCTTCAGCTTAACTAACGGCCTGATGGAACAAGTCAATGCCCACATTCAATATGCTCCTGATGATATGAGGCTCACTGGTAGCTGGAGTATCAAAAATGTTGAAACTGCCTTTGATCAACAAAGCTTCAAAGGAGAGCTTCAAGCAACCAATGCTGACATCACATTAAAGAAGAATGATATTGCCTTCAAAGGTAACTTCTCATTGCTCAATACCCAGATTACGACCCCTCTTCTTTCCGGCAGCGGAACATTGAGCGCTCGAATTGAGCACGGTAGGTGGCAGGAAAATGCAGGCTCATTGGAAGGCAGTGTTGCTCTAAAACAAGGCGTCGTATCACTGGGTGAACATGAGAAGATTACCGGGGAAGTTCAAATCAATAAAATCAAAGTCAGCAAAGACAAGAATCTCACCCAAGCAAATTTTGAATTAAATTTAGACCAATTGAACGTAAATCTTCCTGAAAAAAAATTTGTGGGAACAATCCATGCCCCTCAAATGCTCATTTCCTTAGATTCTAAGAATATTGTCAGGATGGACGGAACTTTAGATGTTATGGCTGATGATGCGGCGTTTGACAAAACAATCTTGCAGGGAAAGTTGCATTGTGATCAACTGAAAATCAACTTCGATCAAACTCAACAGATCTTAGATGCTCAAAGCAGAGGCATCCTCGAAGGCTTGACCATAAAACTCGAAGATAAAAAAGAAATCCATACCAATGCCCATTTTGATTTAAAAACCCTTTATCCTTTAAAAAATCCCTCAGGAATGAAATATAGCGGAACTCTTGCTCTTGAAAATACCGATGTTCAAGGCCTTCCTTTTGGTCCAATCAATAACGTTAAATTAACAGCGGATGTGAAAACAAATTCTATTGATCTTCAAAGTTTATCTCTGATGGTTCTTGATACCACCATTATTGCCTCTGGGAATATTAGCGATTTCTCTAAGCCTCTTTTAAATATCCAAGCCCAAAGTGAACGATTTGATTTAAGTAAACTTCAAACCCTGGCCCCTGATCTTCTAAAAGCTCAAGGGTTAACCGTAGATGGCACAACTTCCTTTATGATTAAATTTGAAGGACCAGCTTTAGACCCCCTGACAGCCAAAATCAATGCCCAGGCTGTCCTGAAGGATGTCAACCTAGAAAGCTCAACTCTTAAACAAAAACTTAATCATATTTCAGGAACAATTAAGGCCGATGGCAATTCTCTCTCCTGGGATAATTTTACAGCTGTATTCATGGATAAAGCCTTAACACTCACCGGACATCTCATGGACTTCAAAAATCCACAAATCAAGACATCTTTATCTTTTGATGGAATTGAAATTAAAGGAGAGATTAATAAGAACGATAATCTCATTGAACTAAAGAGTCTTTCAGGAGAATTTTTATCAGCCCAATTAAATGCTTCTGGATCCGTCGATATCTCTGGCAAAACTCCGCAACTGAGCATCAAAAGCACCTTCAAATGTAATCTAGAGGACGCCTCTAGATTTCTTCCCCAGCTTAAAAGCACCCTTGAACCCTTAAAACTCACTGGGTTGTTATCCATGAAAGCTTCACTTAGCGGTCCTGCTTCTCAATGGATGCAGTGGAACATCGATGCGAATGCATCCAGCGACCTTGTAACAATCTCAGGATTCAAACTTAACAATTTGAATGTTGATGTAAATCAAGAAGACAGCAAAATCAAAAAATTCACGATCACAAGCGGCCTGTATGAAGGAAGCCTGAATGTCGTCACAACTGCAGACCTCAACGACGCCATGCCTTTTGATACAGCTCTTCATGTAGAAAATGTGGATTTGTCTAAACTCAAAAATGATATTGGAGCTAAAGACGAAGATCTTAGAGGGTTTATTTCTTTAACGTCCATTATAAAAGGAACGATCAAAGATCTCCTCAATCTCAAAGGAAGCGGGTCTTTAAATGTTGCTCAAGGGTATTTAATGAAAAAAGAATTTTCTTCTATCTTCTTGATTGCTGAATTAAGTAATTTGATTTTTACAGATGCCACTGCAAACTTTGACATTGCCAATCAAAAAGTTTCCACAGAAAACTTTGCCCTCAAAAGTGAAGGCGCTATTCTTCATGGGAAAGGATCAATCGGATTCGACAAGAAAATACAGGCAGAGCTGTCTCCCGAATTCAACACAGATAAAATCATTCGATCTGGATCAATCAAAAAAGGCCCATCTGCTCTAATTGCCCTTGCGGCAGATAAATATCTGACCTTTACTATCGACGGAACAATCGATAAGCCTATTATCCATACGATTAAAAGACCATCTGCTTTAATCAAAAAAACCGGTGAAATCATTACGGAGAATGTTGGGCAGATCCTACAGGGTATTTTCCAATAACAATCGAAATTTCTTAAGCGCACGGGCCCGATGGGAGATCTTTGCTTTAATCGAAGGATCTAACTGGCCAAAAGTCTTGTGGTAGCGAGGAACAATAAAAAGCGGATCAAAACCAAAACCGTTCTTGCCTTCTTCTTTTAAGGCAATTAAACCACTGCATATCCCCTGAACAGTGCCTAGTTCTTTACCTTGGCCATCAACCAAAGCAATCACACATCGATAACGGGCCTGTCTTTTGGAAAGAGGAACACTTTTAAGCATAGTTAAAAGCTTCTGGTTCTTTTGTTGTTCGCTTTTGCCTTCTCCAGCAAAACGCGCGGAGTAAATTCCAGGGGCATTGTCGAGTGCTTTAACTTCAATTCCTGAATCATCGGACATGGTCAATTTGCCCGTCAATTTGGCAATGGTGAGAGCTTTCTTTAAAGCATTGGCCTTATACGTTTTCCCATCCTCCACAACCTCAGGAAGATCAGGATATTCAAACAGAGACGTCACCTTAAAAGGAAGCCCCGCTAAAAGCTCCTTAATCTCCCCCACCTTACCTTTATTACGTGACGCAACAATCAGCTCTCTCATAAGAAATTAAAATAAAAGATCACCTTGCTTAAGAGGAGATATATCATCCTCATGTGCGGTTAATATTAACTTTCTCTGATTCTCTAAGAATTCAATTCTGGTAAATAAATTAAAGAATCCCTGCCGTCCCAACAATCCCACGCCTTTATGATTCATCTTTCTTGAAAAACCTGCCAAACATTTAAATTCCCAAGGCTGATTATCTATAATTATAATAATTTTAATATGATGAAAATATAAAGTTTCTTTTCCTCCTACTCCATACATAGGCAATTTTTGGCCTAATTCAACATTAAGCCCTATCAACTCACCTAAATAAGCTGGAAAAACGCAATAATCTGCTCCTGAGTCAATAATGCAATCAAAAGAAAAGTCTAAGCGTTCATTTTTATTCTCCAAAATAGTAGAAACAATAGGTGAGTATTTCACTTGGGCAGAAAAATCACCTCGTGATGGTATAGCGAATCTTTTATATGGGATAGTAAATGTATAGTTCAATAGATTACGGAAGCTGTTGATTCAGTAGGGGATTTAACCATATGGGGAAGTTTTTCACCGGTTTTATGGGCTTGTTTTAAAGCAGATTTTAGATTCTTCGAATGGCCAATGATCGCTGTTTGATTAGAATTAAGTGCCACCCATTGACCTGCATATGCAGTGAGATTGGTAACAGTCTTTTTGAATTTCATAAAATCATTATCTCCCAAATCTTTTTCAATTCAATATAATTTTCAACCCCGGTAAGTTTCTCTTTTGAATGGCCAATAGTTCTTTGATGCCTTTTTTGGCAAGTTTGATTAAAGCGGCCATTTGTTTTTCTGAAAATGTGCCGCCTTCTCCTGTGCCTTGGACTTCAACAAAATCGCCGGAAGATAACATGACGACATTCATATCTACATCGGCTTTGGAATCTTCAGCATAGTTGAGGTCTAATACGGGTGTTCCCTCGAATACTCCAACGCTGATGGCGGCCACAAAATCTTTCAAAGGAAGGGATTCAATCATCCCTTTGTTCTTCATCCACTGCAGAGCTTGGGCCAAAGCAATAAAACCGCCTGTAATCGATGCTGTGCGTGTTCCGCCGTCTCCTTGAAGAACATCACAATCAATTCGGATTTGTCGTTCACCTATTTTATTCATATCAACAACACTGCGTAGGGAACGTCCAACTAAACGTTGAATTTCTTCTGTTCTGCCGGAAGTCTTCTCACGCTTGATGCGAGAGCCGCATGAACGAGGAAGCATGCCATACTCAGCCGTCACCCACCCTTTGCCGCTTCCCTTTAAAAATGGCGGCACACTTTCTTCTACACTAGCCGTACAAATGACTTTAGTTTCACCAAATTCAATCAAACATGACCCTTCCGCATTCTTCATATAATTTCGTGTCACTTTAATCTTACGCATCTGATCTGGCTTACGCCCATCCGGTCTTTTCATCACTCTCTCCTATTTTTTGTATTGAGCTGTAACGGTTGTGGCGATGCCGCCTCGGGGGTTCATGATGACTTCCACTTTCATAGAGCGAGGCTTGCAGGCTTTGACAAAATCCTCCAATAGCTTATTGACTAAGTGTTCATGAAAAACACCCACATCGCGATAGGCTACTAAGTGTAGTTTCAATGATTTAAGCTCTAAACAATATTTGGCTGGTCTATAGCTGACTTTGATTACGGCAAAATCAGGCAAGGATGTTTTTGGACAAATACATGTGAATTCCGGGATCTCCAAATCAACCACATAATCACGATCTGCATATTGGTTCTCCCATACTTCTATTTCTGGCATCTTAAGAGTACGGATATTTGTTTGTTTTCCCTCGTAAGAACTTTTCATAATCTTTCCTTTTGATGTACGACAGAACAGTGTTCTGTCCCTACCGTAATTTCATAAATTTATGTACTTGCGGCAATATTCTAACGTCCTTGAGATACTTTCCACAATCTTCTTGATATTCCACACATTTGTCAATTACGCCCTTTCTCATATCCAGATAACTAGGCTGCAGATAAAATTCAACGGTTGGATTCACCTGAGCCACTAGCTTGGCGGCTTTAATCACTTCTTCCTCCGACGTATCATGAGTGATAACCACTTTGATGAAAACATCTTTTTGAGAGGCAATTTCCAAGAACTTCTTATGTTCATTCCAAAAAGGCTTCTGTTGTGTAGATGAAGGAAGCTTAAAATCCATGGCAATAATATCAACATCTTTAATAATCATGGCAAGCTCTTCTGGCAATGTCCCATTTGTATCTAAATACACCTTTTTCTTGGAAACTTTAAGGGCATGACAAAATCCTTTTAAGAAATCAGGCTGTAACAAAGGCTCCCCACCTGTAATACTGACTGAGTGACACCCTGCATAAAGCTCTTCGACTTGGGCTAGAAGATTCTGAGCATTAATCTCTTTATATTCACGCTTACCATCTCCAATTGATCCTGGAGTATCACACCATACACAATGCATGTTGCATTCAAACAGACGCACAAAGACCTGGGGCAAGCCCACATACTTCCCCTCTCCTTGGATTGATCTGAATATTTCTATAATTTTAGCATTCATTGGTCTTTAATCCCGGCTTCTTCAAATCCTTTAGCCCTAAATCTACAGCTATCACAGACCCCGCAAGGCTTAGAACCACCCTTATAGCACGACCATGTTAATCCCACAGGAACTTTAAGCTTGAGGGCAAGTTTCACAATTTGACTCTTCGTCATATGAATTAAAGGTGTTGTCACACTGATCTTCTTGTGTTCCACGCCTGTTTTCAAGCCTTGTGCCAGCATCGATTGATAACTTTTAATAAAGGCAGGACGGCAATCAGGGTAACCGGAATAGTCAATTGCGTTTGCCCCAATAAAGATATCGCGGGCGCCGATCGCTTCAGCACAAGAAGCAGCAAAACTTAAAAAGATAATATTACGAGCTGGAACATAGGTAGAGGGAATACCCAAACGGTCCAATGATTTGTTTTTTGGTAAGGCCATCGACTTATCCAAAAGCGCTGAACCTTTCCAAGGCAAATTGATCTTCACCAGTGAATATGTGCTTCTAGACTTCTTGGCTAATGCGATCGCTGATCTAATCTCCCGACGGTGACGTTGCCCATAATCAAAGACCACACAATGACACGTATGTCCTTTGGATTTAGCAAAATACAAAGTCGTCGCCGAATCAAGGCCACCGGATAATAAAACAACTGCTTTATTCATAGTAGATGACGCTTGCGGTATCGGATTCCCATACCTGAACGTGTTTAAGTTTAAGAGGCGTACAGATCTTGAAGAATTCTCTGTAGATATGCCGAGCCAAGTTTTCCGTCGAAGGATTAATGTCTTTGAATGCGGGAAGATTGTTTAAGCACACATGGTCAATGGGCTTTAAAACTTCTTTTAATTTGTTCTTTAAGACTTTGAAATCTGTTAGTAGGCCAATTTTGTCTAACTGTTCTCCTGTAACAACCACCTCTATGTGCCATGTATGCCCATGCAAGTCCTTACAAGGGCCGTCGTAGCCATGCAGTTGATGAGCAGAAGCAATATGATCTCGAACTGTGATTTCAAACATATTTAGAGTTGATGTTTTTTAACGTTTTTAACGTTGGTCCCCAAAAACCTGATGGCCCGGTATTTAAAAATTTCTGGCTCATCGCTAACTAAATACAAATGCTGCGGTTTCTTCTTTTGTTGATTCAAACGAGACTGAACGCCCAAAATGTCTTTAACCACAAGCGCCACTTCCCTGGCTGAATCAATCAACATGACCTTTGGCCCCATGACACGAGCAATTGTTTTTGTAAGAAGAGGATAATGTGTGCAACCAAGAATTAATGTATCGATATTTTTCTTCTTTAAAGGCTTCAAATATTCTCTAGCTACCTGAAAAGTAATATCGTGATCAAACCAACCCTCTTCTACTAAAGGTACAAACAATGGACAAGGCAAGCTTGTCACATCCGCCTGAGGTTCAAAGTCTACTATACGCCGTCCATATTTGCCACTTTTAACTGTCGAGTGGGTCGCAATGATACCAATCTTTTTAGAATTTGTCGATAGCGCTGCTTTACGTGCCCCTGGATCAATCACCCCTACAACAGGAACTGGACATTCCTTTCTTAGGACATCTAAAGCTAATGATGAGGCCGTATTACAGGCAACAACCACCATTTTGACTTTATGCTTTAAAAGCACTTCAATAATCTCACGAGAATAACGAATAATGGTTTCTCGGGATTTTGTTCCATAAGGCACCCGCGCCGTGTCCCCAAAGTAAATAATATTTTCTTTAGGCAAAACAGACAACATCTCTTTAACGACGGTCAATCCACCTAAACCGGAATCAAAAACACCTATGGGATCATTCATGTTAACTGGACGAGGCATACGCGATAATGGTGCGGACGATGGATTCAGCCATTTTCTGACGATACTCACTGGAGTTCAGCCGCTTTTCTTCTTGTTTATTGGTTAAAAATCCTGTTTCAATAAGTACGGCCGGCTGCAGAGTATTTCTGACAACAAAATAACGGCAATGACGAGCCCCACGATTAGGGGTATTAAGGTCTCCTGACATATTATGCACTAGACGCATGGCCATCTTACCTGACTCAGCCACCTTATTCTGATACATCATATCCGAAACAATGGCTTGTAGATTATTCTGAGGAACTGTTTTTAAACTTCTAAAAAAGGTCTTTTCATTTTTCTGTCTCTGTTCTTCATCCAAATCTCGCTTATTAGTTGTCTTAACATAGTACACTTCAATCCCTTGAGTTTTTCGAGAAGGCATGGAATTGGCATGAATACTAACAAAAAAATCTACTTCTTTCTTGCTGGCGATTTGAGAACGTTCTTCTAAAGTAGGATATGTGTCTGACTCGCGTGTCATAATGACCTTTAGCCCTGCTTCCTGAAGAAGATGTTTGACTCTTTTAGCAATATCGAGAGTGACTTCTTTTTCTTTGACCCCCCCAAATCCTTTGGCCCCTGGGTCTTTGCCTCCATGACCGGCATCAATCACAATAGTACGAATCTTTAAGCTTGAAGAGTCCACGCTATAACCCACTTTAAGACGGACAGCTCCAAAAGAACCAATCACCTTGGATTCAAAATCCTCAGGAACGTAAATGGTGCTATTCCTTCGACGTAAGGGGGCATTTAAGGTGATCTTAGTTTGACCTAATAGAACAACAGGACTTCCCACCATGGCTTTAGCTTTATGGTCTTTATATGTCAAAAATACGACTTGGGTAACACTATCGAATTGCCATTGAATATTGTAATGTTTGCACAAATCGTCCAGAGAGCTTCCTTGAGACACTTTGACAGGAGGAACCGTAGCGCAGCCCCATACCAAAGATAAAGCGCAAATCAACACAAAGAACTTTAAGAATTTTTTCATATGTCTATTATCACTTGGATTCTTCCTCAGGCATTTGAATCGCATTGGTATGGAGAGTCAAAAAGACAATGGTTTCTGTTTTCTGCATCAATATTCCTTGTTTACGAAAAACCAAACCTAATAATGGAATATCTCCCAATAGAGGAATTTTCTTAGTTTTAGAAATTTCTTGCTCATGCATCAAACTTCCAATGACAACTGTCGTATTATCTTTGAGATCCATTTGGGTTTGACTTTTAAGGGTCACAGGTGAAGCTTGCTTTGTGTTATCTTTGATAATGATCCCTAAAGAAGGATCAATTTTAAGCTTAGGTTCTCCTGTGGGCGCATTCACCCACATTAAATCAAGCATGATCGTAGGCAAATTCTTAGGATCTGCAGAAACATCCACACTCTTAAGCTCGTTCTTTGAAAGTGTTACTTGAGGGAAATCTTTTTGATTACAATGTCCGACGGCATCTAAAGCATCTAAAAGGACCGCGTAATCTTCGTTAGAAACTTCCCCAACACTTAACTGATATCTTTTGTCTGACCAAATAGGATTGTCTTCCTTTTTTAACTGAAGAGTATGGAAATCGGAAACAATGGCTTCCCAATCAACACCGCTTCGATGTTCTTCATTAAGGACTATCTCAACAACTTTAATGTCCAGCATGATTTGGGGGACACTGATAACGGCTGGGGGAGTCTCAGGGGTTTGAGTGTTTTGGGCATAGACACTCATAGGAAGAAATAGAGATAAAAATATAGCCGCCGCATAACGCATGGCATCTAGAATATTAAATTTTATGCCATTTCGCAATGAAAAATCCTTCCATTCGTCCATCGGGTAATATCCTCTCTTGACAGTCTAAAACCATTCCTTGAGATTTTCTTTGAAACCACTCAATGACCTCTTCATTTTCTTCTGGTGAAAATGTGCATGTGCTGTAAACCAACACTCCGCCAGGTTTGACTAATCGACTGGCATTTAGAAGCAGGCCTTTTTGTTTATGGGCCATTTCTTTGACTTTTCGAATACTCCAATAAGCATAACTCTTAGGATCATCATATTTGAATCTTCCCTCTGAGGAGCATGGGGCATCTACGAGGACTCGATCAAATAATTGGTCCTGCACTCGGTATCTTCGTCCATCGACCATGGAAATAGTTGCCTTAGCCCCTGTTAAGCCAAGAACACTTTTAAGCCTATAGAATCTGGCACGGATAGGTTCATTGGCAATAAGGGTTCCTTCATTATTCATATGGGCTGCAATTTGACTTGTCTTACTTCCCGGCGCTGCACATAAATCCAAAATCCTCTCGCCTGGCTGTGGGTCTAAGGCTACCACAGCTTTCATACTTTCTAACCCTTGAGAATACAATTGTCCTTGCGCGCAAAGAGTCGAATTTAAGACTTCTTTCCCCTTTTCAAAAGGCACACTTAAAACAAAAGGGTACCAGTGGACTGTTTCAAAAGGAATACCTAAAACTTTGAGGGCCTCCTTAGCTTCTTGGGGTGATATTTTTAATGTGTTAACACGAAAATGAATCCAGCCTGTTGGCTTTCCAAAATATTCCAAAGCTTGGGGTGGTAGCAGATCTTTTAGTCGATTCAGAAATAGGTCATCCATAATTTTAAGACTATAGCATATCCTTTCCTTTGAGGAATTCCACACTTGTTTTTAAACTATCCGTAGGATATACTTTTATTAACTAACGTATGTTATCAAAACTTAGAGCTCAATCCATTATTGAATACGCCCTTTTGGCGATGCTTGTCATTGTCGGCACAATCGTCATGGGTCCCTATGTTCTTCGCTCCATTAATGCCCACTTCAAGCTTTGGGAAGAATCTATCGATGATTCTGTCAATGACCGTATGGTGCCCGGTAAAGGCCAAGTAATTACTGGAGAATGCCATTGCGGTGAGTTCGTCAAAGGTGAGTGCGGTGCTCACAAGCAGCGCTCCAATGAAAAATGTGCTCCTAATGAACGATACGAATACACCCCCTGTACACCTGCCGGTTGTGGTTTTTCTAAAGATTTTAAAGAGAAGTGTGTGCCCGATAATGAAGGCTGCTGTTCCACATTTAGTTTATGTACGCAAGATCCTCATAATCATGATATAGGCAGCTGTTGTGGAAGCATTCCTTTGGCCCCTGATGATGCCCGATGCGCCCCGGCAGCCAGAGCTAACCCTGATCCTGTGACCGGTCTTCCACCTGTTCAAATTCCTGCTAACAAGACTGACTATGCTAGCTATTGCTGCTATGGGGAAGAAGCTTTGATTAATAGCTGCGGCACAGAAGTTCGCTGCATGCCCGTTCCCAAAGGCAGTCCTTATCCAGATGCCGGGCAATGTGATGCTGAATGCACACATATTCCAAGTAAGGCCGAACTTTGTAAAGGCTCGGATGCAGGATTAACCCAAGATACAAAAGCCCAGCTTTTAAACTCCTGTTTATCTCCTCAACCTCAAACTATCGAATTGTACGTCGATGATCAAGCCAAAGTGTATGCTTCTGATTCTTCAGGAACTAAAGGCGCCCTTCTATTAGACACAGATCCATCTAATACATGCAGCACTGTGCACTGGAAGCCAAATACTAATCTTTCCTTGATCATCCCTGCCACTCCGAGTACTAAAAATTATATCTTAGTTGAAACCAAGAACTGTGGGGGTGCTTCCGATAATCATTACGGCATCAGTCTTAAGAATGTGACTACCAATAAATGCTTAACCGAAGAAATCACTGGATGGCCATGGCATGCTGATCCATTTGAGCCAGGGGCTGCTGCAACGAACTGTTGGTACGATTTTAACTATACCGATTCAAATCCGACTCGCTCTGTTCTCTTTTCCTTTACAGGTCCTCCTGCAGCGGAACCCACTGCGGCGAATAATTTCTGTCGAGGAGACTGTTCTGATCTTCCCAATCAAAAATGCCTTGTTCAGTGTAAAGCAGGCTCTACCCCCTCCATTGTGGATGGAGTTATGACATGTTCATCTTACGAGACTTTAGGATGTAGCGTCACAGAATCTAAGCCAGGTGTTTACACTATCAGAAACTTTCAAATCCATGATTGCAATACATATGCTTCATGTGAAACGGGGGAAGTTATGCTTGGATATTGTATTCGTGGGACCAGCAATAAAAAAGTTGCCTATGAATGCGGTCATAAACAAGAAAATCCTAATATTATCCATCCACCTGGATGCCTGGCATCTGAACGTACCATGAGTTCTGTGCTTCTTTTGGAAGGTACTTCCTGCACCTCAGACTGGGTCAATGTCGATCTTTATTGCGCCCCTTGCACATGCCAAGGAAACCGATGCAATTATCCTCCCTCAATCCCAACATGGACACCTACATGCGTATACGGTAACGAAAACAATAGCGACTGCGAATCACAACCCTCATACCGAGGCCAAGCCACCACAGCTATTTCCTGCAACTAACCTTGGGTCTTATAAACCTCACAGGTAAACTCTCTTCTACAATTTAACGATTCAAACGACTATGATGACGGCTGTAGGTGAAATAGACGATTAATCCGATCACGAGCCATATGATTAGACGCAGCCATGTTTCTACGTTTAAGGAATACATCATGGAGAAGCATGTGATGATTCCCAGGATGGGAAAAAGTGGCACGAAAGGTGTACGAAAAGGACGAGGAGTATTGGGTTGGACGTAACGAAGAACGATGACCCCGGCGCAAACAATGATGAAGGCCATTAAAGTACCAATGGATGTCATATGCCCTAATTGAGAAATTGGAAAAAACCCTGCACATAATCCGACAATGACCATGAAAATCAAATTCGATTTCCAGGGTGTTTTAAATTTAGGGTGAATGTCTGAAAAGAATTTGGGCAATAATCCATCTCTAGACATGGAATAAAACACTCTGGATTGTCCCAGAAGCATAACCAAGATTACCGATGTAAAACCCATAATAATTCCAAACTTGATCATCATCTGCAGCCATGGATATGGTGTTAGATTAATCGCCGTTGCAACAGGAGCTGCATCTCCTCTCATAGCTTGATAATTGACCATACCAGTTAGAACAAAGGCAAAAAGAAGATACAAAATCGTACAAATAAAAAGTGAGCCTAGGATTCCAATGGGGATATCTCGTGATGGACGTCTAGATTCTTGAGCAGCGGTGGAAACAGAATCAAATCCAATGTAAGCAAAAAAGATGATCCCTGCTGCCCTCATGATTCCACTAATTCCAAACTCGCCGAAGGTGCCAGTATT
Source organism: Candidatus Omnitrophota bacterium (assembly GCA_044225175.1). GTDB lineage: Bacteria > Omnitrophota > Gorgyraeia > Zapsychrales > Fredricksoniimonadaceae > JACQCF01. The sequence goes on along the minus strand of JBGAJA010000003.1, from coordinate 58,528 downwards.
GGGTGGAATAAAAGGATGGTAGTTTTCTGATTTAATAAAATGAAGCCCTACGCAAATAAATGTTAAAACAACAGCTACTTTGATGACTACAATAAAAGCATTCACATTAGCCGACTCTTTAATCCCAGAGATCAACAAAAGAGAAATCCCAGCAATGATAATCATGGCAGGGACATTAATAATTCCAGGTATTGGATCAAAAGGACAGGCGATAAATTGTTGGGGGAGGGTAATTCCCAGATCATGAAGAAAAGAAATCACATACCTAGACCAGCTAACCGCTACAACAGCAGAGGCAACTGCATATTCTAAAACAAGGTCCCACCCAATGATCCACGCAATAAATTCCCCTAATGTAGCATAACTGTACGTATAGGCGCTTCCAGCAACTGGAATCATGGAAGCAAGTTCGCTATAACACATGCCAGCAAATGCACAAGCAACAGCAGCAACGACAAATGACAGAACAACCGCAGGACCCGCATTTTCTGCAGCCGCAATTCCTGTTAAAGAAAATAACCCCGCACCAATGATCGCCCCAATTCCAAGCGCAATTAGACTTTTTGGACCAAGTGTTTTCTTTAGACAATGTTCTGAATCTTCAGATTCTTGGACAATACGGTCAATGGGTTTGCGGATAAACAGATTCATCATAAGAGGGGCCTTTCTTAAAATATTAACTTTTGATTTGGGGTTCTTTTCGAAGAAAAAACTTCTACTTAATGTCCAACATACTCATTAGAACGTAACTTCTCTGCTATATCATCAGGCGGTGTTAATGATGGTGGAACAAAAGGTTTCACCTCATTAGATACCCCTTCGCTCATAATAGCATCATGGACCTTTTTCATTTGCTCTTGTCGATAGGCTACAGCTTTTTGGGCAGCCTCACGTTTAAGATTCTCTATACGAATATCCTCTGCTATCTGTTCATCTGTCTTATCCGCATTAGATGACCCAGTTGACTGAGCAGCCGAATCTCCTTGCTCAGGTGACTGATTTTGGGGGATGCCATTTAATGAGCCATTATTTCCTAGAGAATTCGGGTTAGGACCTAAGCTTCCTGAACTATTTGGAGCATTAGCTGCTCCCCCATCGCTTGCCAAAGAATGATCATCAGTTGTTGTTGATAAAGAGTGCTCTGGCAAAGATGCTTGTGAAGTCTCTGTAGGATTTATTACCTGCTCCTGTGTAACTGCTGGTGTTATTTGGATCAAAGTGTTATTCTTTGGTTTATATATCCAATAAACAACGACCATGAGTATAAGCATGATTACAATCATCAAGCCAATAGGTAATTCTGTTTTCTTTGCCATAACTACCCCTATTTAACTGCTTTGGAAACCCAATTTGTTATAAACGCTTCTTCCAGTTGAGTCCACAATAGGTGGAAACCCTGGGGGAACCATTGTTTGGAGCCTAACATCGTAATATTGAAGCTGCATATACCCTCCGTAAAGAGTCCCAGTAGCAGGATCAAAAACTCCTGTGGGACCACAATAATTATTAACTAAGCTGCCAAATTGTATCATATTACCTTTTCCAGGCACCCACCACTGATCCACCTGAAAAGATCCATTAAGAGCAACCATGACAGCATCAAGTTCTATATTGGTAGGTGCTGCTGCTGCAAGCACAGTGACATCATTTTGTGACACAATAGCTAGCATATCTTTGCTATCTGGATCAATCCTAGGATCCGTGTTATATAACAAATTACCACTGATATAAATCTGCCTATCACTTGCCAGCGTTGACTGTCCATTCACAATCCCCTGCACAGTTGCAGTTCCTGTTTGAACATAAATAACCCCATTACTGGGTAAACTTGTTTTGTAATTGTTCCAACCTCTGGCAACATTCGTGATATTAACTGTTCCATCCGAATTATAGACAACCGTGCTATCTCCCGTTAAAACTAGACCTGCAGCATTAGCTGCTGTTGATATACTTGCCAAGGTGTTAACAGGAAGAAAAGGGACTGGCGGAGCGCTCAAATTAATTCCATGAGTAAATACTGGATTGTCGTTAGGCGGCCCCCCATGCCAATAGTTAATCGCACTACCTACTTGATTGACCTCACCATCAAAAACAGGGCTGTAAACATTCTTTTCCCCATAAATATTTAAAGTTCCATTCGTATTGACTGGTCCTACGGTCGTCATTCCATTGACCCACCACAGATTACCCCATACAGGATGTACTTCTGTATTACTCAAATAGGCAAAATAGGAGATTGACTTTGCTTGAACATCTAATTTCAAAGTCTTACTCAAACCATTAAAGGTTCCAACTGCTGTTAATGTATACCTTCCCCACGCCCCACTATTAGGAGTAACGGCAACAGTATAACTCCCCTTTTTACCACTGCCTAAATCATAGTTAGCATTATTAACTGTAAAAGCATTTGGAGCACCTGTATATCCCCTTAACTGAGTATAAGCCTCTGCTAGACCTGCATCTGCAACATAAGAAGATTTTTTTAGATCAGCGATTTTAGTTGCCGCTAACAGACCATTAGAGTTAGTCATAATCAATGCTCCGACGAAAGCGCAAATTAAAAGCAAGAAAATCAAAGACATGGCCAGAGTAAAACCTTTATTATTATGTGTGGTTTTCATGAGTGGTTCCTCAAGTTGACAATCGTGGAGGCAGAACCGGAAACATTTCTACCCCCTGTTACATTTTTAATTTTTTGAATGATGGCAGCATCTATCTGTACCACTATCGTAGGGTTGGGAACCGCAGGAAAAATAAAACGCAATACTAATGTAGCTCCTTTGGGAGCGGTATAAACAACCTCATCCCGGACTCCCTCAGAGGTAGGATGATTATAAATAAGCGCTGTGGCATCCGCATTTAAACGATAGGATCTTTCAATATTATCTACACCAATATAATGTAGTTCACCAGCATTAGGAATACTGTAAGAAACTCCCTCTGATAAACGAAACACACCACCTGGCTCGCTTTTTCCATCCATAATTTTACTTAAAATGACATTAGCTCCATCTTGAAGAGCTTGGGTAGTTAAACCAGACGTATAAGCCACATTAGCGATGGAATAAAAATTAAACACAATAGAGACTAAAATGACTGTGCACATAGTCGTGATGATAAGTTCACTTACTGTAAAAGCTTTATTACCCATATATACCTTCAGTTAGTTTGGTACAGCATCATCACAAATGCTGGTTGCATAATATTCATTTATTGTAATTTGTACTCCTGATGCAAGTCTTTCCACCCAGCTGATCTTCATTTGAACTTTTTTAAGATAATTATTAAGACTAGTCACAGTGAATGTCACTTTAGCTGTTAAATCATCTGTGATTGAATTATATGTCCCATTGGTATCTAGAGAGTAGGAGGTTTCAGGTACAGATACTATATTAGTGAATAGTGCTCGACGTTTGATTTCAAAAAGTTGCTGGGCGAGATAAGCTGCTTGAATTTTATGTTTTGAATAAGAAGACATGAATCTACTGCTAAGCAATGTGCTTGCGGCTGCTACTAGTAAAATAAGAACAACTGCAATGCTTACTAGTACTTCTACGAGCGTTGATCCTTTGTTTAAACGATCCTTACTCATTTTTCTACACTCCAGCCCAGAGATATCATGATTGATAATACTTGCATTTTACAAGGTATTACCATGCACTCAATCTAAATTGGAGAATAGTTGAGCTTTTGGGAGAGATTTATGGTGTGAATGAGTCTGAAGATGGCTTTATTGTATGATGGTAGATAATTACGATATATATGACTTCGCCATGTTTAGACCTTTGACCCCATATCACCTATCCTTAAGGCTTACTCATACCCTCCTGATTTCAAGCATAGCATATTTCTATGTGTTTGCCAGTCAGGCAGAAAAAGTCAAGGGGCAAAAGGTGTTTTTGAAAAAACGTTACCTCAAAACATTTAGAAAATCAATGGCCTTTTCTTCAGGCATGGGCTTGCCAAAAAGATATCCTTGAAAATAATCGCAGTTTTCTTCGACCAATCTCTTGAGCTGAAAGTCATGCTCAATCCCTTCAGCAATGACTTCCAGTTTTAAAGAATGGGCAAGCGCAATGATGGTAGATGTCATGGCGCTTTCTGTAGTATCTTGGGTGAGTTCCTTAATAAAATTATGGTCTATTTTAAGATTAGAAATAGGAAGACGCTGAAGATGTCTTAAAGAAGAGTACCCAGTACCGAAATCATCCAGAGAAACTCTAACCCCTATATTTCTCAGTTGTATCAAAGTTTCAATAGCAGTATCAAAAGAATCAATAAAAATACTTTCTGTTACTTCAATCTCTAAACAATCCGCAGGCAATTTACTCTGTTTTAGGGCCTGTTTAATTGTACTGACAAAAGATTTTCTTCTTAATTGTGCAACCGAGACATTCACGGATATGACACAGTGATCATGTCCCATCATTTCCATTCTTTTACCAAACTGGCAAGCTTCCCGTAAGACCCATTCCCCTATGGGGACTATCAAGCCTGTTTCTTCTGCAATAGGGATAAATTCTAAAGGCATCTTAAGAATTCCTTCATTATTATACCAACGTAAAAGCACCTCAAATCCACGTATTCTTCCGTCTTTGACACCCATAATAGGCTGATAATGTGTTTGCAGTTGGGATTTGCTTAGAGCATCCCGTAGTCCTCGTTCGATTTGCATCTTAGTGACAGCTTTTAAGTTCATAGCCTGATTAAAAAAACAATAGGTATTTCTACCTGCACTTTTGGCTGCATACATGGCTGTATCAGCATTCTTAAGCAAATCCTCCAAATTGTTGCCATCTTTGGGATAGGTGGCAATACCAACACTCGCGGTAACAAAAAGGTCATTTCCCCAGACTTGCCTGGGACAATTGAATTTCTCCCGGATACGTTCAGCTATTTGCCTAGCTTTATTAGCATCATCCAGTCCATTTAAAAATACAATGAACTCATCTCCTCCAAGTCTTGCAATAGTATCCATCTCACGCACACAATCTGTAAGCTTAAAAGCAGTGTCTTTGAGAAGCTCATCTCCAACCGTATGACCCAAAGTATCATTAATATCTTTAAAATGATCCAAATCCACAAAAAGAACAGCGCAAGAAGTCCCGGAACGTCTTGCTTGGGAAAGTCCAATGCTGGCTCTTTCAAAAAACAAAGCACGATTAGGAAATGTGGTTAAAGAATCATAGTGGGCCAAGGTAATAAGTTTATTTTCAAGATATTTACGCTCTGTAACATCTTCAGCAACCCCTAAAATACAAGGTTGATCTGTTCCTGAGGCATAAAAAGGAATCTTAGTCGTTGAAAGGAGTCTTACTTCGCCTTGGGCGTTCGTGATGCTTTCTTCAGGGATATACTTAGGTTTACCCGAACGAATGACCTCTAAATCATCCGCACGGAAATGCTTTACTTCTTCTGAAGACTGATTAAAATCTGCATCTGTTTTGCCAGTTAATTCATCCACCGTCGTACCATAAGCCTCAGCGACACTACGATTCACCAGAATAAATCGACCTTCGATGTCCTTAGCAAAGATAAAATGGGGAACCAAATCAATAATCTGCCTTAAACGCTTCTCGTTGGAATAAAGCTTCTCTTCAAATGCTTTGCGTTGAGCCATCTCAGAAATAGAAATTAACACTTTATTGCGTGTAGCTAAATGAATCAAAAAAAACAAAAAAATTGAGCTTAAAAATACGTAAGTATATATTTTAAAATGGTTTACAACGCTCGCGGAATGATTTTGAATAAAAAAACTAAAGAGAGGATCGCAAATAAGGTTCCAGAGGCAGGCAAAAACAACATATCCAAAAACAATCTTCATTGCGACTAATCTCGATCCAGCAACTGATGAGGGGTTCTTTTTCATAGATGACCACCATCACATTAGAACTGGTTTTTAAGAGCTTCGCGCTAAGATAGCTAAATCCTAGTCCTATCAATAAAAAAAGTCAAATTATTTAATCTTGGTTGTTTGGAAGGTAGGGGTCAATTTGGTCTAAGAAAGCTGTTTGATTAAAATTTCCAAGAAATGCGGTAGCTCCAGCTTGTGCACAAAGATTTGCATCATTCTCAATAATTTGCCACACAGAATCAGTGAGGTTCACCTCTTCTGGTGCTATAAAAGAATATGTTAAAATCTGCACTTTACGAAAAAATTGAAAACATCGAAGGGAACTTACAACTTCTTTGGTCTGCGCATGGTCACTCATACGCACATCCAGCAAAACAACATGAGGTGACATCAAAAAAGCTTTATGAATGGTGTCTAAAGAATTTTCAGCCACCGCAGTCAAGCATTGTTTAGCAACCAGCATTTTCTGCATCTGATCTAAAATACGACGATTACTCCCGCTTATTAGAACTTTTGGGAAGTTCTTTTTCTGTAAATCTGTACTAATGTTTTTGATTTTATCTACTAAAGCGGTAATGTCTGAACTTTTAGGAATAAAATGATCCACACCTAAAGCAGAAAAAGAATCTTTAAATAATTGCTTATCGGTAATAATAATGACGGGAATATGGGAAGTATTTGGACTTTTTTTAAGCTCTTCGTAAAGATCTACCCCGTCCATATGAGGCATGACAACATCCGTAACAATTAAATCCACAGGATTTTTAGCCACAATATCCATGGCTTCTAGCCCATTAGCAGCCCATAAAACATGGTAACCATGTTTCTGCAGGGATGTTCTTACAAAAAGGGCAGTCCCTTTATCATCTTCTGCTAAAAGGATTGTTCGTATCATAAGAACTATTAATAGTTGAGTTCCCCAACAGAAGCAAGATAAATCTTGTGAAATTAACGTTCACTACTGATCTTTAGAACTACGGGGACTAAATTTTGAGCTATCAATTGATTACCTAAACGGGTGCAATGGCCAAAATCGTAGGCAAAATTATCGCTGAAATAATCACTGAACCTTCCTGAAGTCAATGCTTTCTTAAAGTTTGATCTGTTTTCTACAAAAACAACCTGATCTTTCTTCTCAATGGAGCTCTTAATAGGATCAATGCTTCTGAGAGGATACTGCATAACAATGATTTTAATTCCCCTTTGAGCAATCTTTTTAATCAACAAATTATAGTTCGACCATGTCCAAGGCGTATATTCTTTAAGCCCTAGTTGAGCTGCCTGCTTCAAATACTTACTAGCTAGATCTTCTTTGCCTTGGCGTTGATAAAATTGTCCTAAGGCTTGGATCAAATGGACTTTTACCTTCTCATTATTCTTAATGTGATTTAGATAAAACTCCTCCTCTTTCTTGTATTCCCCCAATTCATCATAGATAGCCCCTAAATCCAAATAAGCTTTTTCTAAAACAGGTTGTAGTTCAATCGCTTTGTTAAGGTATTCAATTGCTTGAACATAAGCTGTATTTTTCCTAAACCAACCGGCTAACTCAATATATCCCCAATATTCACTAGGATTTTTGTTTAAATAGTCCATATATAAAAGAAAGGATTCTTTTCTGTCTGCCATGTAATAAGCGCGTGCCATTCCCAAAAGAGCATCAGAACTGGTTGATTTAATAAAAATAGCCTTTTGAAAAGCCTTTGCAGCTTCCTGAGCTTTTCCTTGGGCCAAGTATAGCTCTCCCCACACTTGATAATAATCCAGATCATTCATCTGAAATTTAGCAGCTTCTTCTAAATTGTCTTGGGCTTCTGATAATAAGCCTTGTTTAACATATCGACGAGCCAGATCAATATAAGCAGATTTAATGATTTCTACAGCCTGAATCATAAACTCACGCTCCGTTTTTGCTTCAGCCCATCTTTGATCTTTCTCATATTGCATACTTTTAGCCATATGAGAATTAAGAATCACCATTTCTTGAGCAATCAGTTGCTTTAGAAAGTTTTCTTTAAAATGATAATCCTCTACTTGTTCAGAGCTATGATCAAAGGGGGAAGGATTCTTTGTTTCTTGGACCTTGTGAGTAATGTGTTGATACAAAAGTTTGAACAATTTATAAACTTTAAAATCTTCAACAAATAACTTTGTCCTCCATAACCATAGTGGCATTTGACTTGGACGAGGGTAAGCGTAATCATTAATTCCCATCATGATAATCACTAATTGGGGCTTATAGAGATCGAGATTCTGGTCTGCATGAGCCAAAATGTAGTCTGTGGTTGTGCTAACAAGACCTTTATTGATGACACTAAAGTTCTTTCCCTTTGTTTGCTCATTGAGGGCTTTCTCTAATTGAGAAGGATAAGAATCTTCCCCACCTAGGGCAGTGGTTGATTCTCCTAAGCACAAAATACGATAATTACCTTTTTCATTCGAAATACGATTGTGTTTTTCCTGTAAGAAAAGAACTACACCTCCTGCTATCCTTAATCCTATTTCAAGAATAAAGAAACACAACACTACGCCTAATACAACTAAGGCAATTTTTTGTCTAATTGATGTTTTGGTCATACAAGAGATTAAAAAAGAGTATAAATGAATGGAGCAACTGCCGAACTTTGCGCAAAGATAACTAGCAAGCCCAGCAAAAAGAGGAGCACAATAATTGGAGCAAGCCAAAAACGCTTACGGACCTTTAAAAAATCCCAAAATTCTTTAAGAATAGATAATTTAGCCATATCGCTTTCTACAATCCTTAAAATTGTTGATGATATCGTTCTTTAAGAACCTCTGTTTGATCTCTTTTTTGCCAATAAGACCCTTGCGTGGGCTTTAATTTTCTTTGCAGGTGATCTTTGCCCAATAATCTTAACAAGATTCTAACTGGTGTAAATACAAAAAAATAGACACTTGCTAAGACACCACCTGTTACAGCAAGTCCAATGAAATGCGCACCCTTCATCCAAAGGCGATAAAAAGGAATAAGAGCTTCATATTTAATGATGGCAATGAATAAAAAGAGAATACTTAGAACATTGCTGATCACAATTCCTATGGAAGGGGTATGCTTGGCATATGTTAGAGCGGTTGCAATGGCGATAGCTCCATAGACTAAGCCATAAACCCATGGCCATGTTAATGATTTCTCAAGCACAAAAAGAAGAGCACCAAACACAATCAGAATGGAAAAAATCCCTAGATGCAAGTGCAAAAAATGCAATAAAGCACCCGCCGCCAATAACAAGGCCAATCCTAACCCAAAAATTCTGATGTTCTTTTCATTAACCATAACTAATCTAATTCCTGTGAAATTAATTCTTTTTGATACTGGTCTTTATTAGGCTGTTTGGTTTTATCTAAGACAAATCGATTCAAAACCAAATAATCCATATTCGTGCACATGAAACACCGGTATGAATCTTCCAGAGTACAGACAATGGGCTCTCCTCGAATATTAAATGAGGTATTAATAATCACAGGGCAATTGGTTTTCTTATAAAAAGCCTCAATCGTTTTATAATAAAACGGGTTGCGCTTTGGATCCACCGTTTGAACACGGGCAGAATAATCCACATGGGTGATCGCAGGAACACTTGAACGTTTTTGCTTAAGTTTAGCAATTCCAGTAAGGGTAGTTTCCCTAGAACCTGGCTCCACTTGGGAGTCAGAGACTTGGGCGACTACAAGCATATAAGGGCTTTCACTGGACAAATCAAAGTATTCTTTTGTTTTCTCGATTAGTATGCTGGGGGCAAAAGGTCTAAAGGATTCTCTAAATTTAATTCTTACGTTCATCTCCTCTTGCATTTTCATAGACCTGGCATCACCAATAATGCTACGAGCTCCTAAAGCTCTGGGACCAAACTCCATCTTGCCCTGTACATAGCCAATCACCTTCTCATCTGCAATTAAATCTGCTACCCGAGAAAAAATCTGATCTCCTTCACACTTCTCATATGGAATGTTCTTGGACTTTAGGAAGGATTCAACTTCACTATCAGAATAGCTTGGGCCCAATAAAGACCCTTTTTGTAAATCATTCTTACCATCAACGTCTCTAGTATTACCTAAATATTGGTACCAAATAAAAAGAGCTACTCCTAAAGCCCCTCCAGCATCTCCTGCAGCTGGCTGTATCCAAATATTCTTAAATTTAGTGGATTCCAATATTTTGCCATTTCCCACGCAATTTAACGCAACCCCCCCTGCTAAACATAAATTTTCTTGTCCTGTTACAAGAGCAATATGATGGGCTGTTTTTATCATAATCTCTTCAGTAACATCTTGGATAGAACGGGCCATATCCATATAAAATGCCGATGGAGTGGTTTCTGGTTTTCTTTTAGGATGACCGAAAAGGCGATCGAAATTGCCATTGGTCATGGTCAGCCCAACAGCGTAGTTGAAATACTTCATATTTAATCTAAAAGAACCATCCTCTTTAATATCAATTAAGTTCTTCTTAATCAAATCCACATACTTAGGCTCACCATAAGGTGCCAGTCCCATGAGTTTATATTCACCCGAGTTGACTCTAAAACCACAGTAATATGTAAATGCGGAATACAACAGGCCTAACGAATGAGGAAAACGGATTTCTGAATGAAGAGTAATCTTGTTTCCCTCTCCTACACCAAAGCTTGTCGTTGTCCACTCACCTACCCCATCCATGGTCAAAATAGCGGCTTTTTGAAATGGTGAAGGGAAAAAGGCAGAGGCGGCATGCGATTCATGATGCTCAGAAAAGATGATCTCTCCTTCAAATTGGAGCTGTTCTTTTATGTAGTCTTTTAGAAAGATTTTCTCTTTGATCCAAACAGGCATGGCTTTAAGAAAAGAAAATAAGCCTTGAGGCGCACAGTTCAAATAGGTCAAAAGAAGTCGTTCAAACTTTACAAAAGGCTTCTCATAAAATCCAACATGCGTTAGATCTTTAAGTGTAATCCCAGCTTCTTTCAAACAATATTCGATGGACTTATGTGGAAAAGCAGCGTCGTGCTTCTTGCGGGTAAAACGTTCTTCTTGAGCAGCGGCAATAATTTGACCATCTTTGATAAGAGCAGCCGCACTGTCATGATAAAAAGCTGAAATTCCTAAAATATAAATCGACTTGCTGCTCATAACCTTCCAGTTCTATAGACTTCACCTAATTTGACCGCACTTGGTTTGATAATACGCTGAAAGGTTTTATAATCCACATCAATCATCCCGAATCTTGGCCCGTAACCTTTGTCCCATTCGAAATTATCCAATAGGGACCAATAGAGATACCCTCTAATATCAATTCCATCATTCAGGGCCTGATGAATGCTTTTCAAATGTTCCTGAATAAATTCCCATCGTAAATCGTCGTCGGAGGTACAGATCCCATTCTCTGTAATATACACAGGTAAATGATATTTCTTAAGCATCATGAGCACTTGATAAAGACCTTTAGGATAAATGTCCCATCCAAGAGAATTTTTTTTAACAGGATCATAATTCTTTTGGCAAATATCTCCAAAAAGACTGTGCAAAAACCAGCTTTTTGTTTCTACAAGCTGCCTAGAATAATAATTTAAACCAACGAAATCTAGGGACTTATTGTTCACGCATTCATCCAAAAACCAATAATTAAAACATTTATTTCTAAGATAGACTGCCAAACGGTCCCTTAAAGAATTGGTGCAAGCAATGAGAGCGGGCATATGATGGGCAATGCCCACCTGTGGTTTAGCTAGCTTTTGTTGCTGATAGATGTGATGGATTAAGCGATACGTTTTAACATGCGATTGGATTTGATATTTCTGGACATTCAAACATCGCCGCACTGATTTAACTTGAGGAGGCCAGAAACCAAAAATATAGGCATGAGAAGAAATAATGGTTGGTTCATTGATGGTCATCCAATACGTCACATGTTTGGCTAATGCACTAACGACCTTTTCACTGTAACGAGCAAATAGCTCCGGTGTTCTTGGATTCTCCCATCCACCCATTTGGGCAAACCAAATAGGGTTCGTGAAATGATGCAATGTGACCATAGGCTCAATGCCTCTTTTTCTTAAAGCTATAATCACATCGACATAGTGTTGTATTTCTTTTTGAGAAAATTGGCCTTCCTGCGGTTCTATACGGGCCCATTCAATAGACAGACGATGAGCATTATGATGAAGGCTCTTGGCTAAATCAAAGTCCTGTTCATAAAGCTCATAGTGACGACAGGCTTCCCCTGAACTCTCTTTGCCAATCGCCTTTTCCCAAACCCACCAATCGACATTGTTATTGTTCCCTTCAACTTGATAAGAAGAAGTAGCTGAACCCCAGAAAAAGTTAGATGGAAATTGAATCATAAAACTCCTAGAATGATTTTAGTGATAGGAGATTATATCAAAAGATGTTTCTTTAAATGAATAGAAAGTGTAAATTACTTTCATGCGGGCCTTAATTAAGCAATTCCAAAAAACATACAAAATGGCCGATGCTGAAGAAAGCAGTACGGTCATCAAGAATGTCATATCTCTTTCTAAACTCCAAGTCATTAGCTACGTCCTGCCGCTGGCCGTTCTACCCTATCTCTTTCAAATTCTTGGAGCTGACAAATTTGGACTCATTGCCTTTGCTCAAGCATTTGTCCAATACTTCATCATCCTGACAGACTATGGTTTTAATGTTTCTGCTACGAAAGAAATCTCTCTCTATCGAGAAGATCTCCAGCGTGTCTCAAGAATCCATGCTTCCGTCATGACAATTAAAACTGGTTTAATATTACTAAGTCTGGTCATATTGACACTAATGGTCTCATTTGTTCCAAAATTCAAAATGGATTGGATCATTTATGTTCTAAGCTTTGGGGCTGTTGTTGGAAACGCTCTTTTCCCACAATGGTATTTTCAAGGCACTGAAAAGATGAAACATATTGCAGACTTTAATATTTTAGGGGCTATTCTCTATGCCCTCTTAGTCTTTTATTTTGTCAGAACACCCAAGGATTACTTAGCTGTACCTATTATCACATCGGCTGTTGCTATTATGATTGGTATTTGGAGTCAATATTTTGTATTCAGAAAATTTGCTATGCCATGGAAAATGCCTTCTTATAAAGAGATTTCTTTTCAAATCCAGGAAGGTTGGAATATTTTCATTTCCGTTGTAGCTATCAACACCTACACCACAACACGTATCTTTGCAGTAGGACTTCTAACTAGCAATTCATTGACAGGATATTATTCCATTGCTGAGAAAATTGCGAATGCCGTACAGACATTTCCTTTATATTCCTTTTCTCAAGCCATATTTCCTAGATTGAGCAAAATCTTCCAAAAAAATAAGTTTAAAGCCCTTGAAATCATGTTTGAGGTCCAGAAAACCACCGTATGGGTATCATTAATTTGCCTGCCTGTTGTTTTTGTCTTATCTGACTTCCTCATCCAGATGATCTGTGGAGACAACTTCTCCGCTGCGGTTGTATCATTGAGATTTCTTTTGATTTCGGTATTTTTTGTGGCTTCCAACGCTTTTCGAGTGCAATTTTTATTGGTCTGCGGAAAAACAAGGACCTATTCAAAAATCCATATCACTATGGCCTGCATTGGCCTACCCTTAATCATCCTGATGATCCATGCCTATTCTTACGTCGGAGCTGCCATTGCAACAGCTATCATTGAAGCAGGAACGTTTACTCTGACTTATTTCACCCTTAAAAGACTAAAGCTCTAAATATCCTAACCAAGATCGAATAAAAAAAATCCACAGTCTTCTTTGGCTTGTAAGGTAAGATCTGCCAAATTCTCAATTGCAGCAGCGTCGCCTGTGTTTAACAGCTGGTTGTTAACATTGAGCTTGCCTTTACTGACTTGGATCCAGACTCCCCTGCCATTAGCTAAAGAGTATTTAAGTTCGTGACCTTGGTGCAAGATACTTTCATAAATCTTCACATCTTGGTGAACTGTGACAGAACCGTCTTGACCATTGGAGGAAGCGATCAGTTTCAAACGATTGGTCTTTTCTGAGGCTGAAAATGACTTTTGTTCATAGCCTGGGGGTAAGCCTTTTTGAGAGGGTAAAATCCAAACTTGGAATAAGTGTACTTGTTCTGTAGGAGAATTATTAAATTCACTGTGTACAACTCCGGTTCCAGCTGTCATTCGTTGGACTTCTCCAGGTAAGATGACCGATTCATTGCCCATACTGTCTTTGTGGGCCAAAGACCCTTGTAGGACGATGGTTACAATTTCCATATTATTGTGCGGATGAGACCCAAAACCCTGTCCCCCTGCAATATAGTCTTCATTAATGACTCGAAGAGACCGAAAACTCATGTGCTTGGGGTCATAATAATCTGCAAATGAAAACGTATGATGACTCTTAAGCCATCCATGATTGGCAATCCCACGTTCATTGGATTTTCTAATTGTGATGTTCATAAACTCTCCTTTATTGGTTGATTTGTAGATTATATCATATGGGTAACACGGGAATTTGATTTTGGTTGAATATGTGATATATTTATTACGTATTAAGTATTACAAAGGAGGTATTACTATGGTTATCAATACAAAAGGTCAAATCGTCATTCCCAAAAAAATCCGCGAAAGATTTGGTATTCATCCAGGCCAAGAGGTTGAATTCCGCGAAGACAAGGGAAAGATTATCCTTGTAAAGACTGGACTTAAAGAAAAATTCAAATCTCTTGCGGGCAAATATCACTATGAGTGGCCTCAAGGAGTAAAAAATACTCGAGACCTATTAAAGGAGTTACGCGGATGATTACCGCCATTGATACTAATGTGCTAATTGACGTTATTAATGGACAAGAAAAAGCTATTGATGCCCTCGCTTCAGCTTCAACTCAAGGACAATTAATTATTAGTGAAATCGTTTATACCGAGATGTGCGCGGGAATGACACCTGAAAATGTAGAGCGATTGTGTAAAGATTTTGGCATTAAGCTTATACATTCTTCAGTACGCGCATTAGGACTAGCAGGCGAAATATGGCGTCATTACAGATCTCAACGCCACGCTCGTAAAGTACGTATTTTAGCAGACTTTATGATCGCAGCCCACGCATTAACGCATGCAGACCAACTTTTGACCTATGATAGAGGTTTTTACCGAGATTATTTTAAAAACCTTACCCTCTTCCCTATGTAAATTCTTCTGTATGAATAACCCTAATATTATCAAAAAAGATGTCATTGTCATCGGTGGTGGTGCAGCTGGGCTTATGTGTGCTATTGAAGCTGGCAAACGCGGGCGCTCAGTGGTTGTCTTAGAACATAATAATGCAGTTGGAAAGAAAATCCGTATTTCAGGGGGCGGCAGGTGCAATTTCACTAATATTCATGCCAAAGATACGAACTTTCTTTCACACAACGCTCATTTTTGCAAATCAGCACTGGCCCGATTTACACCCACAGATTTCTGTAAACTGGTCAATATCTACAAAATAGCCTTTCACGAGAAGAAATTAGGCCAGCTCTTCTGTGATGAAAGTTCGCAAAACATCATTGATCTCCTTAAAAAAGAATGTATCCAGAACAATGTTCAGATTCTTCTTTCAATTACGATTGAAAAAGTCGAAAAGAATGACGTTTTTCGTATATATACGAATCAGGGAGTATTTCAAAGTCAAAGCTTAGTGATTGCGACGGGTGGTCTGTCTATTCCAACACTTGGAGCAACAGACTTTGGTTATAAAATAGCTAAACAATTTGATCTTAAGTTGACTAATACAAGACCCGCTCTAGTTCCCCTGACTCTCTCTGATAAAGACTTAAAAATCTTCCAATCTTTATCCGGGGTCTCACTGGATACTATTGTCACTTATGAACGTATGTCGTTTAGAGAAAACATCTTATTTACTCATAAAGGTTTAAGCGGGCCAGCTATTTTACAAATTTCCTCTTATTGGCAGCCTAAGAAACCAATTCATATCAATCTTCTCCCAGACAAAGATATGGCCTCAATCCTGCAACAAAGACATGACAGTAAAGCTACATTGAAATCTGTCCTTAAAGAATTTCTTCCAGCGCGGCTGACTGAAATTCTCTGCGATTTTTTCTTGGAAAACAAACCTCTAAAAGAATACTCGCTCGATCAACTGCAAAAAATAGGCGCAAAACTCAATAAATGGGAGTTTATTCCTTCAGGAACCGAAGGGTATGCCAAAGCTGAGGTAACGCTAGGTGGGGTTGATACCAATGAATTGTCTTCTAAAACTATGGAATCCAAAAAAATCCCTGGCCTTTTCTTCATCGGTGAAGTCGTGGATGTAACAGGCCACTTAGGAGGCTTCAACTTCCAATGGGCCTGGGCCTCAGGATTTGCGGCAGGACACTACGTTTAAAAACATAGAGACGAGGCATTGCCTCGTCTCTATGTTAAATACAAAATTACGATTACTGAACCATTGGCATTTCTGCATTAACTACAGGTGCTTCAGCATTGACGACTGGAACTTCTGTATTTTCAATAGCTGCTTCAGTGTTAGCAACAACTTCTTCAGTCTTCATGGAATCCATTGGGCAAGCTTTCTTGGATTTACCACAAGCACATCCTGCAACAAAAAATACTGTTCCTACGACTAATACTGCTAATAAATTCTTGTTCATGACCTTCCCTTTCTTAGTACTCCTGTTATTAAACTTCCAAATGAGATTGGAAATTCTAGCAAAAATTTACACTTTCAATCAAATTTTTTTAATAAATATTCTAATAAGTAAAATCGACCAAACGTTGGAAATGTTCAGGAACTGTGGCTTGAATGGTGAGATCTTTTCTAGTGGATGGATGTTTAAAAGAAATCTTATAGGAATGCAAAGCCATTTTGGCGTTGCGAGAGGTGCTTGGACCATATTTATCATCATCAACAACAGGATGACCAATATCGGCCAGATGAACTCGAATCTGGTTTTTGCGGCCGGTTAAAAGATTGATTTTAAGCAGACTAAACTTCCCCTGCTCCTTAAGAACCGTATATTGCGTGTGTGCTAATTTACCTTGCGCTCCATCTTCATAAGAATGGACCACATATTCATCATCTTCAACTAGATAGCTTGAAATAGTATCACTCTTTTTTTCTAGCTTGCCGTAAACAATTGCCAAATAAGTCTTTGTGACTTCCTTCCAATTATCTTTAAGAGCTCCTTGGATCTGAGGGCTTTTAGCGAAAATAAGAACACCTGAGGTTTCTTGATCAAGTCTATGCACCACAAAAACACATTTCCTCGACTTAGAATTACCCTTTCGGACATACTGGTTAAGGGCATGATGGATGGTCTGCTCACGTTCCCAAGCAGCCTTCACAGTCAAATAACCTTGCGCTTTATTTCCCACAATTAGGTCTTTATCCTCATAAAGGATCTCAAAACCTTTGGGATGGTATTTTTTGGGTATCTTTTTAAAATCATCCATGCGAGGAGTATACCACATGTTATAGATACATGGCTTTCAATTGAGCAACCTTAGGAAATTCTGGATAAAATTCACCCTGTGGTCCTATAAAGCCCTGGCCTGACTTTTTAAGTACAACCTGAGCATATCCGCCTTGTTCTGTTGGAATATTCACAGGGAAAGAGACATCGTCTTCAAATAAGGGCTGGGCAACAACCTGATAACCTTGAAACATCTCAATGTAATAAATTCCATCGCTGTAATAATACTTCTGATTATGCAAAATGAACGTCTGGTAATCTTCTGGAAGAATTGTCACAAAACTACCTACTGAAACTGCGGTTGGCGCAGGAAGATATGTGTAATACACATAATAATTATGATGATTCACTGCTCTATGGTGATGTTGATGATCAAATCTTTTTTGATGATGGTCTTTATGAGAAAATTTCGAATCATCCTTATGATCATGGCGATTGTGCTCTTGTGAGCCTTTGGATCTTTGATCCTGATTTCTGTGGGAAGTAATAAAAGCTCCCTGAGCAGTAAATCTCCCATTGATCAGAGTATCTGCGTAACTATATGTAGTTAATGAGCTTAGAACAAACACAAAGACTATCACGAATGCGGCTTTAATTGTCATATCCCTCTCCTTTATGATTCTTTTTGACCTCAATAGTTAGACAAAAAATGAATCTTATAAGTTCCTCATGAGTAATATTCTGGGGCATATAGACAAATACTATCAAGGATGCTAAGATTTCCTCTGTGCTAAATCCTTTTCAATCGTTTCGTCTGAGAGTTTCAACCGCTATGGTTTGTTCCATGGTTCTATTAGCAATCATTGGAGACATTATTACCATACATTATACATTTCAAACACAATTCGAGAATCAACGTGCTTATTTGATGAATTTGGCTAAGAACTCTGCTCTTTTAATTGATGCCCAAGCCCTTAAACAAGTTCCCCTTAATAAAGAAGGCATTAACACCTCCGCTTACCAAAGCATTGCCCAGGAACTCAAACGATTAAAAGCTGCTAATCCTCAAATTGAATTCATTTATCTTCTGACCCCGACTTCAGATAAAAAAAGATGGAAGTTTATTTTGGACTTAGATGTGAATAATCCCAAAGGAAACAAGGTCAAAGGCTCAACTCCAGGTACTTTTTATAATGCCGGACGTTTTGATCAGATGCTCAAAGGCCTAAACAATCCTTCTGCAGATTTAAAAATAGAGGAAGATGAGTTTGGTAAAACTTTATCTGGTTATGCACCTATTCGCGATGAAATCGGCAGGCCATTTGCTATCTTAGGAGTAGACATTGATGCCAGGAATATTAATACCATTCAACAAGAGTTAACAAAAAGAGCATTAATTATCCTTTTAATTGCAATTCTATTCGCCTTTGTGCTTGGCTCTTTAATCTCCGGATGGGTGGTACGACCTGTAACAGCCTTAAAATCGGGCGTGGATCATCTCAAAGGGGGCAACTGGGACCATAAAGTGACCATTCCAGGGAATGATGAAATAGCTCAACTGGCTGATTCTTTTAATGAAATGGCGTTAGGATTGAAAAACTACCGTCAGCTTTTACAAAACCACTTCTATGATTCAGTTCAATCCTTGGCTATCTTACTTGATGCCCGAGATAGTTATACATTGGGCCATTCCCAGGCTGTTGCTGATTATTTCGAAAGAATTGCACTACGCATGGGCATTGAACCAAAGCTAGTTGAACATTTTAAAAAAGCCGTCTTGTTGCATGATATCGGGAAAGTAGGAGTACGCGATGATGTTCTTCTTAAGACAGATAAGCTAGATGACCTAGAAAGAAATGTAATCCAAAAACACCCTGAACTAGGAGAAAAGATTCTCAAACCTATTCTTGAAGATCCTCTGATGCTTTCTATCATACGTCATCATCATGAACGTTATGACGGTAAAGGTTACCCTGATGGACTTGCAAAAACACAAATTCCTCTGATTGTATCTATTGTTACAGTCGCTGACAGCTATGATGCCATGACCTCCACCCGTGCCTATCGCAAGGCCATGAGCAAAGAAGAGGCCATCGCCCAACTTCTCAAAAACAAAAATACCCAATTCCATCCTCAGGTTGTCGATGCTTTTGTAGAGATATTAAAAGAATCTTAAGAAAGTGTAGGTTGGTTTGTCACGATACGTCTGATGATTTCTAGAAGGTTATCTACTCCCCCTGCTTTACTATAGCTATCTTTAATTCCAAGCTGAGCTGCCTTTGTTTTGGCGTTCCCATCCGCAGTGACCACAATAACCGGAATGGCCGCAAGATTGGGATCTAACATCTGCTGTTCTCGAAACTGATAACCATTCATCACAGGCATCATCAAATCTAACAAAATCAGGTCGAGTTTAGCTTTAGTTGATCGAAGAAAATTCAAAGCTTCCTGGCCATTGGAAGCGCCATAAACTTCATATCCTTCGGACTCTAGAAGTTCCTTGGTCAAATACAATAAATCTTCCGAATCTTCAATAATTAATAGCGTATTCTTTCTACTTAGATTCATTAGGGACTTCTCCCGGCTCCATGACTTGCGCCTTAATAGGAAGCTCTACAATAAATTTAGCTCCTTTGCCTTCATCACTTTCCAAATGCATCTTTCCTTGATGCGCTTCAACCAAATTTTTCACAATAAAAAGCCCCAAACCTAGTCCTCCGACGTGATTGGCCGGAGCTGTGCGTCCAAAACGTTCAAATATTTTATGCTGCAATTTCTTAGGAATGCCTGGGCCATGATCTTCAACCATTAAGATAATCGTTTCTTGAGCGGTCTTATGAGCTGAAATCTGAACTGCAGTTCCTGGAGCATATTTAATCGCATTAGAAAATAGATTGGTTACGATTTCTTGCGTACGCGTTAAATCCCATTGAACATTCATATCTTCATCAACCATTAACTGAACCGGACAATGGACAGCTGTAAATTGAGGAGAATAATTCTCAAAGATTTCGCTCAATACAGTCGAAAAATTAAAAGATGTAGGGTGAAGGACCATTCTCCCTAAACGAATCCTAGAGACATCCATGAGTTCATTAATCAACTCCACAAAAACATCCACCTGCTTTAACGACATATCAAAAGACTTCTTGAGAACCTCCAAAGATGGGGCTTCTTTTTTCTGTAAATTGATCTTTCGGTCCATCAATTCCAACTGAAGCTTTAATGTACTGACCGGAGTCTTCAACTCATGAGATGCGATAGAAAGAAACTCATCTCTAGCCTCAATGGACTCATGTAAGATGCCATTTATTTTCTCAAGTTCTTGAGCTTTAATTTTCAAATGATGACGATTACGTGTCACTTCAACAGTAAGCATTTGTAAATCACGTTCAGTCGTTTCAAGGTCACGTTGAAGCTCTTCGGTCGAACGCTTGATTGAAATCAAATTATTTGCTCGAGCTAGAACTTCTTCCGAAAAGAATGGTTTTAATACGTAATCTTGAGCTCCCCCTTTAAGAAGAGCAATGCGCAATTCCTCATCTGCCTTGGCTGTCAAAAGCATGATTGGAGTATTGTCTAATTGGGAATGCTTTCGAATTTCCTTAACCATAACGTCTCCACTCATGTGAGGCATCATGATATCGCTTAAAATTAAATCTGGTTTCACACTTAAAGCTTTGTCCAAACCCTCTTTACCATTAAAAGCTGTCTCTACAGTGTAGTGCGCAGATAAGATGTCTGACAAGAAACGGTTTAAATCTTCATTGTCCTCTACAATTAATACTAAGCCTTTAGGATTCTTAGGACTACGAGATCGCTCCGGGTGAGGTGTCATGCCCTTTAATCCAACCAAATTCTGAGCTGCTTCATTGATCGCGAGTGTATTATTAAATTCTCTTAAAACTTTGATGTGTGTGGCTGCTTTGATGGGAAGTTTAATAACAAACTGAGCGCCTCCGCCTATATTATCCGATACTGAAATGGATCCTTGATGCAGTTGGGTAAACTCTTTGGCAATAGAAAGTCCTAAACCAGTTCCCGCAAATTTTTTAGTCATGTGATCTTCGCCCTGCTTGAAGCGTTCGAAAATTTCTTCCCTCAAAGTAAAAGGTATTCCAGGACCAGTGTCCTTGACGGTAATAAAAATTTCGTCCTCTTCAGCCCGAGCTTCAATACAAATAATGCCACCTGAAGGAGTAAACTTAAAGGCGTTTCCAACTAAATTTAAGATCACCCTTTGAATCATATTAGGATCTGCTTGCACAAGAAGTGAATCTGGAACATTGGTGCCAAGCGTAATATTCTTCTCTCGAGCAAGTCCTTCAAAATTGCAACCAATGGCTTTAATCATCATACTCAAATTAAATTCAACATAGCTAGGTGTAATTTTTCCGGCTTCTAAACGAGCGACATCCAGTAAATCATTCACATGCTTAAGAAGCAAACGGGCATTTCGAATGATCACTTCCATATCGAACTTTTGGATTGCACTTAAATTGGAAGACTCTTTGATTTTCTCAGCAGGTCCAAGAATTAAAGTTAAGGGAGTACGAAGTTCATGACTGACGTTGGCAAAGAACTGTGTCTTTAATTGATCAAGCTGTTTCAATCTTTCGTTCAGCTGGCTTAATTGAACATTCTTTTTTTCAATTTCCGCATCAGCTAACTTCTTCTCAGTGATATTTCTTCCTTCTCCTAGAAAGAAGGCGATTTTACCTTCCTCATTTCGAATAGGCATCAATGAAAAATCGATTGTAATGATTTGTGTTCCACCAGCCCCTGCAAAGAGCTCGATTTCCTCTCGAACAAATTCTCCCTGAGCTGCCTTCAAATAGGCTCGGTGAACTTTCTTAGGATTTTCTTCAGAAACTTTCCAAGGAGACACTTCCCACAAGAAAGAACCTACGACATCGGATTTTTTAAGCCCTGAACCATCCAAAGCAGGTTTATTAATTTCAAGAAATCTTCCCTCAGCGTCTAAGAGTCCAACAAACTGATACATACGATCCAAAATAATTCTAGCTAACTCCCCGCTTGAATGAGCATCTTCACGCTCTTTAGCCCTCGAGAGAATCTCAATTTCTTTTCGTTCCAATTCCTGCTTTAGTTCTTCTGTCAATTTCTCTTGTTCATGTCCTTTGTTCTGAAGGTGAACAAATTCCGTCACATCTTCCACACGATGAATAATGTAAATAATTTCCTTCCGTTCATCCAAGAGTGGTGTGTTTAAAGGACTCCAAAACCTCTCTTCAAAGCTGCCTCCTTGAGAGTCTGGACGACGGACATCATATTTCTGAATAGCCATAGGATCGGCTTCTTTACTAATAACTACGCGTTCTAAAGATGTACGTAAATTACGTTCTCCGTTGGCTTTAGGATCATTAGGATTATCTGGAAAGACTTGGAATATGCCTTTGCCTAAAATATCCTCACGTTTGGTCATAGTTGCTTTGAGGTAGGCATTACTGACTGCAATAATAGTAAAATCTGGAGAGTTGGGTTTTATAACTAGGTATAAGCCAGGTGAGGACTCAAAAAGGGCTTGAAAATCAGGTCTATTTGGAACTGCTTCCATAAAAAACCTCCACTTAAAATATACCATAAAAGTCTATTTTAAGAGTTGTTTTTATCGCTTAAAACAAGCCCTTATAGGCTTGAGAACTGCCATTAACAGCCTTTAAAAACTCAGGAAATTTACGGGATGGGATGACCATTTCAGTCACTTTGTCATTATGGACATCTTCAAAAATCATGGTCATGCCGCGCTTGCCTTCATCATCAGTAAAATGTTTGATGTAAACACTATAGTGCAACCCCAAATAATCCCATTCGATTAAATCTTGAAGTTTTGACATAAGACCCCTTATGATTATTTAAAGAAAGCCAACAATTCTTGATTAGTCTTAGCATGCTGCAATTTTTTGAGCAAAGCTTGAGCAGCTTCCACAGAATTCATTTGAGCTAGTACCTTGCGTAGTGTTTCCATGTGTTTTAATTCTTCTGTTTCACACAGTAACTCTTGTTTACGGGTCGCACTTTTCTTGATATCAATCGCTGGAAAAACACGATGATTAGCAATTTCACGTGAAAGAACTATTTCCATATTGCCTGTGCCTTTGAATTCCTCAAAAATGACTTCATCCATACGGCTTCCCGTTTCAACAAGTATGGTTGCTAAAATAGTCAATGATCCGCCATTTTCAATCTTGCGAGCTGCTCCAAATATTCGTCTTGGAACCTCTAATGATCTTGCATCCACGCCTCCTGATAGTGTTCTTCCAGAAGATTGACGTTCAGCATTATGCACCCGGGATAGACGGGTCAGAGAGTCAATGACAACCATAACGTTCCCTCCCGCGCCTGCTTCACGAAACGCATCTTGCATAAGTTTATCTGCAGTCTCAATGTGATGTTCATATGTTTCATCGGACGATGAATAACGTACCTCTCCAGGAACACTGCGTCGAAATTCAGTGACTTCTTCAGGACGCTCATCAATAAGAAGACAATAGAGTTTTACTTCTGGATATCCTTTAGCTACTGATTGACAAATATGCTTTAAGAAGGTTGTTTTACCTGATCCTGGAGGAGCTACAATCAAACCTCTTTGACCCATTCCAATTGGACAAATAAGATCCATGGCCCGCATAGTAAGCTCTTGACTGCCTTTCTCAAGGCGTATTCGTGGCGATGGATCAACTGGGGTACCTGCCATAAATATACGGGCAGACTCATTCATGAGCTGAGAACCCGCAGAGCGTGTCTGGGGTTTATAGGATGATCTTCTAGGATTTGAATTGTGTTTAGAATGCTGATGAAAAAACTTTGACATTGATTAATTAGAGCAAGTTTCTTCGCAGCTGTCTAGGTTTGAATTTATTTTTTCTTAAATGTAGAGATTAATCTTTATTTCATCTTTATTTAATTTTCCTATCCCTATATTAGTTTTAACGAAAGGAGCTTTATATGAAAATATTACTAGTCGTTCTATTTTGTTTGTTAAACGTTTCACTCGTTTTGGCCCAAAACACCTCAACGATACCGGATTATACAATCAATCAGCCTGCTGTTTTTCCCAGGGTTGAAGTTCAGGGACGTTACTGGATTCCTGATTTGGAAGGTAATGCAATTGTAAATGATCGTAATCAAAGCACTAATATTGACTTTGACTCCGACTTAGACATTGAAAATGAAAATATTCCCGAAGCTCGTTTACTTTGGCATACAGGTCCATATAGCTCTATACGTGCTACTTACTTAAGAGTTGATTATGGGGGAGACACTAACTTATCCAGGACTATTGTCTTTGATGGTCAGACTTATCCGGTAACTTCTCGAATCGTTTCAGATATGGAATTACAATATTTCAGCTTGGGATGGAACTGGAACCTTGTGCATTTAGATGAGGATCGTTTCAAAGCAGGTATTATTCTAGAAGCTAAAGGAATCGCTGCTGATATGTCCTTAGATGCGCCAAACTTAGGCATTTCTGAATCAGAGCAATTCGTTGGAGGAGCTCCTACACCTGGAGCTTCGATGGAATATACGGCTTTTAATACCGTTAATCTATTTGCTGAAATTACAGGGCTACCTGCTGGCCACTACGGACATTTCTTTGATGCCCAAGCTGGGGTCAAATGGATCCCGCAACAAAATGTTGCTGTTACAGCTGGTTATCGAGTCATTGATGTAAAGGTTAGATATAAAGACGATAGAGGCGACCTACAATTAAAAGGCCCCTTCTTTGGAGTGGATGTAAGATTCTAAACGTGGATAAAACAAAAAACCCTTTGCGATTCTTGCAAAGGGTTTTTTGCGTCCTGCATTTATGATAAAGGTAATAACTGCTTACCTGAATTTTCTAAATAGAGAATATCAAATGTAATCTTAAGAAAAGATGAAATAAGTATTAATTTAATGTCGTCCTAGGTAGTAGCGGAGCTTGGTGGGGAATTTCTTTTGGATCAGAGCTTTGTAAACAGACCACTGTTGTTCTTGAGGAAGATCAATTAAATAATGCGCTTCTTTGTTTTCCCAAACGGCAATAGGAAGGCCATCTTGGAAGGCAATACGGTTTGATGTGATATTCGAAACTTTCTTGCCCGGAAGAATGACTCCAAGTAAGTTTAAAGGATCAACAGCTGAAATCGAAATAAGATCGTGGTTTGGTTTCATACGCCTTAATTGCTCAATTGTCTCAGGAAGAGCAAACTGCTCTCCACTCACATTAGAAATAAACCGTCCACCACGAAGTTCTCCCCTTAATTCCATTCTCCTTAAGACAGCTAAGAGCATCCTCCAGGGAGGTGACAAGTGTTCCTTTTCAACAATCAAGGACCTAAAGATGACACCCCAACGCTTTAAGTAGATCCAAATGATGGCTTCCAATGTCTCATAATCCCATTGTTTATCTAGTGGTCCGTCGCTGGGCATAAGAACCCAGCGGCCTGCATGTTCGATTCCAAAGAGAGCTTTGCGATGCATTTGCTTAGAATTGATGATGCGATTGCTGGGCTTATTTTGCTCTGGAGTCAAAAGAGCTCGTAATCCTGAATAACTGTCACTAATAAGTAACCCCTCAGCTACAAGCTCTCCAATTCCCTCTTCCGCCTGGGATTTAAGCAAACTTGTTTGCCTTACAATATCATCAAAGAAACTTGCTCCATGATCCTTTAGATGATTCAAAACCTCTTGGGCATGAGTACTCATTTCTCTTACTTGGCCTTCCTCTTTAGGCTGTTCCCAAATAGAGCGATTGCCTCTAGAAATTAAGCTAATAGGAGTTGATTTAACTGGGCCTGCCTTCTTTGATGAATTGGCTGTTTTCTTAGGAAGAGTAAAACGTCCCCAGACAATTTTTCCACTCATACATAAAACATCCAACCATGAGGGGTCATAGTGTCCCATACGACTTGGAATTAGATCAATTTCCCAGGAAGCAGCTGGCGCCTCATAGCCTTCTAATTGGGAAAGTACCTGCCCAAGTGTTTCAGGCCCTGTGGATTCATTGTCAGCCTGTATATTGTGATAGGAGAACAAAAAACGCATAAAGTCCTGCACACTGACAGGCTTAATGCTCTCTCTTAAAGATTCAATTGTGTACTTATGAATACGCGCTAAAAGACGCCGTTCACACCATTCCACCGACGGAGCACGAGGTGTAAACTTGCCCTGCAAGACAAACCCTTCATGTTCAAGGGCAAGCATGGAATACTCAATCTTATCACGGGAGATCTCAAGAGTTTGAGCCATCTCATCAAGTGTAATTGGGCCCACCGCCTCTAAGCGTCCACGAATGATCTCACAAATAGCATCTTCCTGGCACCAACTGTCTTTCTTTACCCACTCAGGCAGTTGAATTTGAGGATTAAAAACGGCTTTAGGATAAGCTTCCTGGAACATGGAAACACGCTCAGCAGCGACGGTCAATATGGTTGACGATTCCAAAATCAGACGTGTAGCACGACCGTGGGCAACTAGTTCTTCAAACATCTTCTGCCAGCCATTACTTTCAATTTCCTGCTTCGTAAAGACACTGTAAATCATAAGCGCATCATGCAGTTCATCCGCATTACGGACAAGAGGCCAGGCTTCTTCTTTAACATTTTCAATGGCCTTAGGATCCAATTGGCTTAAGTCGCCTGCTTGCTTAGGATCCAGCCAGCTGCGGCTTTTGATGGCATTCACACGTCGTTCCGCAAACTCGGTGTCATCTAAAAATGCATAGGGTCTGGCTGTAATTACTTCCTGAGCAAAAACTGAAGGCTCTCTTAAATCTTTTGTCACCAAATCAATTGTCTTAGTCTCAATCTTCCCAATCAACTTCTCAAGTCCATCAATGTCCATAGCTTCTGTCAAACAGTCATGAATGACTTGTGTGACCAGTGGATGATCTGGGATTTGACGCTCCCCTTGAATATTTTCAAAGCAAGCAATTTGATCTGGAAATACTTGAGCAATCAAATCCTCAGCCTGCATCCGTTGAAAGACTGGAGGTACTCGTTTGCCACCTCGATTTCGCTGAATGGCTAAAGCCCGCGTGGCATTGTAGCGCCAACGAATCTCAAACAAAGGCGCATCCAGCATAGCTTGAATCAATGTTTCCCGTAAGATTTTGGTGTTCAGATACTTAAAAACATCTTCCAAAGCAAAGCTATGAGACGAACTTAAAGAAAGGATGATGCAATTTTCCGTCGCTGCTGCCTGCAATTCGAAGTTAAAATTACGGCAGAATTTCTTACGAAGAGCCAGTCCCCAGGCACGATTCACATGGCTTCCGTATAAGGAATGAATAACCAAATGCATGTCGCCTGCTGAATCAAAGAAGCGCTCTAAGATGATGCTCTCTCGCGTGGGGATAAGACCTAGACCACATTTTCCCACCCACAGAAATAACACCAGCTGTTCTGCGGCAGCTTTTACAATCTTAACCTCATCCACAAGCCATTTGACTGCCACGTGATTTTTGAGGGCATCGAGGGCAAACTCTGGAGATAAAGGTAAGGGCTCTTGATCTAAAAAATCACTTATTGTCCGACGTAGACGAGACACCGATTCACTAAGCTCATCACTTCGTCCGCGACCCTCTCCTAACCAAAAAGGCACACTCGGTGGTCGTCCTGCAGCATCATGAACCATAACCTTAAGACCTTCAATTCGAACAAGCTGCCAAGAGTGTGTTCCAAGAGTAAAAATGTCCCCAGCTAATGATTCTAAGGCAAAATCTTCATTCAAAGTGCCAACCACAATTCCCTCTGGCGGTAGCACCACATCATAATCAAACATGTCTGGAATGGCACCACCATTGGTCAAAGCAACCAAACGAGCATTCGGACGGGCCCGCAGGCGATTATTTACTCCGTCATAATGCAGATATCCATTTCTTCTTCCCCGCCTTGTTGTAAAGCCCTCTGAAAGCATTTGCACAATGCTGATGAATTCCTCTTTAGTTAAATCGCGATAAGGATAGGAATTATGAAATAGGTCATAGAGTTCATCAACTCCCCATTCTTGAGCTGCTACTTCAGCCACGATTTGCTGACTTAACACATCCAACGGTTTCTCTGGGATGATGATGCGATCAAGTTCTCCCCTTCTGACGCTATCTAAAAGGGCTGTGCATTCAATGAGCTCATCTTGAGACAAGGGAAAGATAATTCCTTTAGGAGTTCCGCCTACCTGATGCCCGCTTCGGCCAACTCTTTGGACAAATGTGGCAATGCTTTTAGGAGAAGAAAACTGAACGACCAAATCCACAAACCCAATATCAATTCCAAGCTCCATAGAGGCTGTGGCTACAAGGACCTTCAAATGCCCTTCTTTCAGCCTCTGTTCGGCAGAATGGCGATGCTCTTTGCTCATGCTGCCATGATGGGAACTCACATGCTCTTCTCCAATGCGTTCTCCTAAAGCCATGGCCAATCGTTCAGCCAATCGACGCGTGTTTACAAAGATCAGTGTCGTTTGATGAGTTTTGATCAATTCAACCAAACGCTCATGAATTTCACTCCAAACTTCATTGCTCATAACCGGCGCTAAAGGAGAATTAGGAATTTCTAGATGAAGGTCCATTGTTCTTCGATGGCCTGTGTCAATGATCACACAATCTGTTTGGGTCTCAGAAATTCTTTTATTACCGACTAAGAACTTGGCTACAAGTTCAATTGGTTTTTGTGTGGCTGACAGACCAATCCTTTGCAGAGGTCTTCCAGTCAACGCTTCCAAACGTTCCATAGATAATGACAAATGCGAACCGCGTTTATCATCCACAAGCGCATGAATTTCATCAATGATGAGGGTCTTAACTGAACGCAACATTTCACGCCCACTTTTGCTAGTTAAAAGCAAATACAGCGACTCAGGTGTTGTGACCAAGATATGGGGAGGATGTTTTAACATCTGCTGGCGTTCTTTGACAGTAGTGTCTCCAGTACGAACAGCAACAGAGATATGCACAGGTTCATGACCCTGCTTTTGCAAAGCTTCTTTAATTCCACTCAAAGGAACCTGCAAATTGCGATTAATATCATTGCTTAAAGCTTTTAAGGGAGAAACATAGACGATTGTTGTTGTATCAATCAACGTGCCATGTAAACCTTCAACAACTAAATCATCAATGGCTGAATAAAATGCAGCTAATGTCTTACCACTTCCGGTTGGAGCTGCAATCAAGGTATGACGACCGCTTTTGATAGCAGGCCAAGCTTGGGCTTGAACAGGGGTTGGCACTCCGATATGTTCTAAAAACCATTGTTGTGTGATCTTATGAAAGTTCATAATTTTGTTATATCGCAGTCAGACTTGAATTGTCAATGATATCCTTTGAGCTACCTTGATTGTTTAAATAAGAACGCTATAATTTGAATCTATGAGAATTATTTCTTGGAATGTTAATGGTTTAAGATCTGTCATCAGCAAAGCTTTATTTAAAACCTTTGTTGAACTCTCCCAGCCTGATTGCATATGCCTGCAAGAAACTAAAACCCGAGATAAAGTTGAGGTTGATCTTCCAGGTTATGTCGAGTTCTGGAATCATGCCAAAAAAGCCGGCTATGCTGGAACTGCCATCTTTACTAAAGTTAAGCCTACTAATGTCACTTATGGAATAGGAATATCTAAACATGACGATGAAGGACGCGTTATTACAGCTGAATTTAAAGATTTTTTCTTAGTGGATGTCTATACCCCGAACACCAAGCGTGACTTGAGTCGCCTCCCATATCGTGAAAAAGAATGGGATGTAGATTTCTTAAAATACTTAAAAACTCTAGAAAAGAAAAAGCCTGTTATCTTTTGTGGGGATCTGAATGTTGCCCACAAGGAAATTGATCTGAGTAATCCTAAAAGCAATGTGAATAGCCACGGGTTTACACCTCAGGAAAGAAAAGGTTTTGATAACATTGTGGCTGCAGGATTCTTAGATACATTCAGAGAATTTGAAAAAGGTCCTGGTCATTACACATGGTGGAGTCAATTTAATAATTGTCGTAAACGCAATATTGGTTGGCGTTTGGACTACTTCTGCATATCCTCTGCTTTACGTCCTCGACTTAAAAGAGCTTTTATACTTCCGGGAGTGTACGGTTCAGATCATTGTCCTGTGGGAATTGAAATCACAGATAAATAAAATACCCGCAAAATTAAATGAATAACTTTGCGGGCATCTATTCTTTTAAAGTCGGCCTAAAACCATCATAATAACGATTATGATTAAAACGGTTGATAGTATGCCGCTTGGGCCATACCCCCAAGATTTGCTATGAGGCCATGAAGGCAAGCTACCTATTAATAAAACTAAAAGAATAATTGTTAATATAGCTCCAGTAGAAATAACCATAGTTTTCTCCTTAATATTAATAATGTGATCAAACTACTTAACTTCTACTTTCTGAATATCATAATTATTATTCAAATCAGATTTTTCTTTATTCATATTTGCGATCAACTCACGTTCCTTAGACTTGAGAGTTTCTTGATCCACTTTCCACTGATTACTTAGATCATTGATTTTCATCTTATGATCATTCTCTGCTTCTTGCAGCTTTTGATTCAGAGTTGTCATGTCATCTTTATATTGCTCACGCAAATCAGCTTTACGCTTCTCATAATTGGTATTTTCGTCATTCTTCTCAGATAACATTCTCCTTCTTAAATCTTGCTTTTGAACATTTAAGTCGTTTCTTTCATTATTATATTTAGCTTGCCAATCATTCATTGCCTCACTACGAGTATTGTCAATGTTTGCCTTTGCATGATCCACATTGACAGCATTAACTCGTTGAGCATAGTGTCTATTGGTCTGGTCATTCTTCATATTTTGTCGGACAAGAGCTTCACGTTTCTGAGCTCGCATTTCAACTCTTTGATTAATTACTTCTTGTTTTGCCTCAGGGTTTTTTCCTACAGTTGCCGTCCAATCTGTCACACGGTTAAAAACATTTCTTGAATGATAATCTTGATCTGCAAATGAGTTTGAACTCACTATGCATATAGACGTCATCATACAACTTAAAATTAATAATTTTCTATTCATAAACTTCTCCTTTGATTAATTTCATTTCATATAGTTATTTTCTAGTTGATGTTCCAATCAAAATTCCTAATAAAAGTGATCCAACTGCTACACTGGCAACAATTGGCCAGGGATTTTGATGAAGTTGTTGATCAACTCTTTCAATAACTTTCCCAAATTCTTGCTGGCCTTGTTTAAACGTGTTTTGAGCATCTTTTGCAAAATCCTGTGCCTTCTGCTCTCCTTGTTTAGCTGCTGAACGCACATCATCGGTAATTTTATCTTTGGTTTGTGATGCTTGTCTACTGAAGTCGTTTTCCATAGTTATCCTCCTTGGTTAATATTCCATTGGGGATTATTCTATTCTTAAGGAGATTAATTAGACGTGAAGATCAGATGAATAAAACTTAATTAGGAAGGTTGCTGCCTTTAATGCCATTTTTCTTATAACCGCAACATTGATCGCCCGGCCAATGGGAATGAAGGATTTTTCGAATAGGGCCGCATATAATTTCATTGCCATTGATTGTTTTATGGACACCAAAACGGTTCTTATATATAGAGCAGTAGTACTTATGCTGTCCATCTTTGCGTAGATGCTCACAAGGATCTCCATCAAAGGCCCCACAGCAGGCGCCACATCTTCCACAAAGAGCTTCCCACTTTTTACTCTGCTCTTCTTGCCATTGTTCGTACTTTTGATCGTCCAAATTCATAAAACGTGCTAAAGCTTATTCATAGTAAATATTATCAAGATAAAAGGTAATTTCCGAAGGATTAGACTTTGCATTAGCAGACCATGAAAAGCCGCCAACAATATAAGACAAATCCTTTGCTTTTAAATCAATCGCATACTCTTTCCATTCTTGGGTCAATGTTACAGGTCCCATACTAATGGTGTCTGAATCTGGAAATTTACGATCTGCCCCTGTGACTCCCCCTACTCTAAATGAATCAATGACTTCTCCTCCATTTTTTCCTCGAGCCCAAAAGACGAGTCTTTGAGCACCTGTCAAATTATGTCCACCTTTTTGATCTCCCCAATTATTGGCAGGTTCTAACCAGTATGCGCCCCCCCAGCCTTGGTCTTCTTTAGAACAAATGGAATCATAATTAATTTGAAGACATTTCTGGCCTTCTTGGCAATTGTCATGCCAATAGGAATTTACATGAATACATTTACCTGTAGGCATAAAACCTGAAAGTACATAATGATTGTTTAGAAAATTGTCTGTATAAACAGGAAACTTCTTAAATAAGGTATTTAAGGCAGGCTCTATGTTCTGTACTGAAGGTTGGGTTGGTTCAATAGTTGCTTTTGCTGTAACTTGACCTTCTGACACTGAAGGCACTCCTACGGCAGGCTGTATAACTGAAGTCTGGCTAGAAGATCTAGGATTACTAATAATCGCAAAGAATATAACCGCGAATATGATTACAGCCACTGCAATTCTTCTTCTTTTATCTAATTTCTTCATCACCTCTATCTCCTTATATTTTCTCGTAAAAATAAAAAATCCTGCCCCAAATCATGGTGCAGGACATCGTTGTCCCAACCTCAAACCTAAACTTCTTTGCTCAGGTCTTTAACAGGAACGTAATATAACCGATAGCTCTTTAATAGTCAAGTTTCGGCAATCCTGTTGCCAAAAAGATGCGCCCAGCAGAACTATTCTATGCTGAGCGCATAATAAAGTTACAATTGCCTCCTTTTAGGGTTTATTTTTACTTTCGACCTGTTTTTCATTAAGAACAAATTGGATTTCATTTAGCATTTCTTGGGCACTGACTGGCTTTGGCAGATATCCCGCCCCTACTTCATAAAACTGCAGAATTGTATAACCATCTTCAACAAAGGATATAAAAATAATTGGAATGTCTTTGGTTAGTTGAGATTTTTTGATGCGATAGCTTACTTCCAATCCATTCATATCCGGCAGATAATAATCCATAAGAATCACATCAGGAATGTGTTTTTCCGCTAAGGAAATGCCCTCTTTTCCATTTGGGGCTGTCCAGACCTGGAAATGGTTCTTTGTCAGAATTCTTTCAGCAAATACCCTGTCGATGCCTTCATCCTCAACAATCAGAACAGAGGCTTTGAAGAATTCCTTTGGATCATTCTGCTTACGCTTTTCAAACAAACCAAACATACGGGACCTTTCTATTTTTGGATTTTATATTCATCCTGCCATAGGACATTTATTTTTTCTCCTTTCTAGACCACCTGATCTTTGTCTTTGCCCATTTTTTTGATTTTTTTATGTCTAACACCGACTAATATCTCTATTACTAAGAATACCATCCAATTAGGTCACTATCAAGTCGACGAGGCAAAAAAAGTGAATTTTTTTACAAAATTAATCAATCTATCAGAAAAAAAAGGAAATCAATCGAATCGAATCTAAAAAGCTAAACAAAAACCCAACTTCCTTTCGAAAGTTGGGTTTTTATTAGTTGCGGGAACCAAAACCTGCCTGCCGGCAGGCAGGTTTGAAGCGATGATACTAAATGTACAAAAAGAAAAACCCAGCTTCCTCGTCGAAAACTGGGTATTCTATTGGTTGCGGGGACCAGATTTGAACTGATGACCTCTAGGTTATGAGCCTAGCGAGCTACCGGGCTGCTCCACCCCGCGATATTTGGTATTACTTATTTTGTGATGGCACGATCTTATAAACTGTCTCACCCTGCCGAATCAAACCCATCTTTTCACGCGCTACTTTTTCTAGATATTCCGGATTTGTCAGCAAATGCTGGCGTTCTTCTTCAAGACTCTTGTTTCTAGCCGTCAGATATTTGATACGATCTGTAAATTCCTGATTCTTTTGCTTTAATTCCTGCATTTTTGAATACGAAGGCAGGAATAATAAGGCAATCACTACAGCAATAATAAAGAGCGATACAGCATTTTTCATTGTTGACTAGTAAATGCTTTTCCAGGCAGTTCCAGCGTACACAGCTTTCTTGCCTAATTCTTCCTCAATACGTAATAATTCATTATATTTAGCTAAACGATCTGTACGAGACAAAGAACCTGTCTTAATTTGACCGACATTGGTTGCAACAGCTAAATGGGCAATTGTGGTATCTTCTGTTTCACCAGAACGGTGAGACATAATTGAATGGTATTTGTTCTTCTTGGCTAAATTGATGGCATCTAATGTTTCAGATAAGGAACCAATCTGGTTGACTTTAATCAAGATAGCGTTTGCTGTTTTACTATCAATTCCCTGCTTCAATCTTTTCACGTTGGTAACAAACAAATCATCACCAACCAATTGTGTCTTCTTACCTAATGCATCTGTCAACGCCTTCCAGCCTGTCCAATCGTTTTCATTAAGGCCATCTTCGATAGAAACAACAGGATATTTGGAAACCATGTTGCTGTAAGCTTTAATCATATCGCCAGAGGAAATCAACTTGCCATTGTAGCTATATTGACCGTCCTTATAGAAAGAACTGGCAGCGGCATCAAGCGCGATGAAGACATCTTTACCAGGTTTGTACCCAGCTTTTTCTATAGCGGCAATAATGACATCCAAGCCTTCTTCATTGCTTCCTAAGTTAGGAGCAAACCCACCTTCATCCCCGACGGAGGTAGCTAAATTCTTATCATGTAAGATACCTTTAAGAGTATGGAAAATTTCGCATGCGACTTGCATGGCTTTGGTGAATGTTGGAGCGCCAATTGGCATAATCATGAATTCTTGTACATCCAGATTGTTATCCGCATGCATCCCACCGTTGATGATGTTCATCATAGGAACAGGCAAGATATGAGCTTTGCTTCCGCCAATATAACGATAAAGAGATTGTTTCTTTTCAATAGCTGCAGCTTTGGCAACGGCCATTGAAACAGCTAAAATTGCATTAGCCCCTAAATTACCTTTATTATCAGAACCATCTAATTTGATTGTAATAGCATCAATCGCACGAAAATCTGCGTCTTTGCCTTTGATTGCTTTGGAGATCAGGGTATTTACATTATTAACTGCCTTAAGAACACCCTTTCCTTTATAACGACCTTTGTCACCATCACGAAGCTCAACAGCTTCATGTTCGCCAGTAGAGGCACCTGAGGGAACTGCAGCACGGCCTAAAATGCCGGAAGATAAAACAACATCAACTTCAACAGTTGGATTACCACGGGAATCGATAACTTCACGCGCTTTAACTGATTTGATTTTTGACATATAACGTTCTTTCTATTGATTAGGGAACTATTAAAAA
Source organism: Candidatus Omnitrophota bacterium (assembly GCA_044225175.1). GTDB lineage: Bacteria > Omnitrophota > Gorgyraeia > Zapsychrales > Fredricksoniimonadaceae > JACQCF01. The sequence goes on along the minus strand of JBGAJA010000003.1, from coordinate 23,065 downwards.
ATTATGTTGTCTAATTATTGAGGCGTTAATCTAACATAGTTTATTTGGAGCGTCAAGAGGTTCTGATCAATCAAAAAAGAGGGGTCTGTTTGACTAACAGATCAGTGTATGTTACTCTTGCATAAGTATTTATGATGAGCTTCTCGAATCATTGAAACTCTTTTACCAAGAAAGGTTTATGTATGTTTCGTAAATTCTGGATTTTTATACAGCTATATTGGATCCGCCTTCTGATGGCCTCCGTTGTAATCCTCATGTTTGGTTGGATGATCCAATTTATGATTGTCTCGAATGGTAATTATGACCAGCTAGAATCCTTTTCCCGCCGTAACATTTCTGCCCAAATGGGGCAAAGTTTAATCATGTTTATTTTTGTGACCCTAGTCCAAATGCCTATCTCCTTTGGGCTTTATTATTGGATTATGTCTGGAGGGGCAGCTGGAAAATTAGGTGCTTTGGATTTAAAAAAGACTAATGTGAATGTCAAAATGTCTGAAGTTATTGGTATGGATGACCCTAAACGGGAAGCTTTTGAATTGGTCAAATTGCTCAAGGATCGCGCCCTCATCAAACAAATTGGTGGAAAGATTATTAAAGGTACCATCATGTTTGGACCTCCAGGATGCGGTAAGACCTACCTAGCCAAAGCTATTGCCACCGAAGCAGGCCTTCCCTTCTTGTCCTCTGTAGGAAGCGAGTTTGTGGCTATGTTCGTGGGACAAGGCGCTGCACGTATGAAATCTCTATTTAAACAAGCTCGCACATTGGCTCGTATGGAAGGCGGCTGTATTATCTTTATCGATGAAATTGATTCCTTTGCGCGACCCCGCCAAGCTGATGTCTCAGGTTTTGGCGGACAGCAAAGTGCGAATGCCACAATCAATCAATTCTTAACTGAGCTCGATGGTTTACGAAAAGTTGAAAATAATATTGTTGTTATTGCGGCCACCAACGTCGGAGAGGAAGACCTTGATGAAGCCATCATGCGTGCGGGACGTTTTGAACGCAAAATCTATGTGAACCGTCCCAATTTAAAAGAACGAAAAGAAATCTTTGATTTTTATCTCAAGAAAGTCAAAGTTGCTGAAAATTCTCAAATCAATACCGAATTACTTGCCCGAAAAACACTGTGGTTCTCCCCAGCTGATATTGACTATATGATTCGTGAGGCAAGCATTGTTGCCATGCGAGACCATCGTGCAGATATCACTAATAGAGATCTATCCGAAGCCTACGATCGCATTGCTTTTGGTATGAAATCTAATATCAAACAAAATGAACCGGAGAAACTATGGACTGCCTATCATGAAGCAGGCCACGCACTGATTGCCTATTTGCTGCATCCAAGCGATGATGTCATTAAAGCTAGTGTCATTCCCCGTCGGGGAAGCTTAGGGATGGTCTATCATAGGCCTCAAGAAGAATCTTACAAAACAACCAAAGAGAAATTCTTGGCAGAAATCAAAGTTTGCATTGCTGCTTATGTTGCTGAAAGACTTCAGTTTGGGACCTCTGCTTCCGGTGTAGGCGGCGGCCCAGGATCAGATTTCTATCAAGCGATCGCCATTGCAACAAAAATGGTTAGAAGCTTTGGAATGGGAAAAAGTGGGCTGGTTGGAGACTTTATGTATTCAGAGCGATACCACTTACTTTCCGAGAAAACCAAAGAAATCTTAGATGATGATGTTCAATATATCCTGCAAACATGTATCAAAGAAGTTGAAGGCGTTTTAAAAGAAAAAAAGGAAGTTTTAGATTACTTTGCTCAAGAACTCTTCAAAAAAGAAGAATTAGAATATGATGAAATTGAAGCCATTTTCCATAAATTTGGCCTTACTCGTCCAGCAATTACCGCTTAAGATCCTTGCTACATGGATTCTTGGTGTTTTTCTTGTTTCAGGATGTACGCAGAAGCCGGAAATACACTATGCTGTATCTGAGGCCCAAAAAGCATTTCAAAAAAAATGCCTGACTGATTTCAACATGCATGTACGCACTCGTCAAGTAGGCAAGACGTTCTGGATTTATTTGCCTATGAAAGACCCTATTTTTGACTACGAGGTACAGCGTGGAAAATCAGGTGAAGCTAAGACTCCTCCTAAATTCATGCTCAATTTTGTTGATGGGAAATATGGCAACGGCCTATTTTCTTTTGAATATGACGTTGTTGATCGAAAGAAAAGCAAAGAGGAAGATTACGGCTTTAGCAGTTCCTATACGGACAGCTACATTAAGAACCAAAACAATATATTCACAGCTGTTTATGAAATCTTCTTTAATACCAAGCCTAAGAATGGTGAGGTCATGCCTCAATTCTTTGTAGTTGTCATTACCGATATCAAAAAAGGCATTGAAACACGAGCGACGTTCTATTTAGAAGACTTTGTGAAATACATGTCAGGGGCCCTTCCCTATGATGAGTATGTCAAAAGGTTCTTATCCGATAGAAAGGGTTCTTCTTCCATGATTGGCGATGAGGTAGGCTCTCATATCAGATACACAAATATTACTATGTCAGATTTTCTGACCAAACAAATTATCAATCGTATTAACTTCAAATTTCAATATAGTGACTTTCAACCCGATGACAATTATGACAACACTATCATTGCGATCATTGCAGACACTCTGCGTTACTATCATTTTAAAGATTTCACAGATATCCGCTTAAACAATATTCGGATGTCCAAGAAATATATCTTTAACAAATCTCAATTGGAAAATTTTAGTGATGATAAACCTGCGGAAGTACCTTCTGGCCGATTAATTCACATACGATTTAAAGACGGGAAGCCTGAATTTGAAGAACAGCCTTCTGACCAGACATCCTTACCTTCCCTCGAGCAAAGCAATCAATCACAGTAGGATAAAGCTTGTGTTCCACCTTATGGATCTTTTCTGATAGGGACTTTAAGCTATCTTTGGAAGAGATGCGTACAGGTTCTTGGGCGATGATGGCCCCTTCATCCATGCCTGGTGTCACAAAATGTACGGTCACACCTGTTACTTTAACCCCATATTCAAACGCATCTTTAATGCCATGCAAACCTTTAAAAGATGGCAATAAGGACGGATGAATATTAAGGATTTTATTTGGATATTGTTTAATAAAGTGTGGACTTAATAGGCGCATGAAACCTGCCAGCACGACGAAGTCTATTTTAGATGCTTTCAAATATTCCAGCATCTTTCGATCAAAAGCTTCGCGATCAGGATAGTCTTTCAAATTAACATAGACACTGGCGATCTTAGCTTTCTTTGCCCTTTCTAAAGCATAAGCATCGGCCTTATCACTCAGGACTAATTTTAAATGAGCTTTAATCTTCTTTTTCTGAACAGCATCAATGATGGCCTGTAAATTACCACCGTATCCAGAAGCTAAGACTGCAAAATTTTTCATACGAGACCTTTGGTATGTCCTTTAAAACGAATAAGACCTGTCACTCCAACGCTTAAGAATATAACACCCACCCCCGATAAAATCCATGAATACGCTAAATGTTCTGCTAAAAGAGAGCTTAGAAGCATGGCCAGAAGAAAAGCCAAATGCATGACAAATTCCAAAGCTGCAAATACCTTCCCTGACATTTCCATGGAAGTCACCTGATGAATGACTGTATTAGAAGCAATTACAGTGGGCCCTATCACAAAACCCAGAATAAAAGAGAGCACCATGGCTAAAAAACGATTGTGCGTTTGCTCTACACACGAGGCAAATAAAATGACCAGAAGACCTCCTAAAATTAATGATATAAAAATGGCTTTATATACAGAAATCTTCTCTCCCCACTTTCCATAGCAAAGGCTTCCTAAAAAAAGCCCGATACCAAGGGGAACAGCTAAAAATCCTAAATCTTTAGTGATTGTTCCGAAAGATTCCTGAATAAAAACAATAATGACTACATAAATAGAGCCCGCCGCTGCAAAAAGAATCGACATCATCCAGAAAATAAAACGAATATCTTTTTGTCCGCCGATATATTTAATTCCATCTTTAATCTCTACCCAAACACTTTTTTGAGACTTAAGCATTTCTTTTGTGCCTGCAATGATTTTTCTTCTACCGGGCAAAGGACGGCGAAGACTTGAAATAGAGAAAACTAAAAAAGCCGAAATAAAAAATGTGATGGCATCCCAAATAAATCCACCAAAAGATCCCAAATGTTCAACAATAAGCCCTCCAAGCAAAGCACCTAGGACGAGGGCAATCATCCCTGTGGTAGTCACAAATGAATTGGCAATTAAGAGGTCCTTTTGGCTGACAATTTCTGGAATAAAAGACATCTTGGCGGGTACATAAAAACGGCTTAATGAAAAAATCATAAAAACAGCCATATACAATGGCCAAATGACCGGAAGACGCATCAAATAAAAGGCAATCAGAAGAACAAGCAGCCCACGAATAAAATCACAAACAAAAAGCGTACGCCTGCGGTCCCATCGGTCAATAAATACACCTGCAATGGGGCCAATAATAAATACTGGGATAATCGTAAAGCTTAACAGCTTGGCTAATTCTAGAGGGGACCCAGGGTTTCTGACAGCAATTAATCCAACTAAAGCCATTTGATGGACACGATCGCCAAACTGAGAAATCAGTTGAGCCATCCAAAAACGGAAGAAACCTCGATTTTCTTTATTTTGAAAGAATGTGAACATGATTTTGATTTAATAATCGTTGGGCAGCTTCTTTATTTGCTTCTAGAAGTGTAGCAAAATTACCTGGATTGTCGATGGTGTTATAAATTTTTAAACATTCTTCATAACGCCCTTGATCACATATGGATTTAGCTAAAGAAATTCTGTAGCGAGGGTTATGAGGACTTGCCATCACAGCCCAAGTAAAACACTCTTGGGCTTGGGCAAATTGACCGCCTCTAGCATACAAAAGCCCTAACGATGACTGCGCCCTGGCATTCATGGGCTCATATTCTGCCGATCTTCTTAACATGGCTACTTCATTTGCCGCATAGATATTTTGTTCAATAGTGATACAACAAAGAACAAGAAGAAACCCTCCTATCACCCCTTGCACAATGCGAGGACTCATCCATTTCCTCTTAGAATTTAATTCCCAGAAATTCTTAAGCACACTAATCGCCAAGATGAATAAAGGAATAGCGGCCAGATAAAGAAAATGGTTCGCACTAGAAATAATACCAGGAGCGACCCCAATGGCATGAATGATTTGAGAAACAGGAAGCATCTCGAGGGCAAACCAACCGATTAGAAACCAATGCATGGGAGATATTCGCCGACGCTTGGCCCATAAAATTCCTAACATGACACCCCATGCAACAATCGTAAGCCACAGCTGAGAATCCTGAAAAGATAAGAATAGACGCTGGCTTCGGTCAAAATATAAATCAATAGGAAGAACTAGAAGACGCAAATCTGTAAGAAGCGAACGCAAGAATGTGCCAAATGCTAGGATGATTTGTGATACATTTTCCCAAAGGAAAGGATGTGTTAATCCCAGAATGGAACGTAGGCATAAATAAAGAATTAGAATCCCAATATAAGGAAACGTTTTAGATAGACCTCTTTGATTAAACCATAAGTTTAAGAATATAACACCAGGAAGAACCGCCGCAGACTCCTTACATAACAAACCTAAAACAAAGAAGAACATCGATATGAACAACCATACTTTTCGAGGATATTGATCAAAACGTATAAAGAAAATGAATGCCGTTAAAGTAAAACTTGTTCCAAGAAGAATGGCGCGACCTGAAATATTATTAACAGCCTCTGCGTTGATGGGATGAAGCAGGAATACAAAAGCCGTCAGTAGGCCCCAGGAAGAACTGCCTAGAATCAAACTGGCAAGTCGCCACACCAAGAATGCATTGAGAATATGGAGGATTAAGTTGTCTAAGTTGTAGAAAAAAGAGTTTAAACCAAAGAGATGATACTCGGCCATAAAACTCAAATTGACTAATGGACGATAATAAATTTGATCATTAAAAAACCCTTTAGAGAAAACGGCAGCAATATTTGGACTCTTTTGGATGGCCGTGTTATGCACGATGGAAAATTCATCGTCTAAAACCTTAAAAGGCCCCCCCAGCATAAATGAGTATGCCATGAATCCTAGCGAGATCAAAAGCAATAGGGATACCCAGGGTCGGGATAACATAGGGTTTAAGAACTAAGTATTACTTTATTTGCTTTAAGATTTTTCTGATTTGTTTCTGTAATTCAGGTAGAGACTCTTCAACAATTTCCCAGACAATATCATAATTCACACCAGAATAATGATGCACTAGCTTATCTCTAAACCTAGCTACTTTACTCCATGGGATTTGTGGATATTTTCCTTTGAATGTGGCGGGAAGATTTTTAGTGGCTTCGCCTAAGACTTGAAAATTACGGACAACTGCATCTTGAACAATGAGAGTCTTAGAGAATCTTTCATAACTCATTCCACGCGTATAATCTAAGATTCGATGTATAGAATCTGAGATATCCTCTAATAATTCAAGAGTACCTCTCTTAGACATAGACAAGTGTCCTTTTAATTTCTTGAGCTACCCTTTTGACACGAATAGTATTTAACCCCTTTTGGGTCAAAACATCTGTTTTACGACCAATTTTTTTATCGAGATAATCCATCATATCAAAGAATTTAAGGCCTGGTGATTTAGTAAATTCAATAAAAATGTCCACGTCACTCTTTTGATGAGCTTGCCCTCTAGCAAAAGAACCAAATATAGCAATTTTTTTGACTCCAAATTCTCTTTGTAAATAGGACTGTTGTTCTTTAAGAATTTGAATAACTTTACTCTTTGTCAGCATAATAATCCTCAGCAAGCTTGATATTTACTTATAGGGAAGTTTATCATATTTTTAAGATTACAATAGCGTTTGTAAATATTATCAAGATAGATACTTAAAGAGAAGAAAGAAGCCGACGAGAGGGATCGAACCTCCGACCTGCGCATTACGAATGCGCTGCTCTACCAACTGAGCTACGTCGGCAAAAATCTTATTTCATCACAGCTGTCCGCCAGAGGCGGATCCGCCTTTGGCGGAAGCTACGTCGGCAATTGGAGTCTTTTATACTTGATTTTGACTGCTACGTCAAGTTCATCTCTAAATGAATACTGCTTAAATTAACAAGGCCTCACTTTTTAAGCGAGGCCTTGTCGTTTTATCTAGATAACCATGCAATTAATACATTTACTTTAATAAAGTCAATTGCTCTGGTTCCCTGGCCAAGGGAGACAGTCGCTTAAAACCATAGTCTGTCTTCTTTTGCAATGGAGGATTAAAGCCCAAGAGCATGGCAAAGTCTTGCACAGGAGAAATATTGATAATGATCGGCATAAACCCATCAATTTTCATTGTTCCAATGGGCTGTTGGCTCAAAGGAAGCGGAATCCCCTTGCCGCCATCACGCTTGATTTGCAAATTCATCATGGCTGGATCAAGATTGATACCACCGTATGGTGTCATCGCTGCATCCGCGCTTTTACCAGAAGCTTTTTTATCAACGGCATGACCATTAACCCCCATGAAGGTTGTTTTAGTCACAACTGCCACCATGGCCTGGTTTAATAAACCTTGACCTATGTGGATAAGTTCATTAATACGTGCTTCTTTGGTGTCTAGAGCAGCTTGTTCATCTGCTTCTGCACGAGCTTTTTCTAATGCCACGGCACGTAAAGCAGCACGCAAACCGAATAAATCCCTTTGGACACCTTGAACTGCGTCATTGTAAATACCAGGATACTTTCTAAACCTATTTGCTGTACTATCTAGACTGGAAGTATCAAAAGTTAATGCAACAGTCTCAGCGCCTTCCATTGGCATAATTTTATCAATTGCCTCAGCAACTAGTGGACTTATTAACTCTCTATCCTCTTTGGCATTTTTAAGCTTGGTGATAATACCGTCTATATCAGTACGTAAGGCAGCCTTTGCAATATCCCTATCGTTGACTAATTTTGTGACTTTTTTGCGGGCTGCTTCCAACCAACTATGATATTCCACAATTAAATCACTTAACGCTGATACGGTTGTCGCAGATTGAATACGTTCTCTTGCCTGCTCAACCATCTTTTCTAGATCTGCCTTTTCTTTTGATCTCATTTGGGCAGCTAAACTGTCTTTTTGTTCATCATTCTTTCCACCAGTGGCAGCGAACCGTTGAGCCTTTCCTTTCCCAATGGTAACTATATAAGCATCATATTTAACACCCGCAAAGGTCTGAGTATCTTCAGTAAATGCATTGTCCATGGCAAAACCTAATTCTTGAAGCTTAGAAATAACATAGGCTTCGTTATTTATAAAACCAGGACCAAAAACTTGGAGCAAGATTTCTTTAAGTTTTGCCTCTGCTTCCTGTCCTTCATACCCTTGTAGAAACAATTGGGTTAACACATGATTTTTCACTTCTCCTAAATAAGTGGAAAACTGAAACTGAACATCTCTCCCTTGAACTCGGATAAAGTTCTTTTTTTCATCCTCTGTCATGAAACGTTTCACATCAATGACTGGTTCAGCCTTCAATCCCAAAGAGGAATGCGTTTCTTCCCAGATTTTCTGAAGATCTTCAGGTTTTGTAGCTACATGCTTAAATGAAGGAAGAAATTTAAGGATATTATTAATTGTTCGCTGCAAATGTTCCTTTGAGACCCCAATTTTCTGTAAAGCCCAGCGAAATGAAGGGGAATTATTATTAGCTTTTGTCTTAGACACCGAATTGATCAAATGAACTGCCAATTCAGCAGATAGACCAAATCTTTCTAAGGATTCTCTAGTCTTTAAGAAAGCTTCTTGCGGGACAATGCGTCGCTGAATTAAATATCTACGAAGCAATAATTCAATATCACTTCCCTTCTCTTTCTTAATTTTCTCATGCCCTTCCAATAAACCCCAGAAGTCCTCCTTGATTAATAAATCAACAGCCCCTTGGTCTAATGCCATTGCCCAAATGATAGTATCCAGACCAAAGGCCTTCTTTTGCTCAGACCACAATTGGTCGGAAATTGCAAGTACAGCTAGATGATGGGCAACTGAAGCTTCTACTCCCCCCCCAAACATATAGAGGTCATACCCATCTTCATTAATTTTTGTTATATTGTTATCCCACAGAAGATGAACAAGGCCATTTTGCATAACACCTGTTTGCCATTCTTTATGGCTAACCCAGGCATCACGGCTATGAATAACAATGCCTAATTCTTTGGCTTTCTTGATCACCAATTGAGTATATTTTGTTTCATAATTTCTTGGGATAGATTGTAAAAACTCGAGCCATTGCTGAGGTGTTATCTTAGCACTAGCTCCTTGAGCAATAAGCGTTTCTTCAATTAAATCGTCCAAACGCTTAACATCTGCCAAATCCTTCCATAATTGATCAACTGCTTCTTGATCAGCACCTCCAAGATTTAGATCATATTCTGCATAATCCATCACATCCTGATAGGTTTTAAGAACGCCATGTTCATCAATCATAAACTTGGCCATTTGATCTAGTAGAGCCATTGACTCTGTAATCATTTGTTCCATTTTATCTGTTGTCAAATTGCCCTTAGATACATCCTTTAACAATTTGGTGCGTAATTCTGATTCTTGGTCAGCACGATATTTAGCTATTTTTTCTGGAGTAATTAAGGTGGTTAACCCAAGCATGAATTCTTGGTCACGACCATCAACGTTTCCAGACATAACTTCAGCATCTTCGCTGTCAGCCCTATCAACAATAGATACATCATAAAAACCTAAGATTTCTAACATTTCACGCACTTGATTGGTGGCATCTTCCCAAACAACAGTGGGTTTCAATGATTTGCGTGACATATGTCCGCATTTCTTGTGGCATTGATTTTCAATATGCACGGCTGCAATCAAATTACCATCGCGCCCAGCAGTTAAATTCACATGAATAATTTGTTGAGGCTGACCATGACCATGGTCAATATCCATGACAATCGGTATATAAAAATCAACATACTTTCTTGAAGCTCGGTACGCCTCTTCCTGAATGGGAGTTAAGTCCATTGAGGCAATTCTCTCTTCTTGATGACGCGCATGCATGATTAACAAGTTTGATATTTCAGCAGGCTCTAATGAGAGATAATTGGTTGGAGCTTTGGCTTGGTCACTGGCTCCAAAATACTTCATGATTTCTGCCCAACCGCCTTGATAAATGGCTTTAATTTGCAACCAAAAGAAATTCAACAAACCATAATAGATATCTATTTTTTCTATTCCTTGATAAGTGCCTGATAATTGAAAATTAATTGGATCCAGCTCAATTAACTTTCTGGTAACTTTCTTATCAATTCCTAGATAACCTTGGTTTATTAAATCTTGACGCAAAGCATCAACTTGACTACGAGAAGCATCCAAACCTAAAATTTCTAGTAGATTTTGATCTGAAATTTCAGACTCAACTATCTTCCCTGAGCGGTTCACCACTGCTTCTCCTTCAACCTGGTTTGTCACTCCATATGTACCCGTAGTGGTTCCGTTTCTAAAATGTTCACGTTGTTGACGTCTATATTTTCTTCCCACTAATTCGTTAATTGAATAAGTAGTTTGAATTGGCGCTTGAGCTGCCGCTATTTTTTCTGGTGTATTGACATATCTAATAAAAACACCATCTGCATATCGTGTTCTATGTCTATGTTCACGAATGTTAGCCTCTCGTTCTTCTTTTGTTGTTGTACGTTTAAGCCCCGACTTTGCTAATGGATTTTTTACTGACATTGCCTGATCTGCAACTTGAATCCCCTGCTCAGCCAATTCTCGAGCGTCCGTCTCTTCAATGTCAAATTCCCAATCTTGATTGGTTCTTTCTTTTACTCTCATGACAATAAAACTATCTTGGACCTTTAGTACGAAAATATTGTTAGGAGCAGCAAACAGACCATTTCCATTAGAGTAGTCTGTTTGCGGTAAACCTTCTGAAGGAAGAGTTAAAAGAGACTGAGTTCCTAATTTAATCATCACCGTATTTGCTGGCGATTGATCAACAGAAAAACCAATTCTACTTAATTCTCTAGGCAGACCTTTTTTAGCTAGACTAATAAAAGCGGAAGCAATTTTAACAGCTTCATCACGATCATTGATTCTTGCAAGTGTTGTAGCTCCAGAAGACACTGTGGTCATGGCTTTATCCGTCTGATACCAGGCCGCAATGATAGCTGCGCCTGTAACAAATTCTGACTCTGGAGTTGAGTCATTTTGTACAGTAAATGTCACACCTTCTTTTTGGATGGCTGATCTAAGCTCTTTCTGCAAATCATCAGCATCAATCTTTGATAAATCAATCGGATTGCTGGCAAGCGGCACAGTGACAAAAATACTAGTGCCACTATTCTCAACTTCCTTGGCAATTTTTATAAGATTATCAGCCAAAGCTTTTACCTTGGGTAGCTCAGGCACATCAACAAAAAACCTTAAAGCACTTTCTTCCCTAGTGGTAGGCTGTCGTAGGAATCGATCCAATCTTTGATAAACTTCACCCACATTGTGAGGATCTTTTCCACTATGTGGTCCTACACTTATATTCTTAGCACCTACCATGATTCTTTCACGTAAAGCCTTAAATTCTTCAGGTTTTACTTCGATACCCTCTAATATGATCTGTAAATCAGGATTTTCTCGGGCAATACGGATAAAGTGAGAGGCCGTAGTTGAAGCTTGAAACAGTTTTTGTACCTTTGCCAAGGGAGAAAGTTGCGCAAAAGCAGGGGCTGATGTCATCGCTGCATCAGCAAATATTTGATCTTGCTCAGCATTATACTTCTCAAGCCAAGCATCAACCTTACGCTGGACACTCTGTGGATCACGATCATCCACCACAGAATTCATGAGTTCTTTTTCCCATAGGACCAAATGTTTCGATCCATACAATGCTTTGGCTAATATTTTAGCTATATCAAGCTCTGATTGTGGGACGAACTGGCGATAGCGATCTCCTTTATCTGCCATGACTTTATCGATCATCTGATCCAATAGAGCTTCTGTAACTACAGTGTCTGTGCCCGTAAATTTACTGCCGGCATTTTTCAGCATCCACAAGTGATAATTAGTTTTCTTTCCTGTGGCGCCATCAAACATGGAACGTGTGTGATTGGTTAAACTATCAATCGCAACAGCAGCTCCTGTATTTCTATAACCAAATAAATAGGTAATTTCCTCATACACGTCCGCATAAAGTCCTGCTTCCGTTAACGGAACTTCAGGAAATTCTAACAATCTCTCTCTTGCTGCTTCATAATCTAAATCTTTCAAGACAGCTTCATAAGCGCGACGTTGTTGAAATAAAACTTGGACCAATGGCAAATAGGATGGTGAGGCAACCCACCCATAGTCATAACCTAACAACCATTCATATAGTTTATCTACTACAATCGTTCTAATAGCCATTTTATCATCTTCGGGATAAGCATTACCTTCACTAGGCATAAGAGTAACCATTCCCCCTTCACCTATGACCCCGCGTTTTTTCATCATAAAATTCAGACGCACATAATAATCCATCAATGTTTTAAACATATCTACTTTGGAAAGATCTCCATAGACCTTCTTTAACCAAAACCAAAATATTCGCATGTCTGCCGCTCCTTTGTCCCAACGGCCAACATTGGTGATTTTGACATGATGACGAGCCGCCCAAAGCATCAGTTCTAACTTAAGGGCCGATTCATTAGTTTCATTCATAAAAATCTCTGAAATGTTCTTTTGTATTCCTAATTCTTTCTGCATGTCCATGATTGCTTGTGTCACAAAGACAAGTTCCTCCGGGTCTTCCATTTTAGGAATAACCAAGGTGAATTCTTGGTTTGGATTCTTGCTTAAGGCCTCATAAATGGTCTCTGTAGCAAATACCATGCTTGAAAGAATATCTGGTACTTTTTCTCCATCATAGGTGATATGACGATCGCTCACATCCATATCATCAATGCGGATCGTAATCACTGGCCACTCAGATTGAGGGGGAACTTCGTATACTTTTCCATCTCTTTCACGAACAACTGGTTCTTGTCTTCCATTAACAATATCAGAAATAGTCTGAGGTCCTTCTAAAGGCCCTTTACCATGAACAATTTTGGCATCCTGAAGATCAGCAAAAACACGCACAGGAACAACTTTACTTTTAGTCCGTAACTCTGATTGGACATTTCTAAGAGTTTCTTTTACATATGCGATCTTTTCTTCTTTAGTTAATAATTGTCCATCTGGTTTTCTCAAATTGACCTTCTCTATAGCCGCAATCAAATTTGCCGGCAATTCATGCTGTAAACCTGTCAATACTTCATCATATAGCTTTCGATCGTCATCCGTGATGACTCTGCCTGAAACGGCGCTGATGCCCATTTTGGGACTCCAGGGGCCAGTTAGAATTGCTCCTGCTCTTTTCAAGGGCTCAGGAACCTCATCTATTTTCCAATTACCTTCTAAAATCTCACGAACTGTTGCTTGGCCACCATAGGCATCTTTAATGACTTGGTCCATTTCCACATCACCTTTACCGCCAGGAACAACTTTTCCCAGTTGAATCTTAGCTAAACGCTCTGAACGCTGACGCATTAAATCTTTATAAGTTTGGCCGTATTTTGCCATTAAATCTGCAATCAATCTCATACTGCGAGGGTTAATAATTTTGCCTGACCCCACATCTCCTGTAAATCTGGTTATATCAATTGTCTCAGTAGGTCTTTTTCCATTAGTTTCTTTGATTTTTGCAATTTTGATCTTAGAAGGATCGCCCGTCACCATCGCCGCATTAGCGGTTGCAGGAGCAGGAGTTACAGAAAACGTAGATACTGTCCTTAAGGAGGCGTTATAGGTATCCACAATAATATTCCAAATTTGGTCCATAAATAAAGAATACTGGGGAAATTTGGAGGCTAAACTTGCTTTTAATTTTTCTTCTGGTGTGAATGTTTTCGTGAAGGTTCCATCATCATTGATCCAACCGACTTGGACTAAATACATAAGTATCGCTTGTGAGTCAGGTCTGATCATCCAAGTCGTCTTACCAGGGTACGAAAGAGTATGATTGAACGTTATAGGAAGCTCCGCAAAGCTTTCTATATGGAGTCTTGCTAAATTTGTAGAAGAAATATTCTCCAACTCAATATCTTTAAACTCTAAATCTGAGAAACTAATTTCCTCAACATTAATTCGTTGATCACCTGTCGATGTGAATATAAAAGCTTGTGATTGCACTTTCAATAAAAAATTGTTTCCATCAAGAATATAAAGACCATTTCCACTTGCATAAGAACCTACCACAAAATCTGTTCCCGTAACCCTTAAAAGCAGTCGATCTTTCAATTGCATATAAACCTGACCATTACCTGCGTCAACTGTAATTTTAAATCCAACACTAGTCAATGCAGAGGGAATGCCTTGTTTATGAAGCTTAGTGAAAAAGACTTGCGCAGTAACTGCAGCCTGAGTATTTAAAAAACCAATGGGACGTGCGACATTCATTGCTGGATTGGAACTAACAGGATCGCCTAAGACAGCACTCACACGGAAAGTTCTGCTGGGATCGCCAGAAAATGACTCCCTTTGAAATGGAGTCATTTGAGCAAAATCAACTCTCTCAACAGCATGAACACCCACAGCTCCGCCTGAGAAGTATTTGCGAGCGGTCATTTGTCGAGTGGCAGGATCAATTTCTTCCTTAATATAGTTATAGGCACCCTTCTTAAAGGACTGTAAATATTGCTGATAAATCTTTTCTTTGGCTTGTTTATCTTTTAAATCAACGCCTTTGATCTTGTTTTGGTCCATATAAACTTTTCCTAAGAGAGAATTTCTCAAGGTTTGTTTATACCAGACAGCTAGGATCATGGAGTTATAGATTTGACGCAAATTGGCAAAATTCTTTCCCTGATTGATTTCTTTTTCAATTTCCGGGATTAAGATGGAACGAATCACTTCTGAGCCTATTGTATTTGTTTTGGCTTTTTCTGATCCTTGGACACTAGCTGCTGATAATTTACTGTTCTTCTGTAAAGAAAGATAATCTTCTTCCAGCATGACCTTTAAATGGCTTTCTACAACAAAAGCACTTTGATTGTGTTCATACACAACAGCTTTATTAGGAACAATCCATACTTTATTAAATGTATTAACTGGCAAATTGGTGGTTCCAAATTGGCTTTGGACTTTCGCACGTACTTTGCTCCAAAACTCTTTTCCTAAGTCATTTTCTGGATAGATTAAAGAAGCGGTCAATTGTTTTAAAAGATAATCTTGAGCCAAAAGGTCCCGGCCCATTTCAGTTTGCCCAAATTCGTCAGCTACAATCCTGCCTTTTTCATAGGGAGATAGGTTCACCCACAAATCTTTCTCAGGGACTGTTAAAGAAGCTAAGAAATACTTGATCATCTTATTGGCTTCTGCTTTGAGCTGCTCACCCTGAATTTTTTTATCTCCCATATCCACAATGAAATCAAATTTCAGAGGATTTTCAGGGTGAACGGTTATTCCCTTTATTAAAGAAGGTGTAAATGTTGGGCTAAGATTAACCAAAGAGCCCACAGGTGGCAAATTAATACCTGTCAATTCTGCTTTTGCAAATTGAGGTGGAATAATTGTGTTAAATATGAAAAGGATTAGGGTGAAACTGGAAAGAAAGCGTTTAATGGACAAAGCAGAAGCAGTTGTAGGGATGAACATTATTTCATTTCCTCCGGATATGGGGTTACACAAGAAATTAACCAAGAACAAATAATTCTTTAATTGGGGAAAAACAGAAATACAACCAAAACTTCTTTAAAATGTAATGAAAATATAACAGAATTTATTTTAAAGGCAAGCACTAAAAATCATCGGAAATGGATTTTTTATAAATTATTTAATATCAACATCTTATAGTTCTACCGAAATATCTTGAAATCCATAAATCAAGTATTTTTGAAATAAAAGTCTAGTTTTCCGTCGGTATTTTTTAAAAAAATAATTTTTAGGGTGAGAAAAGTTGTGTGTTTTGGT
This sequence comes from Candidatus Omnitrophota bacterium, assembly GCA_044225175.1. GTDB lineage: Bacteria > Omnitrophota > Gorgyraeia > Zapsychrales > Fredricksoniimonadaceae > JACQCF01. The sequence goes on along the minus strand of JBGAJA010000003.1, from coordinate 7,096 downwards.
AAGAGTGCCGAGTCCCAGACTTGCACTGGGGACGCCAGGATTTTCAGTCCTGCGCTCTACTACCTGAGCTAACTCGGCAAAAGAAGAACCTATTCTATTCAAATCATTTCAAAAGTCAATTGTGAATTATTGTTCCAACTGATGAATGATTTTAGTGTATACATCTTGGGCAACAGCAATACGCGGGAAAATACTTTTACGGGCTTTAACTCGCAGCTTGGTTGCGGTTAGACTAACGGGGATCACCGTGACTGTCACTTTAACTCCATTGAGTATGGCATCCACAGTGCCATTTTTGCGATCACTTTCTTTAACTTCTCCCATAATGGCAAGAACTTTATTAGCAGAATCCCAAATTTCATCTTGCCCTTTAGAACTAACTCCTTCAAACGTGTCTCGGCTTACGGAGTACCCGCCAACTGCGCCGGCACCAACAGCAACTAACACCATCGGGACGCATCCAGTCAAAGACATGACTAGAAAAGCTGAAAGTGCAACACGTAAAAAAGAGAGTTTGATTAACATTTATCCGCGTCCTGGTTTTGTTCCATGATTGGCTTTTTTGGATCGCCAGCGTAATTTTCCTTTACGAAGCTTCTTACTCATAGTGTTCCTTTCATAATCATCTGTTTGATTTGTTTTAACGAATTAATTATCTTATAAGGACTAGCTTGTTTCAATTCATTTTTTGAATTTGAGCCTGTGGCCACAGCGATGGTCCTAATTCCAGCATTCGCCCCGCAGTTCACATCTATGACCATATCTCCCACATAAATAGTTTGATTCCTGGGTATTTTAAGGTCCTTACATATCTTAAGAAGCATGTCCGGTGCTGGTTTTGGCTGTGGAGACTTATCTGCACACAAAACTTTAGCAAAATATGACTGAGCTTCAAGCCCTTTAAGGATCTCCTTTGTAAAAACCGTAGGGCGATTGGTCACAATTCCTAAATGAAACCCCTGAGATTTGCACCATAGTAACAGATTTTTTGCCCCTGGCAAGAAATGAACTCCTTTGTGCAGGGCTTTCAGATGATGACCTCTATAAAACGAAATTGCTTTGTCTGCTAAACTCTCTCCCACAAAGTGAGCCATCAGATGCCTGTCTCCCATTCCTACTGCCCGTTTAATCACTAAAGGTCGCTGCGGGGGAAGTCCTAATTTTTTAAGAGTGAAGTTGACACTTCTGATGATGGCTGGATAGGCATTGACAAGAGTTCCATCTAAATCAAAAACAATAAGCCTTTTCATTTTCTAAGTCCGCACGAAAACATCACAACTATTCCAATAAGGGCAATGATGACCCCTGCAAAGGCTTTGACAACAGCTGCTAAGATGACCCAGTTCTTTATAACAATGGTAAGGCCCAAAATGACCAATAGAAATCCCGCTAAAAAAACTAACGCTTTCATACGAGCTCCCCAGATGCGACCTGCTTAGGCGGCTGACTCTTCCAACGCCTATGCATCCATCCCCATTCTTCTGGGTACTTTCGGATATACCTCTCTATAATAGTGGTGATCTTCTGAATATTAAATTGCACTGTTTCTTCATCCGTCGCTTTAGTTTCTAAATAAAAATGGGGTTCTACAATGACTTCATGCGTATCTTCTCCGGTACGAATCGTAAAGATAGGAACAATGGGAGATCCTGTACGCATGGCAAAGATAACTGGACCAGAAGCTGTGCCTGCAGGTCGATTAAAGAAATTCACAAAGACACCTGCCTTACTTCCATTATTCTGATCCATAGGGATAATTACGATTTCATTGGCTCTCAAAGCTTTGATCGTCTGGGAAACACACGCGTTACGTGGAACAGTCAAAATTGTTTTGATCCCAACATTGTTTCTTAAAGCATTTAAAGGTTTTTCTAGTTTTTCATCACGAGAGGGCCTCATAATGGCATTCGTGGGAAAGCCCATTTGAGCCAAAAAAGCAAACATCAAAGAAAAATTTCCAAAATGTGCCGTTACCGCAATAACTCCCTTACCTTCTTTGAGAGCAGCTTCTAAGTTTTCCTTGGAATTGCCTTGAAACTTCATATTGGTCACAATTCTCTTAGGATGGACAATGCAATAAGCCAACTCGACAAACCCTCTACCTAAATTATAAAAACATTTCTTACAGATCACCCGTAATTCTTCCGGCGACTTTTCTTCCCCTAAAGCAATCTGTAATGTTTCCATAGCATGCTTGCGCATACGTTTGAGCATCCAAAAAGCCGTAGGCAATAGAAATTTTGCGATAAACCGCACCATAAAGTACGGTAAAATATTAAATAAGCCCGTAAAAAAATAAAAAGCAAAACGAGCCATGGCCATTTTGAATTGTCGTCTAAATTCTTTGCTCATGTTCCTAATATACTTTTGATAACGCTAACTAATTGGGTTGGGTCGATTGGTTTGGTTAAATGGGTGATTGCCCCTGCATCTAATTCTGCTTTAATATCGTCTTCGGATTCTTTAGCCGTCAGAAAAATGACAGGAATATTTTTAAGAACATCATAAGCTTTCATTTTAATACATAACTCGCGGCCCTTAATTCCCGGCATAATAACATCTAAAATAATTAAATCTGGACGTTCGTTCAACGCTAAATGAAGACCGTGCTCTCCATGCTTGGCTGAAATCACATGAAAACCTTCTTTGGCTAGAATTGGTGCAACAATAAAATGTACTGCAGGATCATCATCCACCAATAAAATTCTTTTTTGCATATCTTCTCCCTATAAAAATCCCACCTAGTATACACACAAAACAAAGGTATGTAAAAATATCTGCATATTTTGAGTAAAAAGTCATTTGATGATTAAGAGGAATCTCCCTGGCAGCAAATGCTGTGATAAAAGTCTTTTTTCCCTTTTCATCTTGAACCAATTCAAGAATTCTTCCTAGAGGATCAATAAAGCCGCTGACTCCAGTGTTAGCTGCCCGTGCCATGGAACGTTTGTTTTGAATGCACTCAAAAACTGCACCGGATAAATGTAAAAAGGGAGCTTTGGTGTCTTTAAACCAGGCATCATTGGTCATATTCACAAAGAATTCCGCACCAGCTTTAACAAATTGACGAGGTAAATCATGCAAAGTGTCCTCAAAACAAATAAGCACTCCAAATTTGCGACCACTTTTCCCCACTGAAAAAACAGTATACTCGGTTCCTGAAGTAAAATCTTCGACATCAATACTTGCATTGAGCCATCCTAAAATGGGCCTAAGCGGTAAGAATTCACCAAAAGGAACAAGATGAATCTTATTGTAATGTCCTTTCACAGCTCCCTTATCTCCAACAAGTATTGCAGAATTAAAATAATGGTCCCCTTCATCAAGGACAGACCCCATGAGAATAGGAATATTTAAATCCATGGCTTTAAGCTGTATTCTTTGTAAATAAGACGGATTATCACTTAGAACACCTGGTAATGATGTTTCAGGCCAAACAATAATGTCTGGATGGGTTTTGGATACTGCATCCGTCAATGCCATATATTTGTCTAGGGTCACAGACATGTCCCCTGGAGTCCATTGAATTCTTTCTTTCACATTGCTCTGAACAACAGCTACTTTAATGGAAGATGAAAAATGCGCTGTTTTTAAAGTCCATAGGCCATAAAGCAAACAAAAGATCAAAATACAGGCAGTGATAAATTGCAATCGACGGATGTATTGAGAATTTTCTTTTTTCTTGAGGGTTTCAAAAACAACTAAATTAACCAAGATGATTAAAAAAGATATTCCATAAATCCCCACAATATCTGCAATCTGAATCATCCAAAGATTTGTATACTGTGAATGAGCAAGCGTGGCCCAGCCGAATCCTGTAAAAAGAGTCGAACGCATAAACTCTAAAACTGTCCAAAGAGAAGCCAAAACGAAAATGCGAGGAATTAAAGGGAGATCTTTAAAATAAACAAAACCTGCGGCAAATATGGCTGGATAAAGAGCCAGGTAGGTACACAACAGAAACGTACCCGGATATGTGACGTAAACAAGCCAGCCTAAGACGCCAAAGAAATATAGAAAGCCAAAAAGAAATCCCCACTTAAATGCCTTACCCTTAGATTTCCCGTCTAGGATAAAAAGCAATGGAACAATTGCAACCCAAGCCAACAGCCAAAAACTCAGCTGAGGATATGATATGATCAGCAATAAAGCAGCCAGGCAGCATAAAGAAATGTTCTTCATAAGAAAACCAGTATACCACACAAGAAAAAAGCCGCTAAAAAACTAGCGGCTTTTTCAAACTTCTAAACTTTAAGTTACCTTCATTTCCAAATACTATTTAAGACCCTTAGCTCCACCAATGACACGGACAGTCTTGACCACTGGACGATCACCTGTTAAAAAAATCCATCCAACGGATTGGTCACCGAGTTGATCAACACAAATAGGTTCTTCTTGAGGACATGCATAGGATAAACTGCTGAAGCTCAAAACAAGAACGGTAAGAATGAGGTATTTCATGTTTCTTTTCCTTTCGTTGGATAAGGCATTGGCCTTATCGGGGGTAATTGAAACTACTGAAGTCTACCTGCTTTTGTCATCCATATTTCTAGATAACGCTTTCTTTACTAAATACGGAAAAATTATAAGAATTATGCATCAATATGTCAATATTTATTAAATAATCTAACATTCTGCATTACAATGGGTTTCATTGGTAAAAATATAAGGTAGCGCTATCTTACAGTTCATAGATTACTTCTCTAATTAAGTATGTCGATAATTTCCTGATGAATTAAAAATTACTTTGTAGTTCTTTTAGAATTGGCATGCCTTGGAGTGAAGAACCTACTGAGAAGGCAGGAATAATCTCAAGAATGACAGGAATAAAACCTTCCATTTGATTTAATTGGGCGAAATCCTGCTGAGAGAAAGGAAGAATCTTACCATTTGGATCACGTTTGATGTGTAAATTTAAATTAGAAGAGTTTAAGTCAATACCACCTACATTCTCATTTTGATTTCGGCTGATCATGGCTCCATCGCTTCCTCCAAATATACTGCGCGATGTACCATATTGCCAATAATAGGGAACCCCTTCTTGTCCGGTTTCTCTATACGATTGAATTGTACGCTTAATGGCTGGATTCGTAACACCATCTTGTCGCAGGCGATTATAAAATGTGATGGCACTCACTGGAGGAGTAGGTGTATCATTAAATAGGCTAGTATAAAGAATCATGATCATTTTATACCTCTCTAGATCCGAACTATTGCGATTGTCCCAAAGCCATTGCTCAATTTCTTCTTGCTTAAAAATACCCTGAGGCACCTTCGTCCACGGATATGAAGCAGCTTCATTGATGATCATTTCTTTGATCTGTGGTGAAGGAAGAAGCCATGCCCTTCGCAAAGTTGATTTCACGCCCACCAAATAATTAAAAGAACTTCTTTCTGATCCCGAAAGCAATCTAAACAAATCTTTAATGTCACTCGTCAATTTGGCGTCCAATTGGCTTGTTAAAGGGCTTCTCTCATACCCACTAATAGATTTTCTTGCTGACATCTGAACATCTAAATGACTTGCCGCCTCTAGCCCCCCTAAAAACACTCCTCCTACCAATAAAACCGCTATGACGCTCGCAATAGCAGTTTTTCTGACCCTAGAATAATTTTTGAATTGGAAAGAAGGGTATCTTTCCTTCAATAATTGTAAATCTGTTTTATCAACAAATCTTGGTAAAATAATTGTCACAACAGTTGAAGGAGGATTTTCTTGAGAAATGATCCCAACGGCCTCGAAAATATCTTCATTAACAGAGACTCTTTGGCCAGTTCTATGACTTAGCCATTGTTTATTCTTAAGATCTTGAATATATAATAAAGCTCCTTCCATGACAATTCTATACGACTTCCCTGGCGTAACTTGAGAAGATTCATTGAGACGATTCCCAACTAAAGAAGCAGCTGCCGCTACCATTCCTCCTCCTAAGAGCACAGGAGAATAAAAAAAATACCCCGCAACTGCTGAAGCTACGGCAGCTGTGGTTAATGGGTATATTGGGTTATAGACCATGGAGACCATAAACGTTGAAAAAGTTTCCCGAAAGTCTTCCGGTTTCTTTAAATCAGCAGAGTTTAGATCAATACCAGCTATGTCAGTTTTTGTTGGATTACTCTGCGATAAGGATGTCTGATCAGCTATTGGCGCATTGCGATCTCTAAATCTTTGATTAGCTAAATCAACAGATTGTCTCAATAGGGTATGTATTTTAGTTCCCGCTAGGTTTCCATCTAGAAGATCTATACCAAAACGGACATCTTTTGACAAAGGAGCAAAAAGTATCTTAAGCATATGATCAGAATCTTGTTCTAAATGTCCTGAAGGTGGAAGCATATAAATCCTACCAGTATTTCTGATTCCTATCTGAAGAGGTAGTTTTCCTTGTAACTCTCCTAGATCTGCCAAATTCATTTGAGCAAATTCTTTTTGAATAGGCCCTTCAATTAGTACAACATTTAAAAATTTAATTAAAATTGTCAAATTATTCTCTAGTTGATACTGAATCGACTCCTTTGCACCAAAGAATTTCTCTGCAAGCTCGAAACTTATTAAAGTTCTTTTAATTTTTTCAATAGCTTCTATATATTTAGTCTTGCCCTGCTCTCCTATCTCTGAAAGGAAATACTCTACGTCTGCAGGTCGAAGATCCAAATCCTTTAGGCCGATAGAAAGATACCTTGCTGGATTGTCATCTCCTTCCATTGCTTTTACAACAGCTTTTAACAATTGACTCTTTTCTAGTCCAATTGTACTCATTAAAAGGGCCCAATATTTTAGTACTTTTGGATCTACTTGAGTGGACCCCTGTTTTACACGTGTGATAGAGCTTAAATTTGTTAAGCTTTGCCACATCTTTAATACTGGCTGAGTCCATCTGATTAACTCTACCCTGGCTACTTCCAAGCTCGATATTTGCGCTGAATCAAAAAATAGGCCAGATTTAGAAGGTCTGTGGTCTTTTGAGAACCTTTGAATAGGAGTATTTTCTCCAAACCCACGGCTATAACTTGAGGCTCCACCTGAAAAATACTTTCTAGGAATAGCCTGTTTCGTGTACTTATCCACATCTTCTTTGATGTAGTTAAATACTCC